>NZ_JBIWAS010000003.1:325033-339361 GCF_044760185.1 Streptomyces sp. NPDC098101 | reverse complement strand
TGGGGGGGGGGTGCGGGCCGGGGGGGGCCGCGGGCACGTATTCCGCAAACGCGGGGGGCGGCGGGGGGGGGGGCCCCCCGGGGGGGGGGGGGCGGCCCCCCCGCCCCCCCCCCCCGCCCCCGCTTCCCCCTCCGCACCCGACCAAGGAGTACGCATCACCATGGCCCGTTTCGACGTCAACGCCGCCCGCGCCCAGCGACAGGAGGCCCACGGCCGCAAGTGGTCCTTCGAGCTGGACGGCGAGACCTACACCCTTCCGACCGAGCTGAGCCGCGCGACCGCCAAGGGGCTGCGCAAGCTCGACGACAACGACGTCGACGGCCTGCTCGCGCTCCTGATGGGCGAGGAGCAGTTCAACCGGTTCGAGCAGCACGACATCACCATGCAGGACATCGCCGCCATCCTGGAGGCCTACGGCAAGGAGACCGGGCTCGGCCTGGGGGAAGACTGAGCCTCGTCGCGTTCGTCGAAGAACACGCCGAGGCCCTCGAGGCCGATTTCATCCGCCACTACGGGGTCGACCTCCTCGACTGGCACCGCGGGGAGCTCTCCAGCCGGCGGGTGCTGGTCCTGATCAAGCACCTGCCGCGGGACAGCGCCCTCCAGCGCGAGCTCCACGGCGAGGTCGCGGAGTGGTCGATCACCGACCACCTGCTCGCGGCGACGGTGGACCACCTGGCGGCCGCCAACTGGATGTTCCAGTGCGTCAACGCGTCCGAGGACGGCGACCAGCCCGATCCGCCGAAGCCCGTTCCCCGTCCGGGCGACAAGGACGAGGAGACCGAGGAGCGGGACGGGGACTCCCCGGGGGCGGAGACCCCCGAGGTCTCCCCAGGACAGCTCGTCCGGTTCTTCGGCTGAGACCACCTTCCCCCGCGGCCCCCGGAGTCCCTTCCCGTCAGGGAGTGGACTCCGGGGGCGCTTCCGGTGCTCGCTCGGAGGACAGCTCCTTCTCCAGGGCCTTGGCCCGGTCGGAGAGCCGGCGTCCCCGGCCCGGACGCGTCTCCGGTTCGGCGGACTCGGGGCCCCGGCGCTCGCCGCCGGACACGGACTGGGCGGGCACGCCGAGGGGCGGCACGATCGGGCGGCCGCCCTTGCCGCGGACGACCTTGCGCACCGGCTGGGCGTTCCTGCGGGTACGGCTCTCCTGGGCGCTGAGGAGGACGTCCGGCTCGGTGTGACGTGCGGGCTCGGACTCCCTGTGGTGCTCGGGCTCGGCCTCCTGGTCCTGTTCCTGTGCGAACGGATCCGGTGCGGACCGGTCCCGTTCGGGCTGATCCTCTTCGGGCCGCTGTTCGAACAGCTCGCGTTCCCTCCGTACGCGCTCCTCCGCCTCGACCACGGCGGCCGGCGGTTCGAGGAGCCGGGCGAAGGGCAGCGGGATGACCCGGGCGCCGTCCTGTCCGCCGTCCGCGCGGCGCCGGGGCCGGCGGACTCCACGCGCGTCACTCTGGCCCTGTGCGTAGGCGTCCGCGATGCGCTTCTCGTAGTCCCTGCGGATGCGGGGGAGTTCGTCCGCGACGGCCTCGGCCCAGCCGGAGGTGAAGGCGGTCGTCTCGCGGCGGTCGACCTCGCTCCTCGGCATCACGACGAGGTCTTCGGGGGCGTAGCCATGGACGTGCGCGAGCTCGGAGAGGCGCGCGAAGAGGTGGGGCAGATCGGGGTGGGAGGCGAGCCAGTCGACCATTCGTTCCCGCCGGTTCGCTCCCGGCTCCGTGTCCATGCGTCAGTACTGCCTTCCAGCCCCCCGGGGTCCCCGCGCGCCCCTCGCGCCCCTTGTCCCTCGGAGCGGCCGGGCCCGAGGAACGCGTCCTCCAGGTTACCCGGTCGAACAGAAGCGCGGATCAGCCACCAACCCGTTCGGGAAACAAGCCAAAAGACACGCCGTCAGGTGTTTTCCGCTCGACAAACATAGAACAGGTGTTCCACACTCTGTTCGCACAAAAGTTCGAACATGTGGTGCCCTCGCTCCTCACTCCGCGGCGCCGCCACACACGCACGGGCAAGCAACCGGAAGGCAGGCGTCCATGACTCAGCAGGCCGAGGCATCGCGACCGCACATCCCGCTCCAGGACCGCCTCCGCCAGCTCCTCGAAGGACCCGCCGCCCTCGACAAGAGAGCGCTGCTCGGCACGTTGTGCGCCGAGGTCACCCGCCGCGAGACCCTCGCATACGCGGCCGGCTGGAACGACGCCCTCGCCACGGCGCGGCGCGACGCCCACCGGGACGAGGACGCCTAGCCGCCGCCCGCCGCCCCCACACGAACGAGCCCCCGCCGGAACCGGTGGGGGCTTTTCGGCGCTTGGCCCGTACGGGCCGGAAGCGGAGCAAACGTGACAAAGGAACAGGAGATCCTCGACAAGATCTCCGAACTGAAGGCCGCGCTCATCGATGCCAGGCCCGACCCGGAGGACGCCAAGAAGCCGAAGCTGCCCTCCCTGCTCAAGAACCACCTCATCAACGTGGCGCCGAAGATCGCCACGGAGAACTTCATCAAGGAGTTCTTCGCCGCCACCATCTCCAAGATCGAGGACATCCACACCGAGGCCACCAAGAACCAGTGGACCGAGTTCATGGAGGCCACCCCCATCGCCGGCGGCTTCGCCGCGGCGCTCGAGAAGTGGTTCGAGAGCAAGGAGGAGGGCGCGAAGGTCGCATGGCAGAACTGGCTCTTCGCGGCTCTCGCGGGCGCCCTCATGATCGGCCTGCTGCCCGCCATCAAGGGCCTGATCGTCAACGGGTGGCGGTACGCGCAGACCCGCGGCGACGACAGCAAGCGGATCTGGACCAAGAACCCCGACGGTGGTTGGGGGCGGGAGACGCTCGCCGCCGTCAACCAGCGTGAGCAGCGCGTCTGGAACGGCGGCACCAGCCTCGCCGATCTCGTGAGCGACCCGGCCAACGCCACGCGGGCCGAGGCCCTGCGCAAGAAGCTCGTCCCGCTGAACAAGGCGATGGACAGGTTCAACAAGCTGGCCCCCACGTTCCAGACCTTGTTCGGCAAGCTGCCGCGCGAGGCCAAGGCCGAGAAGGCGGCGAGCGCCGTCAAGAAGATCAGCGACGCCGTCAACCTGGTCAACCGCGTGGCGCTCAAGGAAGTCACCGAAGGCCTCGAGAAGCTCAATCTCGCCATGGACGGTTTCCAGCCGTCCAAGCTCCCCAAGGAGCCGGAGCTGGCCGGGCAGGCCAGGGCGATGAACAGCCTCGCCAAGGAGACCGGGACCCTGCGGCAGAAGTTCATCGAGCTCAGGGGGACGGTCCAGTCCCTCGACCAGGAGCTCGGCGGCGCGGCCGGCGCCTGATCCCCACCCACCCCGAAAGGAGGTAACCCATGTCTCTCGTCAGAAACCTGAAGAACGCGTCCAGCGCCCTCGGCAGCTTCAAAACCCAGGCCTCCGGCACCGGCACCTCGGTCAAGAAGGTCGGTGACGCCGGGCGGTCCGCGTCCGGGCAGCTCAAGACGCTCCGTACCAATGCCCAGGGCGCCGGCACCCAGCTCAAGAACCTCAAGACGGCCTCCGAGCAGGCCGAGCGCGCCATGAAGAAGGCCGGCGACACCGCCCAGTCCGCCGGCGGCAAGCTCTCCAAGTACGAGTCCGGCGCGGGCAAGGCCGCCAAGGGCCAGGACAAGCTCAACAAGTCCATGAAGGGCAACTTCCTGGTCCGGCTGCTCGAACTCTTCATGCCGCTCATCGAGGCGATCGTCGACATGGCGCTCCGCTCGAAGACGATGCAGACGGTCCTGAAGAAGGCGTTCAGCGCCGTCAAGAGCGTCATCAGCTCCGTCATGAAGGCCGTCGGGCCGATCATGAAGAAGGCCGGCGACCTGATCAAGACCGTCTGGAACGGCATCAAGAAGGCCGTCTCCACCGTCGTCAAGGCCGTCGCGACCGTCATCAAGACCTACGTGAACGTCTGGAAGACGGTCATCACGACGGTCATGAAGGCGATCAGGACCGTGATCGGCACGGTCTGGAACGGCATCAAGGCCGTCATCACCCCGGTGGTGAACTGGATCAAGTCCGCGATCCCGAAGGCCTTCAGCGCCGTCAAGGACAGGATGTCGTCCGTCTGGAACGGCCTCAAGGACATCGCGTCCCGGGCGTTCAACGGCATCAAGAGCGGCGTGAAGGGCCCGATCAACGCCGTCATCGGCCTCATCAACTCGATGATCGGCAGCCTCAACCGCGTCAAGGTCAGCGTCCCCGGCTGGGTCCCGGTCGTCGGCGGCAAGACCTTCGGCGTCAACCTGCCCACCATCCCCATGCTCGCCACCGGCGGCGTCGTCATGCCCCGCAGCGGCGGCGTCCCGGCGATCCTCGCCGAGGCCGGCGAGGCCGAGGCCGTCCTCCCGCTCTCCAAGCTGGACCGGCTGCTCGCCCAGACCGCCCGCCGCGCCCGCATGGCCCAGGGTGCTCAGACCGGGACCGCCGGCGCGGGGCTGCACATCGAGCACTACCACGCGGCCCGGAACAGCGACCCGCACGCCACCGCCGACGCGCTGATGTACCTCGTGAAGGCGCGTGGAGCACGCGCATGAGCGCCGCGTTCGCAGCCGCTCCGAACTTCCGCGTGGCCATCGCCCCGATGGGCAACCTGCGGCAGGGTCTCGGCGGAGCGAGCGGTTCGCTGAAGAGGCTCCGGCAGAACGTCCGGGGTGCCGCCGGCGGCGTCGGCGCCCTCGCCGCCTCGGTCCGCACCGCCGGGACCTCCCTGCGCGCCCTCGGGCAGGGCGCCTCCGGCACCGCCACCGCCGTCACCAGGATTCGCAGCTCCACCGCACCCGCCCGGATCAAGCGGATCGGCACCACCGCGGGCAAGGCCCGCACCGCCGCCCGCAGGATCGGCACCGGCGCCGGGGCCGTCCTCGGCCTGCTCCTGCCGCTGCTGCCCGTCACGGACGTCATCACCGGCCTGATGGGCACCTTCGGCACCGTCATGACCGTCGCCTCGGTCGCCATGACGGGCGTCAACGTCGCCATGCGGGCCAACCCGCTCGGCTTCGTCGTCGGCCTGCTCGTGCCGATCGCCGCGTACCTGATCGAGCTGGCCGTCAGCTCCGAGACGGGACAGCGGATCATCAAGCAGGTCTTCCAGCAGGCCCTGAAGGGGTTCCAGGCGGTCTGGAAGTTCCTCCAGCCGCTCATGCGGCTCCTGGGCCAGGCCGTGGGCATGTACGCCAAGGCGTACCTGACCGTCTTCAAGGCCGGCCTGAAGGCCGTCGGTTCGGCGATCGGCGGCATCTCCCGGATCGGCTCCGCCGTCCGCTCCGCCACCCAGGCGCTGCGCGGCATCGCCTCCCGGACGCTCGGCGGCGTCAAGAACGCCGTCCAGCCGGTCGTCCGCTGGATCACCGACAAGATCCCCGGCTTCTTCCGCACCGCCAAGGACGCGGTGGGCAGGGCGCTGCGCGGCATCGGCGACCTGATCGAGGGCGCGCTGAGCGCCGTGCTCGGGGTCGTCAAGGGGCCGATCAACGGGCTCATCGCGTTCGCCAACTGGATCATCGACGGGCTGAACAAGCTCACCGTCGAAATCCCGCTCACGGACAAGAAGTTCGGCGTCGACCTCGACAAGATCCCGCTGCTCGCCGAGGGCGGCATCGTCTCCCCCGGCACCCCGGACGACTTCCGCATCGACTCGCTCGCCCAGCTGGAGACCCGCCGGGTCCCGGCGATCGACGAGCCGCTCCCCGCACCGCACCGCGTCCGGGACTTCCACGAGGAGCCCGGCGCCGGACCCCGGTCGACCGCGGAGGACCTGCTCTTCCTCGCGACCGCCCGCCGCTGACGGCGACCGCCCGCCACTGACGCCCGCGCCCCGAACCGCCCGCGCCTCGACCGCGCGCCGTCCCGCGCGCCCCGACCCGGCCGACCGCCCCGCGCACGTCAGCCCCCGTCAGCCCCGGCCGACCGCCCCGCGACGGCGGCCGTCCGCCCGCACCCGACCGCCCGCGGTCGACCGCCCCCGACCCAAGTGAGGTGACGGCCCCATGGCCGAGACCACGCCCCCGTACTCCGAGAACTCCTACACCGCCGACCTCGCGCCCGGCTCGCTCATCACCCAGGACGGGCAGGTGCAGTGGGCCGGGCTCCTCATCGGCCCCGGCACCCCCTTCGCCGTCGACAAGTCCGGCCTCTCCGGCTGGGAGGACCTGCCCGAGTACGACTCCTCCGACGCCGACCGCCCCACCTCCCACGGCGCCTGGCCGGGCTCCCGGTACGCCAAGCCCCGCAAGGTCGGCGGCACGATCGTGCTGATGCCGGAGTACGGCGGCGCCGTCGAGGCCGTCCGCAGGCTGCGCCAGGCCCTCGCCCTCCTCGAAGAGGAGCGCTGGCTCACCGTCCGGCTGCACGGCGAACTGCTCACCGTGCGCGCCCGGATCGCCCAGCGCGTGGTCCCGGCCGACCAGGGCTTCGCCACCCAGGGCAGCTCCCGCATGTCGGTCCAGTGGCTGGCCGCCGACCCGCGCCGGTACTTCGTCAACGAGCAGACCGCCACGACCAGCCCCCCGCAGCCGGAGTCGGGCCTCACCTGGCCGCTGACCTGGCCGCTGACCTGGGGCCAGGCCAAGAGCACCGGCGACGCCGTCGTCGAGAACACCGGCTCCGCCCCGGTCCACCCGGTCATCGTCTTCCGCGGCCCGTGCTCCATGCCGACCGTCACCGAGCGGGTCAGCAGGCGCCGGCTGCGGTACGCGATCGACCTGACCGCCGGCGACGAACTGACCGTCGACACCCGCGCGGGCACCGTCATGCTCAACAACTCCGCCTCCCGCCTGCACACCGCGATGGCCGACTCCACCCCGGAGGAGCTGTTCGTGGTCGACCCCGGCCGGAGCGAGCTGTCCTTCCGGCCCGAGGCGAGCACCGCGGACGCGCTGATGACCGTGCGCTGGCGCGGCGCCGAGTGGTGACGAGGACGCCCCGGCCGCCGTCCGCCCCCGGCGGCCGGCGGCCCCTCCCCACCGACCGCCCCGCCCCGCCCCCTTCCGGAGAGGTGACCCCATGACCGTACGCGCCGCTTGGCTCCAGTCCACCGGCCAGACCCGCGAGGACACCCGCCTGACCCTCGCCGCCCTGCTCACCCCCAGCGGCCAGAGCGCCGAGGAGACCCCCCTGCGCTCGCGGGCGGGCATCGTGCCGGGCGGCTTCGTGCTGACCGGCAGCGCGCCCATGCAGCTCACCATCGGCACCGGCCGCGCGATCGTCCAGGGCAACGACACCGCCCAGGGCGCCTACCTCGTCGCCGTCACCGCGCCGGAGACCTTCACGCTCACGGACGGCGACCCGCAGTACGACCGGATCGACCTGGTCGAACTGGCCGTGATGGACGACGCCTACGACCGCTCGGGCAGCACCGAGGCGGTCGTACGGGTGGTCAAGGGCGCCCCCCAGGCCGCCCCCGCCGCCCCGCCGACCGGGCCGGGCAGCACGATCCCGCTCTACACGGTCCGGGTGCCGAAGGGCAGCTCGGCCGGTACCGGCGGGATCAGCTGGGGCACCGCCGTCACCCCCCTGCACTGGCCGGTCGTCCCGCTCGGCGGCATCATGCCCGCCAGCGGCTTCAAGGGCGCCTACACCGGCCAGTACCGGGACACGGCGGGCCTCTTCCAGCGCTGGGACGGCACGACCTGGGTCTCGTACCCCAAGGCCGTCGGCGGCATCGCCCCGGCCGGCACCGCCAACGGCGCCTACACCGGCCAGTACCGGGACAACACCGGCGGGCTCCAGCGCTGGGACGGCGCGGCCTGGCAGTACGCCGACGGCAGGGCCTCGGTCCTGTTCAGCGCCTCCCAGACGGTGCAGCAGAGCATCGCCTCCAACGCCTGGACGCCGGTCGCCCTCCAGAGCGTCGACGTGGACGACGCCTCGGGCTGGAACGGCGGCAACACCTACACCGCGCCCCGGGCCGGCTGGTACCGGATCTCCGGCCACGTCGTCTGGTCCGGCGACTCCGCGAACGGCCTGCGCGGCGCCCGGATCCTCGTCAACGGCGTGGGCGTGAGCCGCTGCACGTGGCTGACCCAGGCCTCCACCGGCGCCGTCGCGATCGGCGGCCAGGGCCTGGTCAAGCTCGCCGCGGGCAACACCGTCCAGCTCGCCGCCTACCAGACCCACACGGCGGCCGTGCGCACGCTCGGCGGCTCGGGCTACGCCTGCAACCTCAACACCGAGTGGATCAAGGCCTGATCCCCCGCTCCCCCGCTCCCCCCTCGCGTCCTTCCCCGAACGGAGAATCCCCATGAACCTGCGCAGCAGCTGGGTCGTCGAGACCGGCCAGACCCGCGAGGACACCCGGCTCACCCAGACCGGTGTCACCACCATGACGAACCCCGTCCAGGTCCGCTCCGGCGTCCTGCCCGGCTCGTACGGCGGCCAGTACCGGCTCTCCGGCTTCTGGACCTTCGGCTCCGCCGCCATGTCGGCGACCGTCTCCGAGGGCCGGGCCGTCATCCAGGGCGAGATCTCCCAGGGCGTCTTCCCGGTGACCCTGCCGGCCTCCGAGGTCGTGACCTTCGGACCCGGCAACGCCCAGTACGCCCGCATCGACCTGATCGTCCTGAAGGTCTACGACAAGCTCTACGACGGCGGGGACCGCACCGAGGCCGTGCTGGAGGTCATCCAGGGCCAGCCCGAGCAGGAGCCGAAGGTCCCGCGCGTCCCGCCGCGCTGCCTCCCGCTCTACGAGGTGACCGTCCCGGCCGGCGCCAGCGCGGGCAACGGCGGCATCCCCTGGGACCGGGCGCTCAAGGACCTGCGCACCCCGGTCGTCTCCCTCGGCGGCATCCTCCCGGTCGAGGGCGCGTCCCAGCCGGGCGCCTACCCCGGCCAGTACCAGGACGCGGGCGGCGCGCTCCAGCGCTGGGACGGCGGCGCCTGGGTCTCGTACCCCTCGGCGCTCGGCGGCATCGTCCCGGCCTCCGCGTCGACCACGCCGGCGAGCTACACGGGCCAGTACCGCGACTCGACGGGCGGCCAGCTCCAGCGCTGGAACGGTTCGGCGTGGGCCCCGGCCGTACCGGGCCCGTACTTCGTCGACAACGGCGACTTCGGCGACACCCCGTCGACCACGTACACCTCGACGCTCCAGGGCCGCACCACCAACCCGCTCGCGCTCTCCTTCGTCGCCCCGCCGTCGAAGGCGATCGCCGTCGCCTTCGGCTGCAAGATGCGGTCGCAGAGCCCCGACCACTACGCGTACATGGCGCTCCGGCTCACCCAGGGCTCCACGGTCGTCAACGACCTCGACGACGACTACGCGACGATCGCCGCCAGCCAGCACATGGTCTCGGTGTCCACCACGCGCCGCCTGTCCGGCCTGACCCCGGGCGCGACGTACACGCTCACGGCCTTCTTCCGGGTCATCAACAACAACCTCTCCCTCAGGGGCGGTTTCGACAACACCTTCATCAAGGTCGACCCGCTGCCGTAGTCCCGGACCACCCACCGACAGGAGAACACCATGGCACTGCGCAGCGGCTGGCTGCCGCCGACCGGGCAGACCCGCGTCACCACCCGGCTCACCGCCCACGGCGCCACCACGCCGGTCAACCCGCTCGCCTCGCGCTCCGGCATCCTGCCCGGCTCGAACGACGGGAAGTTCCGCGTCAGCGGCTTCTCGCTCAGCGGCAACGGCCCCATGAGCGCCACCATTTACGCCGGGCGAGCCGTCGTCCAGGGCCCGAACCTCCAGGGCGCGTACCCCGTCACCCTCGACGCGGACACCGTCCTCACCTTCGGCGACGGCGATCCGCTTCACCCGCGCGTCGACCTCGTCTTCCTGCGCGTGTACGACGACGAGTTCGACAGCCTGACCAAGAGCGAAGCCACCCTGGAGATCCTCAAGGGCGCGCCGAAGGCGCAGCCGACCGCCCCCGGGGCGCCGCCGCTCTCCCTGCCGCTCTTCACCGTCAGGGTGGAGAAGTCGGCCTCGGCCGGCACCGGCGGCATCCTCTGGACGGGCGGGGCCGTCACCGACCTGCGGACCACCCTCGTCGGCGTCGGCGGCATCCTGCCCGTCTACAACAACGCCGGCGTGCCCGGTTCCTACCCCGGCCAGTACCAGGACAACGACAACGCCCGCCACCTCCAGCGCTGGGACGGCAACGGCTGGGTCGCCTACCCGAAGGAGATCGGCGGCGTCGCCCCCTCCGGCGCGCTCTCCGTCGGCAGCTACCCGGGCCAGTTCCGGGAGAACAACGGCGTCCTCCAGCGGTGGAACGGCACCTCCTGGGCGAACTACCAGCCGCCCGTGGAGGTGGAGACCACGACCACCGGCGCGACCGCGCTGACCGGCTGGACCCTCCACTCCTTCGCCGGGCGCCGCACCCGCGGCGTCGCCAGCGTCACGGCCGTCGTCACCCGCAACGGCGCCGACATCAACGCCAACAGCGCCGGCAACATCAACGACGAGCCGCTCCTCACCCTCCCCGCCGGCTGGCGCCCCGCCCTGGAGTACGAGGCGGCGGCCTCCGACGGCTTCGCCTCCGGCGGCGTCTTCCTCTCCACCAGCGGACAGCTGACGCTGCGCACCTGGTCGCCGAACGGCGCCCTCGTGGCCGGCCGGCACGTCCGGGTGTCCGCCACCTACGTCCTGTAAGGGGGCCTCCCATGGCACTCGACACGCCCTACCGGGCCATCTTCTGCGACCTCGTGACCGACACGACCCTCGACATCCTGCCGCTGCGGGACGTCTCGTTCGAGGACTACATCGGCCGGGCCGGCTCCCTGTCCGGCACCGTCCCCCTCCCCGACCGGGCCATCGCCGAGCGGGCCCACAAGATCAAGCCGGGCCGCACCACGGTCTACCTGGAGCGCGGCGGGGACCTGTGGTGGGGCGGCATCGTCTGGACCACCAACCTGCAGTCCAGCGACCGGGGCGTGGTGACCCTCGGCATCCAGGCCTCCACCTTCGACTCGTACGCGGGCCGGCGGCGCATCCGCACGGACCGGTTCGCCACCCGGTTCACCCAGCCGACCGAACAGTTCGTCATCGCGCGCGCCCTCTGGTCCCACCTGTCGGAGGGCCTGGCCGGCAGCGGCATCGACGTCGGCGACGAGACGGTGGAGTCCGGCGTGACCCGGACGGCCTCCTGGCGGCACGGCGACGAGACCTCCTACCAGGAGGCGCTCGACCAGCTCGGCGCCCAGGAGAAGGGCTTCGAGTACCAGATCCTCGTCTACCGCGACCCGGCCGACGGCAAGCGGGTCCGCCAGCTCCGGCTCGGCTCGCCCGGGATCCGCACCGGCGCCACCGACATGATCTTCGACCGGCCCGGCACGATCCTGTCGTACTCCCTCCCGGACGACGCCACCCGCGGGGGGACCGTGGCCCTGGTCCGCGGCGCCTCGGCCAACAGCAACGCCGGGGCCGAGTCCCGGCCGACCCTGTCCGACCCGGCCGTGCCGAGCACCCCGCTGCCCGACCTCTGGCCCCAGCTCGACCTGTCCGAGGACCACAACGACATCAGCGACAAGGCCACGCTGAACTCGCTCGCCCAGGCCGCCGTCGACGAGGCGGCGGGCCACGTGCGGATCCCCGAGATCAGCATCCGGCTCGGCGGGGTCCTCCCCCCGGCGCTCCTCGGCCGCACCGCCCGCATCCGCATCACCGACGAATGGCACCCCACGGGCCTCGACGCCCGCTACCGCATCGTCGGCGTCAAGGTCCGGCCGGCCGAACGGGGCCGTCCCGACACCGCCGAACTCGCACTGGAGGAGGCCTGATGGCCCTGCTGCCCGAGGACATCATCGACCGGCTGATCCAGATGGAGCGCCGGATCCAGGCCCTGTCCACGGCGGTCAACACCCGCCCGCCCCTCAACGAGATCCGGCCCGTCCCGGCCGCCGGCACCCCCACCACCAAGCCGGTCCTGCGGATCTTCGACAACTACCAGCACGAGGTCTTCGCCGACGACGTCACGACCGGGGGCCTCGCCAGGCCGTGGCTGCAACTGCTGCCGCCGGTGGACCACCTGAAGGAGGCGAAGTGGCCGTCCACCACGAGCACGGCCTTCACCCCCATCGCCCAGTCCTTCAACCCCGTCTGGCAGCCCAAGATGCGCCTCGCGATGTACACGAAGGCGTCCAGCGGCGCGGCCGGCCAGGTGAAGGTCATGGTCGACGGCCAGCAGTTCGGGCCGACCGTCAGCGCCGGACAGACCTTCGACCACACCGGCCTGCTCCCGGTCGACATGGCGACCAAGTTCGGCAAGGTGATGACCGTCGAGATCCACGCCGTGGTCACCAGCGCGAGCGGCACGGTGTACGCCCAGCCCGTCAGCATGTACGGCACCCAGTCCTGAGGAGCACTCCGTGAACATCGACCCCACCCAGCCCTGGGGCGTGGTCATCGACTACGCCGGCCGCGCCACCGTCACGGAGAACGGCCACACCCTCTCCGTACGCGTCTACGACAACGGCCTCGGCCACACCCTGGAGCGGGACCCGATCACCGGCGAGTACCCGTCGGTGTCCGTCACCGCGGAGCTCGCCAGGGCCGGCACGGGCGACGCCGTCCTGCGCGGCTACGGCCTGGCCGTCGTCGCGGCGAAGGACGGCGTCCCGGCCGTGCCCGACCCGACCGCCGTCCGGCGGGCCGTCACCGCCGCGCTCGCCGACTTCGAGAACCGCCGGACCGCCTACGCCTCGCTCTGCGAGACCTGGGCCCCGGAACCCGAGCCGGAGCCGGAGCAGCCCGCCCCCGCCCCGTAACCCCGCACCGCCCGTACGCCCGCCCGCCCGGATCCTCCGGAGCGGGCTTTTCCGTTTCCGAAGGAGGCCCCGGATGGCCACCCCCCTCACCGCGGACCGGCTCCTCGCCGCGCTCCGCGCCGAAGGCGTCACCGTCGTCGAGCACCCCGGCTGGCGCACCCACGACCGCAACGGCGCGGGCGCCTGGGGCCCGGTCACCGGTGTGATGATCCACCACACCGTCAGCTCCGGCACCGCCTCGACGGTCGCGATGTGCTCCGACGGCTACACGGGCCTGCCCGGCCCGCTCTGCCACGGCGTGATCGCCAAGGACGGCACCGTCCACCTCGTCTCCGCCGGGCGCGCCAACCACGCCGGCGGCGGCGACCCGTCCGTCCTCAAGGCCGTCGCCGGCGAGACGTACGGCGACCGGCCGCCCGCCCCCCGCGCCCACCAGGGCAGCCCGAACGCCGTCGACGGCAACTCCCGCTTCTACGGCTTCGAGTGCGTCAACCTCGGCAACGGCGCCGACCCCTGGCCGGCCGCCCAGCTCGACGCGATCGAACGGGTCTCCGCCGCCCTGTGCCGGGCGCACGGCTGGGGCGCCAGGTCCGTCATCGGCCACCTGGAGTGGTCCGACTGGAAGAGCGACCCCAAGGGCTTCGGGATGCCGGTGATGCGCGAGCGGGTCCGGGCCCGGCTGAACAAGGCCCCCGTGAAGCCCGCGCCCGCCCCCGGCGCCGGCAAGCCGGCCGCCCCCCGCCTCCAGCCGTTCCCGGGCACCTCGTTCTTCCGCGCGGAGACGAGCTCCCCGGTCATCACGGCGATGGGCCGCCGCCTCGTCGCCGAGGGCTGCTCCGCGTACGCCGTCGGGCCCGGCCCCCGCTGGAGCGAGGCCGACCGGCGCAGCTACGCGAAGTGGCAGCACAAGCTCGGCTTCCGCGGCTCCGACGCCGACGGCGTCCCCGGCGCCGTCTCCTGGAACGCCCTGAAGGTCCCGTACACCCGGTGAGGAGCACCCCGATGTCCGATGCCGCCAAGCGCACGGCCCGTACCGTCCTCCAGTCCGCCGTCGGCATCGCCGTCGTCCTCCCCGCGATCGTCGACGCCTCCGGCGTCCCCGCGACCCTCCCCTGGGTCGCGGGGGCGCTCGCCGTCGCCGGCGGACTGGCCCGGGTGATGGCCCTCGACGCGGTGCAGGCCCTGCTGCCGTCCTGGCTGCGCAGCTCCCCGGGAGGTGCCGATGACCGAGTCTGATCCGAACGATCCCGTCGCCGTCGCCCTCGAACTGGAACGCCTCCGGGGCACCCTGGAGGCCGGCTTCGCCCGGGTCGACGGCTCCCTGGCCCTGCTCGTCCAGCGCAGCGACCAGACCGACAAGCAGCTCGCGGACCACGAGAGCCGCCTCGACGCCCTGGAACGCACCCGCTGGCCGCTGGCCAGCATCGCGGCCCTGACCGCGAGCGCCGGGGTGCTCGTCGCGGTGTGGGAGCTGACGGCCCGGTGAAACGCCGGAGGGGGGGCCCCCCCCCCCCCCACCCCGGGGGCCCCCCCCCCCCCCCCAACACCCCCAAAAAGGGTTTATGGACCCCCTATGATTGAAACACCCCCACACCCCCGGCCGCGCCCCCCC
>NZ_JBIWAS010000003.1:0-325023 GCF_044760185.1 Streptomyces sp. NPDC098101 | reverse complement strand
GCGGGGGGCCGGCGCCCCGCCCCCCCCCCCCCCCGCGCGGGGGGGGGGGGGGGGGGGGGGGTGGGGGGGCGGGGGGGGGGGGCCGGGGGGGGGGGCCCCCCCCCCCCCCCCCGGGGGGGGCCCCCCCCTCCGGTATCAAGCGACTCGCTTACTGGTTGTACGGACCGTAGTCGTAGTCCTCCAGCGGAACGGCCTGGCCGGAGCCCGAGCCGAACGGCGAGTAGTCGATGTCGTCGTAGCCGACGGCCGAGTACATCGCGGCCTTGGCCTCCTCGGTCGGCTCGACCCGGATGTTGCGGTAGCGGGACAGACCCGTACCGGCCGGGATGAGCTTACCGATGATGACGTTCTCCTTGAGGCCGATGAGGCTGTCGGACTTGGCGTTGATCGCCGCGTCCGTCAGCACTCGGGTCGTCTCCTGGAAGGAGGCGGCCGACAGCCAGGACTCCGTCGCCAGCGAGGCCTTGGTGATGCCCATCAGCTGCGGACGGCCGGAGGCGGGGTGACCGCCCTCGGTGACCACACGACGGTTCTCGGTCTCGAACTTCGACCGCTCGACCAGCTCGCCCGGAAGCAGCTCCGCGTCGCCGGACTCGATGATCGTCACGCGGCGCAGCATCTGCCGGATGATGATCTCGATGTGCTTGTCGTGGATCGACACGCCCTGCGAGTTGTAGACCTTCTGGACTTCGCCGACCAGGTGGACCTGGACCGCGCGCTGACCGAGGATCCGGAGCACGTCGTGCGGGTTGGTGGCACCCACGGTGAGCTTCTGGCCCACCTCGACGTGGTCGCCCTCGCCCACGAGCAGACGGGCACGCTTCGAGATCGGGAACGCCGTCTCGTCGGTGCCGTCGTCCGGGGTGACGACGATCTTCTTGGTCTTCTCGGTCTCCTCGATGCGGACGCGGCCGGCCGCCTCCGAGATCGGGGCGACACCCTTCGGCTGCCGGGCCTCGAAGAGCTCGACGACACGGGGCAGACCCTGGGTGATGTCGTCACCGGCCACACCACCGGTGTGGAAGGTACGCATCGTCAGCTGGGTGCCCGGCTCACCGATGGACTGGGCGGCGATGATGCCGACCGCCTCACCGATGTCGACCAGCTTGCCGGTGGCGAGCGAACGGCCGTAGCAGAACGCACAGGTGCCGACGGCGGACTCGCAGGTCAGGACCGAACGGGTCTTGACCTCCTCGACGCCCGCGTTGACCAGGGCGTCGATGAGCACGTCGCCCAGGTCGACGTTGGCCGGCGCGATGACCTTGCCGTCCACGACGACGTCCTCGGCGAGCATCCGCGCGTACACGGAGGTCTCGACGTCCTCGGTCTTGCGCAGGACACCCGTCTCGTCCTTCGCCGCGATCCGCAGCTTCAGACCGCGCTCGGTGCCGCAGTCCTCCTCGCGGATGATGACGTCCTGCGAGACGTCCACCAGACGACGGGTCAGGTAACCCGAGTCGGCGGTACGCAGGGCGGTGTCGGCGAGACCCTTACGGGCACCGTGCGTCGAGATGAAGTACTCGAGGACGGACAGGCCCTCGCGGAAGGACGCCTTGATGGGACGCGGGATGGTCTCGTTCTTCGCGTTCGACACCAGACCGCGCATACCCGCGATCTGCCGCATCTGCATCATGTTTCCTCGGGCACCCGAGTCGACCATCATGAAGATGGGGTTGGTCTTGGGGAAGTTCGCGTTCATCGCCTCGGCGACCTCGTTGGTCGCCTTGGTCCAGATCGCGATGAGCTCCTGCGTGCGCTCTTCCTTGGTGATCAGACCGCGCTCGTACTGCTTCTGGACCTTCTCGTCCTGCGCCTCGTACCCGGCGACGATCTCCTTCTTCGCCTCGGGGACGACGACGTCGGAGATGGCCACGGTGACGCCGGAGCGGGTCGCCCAGAAGAAGCCGGACGCCTTCAGGTTGTCGAGCGTCGCCGCCACGATGACCTTGGGGTAGCGCTCGGCCAGGTCGTTGACGATCTCGGAGAGCTGCTTCTTGCCCACCGAGTAGTCGACGAACGGGTAGTCCTCGGGCAGCAGCTCGTTGAAGAGCGCGCGGCCCAGGGTGGTGCGCAGGCGGAACGAGTCCCCCTGCTGCCACTCGGGCTCGCCCTCCTCGCGCGCCGGCGGGGTCCAGCCGCGCGGCGGGATGGTGCCCACCGGGAAGCGGATGTCGATCGGCGACTGCAGCGCGAGCTCGCCGGCGTCGAACGCCATGATCGCCTCGGCCGTGGAGCCGAACGCGCGGCCCTCGCCCTTGGTGTCACGGAGCTCGCCGTCGGTGGTCAGGAAGAACAGACCGAGGACCATGTCCTGGGTCGGCATCGTGACCGGACGGCCGTCGGCCGGCTTGAGGATGTTGTTCGAGGACAGCATCAGGATGCGGGCCTCGGCCTGCGCCTCCGCGGAGAGCGGCAGGTGGACGGCCATCTGGTCACCGTCGAAGTCCGCGTTGAACGCGGTGCAGACGAGCGGGTGGATCTGGATGGCCTTGCCCTCGACCAGCTGCGGCTCGAAGGCCTGGATGCCGAGGCGGTGCAGCGTGGGCGCACGGTTCAGCAGGACCGGGTGCTCGGCGATGACCTCTTCGAGGACGTCGTACACGACCGTGCGGCCGCGCTCGACCATCCGCTTGGCGCTCTTGATGTTCTGCGCGTGGTTCAGGTCGACCAGGCGCTTCATCACGAACGGCTTGAAGAGCTCGAGCGCCATGGCCTTCGGCAGACCGCACTGGTGCAGCTTGAGCTGCGGGCCGACGACGATGACGGAACGGGCCGAGTAGTCGACTCGCTTGCCGAGCAGGTTCTGACGGAAACGACCCTGCTTGCCCTTCAGCATGTCGCTGAGGGACTTCAGCGGACGGTTGCCGGGGCCCGTCACCGGGCGACCGCGACGGCCGTTGTCGAAGAGGGCGTCGACCGCCTCCTGGAGCATCCGCTTCTCGTTGTTCACGATGATCTCGGGCGCGCCGAGGTCGAGAAGCCGCTTCAGGCGGTTGTTGCGGTTGATCACGCGGCGGTACAGGTCGTTCAGGTCGGAGGTCGCGAAGCGGCCACCGTCCAGCTGCACCATCGGACGCAGGTCCGGCGGGATGACCGGCACGCAGTCGAGAACCATGCCCTTGGGGCTGTTCGCGGTCTGCAGGAACGCGGAGACGACCTTGAGGCGCTTGAGCGCACGGGTCTTCTTCTGGCCCTTGCCGGTGCGGATGATCTCGCGGAGGCGCTCGGCCTCCTCCTCCAGGTCGAAGGACTCCAGGCGCTTCTGCAGCGCCGCGGCACCCATCGAGCCGTCGAAGTACGTGCCGAAGCGGTCACGCAGCTCGCGGTAGAGGAGCTCGTCGCCCTCCAGGTCCTGGACCTTGAGGTTCTTGAAGCGCGACCAGACCTCGTCCAGACGGTCGATCTCGCGCTGCGCGCGGTCGCGCAGCTGCTTCATCTCGCGCTCGGCACCCTCGCGCACCTTGCGGCGCACGTCGGCCTTGGCGCCCTCGGCCTCCAGCTCGGCCAGGTCGTTCTCGAGCTTCTTGGCGCGGGCCTCCAGGTCGGAGTCGCGACGGTTCTCGATCTGCTGGCGCTCGACGGAGACGTGCGCCTCCAGGGAGGGCAGGTCACGCGTACGGCGCTCGTCGTCGACGTACGTGATCATGTACGCCGCGAAGTAGATGACCTTCTCCAGGTCCTTCGGGGCGAGGTCGAGCAGGTATCCGAGGCGCGACGGGACGCCCTTGAAGTACCAGATGTGGGTGACGGGAGCGGCGAGCTCGATGTGGCCCATCCGCTCGCGGCGCACCTTGGCGCGGGTGACCTCGACGCCACACCGCTCACAGATGATGCCCTTGAAGCGGACACGCTTGTACTTGCCGCAGTAGCACTCCCAGTCCCGGGTCGGACCGAAGATCTTCTCGCAGAAGAGTCCGTCCTTCTCGGGCTTGAGCGTGCGGTAGTTGATGGTCTCCGGCTTCTTGACCTCGCCGTGGCTCCACTGACGGATGTCGTCAGCGGTGGCCAGACCGATCCGGAGCTCGTCGAAGAAGTTGACGTCGAGCACTATGCGTCAATCCCTCTCAGGGTTGTAAGGCTGTGGGTCTGATACGGGGGTCCTGGGGCCGGCGGGGGGACCGTGAAGGGTCCCCCCGGCCGGACTCCCGTCAGACCTCTTCGACGCTGCTCGGCTCGCGCCGGGACAGGTCGATGCCGAGCTCCTCCGCTGCGCGGAAGACGTCCTCGTCGGTGTCGCGCATCTCGATGGACATGCCGTCCGAGGACAGCACCTCCACGTTGAGGCACAGGGACTGCATCTCCTTGATGAGCACCTTGAAGGACTCGGGGATGCCGGGCTCAGGGATGTTCTCGCCCTTGACGATGGCCTCGTAGACCTTCACGCGGCCGGTCACGTCGTCGGACTTGATCGTCAGCAGCTCCTGGAGGGCGTACGCGGCGCCGTACGCCTCCAGCGCCCACACCTCCATCTCACCGAAGCGCTGGCCACCGAACTGGGCCTTACCACCCAGCGGCTGCTGGGTGATCATCGAGTACGGGCCGGTCGAACGGGCGTGGAGCTTGTCGTCGACCAGGTGGTGGAGCTTGAGGATGTACATGTACCCGACGGAGATCGGGTCCGGGAACGGCTCGCCGGAGCGGCCGTCGAACAGCCTCGCCTTGCCGGTCGGGAGCACCATGCGCTCGCCGTCGCGGTTCGGGATGGTGTGGTTGAGCAGGCCCGCGAGCTCGTCCTCGCGCGCACCGTCGAAGACCGGGGTCGCGACGTTGGTGCCGGGGGCGACCTGGTCGGCGCCGATCGCCTGGAGGCGCTGCGCCCACTCGTCCGCGAGGCCGGAGACGTCCCAGCCGCGGCTGGCGAGCCAGCCGAGGTGGATCTCCAGGACCTGTCCCGGGTTCATTCGGGACGGGACGCCGAGGGGGTTGAGGATGATGTCGACCGGGGTGCCGTCCTCCAGGAACGGCATGTCCTCGATCGGCAGGATCTTCGAGATGACGCCCTTGTTGCCGTGCCGGCCGGCGAGCTTGTCACCGTCGGTGATCTTGCGCTTCTGGGCGACGTAGACGCGGACCAGCTGGTTCACGCCCGGGGGAAGCTCGTCGCCCTCCTCACGGTCGAAGACGCGCACGCCGATGATCTTGCCGATCTCGCCGTGGGGCACCTTCAGCGAGGTGTCGCGGACCTCACGGGCCTTCTCGCCGAAGATCGCGCGGAGCAGGCGCTCCTCCGGGGTCAGCTCGGTCTCGCCCTTGGGCGTGACCTTGCCGACCAGGATGTCGCCGGCGACGACCTCGGCACCGATGCGGATGATGCCGCGCTCGTCGAGGTCGGCGAGGACCTCCTCGGAGACGTTCGGGATGTCCCGGGTGATCTCCTCGGGGCCCAGCTTGGTGTCACGGGCGTCGACCTCGTGCTCCTCGATGTGGATCGAGGAGAGGACGTCGTCCTGCACGAGGCGCTGCGACAGGATGATCGCGTCCTCGTAGTTGTGGCCCTCCCACGGCATGAACGCCACGAGCAGGTTCTTGCCGAGCGCCATCTCGCCGTCTTCGGTGGCGGGGCCGTCGGCGAGGACCTGGCCCTCGATGACGCGGTCGCCCTCGTCCACGACGACCTTCTGGTTCACCGAGGTGCCCTGGTTCGAGCGGGAGAACTTGTGCAGGCGGTACGTGATGTACGTGCCGTCGTCGTTGGCGACCGTGATGTAGTCGGCCGACAGCTCCTGGACGACGCCGTCCTTCTCGGCCTTGAGCACGTCGCCGGCGTCGGTGGCGCAGCGGTACTCCATGCCGGTGCCGACGAGCGGGGCCTCCGACTTGATGAGGGGCACCGCCTGACGCATCATGTTCGCGCCCATGAGGGCACGGTTGGCGTCGTCGTGCTCCAGGAAGGGGATCATGGCGGTCGCGACCGACACCATCTGGCGCGGCGAGACGTCCATGTAGTCCACGTCGGCCGGGAGGACGTAGTCGACCTCGCCGCCACGCTTGCGGACCAGGACGCGGTTCTCGGTGAAGCGCAGCTCGTCGTCGAGGCCGGCGTTGGCCTGCGCGATGACGAAGCGGTCCTCCTCGTCGGCGGTGACGTAGTCGACCTCGTCGGTGACCTGGCCGTCGACGACCTTGCGGTACGGCGTCTCGATGAAGCCGAACGCGTTGACGCGGCCGTACGAGGCGAGCGAACCGATCAGACCGATGTTCGGGCCTTCGGGGGTCTCGATCGGGCACATGCGTCCGTAGTGGGACGGGTGCACGTCGCGGACCTCGAAGCCGGCCCGCTCACGGGACAGACCACCGGGACCGAGCGCCGACAGACGACGCTTGTGCGTCAGGCCCGACAGCGGGTTGTTCTGGTCCATGAACTGCGACAGCTGGCTGGTGCCGAAGAACTCCTTGATGGAGGCGACGACCGGCCGGATGTTGATCAGGGTCTGCGGCGTGATCGCCTCGACGTCCTGGGTGGTCATCCGCTCGCGGACGACGCGCTCCATCCGGGCCAGACCCGTGCGGACCTGGTTCTGGATGAGCTCGCCGACGTTGCGCAGACGACGGTTGCCGAAGTGGTCGATGTCGTCGGTCTCGACGACGATCTCGTTGCCGTTCTCGCCGATCGTCTCGGTCTCGCCCGCGTGGAGCTTCACGAGGTACTTGATCGTGGCGATGACGTCGTCGGTGGTGAGCACGCCGGCGTCCAGCGGCTCGTCCGCGCCGAGCTTCTTGTTCACCTTGTAGCGGCCGACCTTCGCGAGGTCGTAGCGCTTCGGGTTGAAGTAGAGGTTCTCGAGCAGCGTCTGAGCGGCCTCACGGGTCGGCGGCTCGCCCGGACGGAGCTTGCGGTAGATGTCGAGCAGCGCGTCGTCCTGGCCCTGGGTGTGGTCCTTCTCCAGGGTGGCGCGCATGGACTCGTACTCGCCGAACTCCTGGAGGATCTGCTCGGTGGTCCAGCCGAGGGCCTTCAGGAGGACGGTGACGGACTGCTTGCGCTTGCGGTCGATGCGGACACCGACCAGGTCGCGCTTGTCGATCTCCATCTCCAGCCAGGCACCCCGGGACGGGATGATCTTGGCGGAGAAGATGTCCTTGTCGGACGTCTTGTCGATCGAGGAGTCGAAGTAGACGCCCGGCGAACGGACCAGCTGCGACACCACGACACGCTCGGTGCCGTTGATGACGAAGGTGCCCTTGTTGGTCATGAGCGGGAAGTCGCCCATGAAGACCGTCTGGGACTTGATCTCGCCGGTCTCGTTGTTGGTGAACTCGGCGGTGACGAAGAGCGGGGCGCCGTACGTGAAGTCACGGTCCTTGCACTCGTCGATCGAGTTCTTCGGCGGCTCGAAGCGGTGGTCGCGGAAGGTCAGCGACATCGACCCGGAGAAGTCCTCGATCGGGGAGATCTCCTCGAAGATCTCCTCCAGGCCGGACTTCGTGGGGACGTCCTGTCCCGACTCAAGGGCAGCCTCGACGCGAGCCTTCCAGGCGGCGTTGCCGAGCAGCCAGTCAAAGCTCTCGGTCTGCAGCGCGAGGAGGTTCGGAACCTCGAGGGGCTCCTTGATCTTTGCAAAGGAGATGCGCAGCGGGGCGGTGCTTGCGCCGTTGTTCGTATTGGTCGAGGCGTTGCGCGAGGCGGCCAAGAGGGGGTCCTTCCGAGGGCTCGGACTCACTACGCGCGTACCGGTCCCCAGCAGAGCTCCAGGGCAGACGTTTCCTGAAATGACCGAAAGGCCAGGTCAGAAGGGGTCGGCCGATGAAGCGGATGCGAAGGTATGCCCCTGGTGACGGGCAGGGGGCAGCTAACAGGCAGCGCAAAGGGTCAGTGTAGCCACTTGGCTCACTGATGTCCAGGGCGAGTTCTTCGCGACCCTCGTTGCTCTCAACTCCGCGCTACTTCGCGCCGTGCGGCGCACCTCGATACTGCCCGTTCCGTCGTCGATCCATGCCTCGGATACGGATCCTTGTGACGACGCGTCCTGAGAATTGCGCGCTGCGTGCGGTTCGTCAAGGGGCCCCGCTCCGCGGGACGCACGGCGAAGATCACCATACTCCGCTTCCGACGGCCCCCCGGACGCCCGCCACGCCCGTACCGGGGAACGCCGAAAGGCGACCACCCATGTGGATGATCGCCCTTCGGTGCTCCCGCGTTACACGGACGCGTCGCGCGGGAGCGGGAGTCGACTCAGCGAGCCGAAACGGCCTTACTTGACCGTGACAGCCGCACCGGCGGCCTTGAGGGACTCGGCGGCCTTCTCGGCGACGTCCTTCGCGACCTTCTCGAGGACCGGCTTCGGGGTGCCGTCGACCAGGTCCTTGGCCTCCTTGAGGCCCAGGGAGGTGAGCTCGCGCACGACCTTGATGACCTGGATCTTCTTGTCGCCGGCACCCTCGAGGATGACGTCGAACTCGTCCTGCTCGGCCTCGGCCTCGGCAGCGGCGGCCGGGGCGCCCGGGCCGGCGACGGCGACGGCCGCGGCGGCGGTGACGTCGAACTTCTCCTCGAAGGCCTTCACGAACTCGGAGAGCTCGATGAGGGTGAGCTCCTCGAACTGGGCGAGGAGTTCGTCCTGGGTGAGCTTCGCCATGATGGGCGATCCTTCCACTAATTCGGCAGGTGCCGGATGTATAGAGAGGCGGGCGTACTGTCGGCCCGCTGCGATCCGCGCGCTAGGCGGCGCGGATCAATGCGCGAGCCGAATTACTCGGCACCGCCCTGCTCGGCGAGCTTGACGCGAAGCGCCTCCGCGGTGCGGACGAACTTCGACGGCAGCGCCTGGAAGAGCGAGGCAGCCTGGGACTGCTTGCCCTTGAACGCGCCGGCCAGCTTGCTGAGCAGAACCTCGCGGGACTCGAGGTCCGCGAGCTTCTTGATCTCATCGGCGGACAGCGCCTTGCCGTCAAGGACACCGCCCTTGATGATGAGATTCGGGTTCTCCTTGGCGAAGTCACGCAGGCTCTTCGCCGACTCCACCGGGTCACCGGTGATGAAGGCGACCGCGGTCGGACCAGCGAAGTGCTCGTCCAGCGCGGTGATCCCGGCCTGGTTGGCCGCAATCTTGGTCAGCGTGTTCTTCACCACGGCGTACTGGGCGTTCTCACCGAGCGAACGACGCAGCGTCTTGAGCTGCGCCACGGTGAGACCCCGGTACTCGGTCAGCACGGCGGCGTTCGAGCTGCGGAACTGGTCCTCAAGCTCGGCTACCGCGGCAGCCTTGTCGGGCCTTGCCATAGAGCGTCGGCCTCCTTCCGGGTGATGAGGACCGCTCAGAAGGGGCTGACAAAACAAAACGCCCCGGGCGCAGGCGCACGGGGCTCAGCTCGACCGATCCGCGGGGAATCGGGAACTCTTCCACAGTCACCTGCGCGGGTCGTTCGCATCTCTCAGCGAATCCTTCGGCCACCGCACCCAGATGGGCGCAGAGACGACCAGCGGTCTTTGGCTTCTCGGGAAGCGTACGCGACCGGGGCGGTCGGGAGCAAATCGGCCCTGAACGGCCCTCCGGAAGGGGCCGGGAGGGCCGGGAGGGGGCCGGGAACGGCAAGAAGCCGGCCCCGCGCCTCCGGAGAGGTGCGGGGCCGGCTGACCACTTCAGCGAGCCGTTGGGGCTCAGACCGCGGCCGGGTCCTCCTCGACGAGGAGGTTGCGGGTGCGGTTGGAGTCCAGCGGGATGCCGGGGCCCATCGTCGTCGTCAGGGTCGCCTTCTTGATGTAGCGGCCCTTGGCGGCGGACGGCTTCAGACGGAGGATCTCCTCCAGGGCCGCGGCGTAGTTCTCGACCAGCTTCGTCTCGTCGAAGGAGACCTTGCCGATGATGAAGTGCAGGTTCGAGTGCTTGTCGACGCGGAACTCGATCTTGCCGCCCTTGATCTCGTTGACGGCCTTGGCGACGTCGGGGGTGACGGTGCCGACCTTCGGGTTGGGCATGAGACCACGCGGGCCGAGGACGCGGCCGAGGCGGCCGACCTTGCCCATGAGGTCCGGGGTGGCCACCACGGCGTCGAACTCGTTCAGGCGGTTGCCCTTGGAGATCTCGTCGATGAGCTCGTCGGAGCCGACGATGTCGGCGCCCGCGGCGATCGCGGCCTCGGCACGCTCACCGGTCGCGAAGACCAGGACCCGGGCGGTCTTGCCGGTGCCGTGCGGGAGGTTCACGGTGCCACGGACCATCTGGTCGGCCTTGCGCGGGTCGACACCCAGGCGGAAGGCGACCTCGACGGTGCCGTCGAACTTCGTGGTGGCGGTGTCCTTGGCGAGACGGACGGCCTCGAGGGGAGCGTAGTTCCGCTCGCGGTCGACCTTGGCGTCCGCGCCGCGGAGAGCCTTGCTGCGCTTCACTTCTTCTCCTGTTGTTTCAGGTATGGAGTCGTGGTGCGGGCCGCGCCGGCCCTACCACTGGGTCACGAGGGGGCTGGTCAGCCCTCGACCGTGATGCCCATGGAACGGGCGGTGCCAGCGATGATCTTGGACGCGGCGTCCAGGTCGTTGGCGTTCAGGTCGGGGAGCTTGACCGTGGCGATCTCGCGGACCTGGGCGGCGGTGAGCTTGGCGACCTTGGTCTTGTGCGGCTCGCCGGAGCCCTTGTCCACACCCGCGGCCTTGAGGATCAGCTTGGCGGCCGGCGGAGTCTTGGTGATGAAGGTGAAGGAACGGTCCTCGTAGACCGTGATCTCCACCGGCACGACCATGCCACGCTGCGACTCGGTCGCGGCGTTGTAGGCCTTGCAGAACTCCATGATGTTGACGCCGTGCTGACCCAGTGCGGGGCCGACCGGCGGGGCCGGGTTGGCCGCACCGGCGTTGATCTGGAGCTTGATAAGCCCCGTGACCTTCTTCTTCTTGGGAGGCATTGCTCTCTCCGGGTCCTAGTGAGAGTGTTCGGCCCGACACCCGGACATCCGGATGCAGGCATACCGCACAACGATAACGGGTATACACGTGCGGCTAAAAACCGAGCAGGTCAGAGCGGCTGTCACAGCCACTCTGACCTGGTCGGAAAACCGTGCGATCAGTTCTTCTGGATCTGGTCGAAGCTGAGCTCGACCGGAGTCTCGCGGCCGAAGATCTCGACGAGGCCCTTGACCTTCTTCGAGTCGGCGTTGATCTCGTTGATCGTGGCCTGGAGGGTGGCGAAGGGGCCGTCGGTGACGGTGACCGAGTCGCCGACCTCGAAGTCCAGGACCTGGACCTCCAGCTTGCGGGCCGGAGCCGGCTTGCCCTCGGCCTCGGCGGCCTCGCGGGCGGCCTTCTCCTCGGCCTCCGGGGCGAGCATCTTGACGATCTCGTCCAGGGTCAGCGGGTACGGGTCGTAGGCGTTGCCCACGAAGCCGGTGACGCCGGGGGTGTTGCGGACGACGCCCCAGGACTCGTTCGTGAGGTCCATGCGGACGAGCACGTAGCCGGGGAGCTTGTTCTGCTTGACGTTCTTCCGCTCGCCGCCCTTGATCTGGACGATCTCTTCCTCGGGGACCTCGGCCTGGTAGATGAAGTCCTCGACGTTGAGCGAGACGGCGCGCTGCTCCAGGTTGGCCTTCACGCGCTTCTCGTAGCCCGCGTAGGTGTGGATGACGTACCACTCGCCGGGGAGGGTGCGCAGCTCTTCGCGGAGCGCGGCGACCGGGTCGACCGGAGCGGCCTCCTCGGCCTCTTCTTCCTCGACCTCGGCGGCCTCGTCCTCGACGGCGACCTCGTCCTCGTCGGCCTCGTCCGCGGCGAGCTCGTCCTCGACGGTCTCCTCGGCGGCGGCCTCGTCCGCAGCGTCCTCAGCAGCGTCGGCCTGGTCCTCGTCGGCGGCCTCGACGATGTCCAGCTCGTCCTCGACGGGCTCGGACTCGAAGGCGTCGTTCAGGTTCGCGTCAGACACGGTGGCTGCTTCTTCCTGCGATACAGATGGGGTGGAACAAAAAGTCAGCCGAAGACGTACTTGACTGCTTCCTGGAAGCCATAGTCAATCACGGTGAC
This sequence comes from Streptomyces sp. NPDC098101, assembly GCF_044760185.1. NCBI lineage: Bacteria > Bacillati > Actinomycetota > Actinomycetes > Kitasatosporales > Streptomycetaceae > Streptomyces > Streptomyces sp. NPDC098101. The sequence goes on along the minus strand of NZ_JBIWAS010000003.1, from coordinate 313,073 downwards.
AAGGCCGATCATGATGACGACGAAGATGATCACCACAGTGGTGTACGTCGACAGCTGGCTGCGCGTGGGCCAGACGACCTTACGGAGCTCCGCGATGATCTGGCGGTAGAAGAGCGCGAGGCGGCCCAGAGGACCCTTCTTCCCGCGCTTCCCGCCCTTGCGGGACTTCCTCTTCGACTCTGCGGTCTCGTCGTCGGCATCAGGCGTGTCGATGGAGCCTACGGCGTCCGTCACGATGTCTCACCTGATTCCGGGTCGGCCGTGCCGCGCCCGGGTGGAGCCGCACGGCGGTGCAATGAAGTACGTACATGCGCACAACACCTGGCGGTGTGTGTAGCAGGGCCGGAGGGACTTGAACCCCCAACCGCCGGTTTTGGAGACCGGTGCTCTACCAATTGAGCTACGACCCTTTGTGTCAGTGCCCCAACCTACCGCATCGTGAGATGCGGGCGGTGCGGACCAACGAGGAGTGAGCATACGTGGTCTTGGGCCCTCACGTCGAACAGAAACCGCCCCGACCTGCCGCAGACCCGCCTCGGGGCGCGCGTACGACCGGGAATGACCGTTCCTGTCCGGTCCGTGAAACCTGTGTGCCCGGCCGGAACGCGGTCTGGGACGATGGGCCGCATGAGCGCTGCTACCCCTCCCACCGAGCGTCGGGTCTCCGCCCGGATCGGTGCGATCTCCGAGTCCGCCACCCTCGCCGTCGACGCCAAGGCCAAGGCCCTCAAGGCCGCCGGTCGCCCGGTGATCGGTTTCGGCGCGGGCGAGCCCGACTTCCCGACCCCCGACTACATCGTCGAGGCGGCCGTGGAGGCCTGCAAGAACCCGAAGTACCACCGCTACACCCCGGCCGGCGGTCTGCCCGAGCTGAAGTCCGCCATCGCCGCCAAGACGCTGCGCGACTCCGGCTACGAGGTCGACGCGTCCCAGATCCTGGTGACCAACGGCGGCAAGCAGGCGATCTACGAGGCCTTCGCCGCGATCCTCGACCCGGGCGACGAGGTCATCGTCCCGGCGCCGTACTGGACGACGTACCCCGAGTCGATCCGTCTCGCGGGCGGCGTGCCGGTGGAGGTCGTGGCCGACGAGACGACCGGTTACCGGGTCTCGGTGGAGCAGCTGGAGGCGGCCCGTACGGAGAAGACCAAGGTCGTCCTCTTCGTCTCCCCCTCGAACCCGACCGGCGCCGTCTACAGCGAGGCCGACGCCGAGGCGATCGGCCGCTGGGCCGTCGAGCACGGCCTGTGGGTCCTGACGGACGAGATCTACGAGCACCTGGTCTACGGCGACGCGAAGTTCACCTCGCTGCCGGCGATCGTGCCCGAGCTGCGCGACAAGTGCGTCGTGGTCAACGGCGTGGCGAAGACGTACGCGATGACGGGCTGGCGCGTCGGGTGGATCGTGGGCCCGAAGGACGTCGTGAAGGCCGCCACGAACCTCCAGTCGCACGCCACGTCCAACGTGAGCAACGTCGCGCAGGTCGCCGCGCTCGCCGCCGTCTCCGGGAACCTGGACGCGGTCGCGGAGATGCGTACCGCCTTCGACCGGCGCCGCCAGACGATCGTGCGGATGCTGAACGAGATCGACGGCGTCGTCTGCCCGACCCCGGAGGGCGCGTTCTACGTGTACCCGTCGGTGAAGGGGCTGCTCGGCAAGGAGATCCGCGGCAAGCGCCCGCGGACCTCGGTCGAGCTGGCCGCCCTGATCCTGGACGAGGCCGAGGTCGCGGTCGTCCCGGGCGAGGCCTTCGGCACCCCCGGCTACCTGCGCCTGTCGTACGCGCTGGGCGACGAGGACCTGGTGGAGGGCGTGTCCCGGATCCAGAAGCTCCTGGCCGAGGCGACCGACTGACCGCGGTGCCACGCGGGCCCCGGTTCCCCGGAACCGGGGCCCGTTTCTGCGTTCGGGAGGACCCCGATCGGGGAAAGGGGCTGTCTTCGCCCGTTCGGGTGCGGCAGGATCGATCGATGGAGCACGATTCCCGCGACCTCACCCTGTTGCCCAAGGCCCACCTGCACCTGCACTTCACCGGTTCGATGCGGCCCACGACGCTGATCGAGCTGGCCGACAAGTACGGCGTGCACCTCCCGGAAGCGCTGAGCAGCGGTACGCCGCCCAAGCTGCGGGCGACCGACGAGCGCGGCTGGTTCCGCTTCCAGCGGCTCTACGACATCGCCCGCTCCTGCCTGCGCGCGCCGGAGGACATCCGGCGGCTCGTCCGCGAGGCGGCCGAGGAGGACGTCAAGGACGGTTCGGGGTGGCTGGAGATCCAGGTCGACCCCACCTCGTACGCCCCGCACCTCGGCGGGCTCATCCCGGCCCTGGAGATCATCCTGGACGCGGTCGAGTCGGCGTCCCGGGACACCGGGCTCGGGATGCGGGTCCTGGTGGCGGCGAACCGGATGAAGCACCCCCTGGAGGCGCGGACCCTGGCCCGGCTCGCGGTGCGGTTCGCGGACCGGGGCGTGGTGGGCTTCGGGCTCTCCAACGACGAGCGGCGCGGCATGGCCCGCGACTTCGACCGGGCGTTCGCCATCGCCCGGGACGGCGGCCTCCTGGCGGCCCCGCACGGCGGTGAGCTGACGGGTCCGGCGTCGGTGCGGGACTGCCTGGACGACCTGCGGGCGGCGCGGGTCGGCCACGGGGTGCGGGCGGCGGAGGACCCGAGGCTGCTGCGCAGGCTCGCCGAGCGCGGGGTGACCTGCGAGGTCTGCCCGGCGTCGAACGTGGCCCTCGGGGTGTACGAGAGGCACGAGGACGTGCCGCTGCGGACCCTCTTCGACGCGGGCGTGCCGATGGCGCTCGGCGCGGACGACCCGCTGCTCTTCGGCTCCCGGCTCGCGGCGCAGTACGAGATCGCCCGCCGGCACCACGGCTTCACGGACGCGGAACTGGCCGAGCTGGCCCGGCAGTCGGTGCGGGGTTCCGCCGCGCCGGAGGGGGTACGCGAGAAGCTGCTCGCGGGCATCGACGACTGGATCGGGTCCTGAACGGGTCCTGTTCCGGGTCCTGAGCGGGTCCCGCCACGGGGGAGGCACGGGATGATGAGGCTCACCGTCTTCGGCGCGACCGGCGGCACCGGCCGGGAGATCGTCCGCCAGGCGCTGGCCGCGGGCCACGAGGTGACGGCGGTCGTACGGAACCCGGCGCGGCTCGCGGTGAGCGGCACCCGGCTCGTGGTCCGGCGGGCCGAGGACCTGTCCGACCCCGAGGCGCTGCGCGCGGCGGTCGGCGGCCGGGACGCGGTGCTCTCGGGCCTCGGGGCCAGGAGCCGGGCGGACGCGGGGGTCGCGGCCCGGCTGACCCGCTCGGTGCTCGCGGCGATGGAGGCCGAGAAGGTGCGCCGCCTCCTGGTGGTCAGCGCGGCCCCGCTGGGGCCGGTCCCGGACGGTCAGGCCCTCGTGGACCGGGCGGCCCGCGCGGTGGTCGGCGCCGTCCTGAAGGACGTGTACGCCGACCTGCGGGCCATGGAGTCGGACCTGGCCGCGAGCGACGCCGACTGGACCGCCGTGCGCCCGCCCCGGCTGACGGACGGGCCGGGCACCGGCCGGTACCGCACGGCCGTCGCCGGCACCCCGCCCCGGGGCCGCTTCCTGGCCCGCGCGGACGTGGCGCACGCGATGCTGGCGATGATCGACGACCCGGCGACGCTGAAGCAGGGCGTGGGCGTCGCGTACTAGTCGCGTACCAGCGGTACCGGCTAGATCTCGACGCCGACGGTGACGGGCTCGTTGACGAGGGTGATCCCGAAGGCCTCGCGCACCCCGGCGACGACCTCGCGGGCGAGGGCGAGCAGGTCCTCGGTGGTCGCCGCGCCCCGGTTGGTGAGGGCGAGCGTGTGCTTGGTGGAGATCCGGGCGGGCCCGGAGCCGTACCCCTTGGTGAACCCGGCCCGGTCGATCAGCCAGGCCGCCGAGGTCTTCACCGCGTCGTCGCCCGCGGGGAAGGCCGGCGGGACGACGTCCGGGCCGAGGCGCTCGGCCACGCGCGCGAGGAAGGTCCCGTACTGCTCCGTCGTGAGGATCGGGTTGGTGAAGAAGGAGCCGGCCGACCAGGTGTCGTGGTCCTCCGGGTCGAGGACCATGCCCTTCCCGGCGCGCAGCTTCAGGACGGTCTCGCGGGCGGCGGCGAGCGGGACGCGGTCGCCGGCCTCGACACCGAGGGCGCGGGCGGTCTCGGCGTACTTGATCGGCGCGGAGAGCCCGTCGGCGTCTTCGAGCGCGAAGCGGACGCGCAGCACGACGTACCGCTCGGGGTGCTCCTTGAAGCGGCTGTGCCGGTACGAGAAGGCGCACTCGGCGTTGGTCAGGGTGACCGTCTCGCGCGTGGTCCGGTCGTACGCGACGACCTCGGTGACGGTGGCGGAGACGTCCTGCCCGTACGCGCCGACGTTCTGGATCGGGGTGGCCCCGGCCGAGCCGGGGATCCCGGCGAGGCACTCGACCCCGGCGAGCCCGGCCTCGACGGTCCGCGCGACGGCGTCCGTCCAGACCTCTCCGGCGGCCAGCTCCAGACGGGTCCCGTCGAGCGAGAAGCCGGTGGTGGCGATCCGCAGCGCGGTGCCGTCGAAGCCCTTGTCCCCGATGACCAGGTTGGACCCGCCGCCGATGATAAGCAGCGGCGTCCCGGCGTCGTCGGCCTCGCGGACGGCGGCGATCACCTCGTCGTCGGTGGTGGCGGTGACGAGCCGGGAGGCGGGTCCGCCGAGACGGAAGGTGGTGAGGGGGGCGAGGGGGGCGTCGTTGAGGAGCTGCACGGGCCCAAGGTTACGGCTTGCTTTTTCGCGGGCGAAAAAGCAAGCCGTAGTCCGACGTCCGTCAGGCGAGCCGCACCACGGCCCGGCTCATCCCCAGGACCTTCTGCCCCGCGCTGGTCGCGGTGAGGTCCACCCGGACGAGGCCGTCGTCCAGCTTGGCGGCGACCTTGGCGGCGACCTCGATCAGGGCGCCGGTGTCGTCGTTGGGGACGACGACGGGCTTGGTGAAGCGGACGCCGTACTCGACGACGGCGGCGGGGTCGCCGGTCCAGTCGGTGACGACGCGGATCGCCTCGGCCATGGTGAACATGCCGTGGGCGATGACGTCGGGCAGGCCGACCCCGACCGCGAACTTCTCGTTCCAGTGGATGGGGTTGAAGTCCCCGGAGGCGCCGGCGTACCGGACGAGGGTGGCGCGGGTGACGGGGAACGACTGCGCGGGCAGCTCGGTGCCGACCTCGACCTCGTCGTAGGCGATCTTCGCGGTCATGGTCAGGCCTCCTCGGGCGCTCGGGAGACGAGCTTGGTCCAGGCGGTGACGACGTGCTCGCCGGTCTCGTCGTGGACCTCGCCGCGGATGTCCAGGATGTCGTTGCCCGCCATCGACTTGATCGCCTCGATGGTGGAGGTGACGGAGAGCCGGTCCCCGGCGCGTACGGGGCGGGCGTACACGAACTTCTGGTCGCCGTGGACGACCCGGCTGTAGTCGAGGCCCAGCTGCGGGTCCTCGACGACCTGTCCGGCCGCCTTGAAGGTGATGGCGAACACGAAGGTGGGCGGGGCGATCACGTCGGGGTGGCCGAGCGCCTTGGCCGCCTCCGCGTCGGTGTACGCGGGGTTGGCGTCCCCGATCGCCTCGGCGAATTCGCGGATCTTCTCGCGGCCGACCTCGTAGGGCGGGGTGGGCGGATAGGTCCGGCCCACGAAGGACTGGTCGAGCGCCATGGACTCGATACCTCCTGGATTTGTTGCCGACAAACGACACGAGGCCGCCCCCGAAGTGGGGACGGCCTCGTGTACGAGCCTGATTAACGCGTCTCGCGGTGCGCGGTGTGCGAGTTGCAGCGAGGGCAGTGCTTCTTCATCTCAAGACGGTCCGGGTTGTTACGCCGGTTCTTCTTGGTGATGTAGTTCCGCTCCTTGCACTCCACGCAGGCCAGCGTGATCTTCGGGCGGACGTCGGTGGCAGCCACGTGAGTGCTCCTTGGACGGACGGTTGGACGGATGAACGCATAAAAGGGTAGCCGATCGAAGGACCGACCCCGCAATCGGCTACCGTGTGTAGCGGTGACCGGACTTGAACCGGTGACACAGCGATTATGAGCCGCTTGCTCTACCGACTGAGCTACACCGCTTTGATGATCCGGATCCCGTCCGAAGACGGGTCCTTCTCACCAGAGCCCCAATACGGAATCGAACCGTAGACCTTCTCCTTACCATGGAGACGCTCTACCGACTGAGCTATTGGGGCGAGCGAGGAAGACATTACACGGTCCCCGGCCCATCTCCCAAATCCGTTTCCCGGAGCCGGTCCTCCCCCTCCCACCAGGCGTCACGTACGCCACACGTGCCCTCATCGGGACGCCCGCCGCGCCCTTCCCCGCAGGTCATCGAGGGCGCCCCTAGGCTCGGGCCCACGCCGGGTGATCCCGATCCCGAGGAGGCCTGAGGAGCCGGATGTCAGCCGACAGCAAGCAGCCCCGGCCGCCCGGGGACGGGGCCGCGCCCGGCGCCGGCCCGACCTCGCTCCTGCTCGCGCACGCGCGCCTCGCCGACGGGCGGACCGTGGACGTGCGGCTGGTGGGCGACCGGATCGAGGCGGTCGGCACGGCGGGCAGCCTGGAGCCGGTGACGGCGGGTGCCCGGGTGGACCTCACCGGACATCTGCTGCTGCCCGCGCCGGCCGAGCCGCACGCCCACGCCGACACCGCGCTCACCGCCGACCTCCCCGGCCCCGTCCCGTACGACGGGGAGGAGGTGCGGCGCCGGGCCACGGAGGCCGCGCTGCTCCAGCTCGGGCACGGCGCGACCGCGCTGCGCGCGCACGTGCGGATCGGCGGCGACCGGGGGCTCGGGCCGCTGGAGGCGGTGCTCAGGGCCCGGCGTTCGCTGCACGGCCTGGGCGAGCTGGCGCCGGTCGCCGTGCCCCGGCTGCTCACGGGGGCGGCGGGCGCGGACGGGCGGGCGCTGCTGCGGGACGCGGTGCGCGCGGGCGCGGGGGCGGTCGGCGGCCGCCCGGACCTGGACCCCGACCCGGACGGGCACCTGGCGGCGGTCCTGGAGGTCGCGGCGGAGCACGGCGTACCGGTGGACCTGCACACCGAGGGGGACGATCCGGCGTGGCTGGCCCGCCTGGCGGCAAGGGCCGGGGAGCTGGGGACGGCGGTGGCGATCGGGCCGTGCGCGGGCCTGGCCCGGCTGCCCTCCGAGGTGGCGGGGCGGGCGGCGGACCGGCTGGCGGCGGCCGGCGTGACGGTGGTGTGTCTGCCGCAGGGCGGGTGCGCGGACGCGGGGTCGCGGGGCCGGGGGTCCGGGGGGACGGCGCCGGTCCGGCTGCTGCGGTCGGCGGGGGTGCGGGTGGCGGCCGGGAGCGGGGCGCTGCGGGACGCGGCGAACCCGGTGGGGCGCGGGGACCCGCTGGAGGCGGCGTACCTGCTGGCCTCGCAGGGCGGGCTCTCGCCAGAGGAGGCGTACGGGGCGGTGAGCACGGAGGCGCGGGCGGCCCTCGGCCTTCCGGAGGTACGGGTGGAGGCGGGCTTCCCGGCGGAGCTCCTGGCGGTGCGGGGCGAGCGGCTCGCGGGCGCGCTGTCCCTGGCGTACAGCAGGATCGTGGTGCACCGGGGGCGGGTGGTGGCGCGGACGAGCGCGGTGCGGGAGTACTGCGACTCGGAGGCGGCGCCGGACCTGCCGCGGCAGGCGCGGACGAGGCGGCCGCCCGAGCCGGGAAGCCCTCAGGCCGGTCCCGTCGTACGGTCGTGAGTATGCGCATCGTCATCGCTGGAGGACACGGACAGATCGCCCTGCGCCTGGAGAGGCTGCTCTCGGCGGGCGGACACGAGGTGGCGGGGGTCATCCGCCGGCCGGAGCAGGCGGCGGACCTGCGGGAGGCGGGTGCCGAGCCCGTCGTCCTGGACCTGGAGACGGCGTCGTCCCACATGGTCGCCGACGCCCTGCGGGGCGCGGACGCGGTCGTCTTCGCCGCGGGCGCGGGCCCGGGCAGCGGCTCGGACCGCAAGGACACGGTGGACCGGGGGGCCGCGGTGCTCTTCGCGGACGCGGCGGAACGGGCGGGGGTGCGGCGGTACGTCGTCGTCTCCTCGATGGGCGCGGACGCGTCCCACCCGGGCGAGGAGATCTTCGACACGTACCTGCGGGCCAAGGGCTCGGCGGACGACGAGATCCGCTCCCGTACGGCCCTGGACTGGACGATCCTGCGCCCCGGCACCCTCACGAACGACGCGGGCACGGGCCTGGTCCGCCTGGAGGCCCGCACGGGCCGCGGCCCGGTCCCCCGCGACGACGTGGCGGCGGTCCTCGCCGAACTCCTGGAAACCCCGGCCACGGCCGGCCTCACCCTGGAACTGACCTCGGGCTCAACACCGGTCTCGGTGGCGGTGAAGTCGGTGGCCGGAAACTGACCCGGCCTCTCCCGCACCTCGCACAACGAAGGAAGGCCCCCGGTGCGAAACCGGGGGCCTTCTTCTCGTGTGGCGACGCCAGGATTCGAACCTGGGTAGGCTAAGCCGACGGATTTACAGTCCGCTCCCATTGGCCGCTCGGGCACATCGCCATGAGATCGCTGCCGTGGAGCCGCTTTTCGGCGGTGTTCCTTGGCAACGACGTAAACAATACCTGATCCCCCGGGGTGCTCCGCCACCGGATTGATCAGCGGTTCGGGCCGTGGCTCACCCCCTAGGCTTCGGTCTGTACCCCACAGCATCCGAGCAAGGAGCCACGAGTCATGGCCGACTCCAGTTTCGACATCGTCTCCAAGGTCGAGCGGCAGGAGGTCGACAACGCCCTCAACCAGGCCGTCAAGGAGATCTCGCAGCGCTACGACTTCAAGGGAACCAACGCCTCGATCTCCTGGTCGGGCGAGAAGATCCTCATGCAGGCGAACGGCGAGGAGCGGGTCAACGCGATCCTCGACATCTTCCAGTCCAAGCTGATCAAGCGCGGGATCTCGCTCAAGTCGCTGGACGTCGAGGGCGAGCCGCAGCTCTCCGGCAAGGAGTACAAGCTCTTCGCCTCGGTCACCGAGGGCATCTCCCAGGAGAACGCCAAGAAGGTCGCGAAGACCATCCGCGACGAGGGCCCCAAGGGCGTCAAGGCCCAGGTCCAGGGCGACGAGCTGCGGGTCAGCTCGAAGAGCCGGGACGACCTCCAGGCCGTGCAGGCGCTCCTCAAGGGCAAGGACTTCGACTTCGCGATCCAGTTCGTGAACTACCGCTAGTCCCGCGCCGAAGGTCGTGTCCGAATCCCGCCAGCTCCTTCGTCGGCGGCCCCGCACACTGGGGCGTGGAAGGACCGTGTGGGAGAGGAAGCAGTCATGACCGTGTACGCGTACGTCGACGGCCCCCTGGGGGAGATGCTGCTCGTCGGGCGGCTCGTGCCGGGGGGTCGTGTCGTGTTGCGGTCGCTGTCCCTGCCGGGGCAGAAGGGGGGCGTCGCGGTCGGGGACGGGTGGACGTGCGCGCCGGGGGCCTTCGAGGAGGTCGCCGGGCAGTTGCGGGAGTACTTCGCCGGGGAGCGGGAGCGGTTCGAGGTGGAGTTCGACGGGGACGCCGGGACCGAGTTCCAGCGGCGTGTCTGGCGGGCGCTGGAAGAGGTGCCGTACGGCTCGACCGTCTCGTACGGGGAGATCGCCCGGCGGGTCGGGTCGGCCGGGGCCGGGGTGCGGGCCGTGGGGACCGCGATCGGGCGCAATCCGCTGCTCGTGGTGCGGCCCTGTCACCGGGTGATCGGGGCCGACGGGGCCCTGCGCGGGTACGCCGCCGGGGTCGAGCGCAAGGAGCGCTTGTTGAGCCTGGAGGGGGCCCTGGCGTGAGCGAGGGGCTCTTTCCCCGGGCGCGGGTCACCGTGGCGCCCGGAGCCGTGCACGTGCCCGCGTGGCTCCCTTTTCCGCGGCAGCGGGAGCTGGTGGACGCCTGCCGGGAGTGGGGGCGCGGGCCCTTTCCGTACCGGCGGACCGTGCTGCCGGGCGGGGGCGTCATGTCGGTGCGGTCGCTGTGCCTGGGGCGGCAGTGGGTGCCGTACCGCTATCTCGACGCCGTCGGCGCCGCACTGCCCGGGTGGCTGGTTTCGCTCGGGCGGGAGGCCGTCGCCGAGGCGTACGGGGACCACGGTGGTTTCGCGCCCGACACCGCGCTCGTGAACTTCTACCCGGCCGAGGCGCGGATGGGGATGCACCAGGACCGGGAGGAGCGTGCGAGCGCGCCGGTGGTGTCGCTGAGCCTCGGGGACCGGTGCGTGTTCCGCTTCGGGAACGAGGAGAACCGGGGGCGGCCGTACAAGGACGTCGAGCTGGTCTCCGGGGACCTGTTCGTCTTCGGCGGGCCCTCGCGGTGGGCGCACCACGGGGTGCCCCGGGTCTTCCCGGGGACCGCCGAGCCCGCCCTCGGGCTGCGGGGGCGGCTCAACATCACCCTGCGGGAGACCGGGCTCCCCTAGTAGCCCTGGGGGACGTGGACGCCCGCCGCGCGGTCCGTGGAGACGATCTCCTTGCCCAGGGGCAGCAGCGAGACCGGGATCAGCTTGAAGTTCGCGATGCCCAGCGGGATGCCGATGATCGTGAGGCAGAGGGCGATGCCGGTGGTGATGTGGCCGAGGGCCAGCCACCAGCCGGCCAGGACCAGCCACAGGACGTTGCCCACGCAGGAGGGCGCGCCCGCGTCGCGGCGGTCGACGACCGTCTTGCCGAAGGGCCACAGGGCGTAGATCCCGATGCGGAAGGCGGCGAGCCCGAAGGGGATGCCGATGATCGTGATGCAGAGCAGGAGTCCCGCGAGCATGTAGCCGAGGAACATCCAGAATCCGCACAGGATCAGCCAAATGACGTTCAGGATCGTCTTCACGGGCGTCGACCTGCCATCTGTTCGAGCCGGGCGATGCGTTCGGCCATCGGCGGGTGGGTGGAGAACATCTTGGAGAGGCCCTGGCCGGGCCGGAACGGGTTCGCGATCATCATGTGGCTCGCGGTCTCGATCCGGGGCTCGGGCGGCAGCGGCAGCTGCTTGGTGCCGGCCTCCAGCTTCCGCAGGGCGCCCGCCAGGGCGAGCGGGTCGCCGGTGAGCTGGGCGCCGGAGGCGTCGGCCTCGTACTCCCGGGAGCGGGAGATGGCCAGCTGGATGACCGAGGCGGCGATCGGGCCGAGGATCAGGATCAGGAGGTAGCCGAGGAGGCCGGGGCCGTCGTCGTCGTTGGAGCGGCCGACGGGGATCAGCCAGGCGAAGTTCACCAGGAACATGATCACGGAGGCGAGCGCTCCGGCGACCGAGGAGATGAGGATGTCCCGGTTGTAGACGTGGCTTAGCTCGTGGCCGATGACCCCGCGCAGCTCGCGCTCGTCGAGGAGGGCGAGGATGCCCTCGGTGCAGCAGACGGCGGCGTTGCGCGGGTTGCGGCCGGTCGCGAAGGCGTTGGGCGCCTGGGTCGGCGAGATGTAGAGCCGGGGCATGGGCTGGCGCGCCTGCGTGGAGAGCTCGCGCACCATCCGGTAGAGCGCGGGCGCCTCGAACTCGCTGACCGGGCGGGCGCGCATGGCCCGCAGCGCCAGCTTGTCGCTGTTCCAGTACGCGTACGCGTTGGTGCCGAGCGCCACGACGAGCGCGACGATCAGTCCCGTACGCCCGAAGAAGCTGCCGATGACGATGATGAGGGCCGAGAGCCCTCCGAGGAGGACGGCGGTCCTCAGCCCGTTGTGCCGGCGGTGCACGGTACGCCCTCCAGGTGGTGCGGCAGGGGAACCCTTTTCTTCGTGGTGGTCCACTCCTTCAGTGGACCCTCCCGTACTGGTCAACGCCAGGCGGGAGGTTCGGGTTCCCCCGGCCGCACCGGGGGCTCCTGTGGGCCGTTCGGGTGATCAGCGGGGAGCCGGGAGCCCGACCTTCTCCGGGAAGGTGGCGACGGGCTCGACCTCGCTGGTGCAGTGCGCGCAGCGGGAGGCGATGGTCGGGATCTCGCTGTAGCAGTGGGGGCAGTCGCGCTTCTCCGACTTGGGGTCGGCCGCCTCCTCCTTGGCGAACTTGTGCTGGATCTTCGTCATGGGGACGACGATCAGGAAGTAGAGGACCGCCGCGGTGATGACGAAGGCGATGGACGCGGAGATGGCCAGGCCGTAGGGGAAGACGGTCTTGCCGACGCTGAACGTCGCGTCGTTGAAGTTGCCCACGGAGCCGGTGGCGAGGCCGATGAGCGGGGTGATGAAGGCCTTGCTGAAGCCCGTGACGACGGAGGTGAACGCCGTTCCGACGGCCAGGCCGATGGCCATCGAGATGACGTTCCCGCGAAGTATGAAGTCCTTGAATCCGTTCAGCACGGGGTCCTGCTCCTAGGTTCTGCTCGGGTGGGGGTCAGAAGAGCGTCGTCGTCGCGAAGCGGAGGGCGAACTGCGGGTAGCCCGACAGGACGGCTCCGGCGGCGGCGGTCAGCGCGATCGCCAGGGTGATCGGCGCGGACCGGTGGAGGGCGACGCTGCCCTCCCGGGCCCCTTCCGGGGCTCCTGCCGGGACCTCTCCCGGCGCTCCTTCCGGGGTGCGGAAGAGCAGGGCCGTCCAGCGGAGGTAGTAGTACAGCGCGATCACGACGTTGAGCGCCATGACCACGGCCAGCCAGCCCAGGCCCGCGTCGACGGCCGACGAGAAGACGGTCACCTTGGCGAAGAGGCCGATGATACCCGGGGGCAAACCGGCCAGATTCAGGAGGAAGAAGGCGAGCGCGAGGGCCGCGGCGGGGCTCGCCGCGTACAGGCCCCGGTAGTCCTCGATCCGGTTCCGGGGGTGCGCGCGCGCGACGAGCGCGACGACCGCGAAGGCGCCGAGGTTCACCACGGCGTACATCAGGGCGTACGCGACGGTGGCGCCGACCTGGTCGTTCCCGGAGTACGCGGCGGCCGCGATCGGCACCAGGAGGTAGCCGGCCTGGGCGACGGAGGACCAGGCGAGCAGCCGGACCGCGCTCCACGCGCGCGTGGAGAGCTGGCGCAGGGCGGCGACGTTCCCGGCGGTCATGGTGAGCGCGGCGAGGACGGCGAGCGCCGGGCCCCACACGTCCGCGTACGAGGGGAAGGCGACGACGGTCACCAGGATCAGGCCGGTGAAGCCGACGGCCTTGCCGACCACGGAGAGGTAGGCGGCGACGGGCAGCGGGGCGCCGACGTAGGTGTCGGGGACCCAGAAGTGGAAGGGGACGGCGGCCGTCTTGAAGGCGAAGCCGACGAGGGTGAGGGCGACGCCCGCCTCGGCGAGGGTCTGGAGCTGCCCGGGGACGTCGTCGAGGCGCTGGGCGATCTCCGTGAGGTGGAGGGTGCCGGTCGCCGCGTACACGAAGCTCGCGCCCAGCAGGGTGACGGCGGTCGCGGTGACGGAGGAGAGGAAGAACTTGAGGGCGGCCTCGCCGGACATGCGGTCGCCGCGCTTGAGGCCGACGAGCGCGAAGGCGGGCAGGGAGGCCACCTCCAGGGCGACGACGAGGGTCGCGAGGTCCCGGGAGGCGGGCAGCAGGGCGGCTCCGGCGGCCGAGGAGAGCAGCAGGAACCAGTACTCGCCGGCCGGGAGGGGCTCGCGGGGCGACGGCTTTCCGCCGGCCGGGGGCCTCTCGCGGGTCGCGTCCAGGGAGAGCAGCGCGGTGAGGAGCGCCCCGCCGAGGACGAGGAGCTGGACGACGAGGGTGAAGTGGTCGGCGGTGTAGCTGCAGGCCGTGACCCGGGTGTCGGGGGTGAGGCAGAAGGTGGAGCGGTCGCCGGCCCGCAGGGGCACGAGGAGGGCGAGGGCGGCTACCAGGCCGCCGATCGCGGTCCACCCGAGGAGCCGCTTGCGCTCCGGGGGGACGAAGAGGTCGGCGACGAGGACGGCGAGGGCGACCGCGGCCGTGAGGACGGGGGGCGCGATCGTGAGCCAGTCGACGGACTGGACGAGCTGCGACGTCACTGGGTGCCTCCGGCGAGGAGCTTCTGGACGGCCGGGTCGGTGAGGCCGAGGAGGACGGCGGGCCAGAGTCCGGCGAGGACGGTGAGGGCGACGAGCGGGGTCCAGGCGGCGAACTCGTACCCCTGGACGTCGGGGATCGGGGTCTCCCCGGCGGGCCGGGGGCCGCCCATGCAGACGCGGCGGACGACGATCAGGAGGTACGCGGCGGTGAGCAGGGTGCCGAAGGCGCCGATCGCCGTGAAGGTGAGGAAGGCGGGGCGGCTGAGGCCCTCGGCCGGGTCGAAGGCGCCGAAGAGGGCCAGCATCTCGCCCCAGAACCCGGCGAGGCCCGGCAGGCCGAGGGAGGCGACGGCGGCGAAGGCGAGGAGGGCGCCGAGGCGGGGGGCGCGGCCGTAGAGGGCGGCTCCGGTGGCGCCGGCGAGGGTGTCGAGGTCGGCGGTGCCGTACCGGTCCTTGACCGCGCCGACCAGGAAGAAGAGCAGTCCGGTGACGAGGCCGTGGGCGATGTTGGCGAAGAGGGCGCCGTTGACCCCCGTGGGGGTCATGGTGGCGATGCCGAGGAGCACGAAGCCCATGTGGCCGACGGAGGAGTACGCGATGAGCCGCTTGAGGTCGCCCTTGGCGCCGGGGCGCGCGAGGGCGAGGCAGACGAGCGAGCCGTAGACGATCCCGGCGACGGCGAAGGCGGCGAGGTACGGGGCGAAGGTCCTCATGCCGTCGGGCGCGATCGGCAGGACGATCCGGACGAATCCGTACGTGCCCATCTTGAGCAGGACGCCGGCGAGGAGGACGGAGCCGACGGTGGGGGCGGCGGTGTGGGCGTCCGGGAGCCAGCTGTGCAGCGGCCACATCGGGGTCTTCACGGCGAGCCCGATCCCGATCGCGAGAACGGCGATGACCTGCACGGACGTGGTCAGTCCGCGGCCGTTGTCAGTGGCGAGTGCCACCATGTCGAACGTGCCCGACTTCACACCGATGAGGAGGAGTCCGAGCAGCATGACAACGGAGCCGAGGAGCGTGTAGAGGACGAACTTCGTGGCGGCGGCGCGCCTGCCCTCGCCGCCCCAGCGGGCGATGAGGAAGTACATCGGGACGAGGACCGTCTCGAAGGCCAGGAAGAACAGGACGAGGTCGAGGACGGCGAAGGTCGCGAGGGTGCCGGCCTCCAGGACGAGGAGCAGGGCGACGAAGGCCTTCGGGGAGGGCCCGCTCGGCATCTTGAAGTAGCTGTGGAGCGCGCAGAGGAAGCTCAGGAGCGCGGTCAGGACCAGGAGGGGGAGGGAAATGCCGTCGACGCCGAGGTGGATCCGCACGTCCAGTGCCCTGATCCAGCTGATGTCCGTCGTGGCCTGCATCGTCGACGGGTGGTCGTGGTCGAAGCCCAGCGCGAGGGCGATCGCGGCGAGCAGGATCACGCCGGTGACGGTGACGCCGTGGCGCAGGACGGCCTGGTCGGGCGACTTCCCCTTCAGCCCCGGCGGGGCGGGGAGGAGGGCGGCGACGGCGCCGAGGAGCGGTCCGGCGACGATCGACGCCAGGAGGAACTGCATCACGGATTCGCTGATATCGATCACGGCTCACGCTCCGGCGACGGCGTTGGCGAGGGCGACTGCGGCGATCGCCAGGACGACGGAGCCGGCGAGCAGGGCGCTCAGATAGGTCTGGACGTTGCCGGTCTGGGCGCGGCGGACGAGCCACCCCAGGCCCTTGGCCGAGCCTGCGGCGCCCCGGACGTAGGTGTCGACGACCTCGCGGTCCAGGAAGCGGGCCAGGGAGGCGGCGGCGAGTACGGGGCGGACGAAGGCGGCCCGGTAGACGGCGTCCAGGTGGAAGCCGTCGGCGGCGGGGCGGTGCAGCGGGCCGAGGAGGACGCGGCCGGGGTCGGCCGGGTCCTCGGCGGGGTGCGGCAGGCGCAGCGCCTCGGCCTCGACCAGGCCCGCGTCGGCGTCCGGGTGGGCGACGTGCGGGGTGGGGACGGCGGGGGCCCGGGCCGCGAGGGTGCGCCAGACCGCGTAGGTGACGGCGGCTCCGGCGACGGCGAGGCCGGTGCCGAGGACGGCGGTGGTGAGGGTCGGGGCGAGGTCGTGCCCGTCGAACCAGTCGGGGAGGTACCGGACGGTCAGGCCGAAGCCGAGGGAGGGGACGGCCAGGACCCACAGGACGCTGGTCATGGCGATCGGCTGGCGACCGTGATTGGGGGCCTCGGGGCCCCGGCCGCGGAAGGTGCGCAGCCAGAGGCGGAGGGCGTAGGCGGCGGTGAGGAGGGCGGTCAGGAGGCCCGCGACGAGGACGGTCCAGCCGGCTCCGGCGGGGGCGACGGTCCGGTCCCCGAGCGCGGTGTGCTCGGCGGCCACCAGGACGGCCTCCTTGGAGAAGAAGCCGGCGAAGGGCGGGATCGCGGCGAGCGCGAGGAGGGCGACGGTCATCGTCCAGTACGCGTCCGGGATGCGCTTCGCGAGGCCGCCGGTGCGGGACATGGCGGTGAGCGAGTTCGTCCCGGCGGCGTGGATGACCGCTCCGGCGGCGAGGAAGAGCAGCGCCTTGAAGGCGGCGTGCGAGAGGAGGTGGAAGACGGCGGCGCCCCGGTCGCCGACGGCGAGGGCGCCGGCCATGTAGCCGAGCTGGCCGATCGTCGAGTAGGCGAGGACCCGTTTGATGTCGTCCTGGGCGAGCGCGGCGAGCGCCGAGCCGACCATGGTGATCGCGGCCAGCACGGCGAGGACGGTCATCGCGGCGGCGGAGGCGGCGAAGACGGGGAGCAGCCGGGCCGTGAAGTAGATGCCGGCCGCGACCATCGTGGCGGCGTGGATGAGCGCGGAGACGGGGGTGGGACCGGCCATGGCGTCCGGGAGCCAGGTGTGCAGCGGGAACTGGGCGGACTTGCCCGCGACGCCGGCGAGCAGCAGCAGCGCGATCACGGTGGGGTGGTCGAGGCCGCCGGTCGCGACGGCGCCGAGGATGCCGGTGATCCGGAAGGTGCCGGCGTCGGCGGCGAGCGCGAAGAGCCCGATGAGGAAGGGCACGTCGCCGAGCTTGGTGACGAGGAAGGCCTTGAGGGAGGCGGACCGGGCCTCGGGGGTCTCCCAGTAGTGGCCGACGAGGAAGTACGAGCAGATGCCCATGATCTCCCAGCCGACCAGGAGCACCATCAGGTCGCCGGAGTAGACGACGAGGAGCATCGCGGCGGTGAAGAGGGAGACGAGCGCGGCGTACGAGGGGTAGCGGGGGTCCTCGCGGAGGTAGCCGGTCGAGTAGACCTGCACGCAGGTCGCGACCACTCCGACGAGGACGGCGACGAGGGCGGCGAAGCCGTCGACGTGCAGGGCCAGGTCGATCGGGACCGAGCCGGTGGGGGTGAGCTGGGTGGCGGCGTCGATCGCCTTCCCGCCGCCCTGGCGGACCGCCACGAGGACGGCCAGGACGGCGGCGGCGAGGGTCGGGAGGACGGCGAGGGGGCGGACGAAGCCGGGGGCGGTGCGGCCGAGGAGGAGTCCGGCGGCGGCGCCGAGGAAGGGGAGGAGGGGGACGAGGACGGCGAGGGTGGTCGTGGTCACGCGGCGGCCTCGGCCTTCTCGTCGTGCGGGCCGGCGGGCGGAGCCGGGTCCGGGTCCGTGTCCGGGTCCAGGTCCGGGTCCTCGTGCGGGTGCTCCGCCGTGTCGCGGAGGCGGTCGATGTCCGAGGTGCCGCGGTTGCGGTGGACCATCAGGACGATCGCGAGGCCGATGCCGATCTCCGCGGCGGCGACGGCGATGGTGAAGAGGGTGAGGGCCTGGCCGGCGTGGAGGGCGTCGCGGAGCCAGACGTCGAAGGCGACGAGGTTGAGGTTGACGGCGTTGAGCATGAGCTCGACGGACATCAGGACGAGGATCGCGTTGCGGCGGGCGAGGACGCCGTAGAGGCCGGTGCAGAAGAGGAGGGCGGCGAGGACGGCCGGGTAGGCGAGGTGCATCAGCGTTCCCCCTCCTTCTTCTTGCGGGAGAGCACGATGGCGCCGACCAGGGCGGCCAGGAGGAGCACGGACAGCGCCTCGAAGGGCAGCACCCAGTGCCGGAAGAGGATCGCGCCGGTCACCTCGGTGGAGCCCTGGACGGCTCCGTCGAGGTCGATCCAGGTCGTGCGGAACGCGTCGACGACCACCCAGACGAGCGCGGCCGCGGCGGCCAGGGCCACGGCGAGGGCGACCGGGCGGTTGCCCGAGTCGGTGTCCGGGGAGCGGCCGATGGGGGCCTTGGTGAGCATGAGGCCGAAGAGGAGGAGGACGACGACGGAGCCGACGTAGATCAGCACCTGGACCCAGGCGATGAACTCGGCGGTCAGGAGCAGGTACTCGACGGCGAGGCCGCCGAGGGCCACGACCAGCCAGAGGGCGGCGTGCACCAGCTGGCGGGTGGTGACGGTGACGACGGCGGCGCCGAGGGTGACGAGGCCGACGAGGAGGAAGGCGATCTCGACGCCGGTGGGCGAGAGGAAGCCGTGGCCTTGCGCGGCCTGCTGCTGTGCCGTGTGCACCGCTTGTGCCGTGTGTACCGCTGTCAGGATCACCGCTGTTCCCCCTCGGCGGCCGCCGCGGCCGCCGCCTTCTCCGCCGCCTTGCGGGCGGCGGCGATCTCCTTCGGTTCCTCCGCGCGCGGGTCGAGCGCGGGCGGTTCCGGGACCGTCCACATCCACTCGCGGAGCTTGTCGCGCTCGTGCGTCAGCTCGTGGATGTCGGTCTCCGCGTACTCGAACTCGGGCGACCAGAACAGCGCGTCGAAGGGGCACACCTCGATGCAGATGCCGCAGTACATGCAGAGCGCGAAGTCGATGGCGAAGCGGTCGAGGACGTTCCGGCTGCGTTCGCGGCCGCCGGGGGCGGCGGGCGGCACCGTCTCCTTGTGGGAGTCGATGTAGATGCACCAGTCGGGGCACTCGCGGGCGCAGAGCATACAGACCGTGCAGTTCTCCTCGAACAGGCCGATGACCCCGCGGGTGCGGGGCGGGAGTTCGGGCTGGACGTCGGGGTACTGCGCGGTGTGCGAGCGCCGCGTCATGGTGCGGAGGGTGACGGCGAGGCCCTTGGCGAGGCCGGAACCCGGAATGCCGGGTCGGGAGGGCGGGAGGGGAGGGGCCATTAGTTGATCGCCACCTTCACGATGCCGGTGAGCGCGATCTGCGCGAGGGCGAGCGGGACGAGCGTCGTCCAGGCGAGCCGCTGGAGCTGGTCCTCGCGCAGGCGCGGGTAGCTGACCCGCAGCCAGATGACGACGAAGGCGAGGACGGCGGTCTTCAGGAGGGTCCAGACCCAGCCGAGGCCGTCGGCGCCGAGGGGGCCGTGCCAGCCGCCGAGGAAGAGGACGGTGGTGAGGCCGCAGAGGACGACGATGCCCGCGTACTCGGCGAGCAGGAAGAGCGCGAAGCGGAGGCCGGTGTACTCGGTGTACGCGCCGAAGATGATCTCCGAGTCGGCGACCGGCATGTCGAACGGGGGCCGCTGGAGCTCGGCGAGGCCGGCCACGAAGAAGACGAGCGCGCCGACGATCTGCCAGGGCAGCCACCACCACTCGAAGGCGTCCAGGATGCCGGGGAGGGAGACGGTGCCGGCGGCCATCGCGACGGAGGCGGCGGCGAGGAGCATGGGGAGCTCGTACGCGAGGAGCTGGGCGGCCGTCCGAAGCCCGCCGAGCAGCGAGAACTTGTTCGCGGAGGCCCAGCCGGCCATGAGGCTGCCGAGGACGCCGACGCCCATGACGGCGAGCACGAAGAAGATGCCCGCGTCGACGACCTGGCCGACGGCCCCCTCGCCCGGGCCGACCGGGATCGCGACGAGGACGAGGAGGTACGGGAGGAGGGCGACGGCCGGCGCGAGCTGGAAGACCCGCCGGTCGGCGTCCTTCGGGACCACGTCCTCCTTCTGCGCGAACTTCACGCCGTCGGCGACGAGCTGGGCCCAGCCGTGGAAGCCGCCGGCGTACATGGGGCCGAGGCGGCCCTGCATGTGGGCCATGACCTTGTGCTCGGTCTGGCCGACGACGAGGGGCAGCACGAGGAAGACGGCGAAGACGACGAGGAGCCGGAGGGCGACGTCGAGTACGTCGTTCACGCGGGATCGCCTCCGGCGGGGTGGGTGGGGTCTGGGTCGGTGTCGGTGTCGGTGTCCGTGTCCGCGCCCGTGTCCGCGCCCGTGTTCGTGGGCCGGGCCTTGCCGGGTCCGTCGGCGTCGGGTTCCTTCTCGGGGCCTTCGGCCCCGGTCCCCGGCTCGGTGGCGGGGTGCGGGCCGGGACCCCGTACGTCGGCCGGCCCGCCGGACCCGGCCGGAGCGGACGGCTCGGCGGCGGTGTCCGGCTGCGCCGGGGTGGCGGGCTCGGCCGGAGCGGCCGTCGGCGTCCCGGTGTCCGGCTTCGCCGGAGCGGCCGGGGGCGCAGGAGCCGCCGGTTCCTCGTCGAAGGCCGGGCGGGCGTGGTGCCAGGGGGCGTCCGAGCTGCGGGTGCGCCGGGGGGCCGTCGGCTCCGGGGGCGTCTGGCTCGCGGAGCCGTCCGAAGCCGAGCGCGTACGGCGTACCGGGGCACCCGGCTCCCCCGCCGCCTGGCTCGCCGAACCGTCGGCCGCCGAGCGGGAGCGGCGGGGTGCCGCCGATACGTCCTGGCTGGCGGAGCCTTCCGACGCGGAACGGGTACGGCGAGGGGGTGTCTCCTGGCTCGTCGAGCCATCCGACGCGGAGCGGGTACGACGAGGTGTCGGCGGTGTCTCCTGGCTCGTCGAGCCCTCCGATGCCGAGCGGGTGCGGCGAGGGGCCGTGTCCTGGGTGGTGGGGGGCTCCGTCGCCGGGCGGGGGCGGCGGGCCGGGCGTTCGGCTCGGGTGGGGGCCGGGGGGAGTTGGCCCTTGAGGGGGCCCCATTCGTTGGGGTCCGGGACGCCCGGGGGGAGCATCTGGCGGCGCTTGGGGCCGCCGTCGTGGGACTCGCCCGGTTCCTTCGCGCCCGGCCACGCCTTGGCGACCCGGGCCGCGAGGACGAAGTCCTTGCGCAGCGGGTGGCCCTCGAAGTTCTCGGGGAGGAGCAGCGGGACCAGGTGCGGGTGGCCGGTGAAGTCCACGCCGAACATCTCGTGGGTCTCGCGCTCGTGCCAGCCCGCGCCCGCGTACACCCCCACCGCCGTGGGGAGGACGGGGGCCGCGTGCGGGACCGTCGTACGGACGAGGAGGCGGCGCGGGCCGCCCTCCGCGAGGGACACCACGTGCGCGCAGACCCGGAAGCCCGTGCCCGGCTCGTCGACCGCGCTCAGCCAGTCGAAGTAGGTGCAGCCCAGCTCGTCGCGGGCCGTGGTCAGGGCCGTGATCCAGGAGGACGGCGGGACGTCGACCGTCAGCAGGTCGTACGCCCGCTCCGCCGTCGCCTCCTCGCCGAAGACCTCCGTCACCGCGTCGGGGAGGCCGTCGTACGCGCTCATGCCGTGCCTCCCGGCGGGGGCGTCAGCGGGCTCGTCAGTTCGGACACCGAGGCCGACCGTCCGTAGCGCTCCGCCAGGCTCTCCCGCGCGATCTTCTCCTGGAGCTTGAGGATGCCCTGGAGCAGCGCCTCGGGCCGGGGCGGGCACCCCGGCACGTACACGTCGACGGGGATGATCTGGTCGACGCCCTTCGTCACGGAGTACGAGTCCCAGTACGGGCCGCCGCAGTTGGAGCAGGCACCGAAGGAGATGACGTACTTCGGTTCGGGCATCTGCTCGTACAGGCGCTTCACGGCCGGTGCCATCTTGTCCGTCACCGTGCCCGAGACGATCATCAGATCGGCCTGGCGCGGGCCGGGCGCGAAGGGGATCACGCCGAGGCGGATGAAGTCGTGCCGGGCCATCGACGCGGCGATGAACTCGATCGCGCAGCAGGCGAGGCCGAAGTTGAAGACCCACAGGCTGTAGCGGCGGCCCCAGTTCAGGACCACCTTCATCGGCTCCGGGGCCAGGCGGGCGAGCATCCCCAGCTTCGGGGCGGGCAGGGCCACGGGCTCGGAAGCGGGGCCGGTGCCGGTACCGGCGTCGGTCCCGTGGCCGGTGCCGGTCCCGTGGCCGGTTCCGGGTGTTACGTCCATGTCAGGACGCCCTTCTTGTACGCGTAGAGCAGCCCCACGGCCAGGAAGCCGAGGAAGACGAACATCTCGACCAGGGTCGTGGCGCCGTAGCCGGGCGCGGCGAAGACTGTCGCCCAGGGGAAGAGGAAGATCGAGTCGACGGCGAAGATCACGTAGAGGAAGGCGTACACGTAGTAGCGGACCTGGGTGTGCGCCCAGCCCTCCCCCACGGGGTCGACGCCGCACTCGTACGTGAGGAGCTTCTCGGGCGTCGGCACGACGGGCCGGAGCAGCCGGCCGGCGCCGAACGCCACGGCGACGAAGAGCACGCCGACGACGGCGAGCAGGCCGACGACGGAGTACGTCTGGAAGTAGTCCGCCGCGTCGGCCGCGACAACGGTCGGTTCCCGCACGTCCGCCCCTCGGTCCAGGTGCCCCATGGGTCACTTCTGTTCTGTACGCACGCGAGTCTAGGCCCTGTTAAAGGGACCGTAAGCAGTCGCGGTGGCCGGTTCCGGTGGGGTTAACCCCCCTCCCGTTCACCCACCTCCCCCATGGCGGCGCACGATCCCCGCCAGGCACCCTGGGGCTCATGAGTGCCGATCACGACTCCGCCGCCGCCCCTTCCACGGGGTCTTCCGCCGCCCCGGCGCGCCCCCGCACCGCCTACGGCAAGGAGACCTGGAAGGAGCTCGCCTTCCTCCTCTCCAACCTGTTCACGGCGCTGGCCGGTTTCGTCTACGCGGTGGTGAGCGTGGTGCTCGGCGTCGGGCTCTCGGTCACCGTGGTCGGCCTTCCGCTGCTCGCCCTCGGCCTCGGCGGCGCCCGCTGGATCGGCCGGTCGGAGCGGGCCCGGGCCCGGGGCCTGCTCGGCGTCGAGGTCGGCGAGCCGTCCCCGCTGCCCCGGCGCGGCGGCTTCTTCGGCTGGCTGTGGTCGGCGCTGAAGGACCCGGTGGCCTGGCGGACCCAGCTGTACGGGCTGATCCGGCTGCCCTGGGGGATCCTGACGTTCACGGTCTCCCTGGTCTCGCTCCTCGTCCTCTGGCCCGTGCTGCCCTTCCTGGCGCGGCTCCTCGCCGGTGCCGACCGGGGCATGGTCCGGGGGCTGCTCTCGCCCTCCGACGAGCTGGAGCGGCGGATCGCCGAGCTGGAGACGGACCGGGGCGTGGTCGTGGACACCGCCGCCGCCGACCTGCGGCGCATCGAGCGCGACCTGCACGACGGCGCGCAGGCCCGGCTCGTCGCCCTCGCGATGGGGCTCGGGCTGGCGAAGGAGAAGCTCCTGGACGACCCGGAGGCCGCCGCCGCGATGGTCGACGAGGCGCACGGCGAGGTGAAGCTCGCGCTCCAGGAGCTGCGGGACCTGGCCCGGGGCATCCACCCGGCCGTCCTCACCGACCGAGGGCTCGGCGCCGCCCTGTCCTCGGTCTCCGCGCGCTGCACGGTGCCGGTGCGGGTCGACATCGACCTGGCCGAACGGCCTGCGGAGGCGATCGAGGGCATCGCGTACTTCACGGTGTCGGAGCTGCTCCAGAACGTCTCCAAGCACTCCCGCGCCCGGTCCGCCTCCGTGGAGGTGTGGCGGGCGGCCGACCGGCTGATGCTCCAGGTCCGCGACGACGGCACCGGCGGGGCCCGCCTCGACGGCGGTACGGGGCTCGCCGGGCTCGCGGAACGCCTCGGCGCGGTCGACGGCGTCCTCGTCCTGGACTCCCCGGCGGGCGGCCCGACGACGGTGACGGCGGAACTCCCGTGGCGGGACCGGCCGACGGGACGCTGAACGCGGGGCGGTCGCGCGGCGGTCGGCGGTCGGCGGTCGTAAGGCGGCTGGCTGTTCGCGAGGCGGTCGGCGGTCGTGACGCGGTCGGCTGTTCGCGAGGCGCCCGGCGGTCGTAAGGCATCCGGCGGTCGTACAGCATCCGGCGGTCGTACGGCGCCCGGCGGTCATACGGCGACCACCACCCACCGCACACCCATCGCGCGCCCACCGACCGCCCGCCGGACCCCGACCATCCCCCGGCCATCGGCCGCTCACCGCCCCGCAGTCACGGAACGACCACCCCACGGCCACCCGGCGACCACTCCACGGGAATCCGGCAATCCCCGGGTCATCGCCCGGTCACCGCCCGGTCCTTCCGGAGCGGAGCGGCCGCCCCGGGGGGGGTGGGGAAAACCCCCGCCCGCAGACGCCGACCTCCCTCATGGTCCGGCGTCCGCCGGAACGGAATCCTGGAACACGCACCCCCCGGCTCCCACCAGCAGAGAAGGACGTCCGCCATGCCCTCCGACCGACTCCCCGCCGCGATCCGCGCGCCGTTCGAGGGCCGCACCTGGCGCGCCCTCGGGTACGTGCTGATCGGGCTTCCGCTGAGCATCTGCTGGTTCGCGCTCTCCGTCTCCCTCGTCTCGACCGGCGCGGGGCTGCTCATCACCTTCCTCGGGGTGCCGGTCCTGGCCGGGGCGCTCGCCCTGTGCCGGGGCTTCGGGGCGGTGGAGCGGGCCCGGGCGCGGGCGCTGCTCGGCCTCGACGTGGCGGCGCCGGAGCCGGTGCGCGGCCGGACCGGCGGGCCGTTCTCGTGGATGGGGGCCGTGCTGAGGAGCGGGGCGTCCTGGCGGCACCTGCTGTACGCGCTCGTGCACATGCCGTGGGCGGTGTTCTCCTTCTCGGTGACCGTGGCGTTCTGGGCGTGGGGCTGGAGCCTCTTCACGTATCCGCTGTGGCAGTGGACGTTCCCCGCGTACGTCGGGCAGGACGGGATCCAGCTGTACGGCGACGCGACGCACAGCTTCTACCTGGACTCGCCCTTCGAGATCGCGGTGACCTGCCTGATCGGCCTGCTGTTCGTCCTGGTCGGGCCGTGGCTGCTGCGCGGGTTCGTCGCCGTCGACCGGTTCCTGGTGGCCGGGCTGCTCGGCCCGTCCCGGCCGGCCTCGCGGGTGACGGAGCTGGAGTCGGACCGGGGTGTGCTCGTGGACACCGCCGCCGCCGACCTGCGGCGCATCGAGCGGGCGCTGCACGACGGCGCGCAGGCCCGGCTCTCGGCGCTCGCCATGGACCTGGGCCTGGCGAAGGAGCGGCTGGCGGAGGATCCGAAGGCGGCGGCGGTCCTGGTGGAGGAGGCTCACGGCGAGGTGAAGCTCGCGCTCCAGGAGCTGCGGGACCTGGCCCGGGGCATCCACCCGGCCGTCCTCACCGACCGGGGCCTGGACGCGGCCCTGTCGGCGGTGGCCTCGCGCTGCGCGGTCCCGGTGTCGGTGGACGTGGACCTGCCGGCGCGGCCGGTCGCGGCGATCGAGGGCATCGCGTACTTCACGGTGTCGGAGCTGCTGCGGAACGTCACCGAGCACGCGCGGGCGCGGCGCGCCCGGGTGGACGTGTGGCGCGCGGGCGACCGGCTGATGCTCCAGGTCGGGGACGACGGCGTCGGCGGCGCGGAGGCGGCGGCCGGGCGGAGCCTGGCGGCGCTCTCCGACCGGGTCGGGGCGGTGGACGGGGTCCTGGCCGTGGACTCCCCGGCGGGCGGCCCGACGACGGTGACGGTCGAACTGCCCTGGCGCGCCTAGGGCTTCCGCAGTCTTCCGGGGTCCTCCGGGTGCGATGCTGGGCTGCGACGGAAGACCGGACGACCGGATCATGGGGGCTGTGGGGCGTGGGAGAGCGGGACGTGGCGGGACGGGTGCGGGTGGTCATCGCCGAGGATTCGGTACTGCTCAGGGAAGGGCTGACCCGGCTCCTGACCGACCTGGGGCACGAGGTCGTCGCCGGGGTCGGCGACGGCGAGGCGCTGGTGGAGACGGTGGGGAAGCTGGCGGCCGAGGGGGCGCTGCCGGACGTGGTGGTGGCGGACGTGCGGATGCCGCCGACGCACACCGACGAGGGGGTGCGGGCGGCGGTGCGGCTGCGCAAGGACCACCCGGGGCTCGGGGTCCTCGTCCTCTCGCAGTACGTGGAGGAGCAGTACGCCACCGAGCTCCTGGCCGGCTCCAGCCGGGGCGTCGGCTACCTCCTGAAGGACCGGGTCGCGGAGGTCCGCGAGTTCGTGGACGCGGTCGTCCGGGTCGCCGGGGGCGGCACGGCGCTGGACCCGGAGGTCGTGCAGCAGCTGCTCGGCCGGAGCCGCCAGCAGGACGTCCTGGCGAACCTGACCCCGCGCGAGCGGGAGGTCCTGGGCCTGATGGCGGAGGGGCGGACGAACTCGGCGATCGCGAAGGCGCTGGTCGTGAGCGACGGCGCGGTGGAGAAGCACATCAGCAACATCTTCCTGAAGCTGGGGCTCTCGCCGAGTGACGGCGATCACCGGCGGGTACTCGCCGTGCTGACCTACCTGAGGTCGTAAGACCCCGGGCCCGGGGCCCGGGGGGACTCAAGACCACAGAATGACCGGAACCAGACCTTCCGGAATACTTCGGGCGGCGACACGGCATGACGAACCCTGACAGAACGGATCTCAAAAAGCGGTCCATGATGCAAGAAGTCCAGGGAGACTCGACCCCGCCGTCGTAGGGTGGGCCACGGGACGGACGGTGATCGGCCGACCGCGCCCCGAGCTCCTCCCCGCCTCCGGCGGAGAGTCCCCTTGCCACGAGGGAGGTCCAGTTCAGTGACCAGCCAGGTCAGCAGCGAGGCCGGCGAGGCCCTGCTAGGGGAGCAGAGAGGCGCCCCGGCCACGCCCCAGGACGGCACCGTGAAGGAAGTGCGTCGGCTCGATCGGGTGATCATTCGTTTCGCGGGTGATTCGGGTGACGGGATGCAGTTGACGGGTGACCGGTTCACCTCGGAGACGGCGTCGTTCGGGAACGATCTGTCGACACTGCCGAACTTCCCGGCCGAGATCCGCGCTCCCGCCGGGACCCTGCCCGGCGTCTCCTCGTTCCAGCTGCACTTCGCCGACCACGACATCCTCACCCCCGGTGACGCGCCGAACGTGCTGGTCGCGATGAACCCCGCCGCCCTGAAGGCCAATCTGGCCGATGTGCCGCGGGGCGGGGAGATCATCGTCAACACGGACGAGTTCGCGAAGCGGGCGATGGCGAAGGTCGGCTATGCGGTCTCGCCGCTGGAGGACGGTTCGCTGGAGGGCTACCGGGTGCATCCGGTGCCGCTGACGACGCTGACGATCGAGGCGCTGAAGGACTTCGGGCTGTCCCGCAAGGAGGCCGAGCGGTCGAAGAACATGTTCGCGCTGGGTTTGCTGTCGTGGATGTATCACCGGCCGACCGAGGGCACGGAAGCGTTCCTGCGGGCGAAGTTCGCGAAGAAGCCGCGGATCGCGGAGGCGAACGTGGCCGCGTTCCGGGCCGGCTGGAACTTCGGCGAGACCACCGAGGACTTCGCCGTCTCCTACGAGATCGCCCCCGCCACCGCCGCCTTCCCGCCCGGCACCTACCGCAACATCTCCGGCAACCTGGCCCTGTCCTACGGGCTGGTCGCGGCGTCCCGGCAGGCCGACCTGCCGCTCTACCTCGGCTCGTATCCGATCACGCCGGCCTCCGACATCCTGCACGAGCTGTCGAAGCACAAGAACTTCGGCGTGCGGACCTTCCAGGCCGAGGACGAGATCGCCGGGATCGGCGCCGCGCTGGGGGCCGCGTTCGGCGGCTCCCTCGCCGTCACCACCACCTCCGGGCCGGGGGTGGCGCTCAAGTCGGAGACGATCGGTCTGGCGGTGTCGCTGGAGTTGCCGTTGCTGATCGTGGACATTCAGCGTGGTGGCCCCTCGACGGGGTTGCCGACGAAGACCGAGCAGGCCGATCTGCTGCAGGCGATGTACGGGCGCAACGGCGAGGCACCGGTGCCGGTGGTCGCGCCCCGGACCCCGGGGGACTGCTTCGACGCGGCCCTGGAAGCCGCCCGGATCGCCCTGACGTATCGCACCCCGGTCTTCCTCCTCTCCGACGGCTACCTGGCCAACGGCTCCGAGCCGTGGCGTATCCCGGACACCGGGGAGCTGCCGGACTTGCGGACCGCGTTCGCCACCGGCCCCAACCACGAACTGCCGGACGGTACGCAGGTGTTCTGGCCCTACAAGCGTGATCCGGAGACGCTGGCGCGGCCGTGGGCGGTGCCGGGGACGGCGGGGCTGGAGCACCGGATCGGCGGGATCGAGAAGCAGGACGGCACCGGGAACATCTCCTACGACCCGGCCAACCACGACTTCATGGTCCGCACCCGCCAGGCCAAGATCGACGGGATCGAGGTTCCTGATCTGGACGTCGATGATCCGGACGGCGCCCGCACCCTGGTCCTCGGCTGGGGTTCCACCTACGGGCCCATCACCGCCGCCGTGCGCCGCATCCGCCGCGAGGGCGGCCACATCGCCCAGGCGCATCTGCGCCACCTCAACCCGTTCCCGAAGAACCTCGGTGACGTACTGAAGAGCTACGACACGGTGGTGGTGCCGGAGATGAACCTCGGGCAGCTCGCCACCCTGCTGCGGGCGAAGTATCTGGTGGACGCGCGCAGTCATACCCAGGTCAACGGGATGCCGTTCAAGGCCGAACAGCTCGCCGCCGTCCTGAAGGAGGCCATCGATGCCTGAGCCACTTTTGAGCCTGGTCCCCCGGGCCGAGGCCGCCCAGAGCATGAAGGACTTCAAGTCCGACCAGGAAGTGCGCTGGTGCCCGGGCTGCGGCGACTACGCCGTCCTGGCCGCCGTCCAGGGCTTCATGCCCGAACTCGGCCTGGCCAGGGAGAACATCGTCTTCGTCTCCGGCATCGGCTGCTCCTCCCGCTTCCCCTACTACATGAACACCTACGGGATGCACTCCATCCACGGCCGCGCCCCCGCCATCGCCACCGGCCTGGCCACCTCGCGCCGTGACCTGTCGGTCTGGGTCGTCACCGGCGACGGCGACGCCCTGTCCATCGGCGGCAACCACCTCATCCACGCCCTGCGCCGCAACGTCAACCTCACCATCCTGCTCTTCAACAACCGCATCTACGGCCTCACCAAAGGCCAGTACTCCCCCACCTCGGAGACCGGGAAGATCACCAAATCCACCCCGATGGGCTCCCTGGACGCCCCGTTCAACCCGGTCTCCCTCGCACTGGGCGCCGAAGCCTCCTTCGTGGCCCGCACCATCGACTCCGACCGCAAACACCTCACCGACGTCCTGCGCCGGGCCGCCGACCACAACGGCACCGCACTGGTGGAGATCTACCAGAACTGCAACATCTTCAACGACGGCGCCTTCGACACCCTCAAAGACAAAGACCAGGCCCAAGAGGCGGTCATCCGCCTCGAACACGGACAGCCGATCCGCTTCGGCACCGACCACACCAGAGGCGTCGTGCGCAACCCGGCCACCGGCGACCTCGACGTCGTGGACGTCACCCCCGAGAACGAGGGCGACATCCTCATCCACGACGCCCACGCCACCACCCCCACCACCGCCTTCGCCCTCTCCCGCCTCGCCGACCCCGACACCCTCCACCGCACCCCCATCGGCGTCTTCCGGTCGGTGGACCGGCCCGTCTACGACACCCTCATGGCCGAACAACTCGACACCGCCGTCGAACAACACGGCAAGGGCGACCTCACCCACCTCCTCACCGGCAACGACACCTGGACCGTCACCGACTGACCAGGCGATGGCGTGACGGCGGGGGCGGGTCCGAAGGGATCCGCCCCCGCCGTCACGACTCCTTCGTCCTCTTCGCTTCCTTCACCGCCGCGTCCGCGAACTCCCCCAGGAAGTGCGGCTTCCCGTCCCTCACCTGCCAGAGGAAGAGCCCGACGAGGCTGGCGGCGCTGCTCTCCTTGCCCGCCGACGAGTACGTCTTGGCGAGGCCCCGGTACGGGGTCTGCCGCAGGCTGTTCGACACCCCGGACGCCACCGACTCGGAGTGGTTGCCGACCGTCGTGCCCAGCGCCTGGAGCGTCCAGTTGACGGCGTCGTACGCCTCCGTGGCGTACGGCTCGACGGGGGTGGCGGCGGGCAGTCCCCAGCGCTTCCGGTAGGCGGCGGTGAAGTCCTTCGCGCCCGGGAGGCCGTCCGGGTCGACGTGGCTCGTGCCGAAGTACCAGCCCTCGGCCGCCGGGCCCGCGAGGTCGAGGAACTCCTCCTGGAAGGGCTCCTCGACACTGCCCCGGGGCCCCCGGAAGCCCTGGTCGCGGAGGGCCTTCGCGCAGAGCGCGGCCCGGCGCGGCGAGGTCCCCACGTACATCACGGCCTGCGGGTCCGTCGCGAGGGCGGCCCGGACGGCGGAGGCGAAGTCCTCGCTGTCCGCCTCCACCGGGTGGGAGGTCGCCACCCCGCCCTGGGCCTGCGAGGGCGGGGTGGCCTTCACGCTCTTGACCGCGAACCAGGTGGCCCGGCCGCCGTCGCGGTCCTCCACGAGGGCGGTCCTGACGACCTCCCGCTCGGAGAGGTAGCGCGCGAACGGCACGATCATCGAGTCCGGGGAGGGGCGGGGTTCGAAGTAGGTGCGTTTGGTGGTCTGGCCCTCCACCGTGTTCCCGGTCGGGACGGCGGCGAGGACGCTCACCAGGGGGACGGAGTGGTCGACGAGTTCGGCGGCGGCGGCGAGGACGCTCGCGGAGGTCGTCGGGCCGACAACGCCGACGAGCTTCTCGTCCTTCAGCAGGGTGCGGGCCGCGGTCGTGGCGCGCGGCCCCTGTCCGCCGTCGTCCACGACCCGCAGGGTCACGTCGAAGGGCCGGTCCCGGCGGGCGTTGAAGGTCTCCACGGCCAGCCGGGCGCCGCGTTCCTGCGCCCGTCCGGCCGCCTTGGTGGGGCCGCTCAGGTCGGTGAGGACGCCGAGCGTGTACGCGGGGAGGGCGGCGCCCGTCCCCGTGCCCTTCCCGGCGGGGCCCCGGCCGAGGAGCCACGCGGTCAGGCCGCCCGCTCCGACGACGGCCGCCGCCGATCCGGCCGCCAGGACGCGGCGGCGCGAGACCACCTCGCGGGCTTCGGGGGGCGCGAGCAGGGTCGGTTCGGGGACCGGCAGGTCGAGGACGCGTGAGGAGCGCCGGGCGATGAGCGCGGGCAGGCCGGGCGGCAGCCAGTCCCCCGCCGGGCCCCCGGCCTCCCCGAGGGCGGCCCGCACCCGCGCGGCCGTGGGGCGGGCCGCCGGGTCCTTGGCCAGGCAGGCCGCGACCAGGGGCAGGATCGTGTCCGGGACCTCGCGGAGGTCCGGTTCCTCGTGGACGGTGCGGTAGACGACGGCGGCCACCGCGCCCGTACCGAAGGGGCGTTCGCCGGTCAGGGCGTACGCGAGGACGCAGCCGAGCGAGAAGACGTCGGCGGCCGGGCCGACCTCGTCCGCGGCGCCGACCCGGGCCTGTTCGGGGGCGAGGAAGCCGGGGGTGCCGATCATCGCGTCCGTGGCGGTCAGGGCGGTGGCCCCGGCGGCGCGGGCGATGCCGAAGTCGATGAGGCGGGGGCCGTCGAGGGCGAGCAGGACGTTGCCCGGTTTGACGTCCCGGTGGACGAGTCCCGCCGCGTGCACGTCGGCGAGGGCGGCGGCGAGCCGGGCGCCCAGGGCCCGTACGGTCGGTTCGGGCAGGGCGCCGTGCAGTCCGACGGCCTCGGCGAGCGAGGGGCCGGGGACGAACTCGGTGGCCAGCCAGGGTTCCCGGGCCTCCGGGTCGGCGCCGAGGACGCGGACGACCCAGTGGCCGGTGATCCTTCCGGCGATCCGGGTCTCGCGGCGGAACCGCTCCCGGAAGCCGGGGTCGGCGGCGTGCTCGGCGCGGATGAGTTTGAGCGCGGCGAGCGTCCCGCCGGGGGTGCGGGCGAGGTAGACCACGCCCATGCCGCCGGCGCCGAGGCGGCCGAGGAGCCGGTGGCCGGCGATCGAGGAGGGGTCGGCCTTGCGGAGCGGCTGCACGGGCGGTCAGGCCTTCCCCTTGTTGGCGGGAACGGCGGGGGCGGTGCCGATCGCCTTGTACGCGCCGTCCTGCACGCCGTACACGAACGTGCCGACGCCGGTGAGGTCGCCGTACTGGTCGAAGGAGTAACCGCCCATGACGCCGGTGTACTTCTTCGCCCGGAGCTGTGCCCAGAGGCCCTTGCGGGCCGGGGCCCCGCCGGCCTTCGCGTTCTTGGTCAGCTGTTCCAGGACCATGTTCACGACGTCGTACGACTCGCCCGTGTAGTACGCGGGCGGGGCGCCGTAGCGCTTGCGGTACGCGGCGGTGAACCCGGCGGCCTCCTTGCGGGTGGCGGGGTCGAGGACGGGGGCGCCGAAGAACCAGTTCTCGGAGGCGGGTCCGGCCTCCTTGAGGAAGGCGGGGCCGAAGGCGTGCTGGCCGCCGAAGCGGGGGCCGGTGAAGCCGAGGTCGGCGAGGGCGCGGGCGGCGAGGACGGCGGTCTCGCGGACCCCGCAGTGGACGTAGGCGTCCATGCCGGCGTCGATCATCTCGCCGAGGATCCGGCGGTAGTCCCGCGCGCGGGCGGGGACGACCCGGTAGTGCGGGGTGATCCTGGCCTGTCCGAAGCCGAACTGGACGCCGCGCACGAGGAGCCAGCTGTACTGGTCGTCCGTGCGCTCCTGGAGGACGCCGGGCTTCTTGATGGTGGGCAGGAGGGTGACGGCGAAGGCGAGGTGCGCGCCGCCCATGGGGTGGTTGGGGATGGCCCGGAGGACCGTGACGTTGGGCGGGCTCTGCTTGTCCCGCAGGGTGAAGAGGTTGAATCCGGCGGAGGTGGTGAGCAGCGGGAGGCCGGCCTCCTCGAAGGCGGGGAGCGCGGCCTGTCCGGTGTCGTCGGAGGTGGGGCCGAGGACGGCGAGGACGCCGGGGTCGGTGGTGAGCCCGCGGGCCGCTTCCAGGGCGGTGGTGCGGTCGCCCCGGTCGTCGGAGACCTTGAGTTCGAGGGTGAACGGCTTGTCCCGGCGGGCGTTGAACTGCTCGACGGCGAGGCGGGCGCCGCGCTCCTGGGCCCGTCCGATCTCCTTGGCGGGGCCGGAGAGGTCGGCGAGGACGCCGATCTTCCAGGAGGTGCGGGGCGGGGGGTTCTTGCCGTCGCCCCTCCCGTCGTCGTTCCTGAGCGCCGACCAGGCGGCGACGGAGCCGCCGCCGACGGCGAGGGCGGCGGCGCCGGAGGCGAGGA
The DNA here is from genome assembly GCF_044760185.1 of Streptomyces sp. NPDC098101. Taxonomy (NCBI): domain Bacteria; kingdom Bacillati; phylum Actinomycetota; class Actinomycetes; order Kitasatosporales; family Streptomycetaceae; genus Streptomyces; species Streptomyces sp. NPDC098101. Next base: position 280,071 of record NZ_JBIWAS010000003.1, on the reverse strand, counting down.
GCAGGAAGCCGCGTCTGCTGCGCTTCGGCGGCTCCGCCGGGCCGGTGCCGGCCGTGGTGGCGTCGATCTCGGGCAGGGCGAGCATCCGGGCGGAGCGTTCGGCGATGGTCCGGACGACGGGGGCGGGCAGCCATGCGGAGGTGTCGCCGGGGTCGTCCTCGACGAGCCGTACGCCGATCTCCGCGGCGGCCGGGCGGGCGGCGGGGTCCTTGGCGAGGCAGGCCCGGACGAGGTCGAGCAGTCCTCCGGGCACGCCGGTGAGGTCGGGTTCGTCGTGGACGGTCCGGTACAGGAGGGCGTCCGGGGTGCCGGTGCCGAAGGGCGGGCGGCCGGTCGCCGCGTAGGCGAGGAGGCAGCCGAGGGCGAAGACGTCGGTGGCGGGGCCGATGGCGTCGGCGCGGGCCTCGGCCTGCTCGGGGGCGAGGAAGCCGGGGGTGCCGACGACCATGTCGGTGGCGGTGAGGGCGGTCTCGCCGGTGGCGCGGGCGATGCCGAAGTCGATGAGGCGGGGGCCGTCAACGGCGAGGAGGACGTTGCCCGGCTTGACGTCCCGGTGGACGAGCCCGGCCGCGTGCACGGCGGCGAGGGCGCGGGCGAGGGACCAGCCGAGGAGCCGGACGCTCCGCTCGGGCAGCGCGCCGTGCGCGGTGACGGCCTCGCCGAGGGACGGCCCGGCGACGAAGGCGGTGGCCATCCAGGGCTCGGGGGCGTCCGGGTCGGCGCCGATGACCGGGACGGCCCAGGGGCTGGAGACCCGGCGTGCGGCCTCGACCTCACGCCTGAACCGGGCCCGGAAGTCGGGCTGGTCCGCCTGGTCGGCATGGGTGACCTTGACGGCGGCGAGCTCGCCGTTGACGGTACGGCCCAGATAGACGACCCCCATCCCCCCGGCCCCGAGCCGCCCGAGCAGCCGATAACCGGCGATGTGGGAGGGGTCGGAGGGGAGGAGGGGTTGCGGGTCACCGGGGTGGGGGCGGGAGGGGGGCCCTGTGGGGGGCGGGTTCCCTGCGGGGTTCCCTGCCGGGAGCGGGTTCCCTGCCGGGGGCTGGGTCGGAAGCGGGGGCGGGTTCCCTGCCGGGGGCTGTTGGGGCGGGGGCTGGTTCCCTACGGGGTTCCCGGCGGGGTTCCCGGCCTGGGGCGGATTCCCACCCGGGGGCTGCTGGGGCGGGGACGGGTTCCCTACGGGAGGCTGAAGCGGGAACGAGGGCGCGGACAGCGGGCGTTGGGGCGGGCGCGGGGCCCCGACCGGGGGCTGGTCCGGTTGCGGGGGCTGGTTCCCCTGGTGCCCGGCTCCGGGCGGGGTCGGCTGCCCGGCGTCGGGCCGGGGCCCGCTCGGGGCCTGGTGACCGGCGTCGGGCTGGAGCCCACCCTGGGACTGGTGACCGGCGTCGGGCCGGTGCCCGCCCTGGGACTGGTCATCGGCGTCAGGCCGACGGCCGTCCTGGACCTGAGAGCCCTCGTCGGGCCGGAGCCCGCCCTGGGCCCGATGGCCCGCGTCGGGCCGCGCCCCTCCCCGGGGCCGGCGTCCGGCGCCGGACCCGGCCGGGGGAATCGGCAGCGGGCCGACCCGGGGGTCGCGCGGAGGCCGGGCCCCGGCCTCCGGCTCGTGACCGCCCTCGGACCCGGAGCCGCCCTGCGGCTCCCGGGCCGACTCCGACGCCCGGCCGTCCTCCGGCCCATGGCTGTTCCCCGGCTCCCGACCGTCCCGGTCGTCCCGGTCGTCCCCGGACCCCCGCGCGTCCTCCGGACCACGACCGCTCCCCAGCTCCCGGGCGTCATCCACTTCCTGGACGTCCCCCGGCTCCGGGGCGTCCCCGGGCCTCTGGGCGTACCCAGGGCTCTGGGCGCCCTCCGGCCCGTGGCCGCTCTCCGGCCCCCGGCCGTTCCCCGGCCGCTGGGCATCCCCGGACCCCCGCGCGTCCTCCGGACCACGACCGCTCCCCGGCCCCCGGCCGTCCTCCGGCCCGTGACCGTTCCCCGGCTCCCGACCGTCTCGGTCGTCCCGGCCGTCCCATCCATTCGAAGAGCTCATGACTGGACCTCCAGCTCGTCCTTGACGCGTTCGAGCATGGTGACGAGGGCCTGGACCTGGGCGGTGACGGTGCCGGCCGTGGTGGGGGTGGTCTGTTCGCTGTAGCCGGGGGCGCCCTTGACGACGGTGGCGACGGTGACCTGGCCGATCCTCGACTGGTACCAGCCGTAGAACTGCTTTCCGGGGAACGCGTCGTTGAAGTAGGCGCCGCGCTCGCCGAGCGAGTCCGCGGCGGTGTAGTTGCCGCCGAGGCCGAAGGGGTTGCCGAGGGAGATGAGCCCCTCGATGCGTTCGCCGTCGCGCAGGCGCTGGTCCGGGCAGCGGAGCGCCTCCTCCAGGGTCCCGGCCATCTCCCAGTCGGCGTCGTCCTCGGTGCGGTGGACGGTGACGGTGGCGGCGACCCGGAGGGTCCCCCGGCCGTCGGTGGCGGGGACCTCGCTGTAGGCGGTGACGCTGTGCAGGACGGTGGCGGGCCGGGTGCCGGTCTCCCAGGAGCAGCCGTCCCCGAGCACGGGCCAGTAGTCGGGGTCGCTGAGGTGCGGGGTGCGCTTCACGTAGTCCGGGCCCCAGGCGTCGGGCCCCGCGACGACGGCGAGCGCGAGCCGCCGGGCGTCGGCGGCGTTCTTCGGCGCCCGCTTCGGGTCGGGGGTGAAGTCGAGCGCGGTCGGGGTGGGGGTGGGCGTGGGGGCCGGGGCCGTACCGCCGGGGGCCGGCGCCCCGCTCGTACTCGCCCCGCCGGCGGGTTTCGCGTCGTCGCCGTCGGCGCACCCGGTCGCGATCAGCCCGCCCACCAGCACGGCGCAGCAGGCGCGCAGCAGTCTTCGGTCTCCGTACGCCACAGTTCCCCCACGGTCCCTACACGGATTGCCCGAACGGCGATCAGATCGTACGACCTGACGGGGCGGCACACCGTGGCTGAAGCCTCATTGGGACAAAGCGGTGGCACTCTCGCGACGCGCCTCGTCGTACCGCTCGCGGGCCTCCTGGACGGCGGTCACCTGCCGCTCGCTCCAGTGGGCGAGCTCCCAGACCTGGCGGGCGGCCTCGGTGCCGAGCGGGGTGAGGGCGTAGTCGACGCGGGGCGGGATGACGGGCTTGGCGTCGCGGTGGACGAAGCCGTCGCGCTCCAGGGTCCGCAGGGTCTGGGCGAGCATCTTCTCGCTGACGTTCCCGATGCGGCGGCGCAGCTCGCTGAAGCGGTAGGGCCGCTCCAGGAGCGACGCGAGGACGAGCACGCCCCAGCGGCTGGTGACGTGCTCCAGGACCGCCCGCGAGGGGCACATCGGCTCGAACACGTCGGGCAGCGGGGCCATCGCGTTCACCTCTTCACTTACCTCCATGCCAGTACCTTACTTCAAAGTGGGCACTTCCGAAAAGTTAGTGCCGGTCCTACGGTGAGTACACCGTCCACCGCACCCCACGCAGAAGGAACCCCCATGAGCATCGTCGTCACCGGAGCCACCGGCCAGCTCGGCCGCCTCGTCGTCGACGCCCTCCTCGGCACCGCCCCCGCCGAGCGGATCGTCGCCGTCGTCCGGAACAAGGAGAAGGCGGCGGACCTGGCCGAGCGCGGCGTCGAGCTGCGGATCGCCGACTACGGCCGCCCCGAGACCCTCGCGGACGCCTTCGAGGCCGGCGACCGGGTGCTCCTGATCTCCGGCAGCGAGGTCGGGCAGCGGGTCGCCCAGCACGCCGCCGTGATCGACGCGGCGAAGGCGGCGGGCGTGACCCAGCTCGCGTACACCGGTGTCCTCGGCGGCGACGACGCCGACTTCGAGCTGGCCGCCGAGCACAAGGAGACCGAGCGGCTGATCCTCGCCTCCGGCCTGCCGTACACCTTCCTCCGCAACGGCTGGTACAGCGAGAACTACACCGCCAACCTCGCCCCCGTCCTCGCCCACGGCGCCGTCGTCTCCAACGCGGGCGAGGGCCGGATCGCCTCCGCCTCCCGCGCCGACTACGCCGCCGCCGCGGCCGCCGTCCTGACCGGCCCGGCCGGGGAGCACCTGAACGAGGTCTACGAGCTGAGCGGCGACACCGCCTGGTCCTTCGCCGAGTACGCGGCCGAGGTCGCCGCCCGGTCCGGCCGCGAGGTGACGTACACCCCCGTCTCCGCCGAGGCGCACCTGGAGATCCTCACCGGCGCCGGGCTCCCGCGCCCCTTCGCCGAGATCCTGGTCGACGTCGACCGGGCCGCCGAGCACGGCGCGCTCGCCCTGCGGACCGGCGACCTGACCCGGCTGATCGGCCGCCCGACCACCCCGGTCGGCGTCTCGATCCAGGAGGCCCTGGACGCCTCCCGCTGACCGCCCGGCCGTCATGACCGTATAGCGGTACGGGCATGACAACCCGCCCCGTGCGGCGCTACCGTCGTCCCAGCGGCCGACAGGACGGCGCGGCACAGGGCGGGAGGTCCGGTGAAGACGGAGAACGAGGGGCGAGCAGGCCTGCTCTACGGGATCGGCGCCTACGGCATGTGGGGCCTCGTCCCCCTCTTCTGGCCGCTCCTCAAGCCCGCCGGGGCGATCGAGATCCTCGCCCACCGGATGGTGTGGTCCCTGGCCTTCGTGGGGCTCGCCCTGCTCGTCCTGCGCCGCTGGGGCTGGATGCGGGAGCTGGCGCGCAGCCCGCGCAAGCTCGGCCTGATCACCCTCGCCGCCACCGTCATCACCGTGAACTGGGGCCTCTACATCTGGTCCGTGAACACGGGCCACGTCGTCGAGGCCTCCCTCGGCTACTTCATCAACCCGCTCGTCACCATCGCCCTCGGCGTCCTCGTCCTCCAGGAGCGGCTGCGCCCGGCGCAGTGGGCGGCGGTCGGGATCGGCTTCGCGGCCGTGCTCGTCCTCGCGATCGGGTACGGGCAGCCGCCGTGGATCTCGCTCGTCCTCGCCTTCTCCTTCGCGCTCTACGGCCTGGTGAAGAAGAAGGTCAACATCGGGGGCCTGGAGTCGCTGGCCGCCGAGACCGCCGTCCAGTTCCTGCCCGCCCTCGCGTACCTCGTCTGGCTCGGCGGGCAGGGCACCCTGGCGTTCGGCGCGCACGGCGCCGGCCACACCGCGCTGCTCGCCGCCACCGGTCTGGTCACGGCGGTCCCGCTGGTCTGCTTCGGCGCGGCGGCGATCCGCGTCCCGCTGTCGACGCTCGGCCTCCTCCAGTACCTCGCGCCGACCTTCCAGTTCCTCCTCGGCGTCCTCTACTTCCGCGAGGCGATGCCGCCGGAGCGGTGGGCGGGCTTCTCCCTCGTCTGGCTGGCCCTGACGATCCTCACCTGGGACGCGCTGCGCACGAACCGGCGCAGCCGGGCGGCGATCGCGGCGGCGACGGCGGCGGGAGCGGCCGAATCGGCGGGCCCGGCCGGGGACGCCGGTCCCGTCGAGGCCTCACCCGCGACCGGACGCTGACGGACACCGGTCTCCGGCAGTCGCGCGCCCCGGCCCCCGGAGGAGGACTCCGGGGGCCGGGGCGCGTTCCGGGACGTTCAGACCACGGCGTCGGCCGGGGCCTTCGGGGCCGGTGCGGCTCCGGGGGTACGGGGGCGCCGCACCCCCGTGGCGGCGATCACCGTCCCGAGCCCGATCATCGCCAGCGGGACGAGGAGCGCCGCCCGGAAGCCGTCGAGGCCGCCGCCGGAGAGCCCGTACACCGCCGTCACCGCCGAGATGCCGACGGCCGAGCCGAACTGGGTGGCGGTCGTGAGCAGCCCGCTCGCGAGCCCCTGCTCCTCCTCCGCGATCCCCTCCGTGCCCGCGATGGTGAGCGGCCCGTAGGCGAGGGCGAAGGCGAGGCCGGTGAGCAGCAGCGTCGGGAACATCGCGGCGTACGACCAGTCCGGGCCGACCGGCAGGAACAGCGCGTACGAGACGACGGCGAGGACGAAGCCGCCGAGGATCACCCGGGCGTTGCCGAAGCGGGCCACCAGGCGCGGGGTGAGGGTCGGGGCGAGGATCGCGTCGCAGCCCATGACGACCAGGGCGAGCGCGGTCTCCAGGGACGACCAGCCGCGCAGCTCCTGAAGGTAGAGGGTGGCGACGAACTGGAAGCCGAAGAAAGAGCCGACGAAGAGCAGGGCGCCCAGGTCGGCGCGGAGGACCGAGGCCTCGCGGAGGATGCCGAGGCGGACGAGGGGCACGGCGGCCCGGCGTTCGACGGCGACGAAGACCCCGGCGAGGACGAGTCCGGCGGCGAGCGCGGCGGCCGTGAGCGTCCAGCCGTCGAAGCCGTGCTCCAGGCGGACGACGCCGTACGCGAGGAGGAGCATCGCACCGGCGGCGGCGAGCGCCCCGGCGAGGTCGAAGCCGCCCCGTGCGCGGGCCGGGCGCGGCTCCTTCGGGATCAGCCGGAAGGCGGCGGCGAGGACGGCGGCGGCCAGCAGGACGGGGGCGAAGAAGACCCACCGCCAGCCGAGCTGGGTGAGCAGCCCGCCGATGACCAGGCCGAGCGAGAAGCCTCCGGCGGCGGTGCCCGCGAAGACGAGCAGGGCCTGGTTGCGCTGGGGCCCCTCCTCGTACGAGGTGGTGATGATGGACAGGGCGGCCGGGGTCATGAAGGCGGCGGCGACGCCGGTCACGAAACGGGCCAGGATCAGGGTCCAGCCCTGGTCGGCGAGGCCGCCGAGGCCGGAGAAGAGCAGGAAGACGGTGAGCCAGCCGAGGAACATCCGGCGCCGTCCGAGCAGGTCGGCGGCTCTGCCGCCGAGGAGGGTGAAGCCGGCGTAGCCGAGGACATAGGCGGACATCACCCAGGCGGCGGTGCCGGTGGTGAGGCCGAGGTCGGCGCGGATGGTGGGCACGGCGACGGCGAGCATGGCGACGTCGATGCCTTCGAGGAAGATCGTCCCGCAGAGGACGAGGAGCAGGCTCCAGGCGCGGAAGGACACAACTGTCTCCAGGGCAGGATGGGTTGGGGTGGACGGTTACGTTCGGGAGGGCCGGTTCCCTCTTGTAACCACCTGCATCCTGCGGGAGCATCGGGTGCCATGGAAGAAGGCACTTCGAAGTCACCGAGTCACTGCGAGGGAACCTACGGGCCCGAGGGGGACACCGACCCCTTCCAGTGGGACACCCGCGAGGACTGCGAGGTCCGGCAGATCCTCGACCGGGTCGCGGACAAGTGGTCCCTGCTCGTCATCGCCCTCCTCGACCGCCGCGTGCTGCGCTTCACGGAGCTGAAGCGCGAGATCGACGGCGTCAGCCAGCGCATGTTGACCGTCACCCTGCGCCAGCTGGAGCGCGACGGCCTGGTGAAGCGCACGGTCCACCCGGTGGTCCCGCCCCGCGTCGAGTACGAACTGACCCCGCTGGGAGGCACGTTGCACACCACGATCCGCTCCCTGGTGACCTGGACCGAGCAGCACCAGAACGAGATCGCGGCGGCGCGGGAGGAGTACGACGCGAAGGAGGCCCTGCTGGAGGGCGCCGTGACGGCGGGGGCGCCCCGGTAATCGGATGGCGGGCGGCGGGCGGCTTGCGCAGACTGGGCCGGATGGAACGACTGCTGGAGATCGCGCACCGCCTGGCCGGGGTCGAGGGGGTCGTCGGCGTGTGCCTGGGCGGCAGCCGGGCGCGGGGGACGCACGCCCCGGACTCCGACCACGACCTCGGCCTCTACTACCGGCCGCCGCTGGACACCGCCACCCTGCGCCTGCTGGCGGCCGAGCTGACCGGCGGCCCGGTGGAGGTGACCGAGCCGGGCGGCTGGGGGCCGTGGGTGGACGGCGGTGCCTGGCTGGTCGTCGACGGTCACCGGGTGGACTGGATCTACCGCGACCTGGACCGGGTGCGCCACGTCCGGGAGGAGTGCGCGGAGGGACGCTTCGAGGTCGGCACCCAGGCCGGCCACCCCCTGGGCGTCTACTCCCCCTCGTACGTAGGCGAGTTGGCGCTCGGCCGCGTCCTGGCCGACCCGACCGGCGAGCTCCGGGAGGTCCGGGAGGAGGCCCGGGTCTACCCGGACGCGCTGCGGAAGGCGCTCGTCGAGAACGCGCGCTGGGAGGCGCCGTTCATCCTGGCCTGCGCCCGGAAGGGAGCGGTCCGCGGGGACGCCTTCTACGTGGCGGGCTGCCTCTTCCGCGCGGTCGGCCTCCTCGTGCAGGCCCTGCACGCGCGGGAGGGCAGCTGGGTCCTGAACGAGAAGGGCGCGGTGCGGGAGGCGGGCGAACTGCCCTCCGCCCCGCCGGACTTCGCCGCCCGCGCGCAGGCCCTCCTCTCCGCCCTCGGCACGGACCCGGCCGCGCTGGCGGCGACCCTGGACGCGGCGGACGCGCTGACCGCCGAGGTGTGCGGGGCGCTGGGCCGCTGAGGCGCGCGGCGCGCCTGTGGAGCCGTCCGTGGAGGCGTCCGTGGAGGCGTCCGGAAATAACCGGTAGTGGCGCGGCGGGCGTTCCCCCACCCTGGAGCGCATGGAAGAACCGAAGTACCGGATCCGCGCGCTCCACACGGACCGCACGATCACCGTCTACCAGGCGTACCGGCCCGGGATCGGGCTGCCGGCGGCGCGGGAGGGCCGGTTTCCGGCCGTCTGGAAGCGGGAGCGGATGACCTGGATCAAGCCGTCGTTCCTGTGGATGATGTACCGCTCGGGCTGGGGCACCAAGGAGGGCCAGGAGACCGTCCTCGCCGTGGAGATCACCCGCGAGGGCTTCGAATGGGCCCTGCGGAACGCCTGCCTCTCCCACTACGCGCACGGGTTCCACCCCGACCGGGACGCGTGGAAGCGCGAGCTGGGGCGGTCCCCGGCCCGGGTCCAGTGGGACCCGGAGCGCGACCCGCGCCTGAACCCCCTCCCGTACCGCTCGCTCCAGCTCGGCCTGGCGGGCGAGGCGTCCCGCCGGTACGCGGACGAGTGGACGGTGTCGATCACCGACGTGACCCCGCTGGCCCACCGCGTCCACGACCTGGTCCGGTCCGGCGACCTGGACGGCGCCCGGGCGCTGCTCCCCCGGGAGGAGCCGTATCCGGAGCAGGAGGGGCTCCTGGACCGCGTACGGGTGGGCTAGGAACCGCCCGATCTAGTGCAGAAGGGTCGTTCCGGTGGCATACGGAGCGACGGAGCGGTTACAACCGGTTCCATGAAACCCCTTCACTGGAAGCTCGTCGTCGACGCCGCCGACCCCCACGCGCAGGCAGCCTTCTGGGCCGCCGCCCTGCACTACCGGGAGGAGGACCACAGCGCGCTCGTGCGGCGGCTCCTCGGGATGGGGGCCGTGCCCGACGCGGCGACGACCGCCGTGCACGAGGGCACGGAGGACGAGCGGCTCGGCTGGCGCGACCTCGCCGCCGTGCGGCACCCGGACGAGCCGTACGACGAGGACACCGACGCGGGCCTGGGCCACCGGATCCTCTTCCAGCGCGTCCCGGAGGCGAAGACCGTCAAGAACCGCATCCACCTCGACGTCCACGCGGAGGAGGGCGCCCGGGACAAGGAGGTCGCCCGGCTGACCGACCTCGGCGCGACGGTCCTGCGCGAGGTGGACGAGCCGTCGGGGTCGTGGGTGGTCATGGCGGACCCCGAGCGGAACGAGTTCTGCGTGCAGTAGCGCGGGCGGGGTCAGGGGCGGCGGACCTCGAAGTGGAAGCAGCCGTACTCGACGGCCCGGACGTGCACCAGGGCCACGGCGGGGTCCTCGAAGGCCTCCGCGAGGGCCCGGTCGAAGCCCTCCGCCGGGTCCTCCGGGATCTCCAGGAGCCGGCCGCCGGCGATCCGGCCCTCCGCGTCGTACCGGCGGAGGGTCCGCAGCGCCCCGGGCCGCGCGAAGGGGTACTCCCCCGAGGGCGCGGGCCCGCCGCACTCCCCGGCGTGCACGAAGACGGGCCCCTGCTCGTCGTACGCGCCCGGCTCCGCCCCCGTCTCCGCCGCCCAGCGCCGCAGCGGCGCGTACGAGACGAGCGCGATCCGCTCACCGGCCGCGGCGGAACGCAGACAGCAACGAAGCGGCTCCCCGCCCTCGGTGGCCACGTACGGCACACACCCCCGCCCGGCGTCGTCGACGACCCGCAACCGGGCGAGCGCGTCGGGCGCGATGGGCCGGGGGGCGTAGGAGGTCCTGGCGGGTCCAGGGGCAGGGGAAGCCCCGGGCGCGGGAGAGGTCTCAGTAGTACGCATGGCTCCAGCGTCGCGCCGTGGGCACCCCGCCCGCTGGCGGGATTCGGACGCGGCGGTCGATGGAGGCACTGGCGGGCGAGCTGCCGGGCGGTCATGGCCTCCGGATCGTCGACGACGGCATCCTCGGCAGGAACATGGAGGGAATCGAGGACGGCCAGGACCCCTCCATACCCGAGCGGTACGGCTGGCGCTTCCTGCGCGCCGCACAGGATGCTCTGCGCGAGAGCGTCGGCTGAGAACACGGGGCAACGGGGCAGGGGAGACAGCGGATGGACATCGGCAGCGCCGCACTTGTCGTGATCGACATGCAGAACGGCTTCGTGAACCACCACAGCCGCCACGCCGTGCCCGCGGTCTCCGACCTGGTGACCCAGTGGTCCGCCGCCGGTCGACCCGTGATCTTCACCCGGTATTTCAACTATCCGGACAGCCCCTACGAGCGCTTCTTCCAGTGGCGCCGACTCCAGGAAGCGCCCGAGACCGACATCGTCCCCGACCTCGCCGAGGCCGCCGCCCACGCGCACGCGATCGTCGACAAGACCGGGTACACGCTCCTCACCCCGGAGGCCGTCGAGCTGATCCGCCGGGCCGGCTGGACCGACCTCGTCTTCTGCGGGATCGCCACCGAGAGCTGCGTCCTGAAGTCCGCCGCCGACGCCTTCGAGCACGGCTACGCGCCCTGGATCGTCACCGACGCCTCCGCGAGCGACGCAGGTCCGGACGTCCACGACGCCGGCCTCGTCGTCGCCCGCCGCCTGATCGGAACCGGCCAACTCGTCACCAGCGACCACGTGATCGGCCGACTCACCGCATACGCCGGGGCCCCGGTGCTGGAATAGCCCCATGGCCGACACGCTGTACGACACCGACCTGATCATCGTCGGCGGCGGCCCTGCCGGCTGCGCCGCCGCCCGCATGGCCGCCAGCGTCGGCATGTGCTCGATCCTGATCGAGCCGGACCGCTTGTGCCGCAACCTCTACCGGATCCCGGCCCTGAACAACGTCCTCGGCGGCTACACCAGCGGCCCCGAGTTCGCCGACTCCATCGTCGCGGAGCTGAAGAGCACGGAGCTGTGCCGCCTCGAACTCGGTCGCCACGTCACCGAGCTTCGCGCCGACGACGACCGGGTGACCGTCACGGTGGACACCGGCAGCCGCCTCACCGCCCCGTACGCGATCGTCGCCACCGGCGTCGGCCCCCTCCAGCCCCGCGACGTCGCCTGGATCACCGCCCCCGAGGGCCTCACCCTGCCCCCGCTCTGGCAGGCCGAGGCGGACGACGCCGAAGGCCGCGCTCTCCTCGTCCTCGGCGGCGACCGCCCGATCGGCACCTTCCTGCGCGCCCACCCGACCACCGACACCCGCCTGCTCGTGGCGTACCCGGCGACCGACGCGTACAAGATCGAGGAGATCCGTGAGGACTCTCGCGTCACTCTTCTCCCCGTCGAGCACATGACGTTGAGCTGTGGGGAAGGTGCCCAGGTGTCGGCGGAAGCGGTGGGCCAGGACGGTGCCCGGCGGACGGTCACGGCGGACGCCGCCTACCTCAGCATCGGCAACGCGCCCACCGCCCCGCCCGGAGACCTCACCCGAGGCGCGGACGGCTACTGCCCGCCCACCGACCAGCACCCGCGTGTCATCGTGGCCGGCGACCTCCGCTCCGCCCGCTTCCAGCGGATCATGACCGCCCTGGGCTCCGGAAGCGAGGCCGCACTGCACGCCTACTACGCGGCCAGGGAGCTGCGCGCCGAGAGCTGAGGCATACGGGGCGGCGACGGTGCTCGGACTCGACGAGGCTCTGCTTGCGTGGACCCTCCATGGCCAACGCCCTTCAGGTGTAAGAAGCGTGTGGTTGCGGTTGGTGCGGTAGGTCTCACCACCGCCTTCACTTTCACCGAAGCGGACGTCCGGCTTCACGCCACTGGCGGTCGGGGCGGGGTGAGAGCCGTACTCGGCCGAACGGAGGGGCATCTCTCACAGGCGGTGTCATACCGAGATGGAAGAGTGCCGGTCATGGATATCGACCGGTTCTGGCAGATCATCGAAACCGCTCGTTCTTCCGCGGCCACCAGCGGCAAGCCCCTCGACGAGGTGCTGGTGGGCCTCCTCGCCGACCGCCCGCTCCAGGAGATCCTGGAGTACGCGGCGCGGTTCGACGAGGTGCACGACGGTCTGTACCGGTGGGATGTCTGGGCCGCCGCTTATCTCATGGGCGGGGGTTGCTCCGACGACAGTTTCATCGACTTCCGGGCCGGAGTGATCGCCCTGGGCCGCGCATGGTACGAGCGCACCGCCGCCGAGCCGGACAGTCTTGCCGAGCATCCTGTCGTGGTGGAGACGATATCGGCTCACCGCGACGAGGCCCTGTTCTACGAGGACATGAACTACGCGGCCAGTAATGCCTTCAAACGCCTTACCGGAGACTCGAATGCCTTCTACCAAGCCTGGGCCGAGTACAAGCCGGCTGATGAACACGTCTACGGAGAAGCCGACATGGGCGAGGACTTCGACTTCGACGACGCCGCGGAGATGCACCGACGACTTCCCCGCCTCGCAAGGCTGTGTCTCGGGCCGAACGCCTAGGGCGTCCAGGGCGTCTAGGGCGTCTCACTGATCATCGATCGCCGGTCCGGTCGTGAGGGATGGGGGAGATCCCTGGTGCGGTGTGGACGGCGATCGCCCGCCGCCGTCGCCTGTGGGCCGAGATCGTGACCGATGGCGGGGCCACCGCCGGGCGCTCGATGGCGTCCGTGTCCAACTTCCGCACGGGCCTGGCCCAGCGGGACCTGCCCGAGTGGCCCGGGCCGCCCCACCCCCTCGTCCGCTGAGCGAACGCCCCTGACCGGTTTCCGCTCTTGACGTGAACACATCCCGTCACTGAACATTCAGCACGCACAACAGAACGCACGTGCAACAGAACGCGCGTGCGGCGGACAACTGAACACCGCACGCGCACACGTACAGCTCCAACGCCTCGCGGCCCCCCGAGCCCGAGGCGTCTCGCACGTTCCGTCCCATCCCCGTTCGGAATCCGGAGCCCCCACATGAACATCTCCGTGCCCAGACGCGTCACCGCGGTCGCCGCCCTCGCGGCGCTCGCGCTCGGTGGCCTCACCGGGACCAGCGCCACCGCCCGGCCCGCCGAGGCCGCCGGTGTCGCCGCCGCGCCCGACATCTCGCTCGCCGCCGTCAAGCAGCACTTGACGGACCTCCAGTCCATCGCCACCGCCAACGGCGGCAACCGGGCCCACGGCCGTACCGGCTACAAGGCGTCCATCGACTTCGTGAAGGCGAAGCTGGACGCCGCCGGATACACCACCAGCCTCCAGACGTTCACCACCAGCGGCGCCACCGGCTACAACCTGATAGCCGACTGGCCGGGCGGCGACCCCAACCAGGTCCTGATGGCCGGCTCGCACCTCGACTCGGTGTCCTCGGGCCCCGGCATCAACGACAACGGCTCCGGGTCCGCCGCGATCCTGGAGACCGCCCTCGCCGTGTCCCGCGCGGGCTACCAGCCCTCCAAGCACCTGCGGTTCGCCTGGTGGGGCGCCGAGGAGCTGGGCCTCGTCGGCTCGAAGTACTACGTCAACAACCTTCCGACGACCGAGCGTTCGAAGATCAAGGGCTACCTGAACTTCGACATGATCGGCTCGCCGAACCCGGGCTACTTCGTCTACGACGACGACCCGACGATCGAGCAGACCTTCAAGAGCTACTTCGCCGGCCTCGGCGTCCCGACCGAGATCGAGACCGAGGGCGACGGCCGCTCCGACCACGCCCCGTTCAAGAGCGCGGGCGTCCCGGTCGGCGGTCTCTTCACCGGCGCGAGCCGCGTGAAGACCAGCGCGCAGGTCACCAAGTGGGGCGGTACGGCGACGGCGTTCGACCGCTGCTACCACTCCTCCTGCGACACCACGTCGAACATCAACGACACCGCCCTGGACCGCAACAGCGACGCCGTCGCGCACGCGATCTGGACGCTGTCCGCCGGTTCCACCAACCCGCCGACCGGCAAGGTCTTCGAGAACACCGCCGACGTGTCCATCCCGGACAACGGCGCCGCGGTCACCTCGACGGTCAACGTCACCGGCGTCACCGGCAACGCCCCCAGCAACCTGGCCGTCGGCGTGGACATCGTCCACACCTACAAGGGCGACCTGATCGTCGACCTCGTCGCCCCCGACGGCTCGGTCTACAACCTGCACAACCGCACCGGCGGCAGCGCCGACAACATCGTCCAGACCTACACCGTCAACGCCTCCTCCGAGGTCGCCAACGGCGCCTGGAAGCTCCGCGTCCAGGACAAGGCCGCGGCCGACACCGGCTACATCAACGCCTTCAAGCTGACCTTCCCGTAAGGCCGGCGCACCCGTGAAACGCCCGGGCGGGTCGGTGACCATCGCCCCCGACCCGCCCGGGGTCCCAACCGGTTCCGCCGCTACTTGCCGGCGTTCGCCGCGTCCACCAGCGCGTCCTTCGTCACCGCGCCGACGTAGACCTTGCCGTCGTCGGTGAGGAGCGCGTTCACCAGCTTCGTCTTGAAGAGGGTGCCCGAGCCGAACTTCCCGGTGACCTCGTCGCCGAAGGAGTCCAGGAGTCCCTGGAACTCCTTCGGCGCGTCCTCCGTCTTGGGCGCCGGGGCGCCGGTGTCGAGCTTCGCGATGGTCGTCCAGCCCTCGCCGATGACGTTCAGGCCCTTGCCGAAGTCCTCGAAGCCCTTCTCGAAGTCCTTCCCGAACTCCTTCTCGAAGTTCTCCGGGAGCTTCTCCGGCTTGCCCGCCTCCTCCGCCGCGCCCTCCGTCACCTTCGCGCCCTTCGGCGCCTCGAAGGCGAAGACCGACGCGTCCGGACGGGCGAAGTCCACCTTCGTGAAGCCCGCGTCCACGACCGGCTTGCCGCCCTCGACCGAGGAGAGGGTGAACTTCAGCGGGGTGCCGTTCGCCGCGTCCACCGCGATCTTCACCGACGCGACCGTGGAGCCGGCCTGCTTCGGCTTGATCACCAGCTGGTACGCGTCCCGGCCCGCCACCTTCGCCGTGCCGTCGACCGTGATCGACGTGGTGTCGCCCGCCGCCTTCAGGACCTCGTCCGCGAGCTCCTTGGGCGTCGCGGGCAGTTCCTTCTTCCCGGACTCCTCCGGCGCGTGGCCCTCCGAGGCGCCCTTCTCGTGGAAGACCTCGTTCGACTTGCTGTCGTAGGCCCAGACGTCGTCGCCGTTGTGGATCAGGCTGTACTCGTCGGAGCCGTCCAGCAGGGTGAGCTTCTGGCGCTCGGGGCCGTCCGCCGCCAGGCGCAGCGTGTGGGTGCCCGAGGCGAGTTCGGTGAGCTTCTGCGCGGGGTCCGCCGTGGAGGAGGAGGCGCCGCCGCCCAGGCCCCCGAGGCCGGACGCCAGGCCGCCGAGGGCCGGCAGGCCCAGGTCGGTGGAGACCTTGAAGGTGCCGGAGAGGGTCTGCGTCTCCGAGCCCGCGATCTTCTCGATGAGCTGCTGGGCCGTGATCTCCGGCAGGTCCGGGTCGCCGGCCGCCGCGAGCGCCGGGACCAGACCGATGGTCGCCGCGGCCACGCCGGCCACCGCGACGGGGACGACGTACCGGCTCGCCCTGCGACGGGTCTCGCCACGAGCCTCGCCGCGGACCTCGCTGGGGGTCTCGCTGGGGACTTCGTTCGCTGCCATGGTCTCCGCTACCTCCGTGCGCCCTGGAGAGGCCCCGAACGGCCTCACGTGGTCGATGTACTCCATCTGACCAAACCCCGGGGCGAGATGCGTCAGCCCCCGGGATCAACCTCGCCTACCCCTCCGGGATGACCCGACCCCGAGACCGGTACGGATCCGCACGATCGGAACGCCCGGTTCCGCGAAGGCGGTACGTGCTGTTCCGCGAAGACTGTACGCCCGGTTCCGCAGCGGCGGTACGTCCTGTTCCGCGAAGGCGGGACGCGCGGTCCCGGGCGAGACTGGAGGGAGGCGGGTCGAGAGGAGCCGTCATGGCCGAGGGGCTCTCCGCGGTGGCGCGCACCGGACGCCACGCCGCGCACGTCACGGCCGCGACGGCCGCCGGGTTCTACCCCGCGCTCTACCTCCTGGACCGGCCGGTGGCCGGGGTCTACGCCCTGTTCACCCCCATCGCGTTCGGCATCCTCTCCCCCCTGCCCGGAGCGGGCCGGGAGCGCGCCGCGACCGTGCTGCGGGCGGTGCCGGCCGCGGCCGTGCTCGTCGTCCTCGGGACCGTCCTCGCGGTGGGGACCTGGCCGGCCGTCGCGGGGATGCTGGCGGTCGGGTTCGCGCTCGCCTTCGGGGCGGTCTGCGGGCCCCGGATCGCGGGCGCCGCCCCGGGACTCCAGCTCTTCTACATCCTGGCCTGCTTCCCGCCGTACGAACCGGGGACGCTGCCGCAGCGGTTGGCCGGGCTCGCCGTCGGCGGGGCCCTCCTGGCCCTGGCCGAGGCGGTGCTGTTCCCCGACGCGCCGGAGCCCCCGTACCGGGTGCGGCTGGCCGGCGCCCTGGACCTGGCGGCCCGGGCCGCCGCCGGGGTCGTGCGCGGGGAAGGGCCGGACCCGGAGGCGGCGGGGCGGCTCGGGACGGCCGGGCGGGAGCTGCGCCTGTCGCGGCTGCCCGCCGGGGTCCGGCCGACGGGCGCGGGCCGGACCGACCGGGCCCTGGCCCAGGCGGGGGCCGCGACCCGGCGGCTCCTCGACCAGCTGGCCCTGCTTGCCGCGCACGTCCCGGCGCCCGGGGACACGGTCTCGGCGGACCTGCTGCGGGGGATCGCGGCGAGCTGTACGGAGACGGCCGCGGCGCTACGACGGGGACGGCGGGGGCGCCGGGGCCGGGTCCTCGCCGGGCCGCAGCTCCTCGAAGAGATGGTCGCGGACTTCCTGAAGGCGCGCGGCGGGGACTCCGACGGGCGGGAGCCGGTCCCGCGCGCCGTCCTGGTCCGGCGGTCGACGGTCCTGACGGCGGCGGTGTCGGCGGTGACCGTCCGCACGGCCGCCTCCCTCGCGCTCGGCGGCCGGGAGCGGCTCCACGGGCTGCCCCGCGAGCAGTTCTGGTACGCGGCGGAGGGCACGGCCCGGCTGGTGGCCGTCCGGATCGGGGGCAATCTGACCCGGCGCTCCGTCGTCTTCCAGAACGCCCTGCGCACCGCGCTCGGCCTGGCGCTCGCCCGGCTGGTGGCCGGTTCGCTCGATCTGACGCACGGCTTCTGGGTGCTGCTCGCCGTCCTGACCCTGGGGCGCACCACGGCGGGCGCCACCTGGTCCGCCGTGCGGGCGGCGGCCGCCGGGACGCTGGCGGGGGCGTTCGCGGCCGGGCTCCTGATCGTGGGGGCCGGGGGCGCGTCCGGGGTGTACGCGGCACTGCTCGTGCCGATGATGCTGGTGGCCTTCACGCTGGGCCCGCTCGGCGGCCCCGCCCGGGGCCAGGGGCTCTTCACCCTGGTCGTGGCCACGGCCTTCGCCCAGATCGCGCCCGTGACCTGGCGGCTCGCGGAGGCCCGGCTGGTCGACGTGCTCACGGGCAGCGCGATCGGCCTGCTGTGCGGCCTGCTCGCCTGGCCCGCGGGGGCCCGCGCCGAGATCCGGTACGCCATGTCCGGCCTGCTGCGGGCCGCCGCGCCGCTGGTGCGGGCCGCGGCGACGGCGGTGACGGACGGAGGCGGCGCGCCCGCGGACGGCCCCTCCCCCGGCGTACGGCTCGCCCTGCACCGGCTCCGGATCGCCGAGGCGGCCTACGCGCAGTACCGGACGGAGCCCGCCGCGGACGCCTCCCCGGCCGCCCACGACTGGCTCGCGGTGCTCGACCACGGGTCGCGCACGCTGGTCGGCGCCTACTGGCTGCCCCGTACGGACGGGATGCCGGGGCTTCCGCCGGACGCCCGGCGCTGGGCGCGGGAGACGGCCGAGGAGGTGGTGACGGCGACCGTACGGGCGGCGGGATTCCCCCCGGACGGCGTACGGGTCCGCCCCGCGCCCCTGCCGCCGGAGGTGGCGGCCCGGGTCCCGGTCCCCCTGCTGGCCCCGCTCACGGACGTGGAGGTCTGGCTCCACGCCCTCGCCCACGACCTGGAGACGGGCTCGGGCGCGCGGCCGGAGGACGGGCCCTAGCGGGCCGCCTCGAGCGGCGGCGCTACGAGCTGTGCAGGCTCCGCGTGGCGACGGGGGTGGTCGGGGCGGGCTCGGCGCGGGGCGCGGACGGGGCGTCCGACGCCGTCGCGGAGGGCGTGGCGCCCGTGCTCTCGACCGTCCCCGGGCCGCCGTCGCCCGTCGAGACCGCGCCGCCCACCGCCAGAGCCGCCGTCGCCGCGACGATCCAGTACTTCGCCCTCATTGTTTTCCCCTCCCGGTCGTGCACATGATCAACACGACCATAACGCGGTTTCCGGGGGGTGGTGTGCCGCCGGACAGGCCCTAGCCCGCCCGGTGCACCACCGCGTCGCACAGCTCCGCGAGCGCCGACTTGGCGTAGCCGTCGGGGAGCGGGGCCAGCATCGCGCGGGCCTCCTCCGCGTAGCGGACGGTGTCCCGGCGGGCCTGTTCCAGGGCCGGGTGGGCGCGCAGCCGGCGCAGGACCTCGGCGTGCCGGGCGTCGTCGGTGAGGTCGCCGTCGACGAGGGCGACGAGTTCGACGTCCTCGGGGCGTCCGTGCGCGGCGGCCGCGGCCCGCAGGTGCAGGACGGGCAGGGTCGGGATGCCCTCGCGCAGGTCGGTGCCGGGGGTCTTGCCGGACTCGTGGGAGTCGGAGGCGATGTCGAGGACGTCGTCGGCGAGCTGGAAGGCGACGCCGAGCCGCTCGCCGTACTGGGTGAGGGTGCCGACCACGTCCTCGTCGGCGCCGGCCATCATCGCGCCGAAGCGGCAGGCGACGGCGACGAGGGAGCCGGTCTTGCCGCCGAGGACGTCGAGGTAGTGGTCGACGGGGTCGCGGCCGTCGGTGGGTCCGGCGGTCTCCAGGATCTGGCCGGTCACCAGGCGCTCGAACGCCTCGGACTGGATGCGGACGGCCTCCGGGCCGAGGTCCGCGAGCGTGTGGGAGGCGCGGGCGAAGAGGAAGTCGCCGGTGAGGACGGCGATCGAGTTGCCCCAGCGGGTGTTGGCGCTGGGGACGCCGCGCCGGACGTCGGCCTCGTCCATGACGTCGTCGTGGTAGAGCGTGGCCAGGTGGGTCAGCTCGACGACCACGGCGGCGGGCACGATGCCGGGCGCGTAGGGGTCGCCGAACTGGGCGGCGAGCATCACGAGCAGCGGGCGGAAGCGCTTCCCGCCGGCCAGGACGAGGTGCTGCGCGGCCTCCGTGATGAAGGGGACGTCGCTCTTGGTGGCGTCCAGGAGGCCCGCCTCCACGGCCGCCAGACCGGTCTGGACATCGGCCTCAAGAGCCTGGTCCCGCACGCTGAGGCCGAACGGCCCGACGACGGTCACGAGGGGGTCTCCTGTCTGCTGACGCCTGCTGTCGCTACACGGTCGGCAGCGATCACACGGGACGATCACACGGATTGTCGATGTGTCGCTGGATTCACTCAAGCCAGCGTATCCGGTCACCTTTCGATCACCGTGGGCGCCTTCCCGTCACCCCCGGTATGTTCGGGATCAGCCGATACCCACAGGAGTAGGCGTTTTGTCCCGAACGAACATCGACACCGATCCGGGCGACGGGCGGCCCCCGCCCGAGGACGACCGCGCCTTCCTCGGGCATCCGAAGGGCCTGCTGACCCTCTCGGGCCTGGAGGTCTGGGAGCGGTTCTCGTTCCTCGGGATGCAGGCGATCCTCGTCCTCTACTTCGCCGCCGCCGTCTCCGACGGCGGACTCGGCATGTCCCCCGGCACCGCCGCCTCGGTCTCCGCCGCCTACGGAACCCTGGTCTACCTGGTCTCGGTGGCCGGCGGCTGGCTCGCGGACCGCGTCCTCGGCTCATACCGGGCGGTCCTCTGGGGCGGGATCCTGATCGCCTGCGGGCACTACGCCATGGCGGTCCCCACGGCCGCCATGACCTGGGTGGGGCTCGGTCTGATCAGCGCCGGGACCGGCCTGCTCAAGCCGAACGTGGCGACTATGGTCGGCAAGCTCTACCGCACGGACGACGACCGCCGCGACGCCGGTTTCGCGCTCTACTACATGGCGATCAACATCGGCGCCTTCGCCGGCCCGCTGATCACCGGCTGGCTCGCCGACCACCAGGGCTACCACTGGGGCTTCTCGGCCGCCGCGATCGGCATGACCTTCGGCCTGGTCCAGTACGTGGCGGGCCGCCGTCACCTGGCCGGGCGCAAGCACGCCGCCGAGTTCGCGCTCGCCCCGGACGCCCTGCGCCGGGCGGTCCGGCTCATGGTCGCGGGCGCGGTCCTCACGGCCGCCGCCGCCACGGTCCTGGCCCTGGCCGGATGGCTGACCATGGGCCGGTTCGTGGACGTGCTGACCCTGGTCTCGGTGGTCGCGCCGGTCGTCTACTTCTGGGTGATGTTCACCAGCCCCCGGGTCACGCCCGAGGAGCGCGGCCGCCTCAGGCCGTACGTCGTGCTGTTCCTGGCGTCGGTGGTGTTCAACTTCATCCTCTTCCAGGCGTACTCGACGATGATGCTGCTCGCCTCCACCAACGCCCGCACCACCATCCTCGGCTTCGACTTCCCGGCGAGCTGGTACGCCTCCGCCCTCGGCGCCTTCGAGGTGGCCCTGGCGCCCGTGGTGGCCGCCGTCTGGTCCCGGATGGGCCACCGCCAGCCGCACGCCTCCAACAAGATCGCCTTCGGGGTGGTCCTCGGCGGCCTGTCCTTCCTCCTGATGGTCCTGCCGACCTCCGGGCACGCCGACGACTCCTACCGGATGGCCGCGTGGTGGATCGTCGGCTCGTACCTGCTGCTCGGCCTCGGCGACGTGCTCCTGGAGACCTCCGGGATGTCCGCCACCAGCAAGCTCGCCCCGAAGGCCTTCTCCAGCCAGACGATGTCGCTCTGGTTCCTCTCCCTGGCGCTGGCCAACGGCATCCAGGCCCAGACCGTGAAGCTCTACGACGACGTCTCCAAGCCCGTGTACTTCGGCGTGAACGGCGCGGTGGCCGTCGCCGCCGGCCTCGTCGTGATCGCCCTGGCGCCCTGGCTGCGCCGCACCATGCACCCCGTCCACTGAGGTGACCCGATGCCGAAGATCCGCACCGACTTCCCGTACGAGGCCCGCCGCGAGGACGTCCGCGTCCCGATGCCGGACGGCACCCCGCTCTACGCGCGCGTGTGGCGGCCGGTCACCGAGGAGCCCGTGCCGGCGCTCCTGGAGTACCTGCCGTACCGCCTGAGCGACTGGACCGCGCCCCGCGACCACCAGCGCCACCCCTGGTACGCGGGCCACGGCTACGCCTCCGTACGGGTGGACGTGCGCGGCCACGGCAACAGCGGGGGGCTGCCGGGCGACGAGTACGACGCGACCGAGCTGGCCGACGGCGTGGCCGTGGTGAACTGGCTCGCCGAACAGCCCTGGTGCACGGGGAGGGTCGGCATGTTCGGCATCTCCTGGGGCGGCTTCAACTCCCTCCAGATCGCCGCCCTCGCCCCCGAGCCGCTGAAGGCGGTCGTCACCGTCTGCTCCACCGACGACCGCTACGACAACGACGTGCACTACATGGGCGGCTCGGTCCTCGGCGTCGACATGCACGCCTGGGGCGCGACCATGCTCGCCTTCGCCTCCCGGCCGCCGGACCCGGAGTACGCGGGCGAGGAGTGGCGCGCGATGTGGCTGCGGCGCCTGGAGGCCGTGGAGCCGCTCGTCGACACCTGGCTCTCCCACCAGACGAGGGACGCGTACTGGAAGCACGGCAGCGTCTGCGAGGACTACGGCGCGATCGGGGCCGCCGTCCTCGCCGTGGGCGGCTGGCACGACCCGTACCGCGACACCGTCCTGCGGCTCGTCCGGCACCTGCCGGCGGACCGGGTGCGCGGGATCGTCGGGCCCTGGTCGCACCAGTACCCGGACCGGGGGCTGCCGCCCGGGCCCGCGATCGGCTTCCTCCAGGAGACCCTGCGCTGGTGGGACCACCACCTCAAGGGGGCCGCGAACGGCGTCATGGACGAGCCGCTGCTGCGGTCCTGGATCAGCGACTCGCACCCGCCGGCCACCGTCTACGAGGAGCTGCCGGGCCGCTGGGTCACCGACCCCGCCTGGCCGTCCCCGAACGTCACCCCCGTCACGTACGGCTTCCAGGGCTCCCCGGTGGTCGTCGACTCGCCCCAGCAGACCGGGATCGACGCGGGCCGCTTCTTCCCCTTCGGCAACGACGCGGACCTGCCGCCCGACCAGCGCGAGGAGGACGCCCACTCGGCCTGCTTCGACTTCCCCGTGCCCGAGGACGGCGGCCCCGTCGAGATCCTGGGCCGCCCGTCCGTGAGCCTGTCGCTGCGCGCGGCCGCCCCCACCGGGCAGGTGATCGCCCGGCTCTGCGACATCGCCCCGGACGGCTCCTCCACCCTCGTCACCCGGGGCGCCCTGAACTTCTCCGCCCGCCACGGCCGCGACCGGGCCGAACCGGCCCTGATCGGGGAGACGGAGGCCTTCACCTTCGAGCTGAACGGCATCGGGCACGCCTTCGCGCCCGGCCACCGGGTGCGGCTCGCGGTCTCCTCCACGTACTGGCCGTGGATCTGGCCCCGGCCCGACGCGGCGGGCTTCACCCTCGACCCGGCGGGCTCCTCCCTCACCCTGCCGGTCCGCCGCCGCACCGAGGACACGGTCGTGTGGGAGGAGCCGGAGCAGGCCGCGCCGCTGGGCGTGGTCCATCCGGAGGCCGGGGAGGAGCGGCGCCCGGAGCGGGTGGTGGTCCGGGACGTGGCCAAGGGCGAGTGGCGCCTGGAGGTGGACCCGAAGTACGGCGGCACGCGCGTGTACCCGGACGGCCTGGAGTTCACCGAGGACGCCCTGGAGACCTACACGATCGAGGAGAGCGGCCCGCTGACCGCCCGCACCCGCTCGGACTGGACGATCCGGCTGCGCCGGCCCGACCGGGGCTGGGACGTCGGCGTGGACACCCGCTCGGAGATCACCTGCGACGCGGAGGCCTTCCACACCTGGAACGAGGTGGTGTGCAAGGAGGGCGACGAGGTCGTCTTCCGGCGCACCTGGGAAAAGCGGATCCCCCGCACGGCGGGCTGAGCGCGCGTACGGGGGATCCGGTCCGGTGCCTTACGCCTGCGTGCCGGCCTTGCGGCGGCGGGCGACGACCACCGCGCCGGCGCCGAGGGCGACGGCCCCGGCGGCGGCCAGGCCGAGCTGCGGCAGGACGTCGTTGGCGCCGGTGGCGGCGAGGGTGCCGTTGTTCACCGGGGTGGAGGACGAGCCGCCCTGCTGGGTGGTGTTGGTGTTCCCGGTGCTCCCGGTGGAGGGCGCCGGGGCGGGCGTCGAGGTCGACGGCGACGGGGTCGGGGTCGGGGTCGGGGTCGGCTTCGGCTTGTCGCCCTTGGCGAGGATGTCGAAGCCGACGTGCGCGCCGTCCAGGGCCATGCCGCAGGAGCCGTCGTTGTTCTCGTACTCGGCGTAGGCGAAGGCCATGCCCTGGCCGGCCGGGGAGTCGGCGGCGGGCGTGAGGCGCAGCTTCACGTCGTAGTGGGCGCCCTTGGCGAGCTTGCCGACCTCGATGGACTCGAACTCGTCGGAGACCGGGGTCCATTCGAGGACGTCGGCCGAGGACCACTCGACGGGGATGGACCACTTCGTGAAGTCGGTGTCCTCGTCGATGTCCTCGCCGGGGAGGATGAGCCGCGAGGCGTTGGCGTAGACGTCGACGAGGTCCAGGGTCCGGTCCGAGGCGTTGGTGACGCGCATCGAGAAGACGGCGGGCTGCCCGGCGGTGATGGTCTCCGGGCCGCTCAGGTCGATCCGGACGGCGTCGTCCTCGACGCACTCCGAGAGCTCCTCGAAGTCCTCCAGGTCCTGCTCCGCCTGGGCGAGCTCCTCCTCGGCGAGGACGATGTCCCTGCGGAGCAGCTCGGCCTTCCGCGCGAGGGCGACGCGGGCGTCGTCGCAGGCGGTCCGGGCCTTCCCCAGGCGCAGGTCGGCGGCGGTCTTGGCGGTGACGGCGTCCTCGGCGGCCTTCTTCGCGTCGGCGAGGTCCTTCTCCGCGAGCTTCCGCTCCTCCTCGGTGGAGGCCTCGGTGAGCGCGTCCAGCGCCGCCTGGGCCGTGACCACCTTCTGGTCGGCGGTCTTCTTGGCCTCGTCGGCGAGCTTGACGGCCTCCTGGGCGGCGAGGAACTCGGCCTTCAGGGCCGGGTCCATCGTGTCGTCCTTGAGGTCCTTCAGGACCTGCTTGCGCTCCGCCTCCAGGGCGTCGAGCTTGGCCTGCGCCTTGGCGACGGCCTCCACCAGCTCCTGGTGCGTCGGCGGCTTGTCGTCCTCGTTCTGGGCGGGCTTCTGCGTCGACGCGGGCGACGGCTTGGTGTCGGCGAACGCCGGCGCGGCGGACAGGAACACGACCGGGGTGGTCACGGCGGCGGCCACGGCGGTCGCGAGAATGCGACGGATCTTCACAGTGCGGGACCTTTTTCCTGGTCAGGGAAAGATGAGGGAAGGGCGGGCGCGCACCTGCGGGCTGCTTCACGCGGCGCGATACCACCGTGATCGTAGGGCCGGGAAAGCCCCGGTGGGAGGCCCGTTTCCGCAGCTCGGACCCGGTGGACGAGGCCGGTGGGCACCCAAAGGGCACGAACGCGGACAGTTGCCCACGGAGGCCGCACTTTCCGTGTGATCCATGTCATCAGCGCCCGGCGGCCCGACCCGTAACGTGTCCCCCACACCCGTGGAAAGCGAGGCAGGTACCGATGTCCGAGCACAGCCCGCTCGACCTGGCCGAGGGCGACCCCTTCGGCCCGCACAACCTCCCGTACGGCGTCTTCTCCACCGCCGAGGAGCCCGACCGGCGCCGGCTCGGCGTCCGGATCGGCGGGTACGTGCTGGACGCGGGGGCCGCGGCGCACGCGCTCGGCTCCCCCTACGCGTCGCTCCTGGCGCAGCCCAGCCTGAACCCGCTGCTCGCCGCCGGGCGGACCGCCTGGCGCGACGTCCGCCGGGCGCTCACCGCCTGGGTGACGGTCCCGGCACACCGGGCGGACGTCGAGCCGCTGCTCCACCCGCTGGACGCGGTGACGCTGCACCTGCCGTACGAGGTCGCGGACTACGTCGACTTCTACGCGAGCGAGCACCACGCGACCAACGTGGGCCGGATCTTCCGCCCCGACGGCGACGCGCTCACCCCCAACTGGAAGCACCTGCCGATCGGTTACCACGGACGCGCGGGCACGGTCGTGGTCTCCGGCACCGACGTCGTGCGCCCCTCCGGGCAGCGCAAGGCGCCCGCCGACCCGGCCCCGGTCTTCGGGCCGTCGGTGAAGCTGGACATCGAGGCGGAGGTCGGCTTCCTCGTCGGCACCCCCTCGGAACTGGGCAAGCCGGTCCCGCTCTCCGACTTCCGCGAGCACGTCTTCGGTCTGACGCTGCTCAACGACTGGTCGGCGCGGGACGTGCAGGCCTGGGAGTACGTGCCGCTCGGCCCGTTCCTCGGCAAGTCGTTCCAGACGTCGGTGTCGGCGTGGGTGACGCCCCTGGAGGCCCTGGACGCGGCCCGCACCGCCCCGCCCGCGCGGGACTTCCCGCTCCTGCCGTACCTGGACGACGCGGACGAGGAGGAGCGGGGCGGCTTCGACGTGCGGATCACCGTCGAGATCAACGGCGAGGTGGTGGCCGAGCCGCCGTTCTCTTCGATGTACTGGACGGCGGCCCAGCAGCTCGCCCACATGACGGTGAACGGCGCGTCCCTGCGCACGGGCGACCTGTACGGCTCCGGGACGGTCTCCGGGCCGGAGGTGAACCAGCGCGGTTCGCTCCTGGAGCTGACCTGGAACGGGCGGGACGCGCTCGAACTGTCCGGCGGCAAGCGGACGTTCCTGGAGGACGGCGACGAGGTCGTCCTCACCGCGTGGGCGCCGGGCCCGGACGGCACCAGGGTCGCCCTGGGCGAGGTCCGGGGCCGGATCGTGCCCGCCGCCTGACCGCCGGACGGTCCGTCAGACGGCCCTCCAGAGGGCGGGGACGTTCGGCGGCTGCCAGCCGGGCTGGGCGGTGTGCGCCTGGAGGCAGGTGTACCGCGCCCCGCCGTACGTGACGACGTCCCCCGCCTTGTAGGCGGTGCCGACCGCCCAGCTGCCCCCCGGCGGCTGGGTGGTCGGGGTGGGCGTCGGCGTCGGGCCGGGGTTCTGGGGCACGTTGAGGACGAAGTCGAAGGCGGCCTCGCGCGCCCCGCCCGCGTCCCGCACGGTCATCAGCAGCCGGGGGTCGAAGATGCTGTCGGTGTTGTTGCGGGGCTCGCCCGGGAAGTACAGCTGCGTGGTGAGCACCGGGCGGCCGGGGGCCTGCACCTTGACGTGGAGGTGGCGGGTGCGGCCCGGGTAGAGGCCGGGCACGATCGTGGTGAGCTTGAAGGAGCCGTCGGCGCCGGTGAACTGGTGGCCGCGGAAGCGGAATCCGGTGTTGTCGTAGGCGCCGTTGGTGTCGGCCTGCCAGAAGTCGAGCAGGACGCCGGATATCGGCCGGCAGGCGAGCCCGAAGACGTAGCCGCTGACGGTGAGCCGGACGCCGGGGGTGTTGGACTCCAGGAGGCTGGAGCGCAGCGGGGAGTTGGGCTTGAAGTACGGGCCCTCGATCTGCTCCGGGGTGGGGTCGTCGCCGTCGTCGCACGCGGGGGTGAGCGCGGGCGTCTGCCCGCTCTCCGTCAGGGTCCGGGCGAGCGCGGGGACGCCCATGAGCACGGCGGGCGCCGCCATGCCGGCCGCGAGCGCGGCCCGCAGGACGGTCTTGCGGCTGACGTGCCCGGTGCTGGTCTCGTGGTCCATGTGCCTGGCTCCTCGGGTGGGGGGCTGGGATCGGCACGAACCTAGGGGCCCGCGGCACCGGGTTCGATGGACGGAACGCGGCGGTCGTGGTCTTTTCGGAAGCGCCCCGGGCTGCGGCCGACCTCCCTGCGGAAGAACCGGCAGAAGTAGGCGGCGTCCTCGAACCCGACCCGGGCGGCCACCTGCCGCACGGGCAGTCCGGTGGCGACGAGCAGCCGCTGCGCCTCCCGCACCCGCTCCTGGCGGAGCAGCGCGGCGGGGGTGCGGCCGGTGGCGGCCCGCACGACCTCGGTGAGGTGCCCGGGGGTCACCCCGATGCGCTCGGCGCACTCCCGTACGGAGAGCCCGGCGGTCCCGGCGGTGCGGGCGAGCCGCAGGAAGTCGTCGGCCAGGCCGGGCGGCGGCGGTGCGGTCCCTCCTCCGCCGGGCAGCCGGGCGGCCCGTACGAGGAGGACGTGGAGCAGGGACCGCAGCACTCCGGCGAAGCCGTCGGCCCCGTGCCGGTACTCCTCGGCCAGGTCGCCGAGGAGCCGGCTCGTGCGCTCGTGGGTGGCGGCGTCGAGGTCGACCCAGGGCCGCTCCCCGAGCCGCCGCAGCAGCTCCTCGTCGTCGGGTCCGCCGACCAGGAACTCGGGCGTGAAGAGGACGAGCGACCCTTCGAGCCCGCGCACGCCCTCCCAGTGGTGCACCTGGCCGGGCAGGATCACCCCGAGCTGCGGCGGCCGCACCTCGTACCGGTCCAGGTCGAGCACGTGGACGCCGCTGCCCTCGGTGACGTGCACGATCTCGTAGAAGGTGTGCCGGTGAGGGTACGCGGCCCGCGACATCGGGCCCATCGCGTCGAATCCCCCGGCGGCGAAGGGCACCCGGTCGGGCAGGCGCAGTTCGAGCCGGTGCACGGGCGGGTCGCCGTCCCTCGGGGCGGCGCAGGGCGCTCCGGGTAAGACCGTGGTGCCGCGCATGGAACCATCCCTCCAGGACTGGTACAGACCATTGGGTGCGGCTCCCACGATGACACGGCGTCCGGCGGGGGTGAAGTGCGCCGAAGGGCCCGGCTCCTGGGGAGCCGGGCCCTTCGCGCGCGTCCGTCCGGGGCTACCGCACGAACACGCTCGCCTGGTTCGCCAGGTCCAGGAAGTACTGCGGCGCGAGGCCGAGGACCAGGGTGACCGCCACGCCCGCCGTGATGGCGATCGTGGTGAAGGCCGAGGGGACGGCGACCGTGGGGCCGTCCGCCTTGGGCTCGCTGAAGAACATGAGCACGATGACCCGGATGTAGAAGAAGGCCGCGATCGCCGAGGAGAGCACGCCGACCACCACGAGGACGCCCGCGCCGCCCTCGGCCGCCGCCTTGAAGACCGCGAACTTGCCGGAGAAGCCGGAGGTCAGCGGGATGCCGGCGAAGGCGAGCAGGAAGACCGCGAAGACCGCCGCGACCAGCGGCGAACGGCGGCCCAGACCGGCCCACTTGGAGAGGTGGGTGGCCTCGCCGCCCGCGTCGCGGACCAGGGTGACGACGGCGAAGGCGCCGATCGTCACGAAGGAGTAGGCGCCCAGGTAGAAGAGGACGGAGGAGATGCCGTCGGGGGTGGCGGCGATGACGCCCGCGAGCAGGAAGCCGGCGTGCGCGATGGACGAGTACGCCAGGAGCCGCTTGATGTCGGTCTGGGTGATGGCGACGATCGCGCCGCCCAGCATGGTGAGGATCGCGACGCCCCACATGACCGGCCGCCAGTCCCAGGTGAGGCCCGGGAGCACCACGTAGAGCAGGCGGAGCAGCGCGCCGAAGGCGGCGACCTTGGTCGCGGCGGCCATGAAGCCGGTGACCGGGGTCGGGGCGCCCTGGTAGACGTCCGGGGTCCACATGTGGAACGGCACGGCGCCGACCTTGAAGAGGAGCCCCATGAGGACCATGGCGAAGCCGATGAGGAGCAGCGCGTCGTTCCCCATGGTGTCGGCGAGCGCCGGGTTCACCGAGGTGACCGTGCCGTCGACGACGTCGGCGATCGTGGCGTACGAGACGGAGCCCGAGTAGCCGTAGAGCAGGGCGATCCCGAAGAGCAGGAAGGCCGAGGAGAAGGCGCCGAGCAGGAAGTACTTGACGGCCGCCTCCTGCGACATCAGCCGCTTGCGGCGGGCGACGGCGCACAGCAGGTACAGCGGGAGGGAGAAGACCTCCAGGGCGATGAAGAGCGTCAGGAGGTCGTTGGCCGCGGGGAAGACCAACATGCCCGCGACGGCGAAGAGGGCGAAGGGGAACACCTCGGTGGTGGTGAACCCGGCCTTGACCGCCGCCTTCTCGTGGTCGCTGCCGGGCACGGCGGCGGCCTCGGCGGCGAAGGAGTCGACCCGGTGGCCGTGGTCGGCCGGGTCGAGCCTGCGCTCGGCGAAGGTGAAGACCGCGACGATCGAGGCGAGCAGGATGGTGCCCTGGAGGAAGAGGGCGGGTCCGTCGACCGCGATGGCGCCCATGGCCGCGATGTGGGCCTTGGTGGAGCCGTAGCCGCCGGCCGCCAGGCCGACGACGGCGGCGAAGGAGGCGGCGAGCGCGAGGACGCTCAGGAAGACCTGGGCGGTGTAGCGGCCCTTGCGGGGCACGAAGGCCTCGACGAGGACGCTGAGGACGGCGGCGCCGACCACGATGAGCACGGGCGCGAGCTGCGTGTACTCGATGTGGGGCGCCGGGATCTTCTCCAGCGGCTCGACGGCGGCGGTCGTCCACAGGCTGTGGACGGAGGATGCGACAGCGGGAGCACTCACTTGGCCGCCTCCACTTCTGGCTGGGGGTCCTTCTGCTGGACGTCGGACATGGTGTGCCGCACCGCCGGGTTGACGACGTCCGTCAGCGGCTTCGGGAAGACCCCGAGGAAGATCAGGACGGCGATCAGCGGGACGACCACGGCCAGCTCGCGCGGCCGCAGGTCCGGCAGCTTCCGGACCTCCTCCTTCACCGGCCCGGTCATCGTCCGCTGGTACAGGACGAGGGTGTAGAGCGCGGCGAGGACGATGCCGGTGGTGGCGATGACGCCGGCCACCGGGTAGCGGGCGTAGGTGCCGACCAGGACCAGGAACTCGCTGACGAACGGGGCGAGTCCGGGCAGCGACAGGGTCGCGAGGCCGCCGATCAGGAAGGTGCCGGCGAGCACCGGCGCGACCTTCTGCACGCCGCCGTAGTCGGCGATGAGCCGCGAGCCG
This sequence comes from Streptomyces sp. NPDC098101, assembly GCF_044760185.1. Lineage (NCBI taxonomy): Bacteria > Bacillati > Actinomycetota > Actinomycetes > Kitasatosporales > Streptomycetaceae > Streptomyces > Streptomyces sp. NPDC098101. The sequence continues at coordinate 249,881 of NZ_JBIWAS010000003.1, read as the reverse complement.
CGCCGGGAGATCAGGAACCCGGCGACCAGCATCAGGGCGGCCGTCGAGATGCCGTGGTTGACCATGTAGAGCGTGGCGCCGGACTGGCCCTGGCTGGTCATCGCGAAGATGCCCAGGACGATGAAGCCGAAGTGCGAGATGGACGCGTAGGCGACCAGGCGCTTGATGTCCCGCTGGCCGACGGCGACGAGCGCCCCGTAGACGATGCTGATCAGGGCGAGGACGACGATCGCGGGCGTGGCCCACTTCGAGGCCTCGGGGAAGAGCCCGAGGCAGAAGCGGAGCATCGCGAAGGTGCCGACCTTGTCGACGACGGCGGTGATGAGGACGGCGACCGGGGCGGTCGCCTCCCCCATCGCGTTCGGCAGCCAGGTGTGCAGCGGCCACAGCGGCGCCTTCACCGCGAAGGCGAAGAAGAAGCCGAGGAACAGCCAGCGCTCGGTGCTGGTCGCGATCTCCAGGGAGCCGTTGGCCCGGGCCCCGGCGATCTCGGTGAGCGAGAAGTTCCCCGCGACCACGTACAGGCCGATGACGGCGGCCAGCATGATCAGGCCGCCGACCAGGTTGTAGAGGAGGAACTTGACGGCCGCGTAGGAGCGCTGGGCCGCCGCGTTCTCGTCGGAGCCCGCGTGGGCCCGGTCCCCGAAGCCGCCGATGAGGAAGTACATCGGGATGAGCATGGCTTCGAAGAGGATGTAGAAGAGGAAGACGTCGGTGGCCTCGAAGGAGAGGATCACCATCGCCTCGACCATGAGGATCAGGGCGAAGAAGCCCTGCGTCGGCCGCCAGCGCTTGGACGAGGTCTCCAGGGGGTCGGCGTCGTGCCAGCCCGCCAGGATCACGAACGGGATCAGCAGCGCGGTGAGCGCGATCAGCGCCACCCCGATGCCGTCCACGCCCAGCTCGTACCGGACGCCGAAGTCCTTGATCCAGGCGTACGACTCGGTCAGCTGGTACCGCTCGCCGCCCGGCTCGAACCGGGCGAAGACGATCCCGGCGAGCACGAGCGTGGCGAGCGAGACGAGCAGCGCCAGCCACTTGGCGGCGGTGCGGCGGGCGGCGGGCACGGCGGCGGTCAGGATCGCACCGACCGCCGGCACCGCTGCCGTCACCGTAAGGAGCGGGAAGGACATGACAGTTACACCGCCCTCATCAGCAGGGTCGCGGCGATCAGCACCGCCGTACCTCCGAACATGGAGACCGCGTACGAGCGGGCGTAGCCGTTCTGGAGCTTGCGCAGCCGGCCGGAGAGCCCGCCGACGCTCGCCGCGGTGCCGTTGACCACGCCGTCCACCAGGGAGTGGTCGACGTAGACGAGCGAGCGGGTGAGGTGGGTGCCGCCCGTGACGAAGACGGCGTGGTTGAAGTCGTCCTGGAGCAGGTCGCGGCGGGCCGCCCGGGTGAGCAGCGAGCCGCGCGGGGCGACCACCGGGACGGGCCGGCGCCCGTACTGGAGGTAGGCCAGGCCGACGCCGATCACCATGACGGCGACGGTGCAGGCGGTGACGGCCGCGGCGCCGATCGGCGGGTGGCCGTGCGCGTAGCCGGTGACCGGCTCCAGCCATTCGACGAACCCGGCGAACTCGAAGACCGCGCCCCCGGCGACCGATCCGACGGCCAGCAGCACCATCGGGATCACCATGGTCCTGGGCGACTCGTGCGGGTGCGGCGGGTTGCCGTTCTCGTCGGGCTGCCAGCGCTTCTCGCCGAAGAAGGTCATCAGCATCACGCGGGTCATGTAGTACGCGGTGATGGCCGCGCCGAGCAGGGTGACCGCGCCGAGGATCCAGCCCTCCGCGCCGCCCTTCGCGAACGCCGCCTCAATGATCTTGTCCTTGGAGAAGAAGCCGGACAGACCGGGGAAACCGATGATCGCCAGGTAGCCGAGGCCGAAGGTGACGAAGGTGACCGGCATGTACTTCCGCAGGCCGCCGTACTTCCTCATGTCGACCTCGTCGTTCATGCCGTGCATGACCGAACCGGCGCCGAGGAAGAGCCCGGCCTTGAAGAAGCCGTGCGTCACCAGGTGCATGATCGCGAAGACGTAGCCGATCGGGCCGAGGCCCGCCGCCAGGATCATGTAGCCGATCTGCGACATCGTCGAACCGGCCAGCGCCTTCTTGATGTCGTCCTTGGCGCAACCGACGATCGCACCGAAGAGGAGCGTGACCGCGCCGACGACGGTGACGACGAGCTGCGCGTCCGGGGCCGCGTTGAAGATGCCGGCCGAGCGGACGATCAGATAGACACCGGCGGTCACCATCGTGGCCGCGTGGATGAGGGCCGAGACCGGGGTCGGGCCCTCCATCGCGTCCCCGAGCCAGGACTGCAGCGGCACCTGGGCCGACTTGCCGCAGGCCGCGAGGAGCAGCATCAGGCCGATCGCGGTCAGCGTCCCCTGCGAGGTCTGCCCGGTCGCCTCCAGGACCGGCCCGAAGGCGAAGGTCCCGAAGGTGGTGAACATGATCATGATGGCGATCGAGAGGCCGATGTCACCGACCCGGTTGACCAGGAACGCCTTCTTCGCGGCGGTGGCCGCGCTGGGCTTGTGCTGCCAGAACCCGATGAGGAGGTACGAGGCGAGGCCGACGCCCTCCCAGCCGAAGTACAGGAGCAGGTAGTTGTCGGCGAGGACGAGCAGCAGCATCGCCGCGACGAACAGGTTCAGATAGCCGAAGAACCGGCGGCGCCGCTCGTCGTGCTCCATGTATCCGATGGAGTACACGTGGATGAGGGTGCCGACCCCGCTGATCAGCAGGACGAACGTCATGGAGAGCTGGTCGAGCTGGAAGGCGATGTCCGCCTGGAAGCCCTCGACCGGGATCCAGGTGAAGAGCCGCTGGTGCAGGGCCCGCTCCTCGGCCCCCTTGCCGAGCATGTCGGCGAAGAGCGCCAGGCCGATCCCGAAGGAGACGGCCGCGAGGAGCGTGCCGATCCAGTGGCCGACCCGGTCGAGCCGGCGGCCGCCGCAGAGCAGCACGGCCGCGCCGAGCAGGGGCGCCCCGACGAGCAGAGCGATGAGATTTTCCACGGTCAGCCCCTCACAGCTTCATCAGGCTTGCGTCGTCGACCGAGGCCGAGTGGCGGGCACGGAAGACGGACACGATGATCGCGAGCCCGACGACGACCTCCGCGGCGGCGACGACCATCGTGAAGAAGGCGACGATCTGCCCGTCGAGGTTGCCGTGCATCCGGGAGAAGGTGACGAACGCGAGGTTGCAGGCGTTGAGCATCAGCTCCACGCACATGAAGACCACGATCGCGTTGCGCCGGATCAGCACCCCGGCCGCGCCGATGGTGAACAGCAGGGCGGACAGGTACAGGTAGTTGACGGGATTCACCGGTTGGCCTCCTCTTCGTCCCGGTCCCGGCCGAACGCGTCGCGGTCGCGCGCGCCCCGGTCGCGGCCGAGCCGCTCCTCGGAGCGCTGCTCCAGGGCCTTGAGGTCGGCCATGGCCTCGCTGGACACGTCCCGGATCTGGCCCCGCTTGCGCAGGGTCCCCATGACGGTGAGCTCCGCCGGGGTGCCGTCGGGCAGCAGGCCCGCGACGTCCACGGCGTTGTGCCGGGCGTAGACGCCGGGCGCGGGCAGCGGCGGCACGTGCTTCCCCTCCCGGACGCGCTGCTCGGCGAGCTCGCGCTGGGTGCGGGCGCGTTCGGTGCGCTCGCGGTGGGTGAGGACCATCGCGCCGACGGAGGCGGTGATGAGGAGCGCGCCGGTGATCTCGAAGGCGAAGACGTACTTGGTGAAGATGAGGGCGGCGAGGCCCTCGACGTTTCCGCCGCGCGCGGCGTTGGCGGCGCCGAGGCCGGCGAACTCGGTGATCGAGGCGTTCCCGATGCCGGCGCAGAGCAGGACGCCGAAGCCGAGGCCGCAGGCGGCGGCCCACCAGCGCTGGCCCTTGAGGGTCTCCTTCAGGGAGTCCGCGGCCGTGACGCCGACCAGCATGACGACGAAGAGGAAGAGCATCATGATCGCGCCGGTGTAGACGACGATCTGGACGACGCCGAGGAAGTACGCGCCGTTGGCCAGGTAGAAGACCGCCAGGACGATCATGGTTCCGGCGAGGCAGAGCGCCGAGTGGACGGCCCTGCGCATCAGGATCGTGCACAGCGCGCCGACGACGGCGACGGTGCCGAGGACCCAGAACTGGACGGCCTCGCCGGTCGAGGTCGTGTAGGCCGCGAGGGTCTCGGAGGAGAGCGGGGCGAGGGGGGCGAGGTGCGCGCTCACGCGTCCACCTCCTCGTCGGCGCCGTCCTCGGCGTCGTCCTTCTCCCCCTTGGACACGGCGGCCTGACGGACCGTGCCGGGGGCCGCCGCGGTGACGAGGCCCCGGTAGTAGTCCTGCTCGGTCATGCCCGGGAAGATCGCGTGCGGGGTGTCGACCATCTCCTCCTCCAGGCCCGCGAGGAGCTGCTCCTTGGTGTAGATCAGGTTCGCCCGGGAGGAGTCGGCCAGCTCGAACTCGTTGGTCATCGTCAGCGCGCGCGTGGGGCAGGCCTCGATGCACAGCCCGCACAGGATGCAGCGGGCGTAGTTGATCTGGTAGACGCGGCCGTAGCGCTCGCCGGGCGAGTAGCGCTCCTCCTCCGTGTTGTCCGCGCCCTCCACGTAGATGGCGTCGGCCGGACAGGCCCAGGCGCACAGCTCGCAGCCGACGCACTTCTCCAGGCCGTCGGGGTGACGGTTGAGCTGGTGCCGGCCGTGGAAGCGGGGCGCCGTCGTCTTCTGCTGCTCCGGGTACTGCTCGGTCAGCCGCTTCTTGAACATGGCCTTGAAGGTCACGCCGAAGCCGGCCACCGGATTCTGGAAGTCAGACACCGTCCGTCTCCTTTCCATCACTCGCAGTAGCAGTATCGGGGGCGCCACTGACAACGAGGTCCCGGTCTCCCCCATGGCTGGACGCATGGGGGGACCCCCATCGCGGCCTGCGCCGGGGCACGGGCGGCAGGGACTGTCCGGGCTTGGGCGGTACGGGGAAGCCTCCGGCCATCGGGTCGAAGTCCCGGCCCTCCTCGGGCGCGGGCGCCGCCGCCTTCGCCTTCCGGTCGCGGAAGAGGTCGACCACGAAGGAGAGGAGGAGCAGGGCGAGCACGGCCCCGGCCACGTACAGGACGATGTTGGTGAACGCGATGTTCTCGTTGCGCAGCGCCCGGACGGTGGCGACCAGCATCAGCCAGACCACGGAGACCGGGATGAGGACCTTCCAGCCGAGCTTCATCAGCTGGTCGTAGCGGACGCGGGGCAGGGTGCCGCGCAGCCAGATGAAGAAGAACAGCAGCAGCTGCACCTTGAGCACGAACCAGAGCATCGGCCACCAGCCGTGGTTCGCGCCCTCCCAGAAGGTGGAGACCGGGTACGGGGCCCGCCAGCCGCCCAGGAAGAGGGTCACCGTCACGGCCGAGACCGTCACCATGTTCACGTACTCGGCGAGCATGAACAGCGCGAACTTGATGGACGAGTACTCGGTGTTGAAGCCGCCGACGAGGTCGCCCTCGGACTCCGGCATGTCGAAGGGGGCCCGGTTGGTCTCGCCGACCATCGTGATCACGTAGATGATGAACGAGACCGGCAGCAGGATCACGAACCAGCGGTCCGCCTGCGCCTCGACGATCGCCGAGGTCGACATCGACCCGGAGTAGAGGAAGACGGAGGCGAAGGCCGCGCCCATGGCGATCTCGTAGGAGATCATCTGCGCGCAGGAGCGCAGTCCGCCCAGGAGCGGGTACGTGGAGCCGGAGGACCAGCCGGCGAGGACGATGCCGTAGATGCCGACGGAGGCGACCGCGAGGACGTACAGCATCGCGATCGGCAGGTCGGTGAGCTGCATCGTGGTGCGGTGGCCGAAGATCGAGACCTCGTTGCCCGCCGGGCCGAAGGGGATCACGGCGATCGCCATGAAGGCGGGGATCGCGGCGACGATCGGGGCGAGGACGTAGACGACCTTGTCGGCCTTCTTGACGATCACGTCCTCCTTGAGCATCAGCTTGACGCCGTCCGCGAGGGACTGGAGGAGGCCCCAGGGGCCGTGCCGGTTGGGGCCGACGCGCAGCTGCATCCAGGCGACGACCTTGCGCTCCCACACGATGGAGAAGAGCACCGTCACCATCAGGAAGGCGAAGCAGAAGACGGCCTTGACCGCGACGAGCCACCAGGGGTCCGTGCCGAACATGGACAGGTCTTCAGCGGCGAGCGGCACGCTCATGCCTGCACCTCCGTGACGTCGGCGGGGCGCGGGGCCACCGGGCCGATGCGGACCAGGTCGCCCGGGCGGGCGCCGGTGTCGGAGAGGACGCCGCGCCCGGTCGAGTTCAGCGGGAGCCAGACGACGCGGTCGGGCATCTCGGTGACCAGGAGCGGGAGGGCGACGGAGCCGGCCGGTCCGGTGACCTCCAGGACGTCGCCGTCCTTGACGCCGGTGTCGGCGGCGGTGGCGGCGGAGAGCCGGGCGACGGCCGCGTGCCGGGTGCCGGCGAGGGCCGTGTCGCCCTCCTGGAGGCGTCCGAGGTCGAGCAGCAGCCGGTGTCCGGCGAGGACGGCCTCGCCGTCGCCGGTGCGGGGGGCGGGGCGGCCGGGCTCGGTGGGCTCGGTGGCCCGCTCGTGGGTCCAGCCGCCGAGCCGGTCCAGCTCCCGCCGTGCGGCGACGAGGTCGGGCAGGGCCAGGTGGACGTCGAGGGCGTCGGCCAGCATGTGCAGGACGCGGGTGTCGGTCGGGGCGAGCGGCCGGGTCATCTGCTCCGGCTTGAGCGCGGCCTCGAACATCCGGGCCCTGCCCTCCCAGTTGAGGAAGGTGCCGGACTTCTCGGCGACGGCCGCGACCGGCAGGACGACGTCGGCGCGGTCGGTGACCTCGCCGGGCCGCAGCTCCAGGGAGACCACGAAGGCCGCGTCGAGCGCCTCGCGCGCGCGTGCCGGGTCCGGCAGGTCGGCGACCTCGACGCCGCCGACGAGCAGGGCGGCGAGTTCGCCGGTGGCGGCGGCCTCGACGATCCGGTCGGTGTCGCGGCCGTAGCGGGCGGGGAGTTCACGGACGCCCCAGACGGCGGCGACCTCCTCACGCGCGCGGGGGTGGGTCGCGGGCCGGCCGCCGGGCAGGAGCCCCGGGAGGGCGCCGGTCTCGACGGCGCCGCGTTCGCCGGAGCGGCGCGGAATCCAGACGAGCCGGGCGCCGGTGGCGGTGGCGGCGCGCAGGGCGGCGGTGAGCGCGCCGGGCACGCCCGCGAGGCGCTCGCCGACGGCGAGGACGGCGCCCTCCTGGCGGAGGGCCTCGGCGGCGGCGAGCCCGTCGCCGGTGAGGCCGACCCGGGAGGTGAGGGCGTCGAGCCACTCGGTCTCGGTGCCGGGGGCGGCGGGCAGCAGGGTGCCGCCGGCCTTCTCCAGTCCCCGGGTGGCGAACGCGGCGACGGCGTAGGTCCGCTGGCCGTGCTTGCGCCAGGCCTTGCGGAGCCGCAGGAAGACGCCGGGGGCCTCCTCCTCGGACTCCAGGCCGACGAGGAGCACGGCCGGGGCGGCTTCGAGCGAGGTGTACGTGACGCCCGTGCCGTCCAGGTCCCGGCCGTGTCCGGCGACGGCGGAGGCCAGGAAGTCGGCCTCCTCGCCGGAGTGGACCCGGGCCCGGAAGTCGACGTCGTTGGTGTCGAGGGCGACCCGGGCGAACTTGGCGTACGCGTAGGAGTCCTCGACGGTCAGCCGGCCGCCGGCCAGGACGCCGGTGCGGCCGCGCACGAGGCCGCGGGCGGCGGCCTCCAGGGCCTCGGGCCAGGAGGCGGGCTCCAGCTCACCGGTCGCGGCGTTCCGCACCAGCGGGGTGGTGAGCCGGTCGCGCTGCTGGGCGTACCGGAAGCCGAAGCGGCCCTTGTCGCAGATCCACTCCTCGTTGACCTCCGGGTCCTCGGCGGCGAGCCGCCGCATGACCTTGCCGCGCCGGTGGTCGGTGCGGGTGGCGCAGCCGCCGGAGCACTGCTCGCAGACCGACGGCGAGGAGACCAGGTCGAAGGGGCGGGAGCGGAAGCGGTAGGCGGCGGAGGTGAGCGCGCCGACCGGGCAGATCTGGATGGTGTTGCCGGAGAAGTACGACTCGAAGGGGTCGCCCTCGCCGGTGCCGACCTGCTGGAGCGCGCCGCGCTCGATCAGCTCGATCATCGGGTCGCCCGCGACCTGGTTGGAGAAGCGGGTGCAGCGGGCGCAGAGCACGCAGCGCTCGCGGTCGAGGAGGACCTGCGTGGAGATCGGGACGGGCTTCTCGTAGGTGCGCTTGACGCCCTCGAAGCGGGACTCGGCCTGTCCGTGGGACATGGCCTGGTTCTGCAGGGGGCACTCACCGCCCTTGTCGCAGACGGGGCAGTCCAGCGGGTGGTTGACGAGCAGCAGCTCCATCACGCCGTGCTGGGCCTTCTCGGCGACGGGGCTGGTGAGCTGCGACTTCACCACCATGCCGTCGGTGCACGTGATGGTGCAGGAGGCCATCGGCTTGCGCTGGCCCTCGACCTCGACGATGCACTGGCGGCAGGCGCCGGCGGGGTCGAGGAGCGGGTGGTCGCAGAAGCGCGGGATCTCGATGCCGAGCTGTTCGGCGGCGCGGATGACCAGGGTCCCCTTGGGGACGGAGATCTCGATGCCGTCGATGGTCAGCGTGACGAGGTCCTCCGGCGGCACGGCCGGGCCGCCGCCCGTGGGGCCGGACTCGGTGACGGTCATGCGGTCACCTCCTTGTGGTTGTCCGCCCAGGCGGTCGACTTGGCCGGGTCGAAGGGGCAGCCCTTGCCCGTGATGTGCTGCTCGTACTCCTCGCGGAAGTACTTCAGGGAGGAGAAGATCGGCGAGGCGGCGCCGTCGCCGAGGGCGCAGAACGACTTGCCGTTGATGTTGTCGGCGATGTCGTTGAGCTTGTCGAGGTCGGAGAGCTGCCCCTTGCCGGCCTCGATGTCGCGGAGCAGCTGGACGAGCCAGTACGTGCCCTCGCGGCAGGGGGTGCACTTGCCGCAGGACTCGTGGGCGTAGAACTCGGTCCAGCGGGTGACGGCCCGGACCACGCAGGTGGTCTCGTCGAAGCACTGGAGCGCCTTGGTGCCGAGCATGGATCCGGCGGCGCCGACGCCCTCGTAGTCGAGGGGCACGTCGAGGTGCTCGTCGGTGAACATCGGGGTGGAGGAGCCGCCGGGGGTCCAGAACTTGAGGCGGTGGCCGGGGCGCATCCCGCCGCTCATGTCGAGGAGCTGGCGCAGGGTGATGCCGAGCGGGGCCTCGTACTGGCCGGGCGTGGCGACGTGCCCGGAGAGCGAGTACAGCGTGAAGCCCGGGGACTTCTCGCTGCCCATGGAGGTGAACCAGTCCTTGCCCTTGTTGAGGATCGCGGGAACGGACGCGATGGACTCCACGTTGTTCACCACGGTGGGGCAGGCGTACAGACCGGCGACGGCGGGGAAGGGGGGCCGCAGCCGGGGCTGGCCGCGGCGGCCTTCGAGCGAGTCGAGGAGCGCGGTCTCCTCGCCGCAGATGTACGCGCCGGCGCCGGCGTGCACGGTGAGTTCGAGGTCGAGTCCGCTGCCGAGGACGTTCCGGCCGAGGTAGCCGGCGGCGTAGGCCTCGCGGACGGCCTCGTGGAGGCGGCGCAGGACGGGGACGACCTCGCCGCGCAGGTAGATGAAGGCGTGGCTGGAGCGGATCGCGTAACAGGCGATCACGATGCCCTCGATGAGCGAGTGCGGGTTGGCGAAGAGGAGCGGGATGTCCTTGCAGGTGCCGGGCTCGGACTCGTCGGCGTTGACGACGAGGTAGTGCGGCTTGCCGTCGCCCTGCGGGATGAACTGCCACTTCATGCCGGTGGGGAAGCCGGCGCCGCCGCGGCCGCGGAGGCCGGACTCCTTGACGTACGCGATGAGGTCGTCGGGGCTCATCGCGAGGGCCTTGCGGAGGCCCCGGTAGCCCTCGTGGCGCTCGTAGGTCTCCAGGGTCCAGGAGTCGGGCTGGTCCCAGAAGGCCGAGAGGACGGGGGCGAGGAGCTTCTCGGGGCTGCTGTTGTTGATCTCGGCTGCCAAGGTCATCACTTCCCCTCCTGTCCGGAGGTCTCGTCCCGCCCGGCGTCCTCGCCCTGTCCGGAGGAGCTCCGGCCCGGCGTCTGGCCCGGGGGGTTCTGGCCGGGGGACTCGCCGCGCGGGTGGACGATGCGGTGGTGCGGCTGCTCGCCCTTGGCCAGGCGCAGGCCGACGAGGGAGGCGGGGCCCGCGCCGCCGGTGGCCTCGACGGCGCCGGGGCGCTCGTCGGGGAAGCCGGCGAGGATGCGGGCGGTCTCCTTGAAGGTGCAGAGCGGGGCGCCGCGGGTGGGTTCGACGGTCCGGCCGGCCCGCAGGTCGTCCACCATCTTCTTGGCGGACTCGGGGGTCTGGTTGTCGAAGAACTCCCAGTTGACCATCACGACGGGGGCGAAGTCGCAGGCCGCGTTGCACTCGATGTGTTCGAGGGTGACCTTGCCGTCCTCGGTCGTCTCGTTGTTGCCGACGCCGAGGTGCTCCTTCAGTTCGTCGAAGATGGCGTCGCCGCCCATGACCGCGCAGAGGGTGTTGGTGCAGACGCCGACCTGGTAGTCGCCGGAGGGCTTGCGCCGGTACATGGTGTAGAAGGTGGCGACGGCGGTGACCTCGGCGGTGGTGAGGCCGAGGACGTCGGCGCAGAACGCCATGCCGGTGCGGGTGACGTGGCCCTCCTCCGACTGCACGAGGTGCAGCATCGGCAGGAGCGCGGAGCGGGAGTCCGGGTAGCGGGCGACGATGGCCCGCGCGTCCTCCTCCAGGCGGTCGCGGACGTCCGCCGGGTAGCCGGGGGCGGGGAGCTGGGGCATACCCAGGCTGATCTGTTCGGTCATCGGTCGACGCCTCCCATCACGGGGTCGATGGAGGCGACGGCGACGATGACGTCGGCGACCTGGCCGCCCTCGCACATCGCCGCCATGGCCTGGAGGTTGGTGAAGGACGGGTCGCGGAAGTGGACCCGGTAGGGGCGGGTGCCGCCGTCGGAGACGACGTGCGCGCCGAGTTCGCCCTTGGGGGACTCGACGGCCGCGTAGGCCTGGCCGGGCGGGACCCGGAAGCCCTCGGTGACCAGCTTGAAGTGGTGGATCAGGGCCTCCATGGAGGTGCCCATGATCTTCTTGATGTGGTCGAGGGAGTTGCCGAGTCCGTCGGTGCCCAGGGCGAGCTGCGCGGGCCAGGCGATCTTCTTGTCGGCGACCATGACGTCGCCGGGCTCCAGCCGGTCGAGGCACTGCTCGACGATCCGCAGGGACTGGCGCATCTCCTCCAGGCGGATCAGGAACCGCCCGTAGGAGTCGCAGGTGTCGGCGGTGGGGACCTCGAAGTCGTAGTCCTCGTAGCCGCAGTACGGGTCGGTCTTGCGCAGGTCGTGCGGGAGGCCCGCCGAGCGCAGGATCGGTCCGGTGGCGCCGAGCGCCATGCAGCCGGTGAGGTCGAGGTAGCCGACGTCCTGCATCCGGGCCTTGAAGATGGGGTTGCCGGTGGCGAGCTTGTCGTACTCCGGCAGGTTCTTCTTCATGGTCTTCACGAACTCGCGCACGGCGTCGACGGCGCCGGGCGGGAGGTCCTGGGCGAGGCCGCCGGGGCGGATGTACGCGTGGTTCATGCGCAGGCCGGTGATCAGCTCGTACAGGTCCAGGATCATCTCGCGGTCCCGGAAGCCGTAGATCATGATCGTGGTGGCGCCGAGCTCCATGCCGCCGGTGGCGATGCAGACCAGGTGCGAGGAGAGCCGGTTGAGCTCCATGAGCAGGACGCGGACGACGCTGGCGCGGTCCGGGATCTGGTCGGTGATGCCGAGGAGCTTCTCCACGCCGAGGCAGTACGCCGTCTCGTTGTAGAACGAGGTGAGGTAGTCCATGCGCGTGACGAAGGTGGTGCCCTGCGTCCAGGTCCGGTATTCGAGGTTCTTCTCGATGCCGGTGTGGAGGTAGCCGATGCCGCAGCGGGCCTCGGTGACGGTCTCGCCGTCGATCTCCAGGATGAGGCGGAGCACTCCGTGGGTGGACGGGTGCTGGGGGCCCATGTTGACGACGATCCGCTCGTCGTCGGCCTTGGCGGCGGACCGGACGACCTCGTCCCAGTCGCCGCCGGTCACCGTGTAGACGGAGCCTTCGGTCGTCTCGCGGGGAGACGCGTGGGGAGTGGTCACGAGTACGACCTCCGCTGGTCCGGAGCCGGGATCTGGGCGCCCTTGTACTCGACGGCGATGCCGCCGAGGGGGTAGTCCTTGCGCTGCGGGTGGCCCTGCCAGTCGTCCGGCATCATGATCCGGGTGAGGGCGGGGTGGCCGTCGAAGACGATGCCGAAGAAGTCGTACGTCTCGCGCTCGTGCCAGTCGTTCGTCGGGTAGACGGCGACGAGGGAGGGGATCCGGCGGTCGGTGTCCGGGGCCGAGACCTCCAGGCGGATCATCCGGCCGTGGGTCAGCGAGCGCAGGTGGTAGACGGCGTGCAGCTCGCGGCCCTTGTCGTGCGGGTAGTGGACGCCGGAGACGCCGGTACAGAGCTCGAAGCGGAGCGCCGGGTCGTCGCGCAGGGTGCGGGCCACGCGGACGAGGTGCTCGCGCTCGATGTGGAAGGTGAGCTCGTCGCGGTCGACGACCGTCTTCTCGATCGCGTTCTCCGGGAGGAGGCCCTGCTCCTCCAGGGCGCCCTCCAGTTCGTCGGCGACCTCGTCGAACCAGCCGCCGTAGGGGCGGGCGGCCGGGCCGGGGAGCCGGACCGAGCGGACGAGGCCGCCGTAGCCGGAGGTGTCGGCGCCGCTCCGGGCACCGAACATGCCGCGCTGGACGCGGACCTCCTCCCCGTGGTCCCCGCGCTGGCCCGGCAGGTTCTGCGCGCTCAGCTCCTTCTCGGGGTTGGGTGTCTCGTCACTCACCGGAGCAGGCCCTTCAATTCGATGGTCGGCAGTGCCTTGAGCGCCGCCTCCTCCGCCTCGCGCGCCGCCTCCTCGGCGTTCACGCCGAGCTTGGAGGTCTGGATCTTCTGGTGGAGCTTGAGGATCGCGTCGATCAGCATCTCCGGGCGCGGCGGGCAGCCGGGCAGGTAGATGTCGACCGGGACGATGTGGTCGACGCCCTGGACGATCGCGTAGTTGTTGAACATGCCGCCCGAGGAGGCGCAGACGCCCATGGAGATGACCCACTTGGGGTTGGGCATCTGGTCGTAGACCTGCCGCAGGACGGGCGCCATCTTCTGGCTGACCCGGCCGGCCACGATCATCAGGTCGGCCTGGCGCGGCGAGCCGCGGAAGACCTCCATGCCGAAGCGGGCCAGGTCGTACCGGCCGGCTCCGGTGGTCATCATCTCGATGGCGCAGCAGGCGAGGCCGAAGGTCGCGGGGAAGACGGACGCCTTGCGCACCCAGCCCGCGGCCTGTTCGACCGTCGTCAGCAGAAAGCCGCTCGGGAGTTTCTCTTCGAGTCCCATAGGTGCCCCTCAGCCCCTCAGTCCCATTCCAGGCCGCCGCGCCGCCACACGTAGGCGTAGGCGACGAAGACGGTGAGCACGAAGAGCAGCATCTCCACGAGCCCGAAAAGCCCCAGGGCGTCGAAGGTGACGGCCCAGGGGTAGAGGAAGACGATCTCGATGTCGAAGACGATGAAGAGCATCGCCGTCAGGTAGTACTTGATCGGGAAGCGGCCGCCGCCGGCGGGCGTGGGTGTCGGCTCGATGCCGCACTCGTACGCCTCCAGTTTTGCCCTGTTGTACCGCTTTGGCCCGATGAGCGTGGCCATGACCACGGAGAAGATCGCAAACCCCGCACCCAGGGCACCGAGCACGAGGACGGGCGCGTACGCATTCACGCTCCTCGCTCCTTCCAGTCGTCCTTGACCGTTGGACCGCACCGCCGCGCCGTGAAAGATCGCCCCCATGTGAGGCAGTTCACAAGCCCGGCTGCCCCGCATCTTATGCCTGCCCCTCTGTGATCTGCGACACGGGGTGCAGCACGTAGTTTGTGATCTCCACCACCTGACGAAGGATCATGAAGTCGGATGAGCGGTGATCTTGTTGCGCGAAGCGCCCAGGTGATCACCAGATGTGACATCCGTACCGGAAATCGCTGCTCGGAGGGGGTGTCGCACTATCAAGTGTTGGCATCTACAGGCAAATTGGCGATGGACGCGAGCGGGTGATAAAGGACCCGGCCGTCGCCCGGTCGGGGGGTCGCGCGTACGGAGGTGGACGCGTGCGCGTTTTCACGAACCCCCCTGTGAGCTGCGTCACATGAAGAAGGACCGGAAAGAAGGGGGCTTGGCCAAGGGTGTCAAGAGGTGGTAAGCGTCGGGCAATTCGGGCTTTTCAATGAAAACCAGTGATCAAGGGCCGGATGACCCATGCCCGATTTGCCCGTTACGGCGTCAATAAAGGTGCCACGGAAGCGGATTCACAGGTTCCGAACGTAACTGTGGCGCAACCCACGTTTCTTGAACGGAACCGTCAAGCCCTGATAGCGGTTGTTCCCATGTCCCACACCGCTCACATACCCAGCCACCGGAAGCCCCGCCGCAGCGCTTCGAAGCTCGCGCTCCGGGCCGGAGTTGCCGGTGGCGTCCTCGGCACCATCGCGGTGGCCGGTGCTGCCGGGCCGGCGAATGCCGAGCCGGTGACCGAGACCATCGAAATGCCCACCCTGGGCTCGCTCGCCGCCGGGTCGAACCTCGCGAGCGCGGTCGCCGCCTCCGCCGAGGCGTCCCAGCAGGAGGCCCTCGACCAGAGCCTCCGGACCCTGGAGCAGGCCGCCCTCAAGAAGGCCTCCCAGGACGCCAAGAAGGCCAAGGCCGAGGCGGACCGCAAGGCCGCGGCCGAGCGCGCCGAGAAGGCCCGTCTGAAGGCCGAGAAGGAGCGCGAGGAGGCCGAGGAGGCCGCCGAGCGCGCCTCCCGCACCAGCACGCGCACCCAGCTCGCCACCACCTCGTCCCCGTCGAACGACGGCGGCTCGCCCTCGTCGTCTTCGTCGTCCTCGTCGTCCTCCGACAGCGGCTCCTCCGCCTCGGACAGCGGCAGCCGGACGCAGGCCCCCACCGGCTCCGCCGCCTCGATCGTGGCCTTCGCCCGCGCCCAGGTCGGCGACGCCTACGTCAGCGGCGGCACCGGCCCCAACTCGTGGGACTGCTCCGGCCTCGTCCAGGCCGCCTACCGCGCGGCCGGCATCGACCTGCCCCGCATCTCGTACCAGCAGTCGAGCATGGGCAGCTCCGTCTCCCTGGGGAACCTCCAGCCGGGCGACATCCTGTACTGGGGCAGCCGCAGCGGCTCGTACCACGTCGCCATCTACGTCGGCGGCGGCAAGTACGTCGGCGCGCAGAACTCCTCCACCGGCGTCGTCGAGCGCTCCCTGGACTGGGACCCGCCGTCGGGCGCCGTCCGCATCCTCTGAGCACTCCGCACGGACGCTCGCACGCGCAAGGGCCGTCACTCCTCGGGGGAGTGACGGCCCTTCGCCGTGCGCGGGCGCCGGTCAGGCCTTCGGGGCCACCTTCGACAGGCCGTTGATGATGCGGTCCATCGCGTCGCCGCCCGTCGGGTCGGTGAGGTTCGCCAGCATCTTCAGGGTGAACTTCATCAGGAGCGGGTGGGTCAGACCGCGCTGGGTCGCGATCTTCATGACCTTCGGGTTGCCGATGAGCTTCACGAAGGCGCGGCCGAGCGTGTAGTAGCCGCCGTAGGTGTCCTTGAGGACCTGCGGGTAGTTCCGCAGGGCCAGTTCGCGCTGGGCCGGGGTCGCGCGGGCGTGCGCCTGGACGATGACGTCGGCCGCGATCTGGCCGGACTCCATGGCGTACGCGATGCCCTCGCCGTTGAACGGGTTGACCAGGCCGCCCGCGTCGCCGACCAGCAGCAGGCCCTTGGTGTAGTGCGGCTGCCGGTTGAAGGCCATCGGCAGGGCCGCGCCCCGGATGGTGGTCGTCATGTTCTCCGGGGTGAAGCCCCAGTCCTCCGGCATCGAGGCGCACCAGGCCTTGAGCACCTCGCGCCAGTCCAGCTCCTTGAACGCGGAGGAGGAGTCGAGGATGCCGAGGCCGACGTTCGAGGTGCCGTCGCCCATGCCGAAGATCCAGCCGTAGCCCGGCAGCAGCCGGTCCTGCGGGCCGCGCCGGTCCCACAGCTCCAGCCAGGACTCCAGGTAGTCGTCCTCGTGCCGGGGGGTGGTGAAGTACGTGCGGACGGCGACGCCCATCGGCCGGTCGTCGCGCCGGTGCAGGCCCATCGCGAGGGAGATCCGGCTGGAGTTGCCGTCGGCGGCGACAACCAGCGGGGCGTGGAAGGTGACCTCGCGCTTCTCCTCCCCCAGCTTGGCGTGGACGCCGGTGATCCGGCCCGTACGGTCGTCGATCACGGGCGCGCCCACGTTGCAGCGCTCGTACAGGCGGGCGCCGGCCTTCTGCGCCTGGCGGGCCAGCTGCTCGTCGAAGTCGTCGCGCTTGCGGACGAGTCCGTAGTCCGGGTACGAGGCCAGCTCCGGCCAGTCCAGCTCCAGGCGGACGCCGCCGCCGATGATCCGCAGGCCCTTGTTCCGCAGCCAGCCGGCCTCTTCGGAGATGTCGATGCCCATGGCGACGAGCTGCTTGGTGGCGCGGGGGGTGAGGCCGTCGCCGCAGACCTTCTCGCGCGGGAACGCGGTCTTCTCCAGGAGGAGGACGTCCAGGCCCGCCTTCGCCAGGTAGTAGGCGGTGGTCGAGCCGGCCGGGCCCGCTCCGACGACGATCACATCTGCGCTGTGCTCGGAGAGGGACTGCTCGGTCACGGCGGGGCTCCCTAAGGGGTCGAGGGAAGGATGGGGGAAGTCTAGGCGCGGGGCGGAAGGGCGGCGGGGGTTACGGCTTGAAGCCCCGGTGCAGGGCCACGATCCCGCCCGACAGGTTCCGCCAGGCGACCTTCGACCAGCCGGCCTTCTGGAGCAGGCCCGCCAGGGCCGGCTGGTCCGGCCAGGACTGGATGGACTCGGCCAGGTACACGTACGCGTCGGGGTTGGAGGAGACCGCGCGGGCCACCGGCGGCAGCGCGCGCATCAGGTACTCCTCGTACACCGTGCGGAACGGCGCCCAGGTCGGGTGCGAGAACTCGCAGATGACGACCCGGCCGCCGGGCTTCGTCACCCGGTACAGCTCGCGCAGCGCCTGCTCGGTGTCCTGGATGTTCCGCAGGCCGAAGGAGATCGTGACGGCGTCGAACACGTCGTCGCGGAAGGGCAGTTCCGTGCCGTCGCCCGCCGTGAACGGCATCCACGGGTGGTTCTTCTTGCCGACCCGCAGCATCCCGAGGGAGAAGTCGCACGGGACGACGTACGCGCCCGCCCGCGCGAAGGGCTGCGAGGAGGTGGCCGTGCCGGCGGCCAGGTCGAGGATCCGCTGTGCCGGGCGGGCGTCGACCGCCTTCGCGACCTCCTTGCGCCAGCGGCGGTCCTGGCCCAGCGAGAGCACGTCGTTGGTGAGGTCGTAGTTGGCCGCCACGTCGTCGAACATCGACGCGACTTCGTGCGGCTGCTTGTCCAGGGTGGCGCGGGTCACGGGCGTTCGGCCTCGCAGAATCGGCGACGGGCGGGCGGTCCCATTGTCTCAGGGCCCCTCCCGCCCCGGTCGGCAGGGCGCGCTCGGCGGCGCCGGGCGCGCCGGACGCTCAGCGGGCCCGGTGGACCAGCCGCCCGCCGAGCACGGTGGCGACGCAGGTCGACGCGCCGAGGCGGACCAGGGCCGCCCGGTCGGGGACGTCGAAGACGGCGAAGCGGGCCGGGCCGCCCGGGACCGGCGCGGGCAGCAGCACCAGCGGGACCGGAGAGAAGGACGGCGGTCCGGGCAGCCGCTCCGGGCGGCGGCCGACCGCGAGCCCGGCCCGGCGCACGGCGTCCGCGGCCGCCCGGCCGCGCAGCTCGCCCGCGACCGCGACCGTCCCGTGGGCCAGGAGCCGCTGCACGCCCCGGCGCGCGGAGGCGCCGCGCCGCGAGGGGTCGGCCCGGAAGATCCGCTGCGCCCGCTCCCCGGGGATCGGCTCGGTGCCGAACCCCTCGGCCTCCCGGGGGTCCGGGTGGTACATGCCTTCGAGCAGCTCGGGCCCGTACGGGTTGAGGAGGCCGGGGGTGAGGATGCCGGGCCACCGCCGCACCCGCGCCCCGGGGCGGACGGCGACCAGGTCCTCGTACGGCCCGACGGCGGCGACGAGGGCGCCGTCGACCAGGACGGCGCTCTCGGGGGTCGCCTCGGCCACGTGGATCGTCAGCACGGTGTCGTCGGCTCGTTTCTCGTCGGTTCGCGTGTTCTCGTCCGTCCGCGTCCCGCTCAGTTCGCGTCGAGGAGCTTCAGCTCCGGGTGGGCCGTGCCGCCCTCGATCGCGACGGACGAGATGTGGGAGGCGACGCGCTCGTCGACCGGGTCGTTCGCCGGGTCGTCGTGGACGACCAGGTGCTCGTACGTGGTGGCGCGCTGCGCCGGGACGCGGCCCGCCTTGCGGATCAGGTCGATGATCTCCAGGCGGTTGGAGCGGTGCTTGGCACCGGCGGAGGAGACGACGTTCTCCTCCAGCATGATCGAGCCGAGGTCGTCGGCGCCGTAGTGCAGCGAGAGCTGGCCGACCTCCTTGCCGGTGGTCAGCCAGGAGCCCTGGATGTGCGCGACGTTGTCGAGGAACAGCCGGGCGATGGCGATCATGCGCAGGTACTCGAAGAGCGTGGCCTGCGTGCGGCCCTTGAGGTGGTTGTTCTCGGGCTGGTACGTGTACGGGATGAAGGCCCGGAAGCCGCCCGACCGGTCCTGTGTGTCACGGATCATGCGCAGGTGCTCGATGCGCTCGGCGTTGGTCTCGCCGGTGCCCATGAGCATGGTGGAGGTGGACTCCACGCCGAGGCCGTGGGCGATCTCCATGATCTCCAGCCAGCGCTCGCCGGACTCCTTCAGGGGCGCGATGGCCTTGCGGGGGCGCTCGGGCAGCAGCTCGGCGCCCGCGCCGGCGAAGGAGTCGAGGCCGGCGGCGTGGATGCGGCCGATCGCCTCCTCGACGGAGACGCCGGAGATGCGGGCCATGTGCTCGATCTCGGAGGCGCCCAGGGAGTGGATGACCAGCTGCGGGAACTCCGCCTTGATCGCGGCGAAGTGCTTCTCGTAGTACTCGACGCCGTAGTCCGGGTGGTGGCCGCCCTGGAACATGATCTGGGTGCCGCCGAGCTCCACGGTCTCCGCGCAGCGGCGCAGGATGTCGTCGAGGTCCCGGGTCCAGCCCTTCTTGGTGTCCTTCGGCGCGGCGTAGAAGGCGCAGAACCGGCACGCCGTCACGCAGACGTTCGTGTAGTTGATGTTCCGCTCGATGATGTACGTCGCGATGTGCTCGGTCCCCGCGTACCGGCGGCGGCGCACGGCGTCGGCGGCGGCGCCGAGCGCGTGCAGGGGCGCCGAGCGGTAGAGGTCGAGCGCCTCCTCGGGGGTGATCCGGCCGCCCGCGGCGGCGCGGTCCAGAATGGACTGCAGTTCGGCCTTCTCGGTCACCGGGTTCGTCCCTTTCGGAGGGGTACTGACAGACCGAACCAGCCTACGCCAGGGGCCCCGGCCGCCTCCGTCGGGGAGCGGCCGCGCGGTCGCCGCCCTATTCCGGTGAATTTCCGGCATCGGGGATCCGGGCGCGGTTCTCCGCCGGCCCGGTCGGTGAACGCGCGGGAAACCGTCTCCCCCTTTCGGGCGTCCGCATTCCGTCCGGCCGTTCGCGGGCGTCCGCGGAATGGGCCCGGGGACGCGCCGGAATTACGTTCGTGTGAATTTCCGGGCGCCCGTTCCGGGGCCGTGCGGTCAGCCGCGCGGGGGTGCCAGGAGTTCGACCGCGACGTCCGCGGGAAAACCGGTCGTGGGGCCGGTGCGGCGGGCGAACTCGCGGGCGCCCGCGAGTTGTTCGGGCCCGAAGCGGAAGTCGAGGGTGCGGAAGTACCGCTCCAGGAGTGCGGCGTCGAAGGCCTCCCAGCGGGCCGCCTGCTCGGCGACCTTGGTGACCTCTTCGAGGGAGAGGTCACGGGAGGCGAGGAAGGCCTGGTGGACCTCGTGGACGGTCTCCGGCTCGCGCGCCAGGTAGTCCTTGCGGGCCGCCCACACGGCGAAGACGAACGGGAGGCCCGTCCACTCCTTCCACATCAGGCCCAGGTCGTGGACCTGGAGGCCGAGCCGGGGCGCGTCGTGCAGCGAGGCCCGGAGCGCGGCGTCGCCGATGAGGACGGCCGCCTCGGCTTCCTGCATCATCAGGCCGAGGTCCGGCGGGCAGGTGTAGTAGTCGGGCGACACGCCGTACCGCTCGGACAGGAGCAGCTGGGCGAGGCGCACGGAGGTGCGGGAGGTGGAGCCGAGCGCCACGCGGGCGCCGTCGAGCTCCTCCAGGGGCCGCTGGGACACGATCACGCAGGACATCACGGGTCCGTCGCAGCCGACGGCGATGTCCGGGAGGGCGACCAGGTCGTCCGCGTTGCGGAGGTACTCGACGAGGGTGACGGGGCCGATGTCCAGGTCGCCCCGGACGAGCCGCTCGCTGAGCTTCTCCGGGGTGTCCTTGGTGAGCTCCAGGTCCAGGAGCGTCCCGGTGCGCGCCAGGCCCCAGTAGAGGGGGAGGCAGTTCAGGAACTGGATGTGTCCGACGCGGGGCCGGCTGCGGTGCTCGTCGGTTGCTTTGTCCACATCGTGAGGCTAGACCCGTCTCACGGAGCGGGCATCGCCGGGGCACGCGCGTCAGCGCGGGAGGGACGTTCAAACACTCGGGTGACGTGATCTTTCCCTCTACCCTCCCGAGCGTTCTGCGTGCTACGCTCAACGCAAGTTGCAGTTTGGTTTCCCTTGCAGTACAGAGCCTGCGGAGCATGTGACCCGCAGGCTTTTGTAGTTTTCAGACTTCTTTGCAGGTTCTGGAGCAGGGCAACCCTTTGGCCCAAGGAGGGCTTATGGCTACCGGAACCGTCAAGTGGTTCAACGCTGAAAAGGG
Source organism: Streptomyces sp. NPDC098101 (assembly GCF_044760185.1). Lineage (NCBI taxonomy): Bacteria > Bacillati > Actinomycetota > Actinomycetes > Kitasatosporales > Streptomycetaceae > Streptomyces > Streptomyces sp. NPDC098101. The sequence goes on along the minus strand of NZ_JBIWAS010000003.1, from coordinate 228,904 downwards.
CTTCGGCTTCATCGCCCAGGACGGCGGCGGCCCGGATGTCTTCGTCCACTACTCCGCGATCAACGCGAACGGCTTCCGTTCGCTCGAGGAGAACCAGGTCGTGACCTTCGACGTCACGCAGGGCCCGAAGGGCCCGCAGGCGGAGAACGTCTCCCCGGCCTAAGGTGCCCGGGTCGGCGATCGCCTACCACTAGAGCAGTACCCAAGGAGCCCCGCTCCGTGCCTCGCGGCACGAGTGGGGCTCCTGCCTTTTCCGGGGCCTTCCGGGGGGGCGGATCAGCAGGTGGGGATCACGGTCCCGTTGTTGTCGCGGGCCTCGTCGTTGCCCCAGCGGGACAGGTAGTAGGCGGAGACGTGGGCGTTCCGCCCGTTCTTCCCGGCGTACACGGTGTCGAGGTCGGTCCGCAGCCACCAGTGGTTGTAGTTGCCGGAGGCGTCGCGGATCTCCTGGCCCCAGACCTTGCAGTAGACGTAGTTCGTGCCGGCGTTCAGCACGCCCTGGGCATTGCCCGTGTTGGCCTGGGCGTAGCCGGTGGCGTTGGCGAAGGTGTCGACCCAGTACTTCCCGCCCCCGCCGGAGCAGCCGTTGTCGCTGGTCAGGTGCCTGGAGCCGTAGGAGCCGGGGTAGGGGGCGAGGGAGGCGCCGTTGATCGTGATGGGCTGGCCGACGCCGTTGTAGAGCTGCTCGTAGTGGATGTGGGCGCCGGAGCTGTTGCCGGTGGAGCCGGTGGTGCCGATCCGCTGGCCCTGGGAGACGGCGGCGCCGTGGGCGACCGCGTAGGCGCTGAGGTGGAAGTAGTACGTCTTCCAGCCGCCGCCGTGCTCGATCACGATGTAGTTCCCGGCGCCGGACGGCTGGGAGTAGCGGTAGGCGGTGCCGGACGCCGAGGCGAGGACCGGGGCCCCGGCGGTGCCGCCGCCGTCGGAGCGGACGAAGTCGAGGGCCTGGCGGACCTCGGCCGAGTGGTGGCTGTAGGTCCACTTCTGGCCGCAGGCGAAGGGCGCCTTGAAGAGCGGCGCGGCCTGGGCGGGGGTCGTGGTGACGAGCGCGGTGAGCAGGCCCGCGACGAGCGCGAGGAGGGTGCCGAGCGGGGTGATCCGTGCACGCATGTGTCCTCCGGTACGGGGGTGGGGATCGGTGGGACAGGGGTCGACGCGCGTTGAACGGACCACAGCGTGCCGGAAGACCGCGCGGCGCAGTAGACCGCGAACACCACACCCGGAGCGGGCCAGTTACGTAGTCTGGACACATGACCGAACGCAAGCCGCCCGGTGTGAGCTTCGAGTCGTTCGTGGACAAGCAGATCCGCGAGGCCGCGGAGCGGGGTGAGTTCCGGAGCCTGCCGGGATTCGGGAAGCCGCTTCCCGACGACTCGGCGCCGTACGACGAGCTGTGGTGGATCAAGGGCAAGATGCACCGCGAGGGCGCGTCCGTGCTGCCGCCCTCGCTGGCCCTGCGCAAGGAGGCCGAGGACGCGGAGGCGGCGGTGGCGGAGGCCGTCTCGGAGAGCCGGGTCCGGCGGATCCTCGGCGAGGTCAACACGAAGATCGCCGAGGCCCTGCTGCGGCCGCCGGCCGGGCCGCCGCTGAACCTGCGGCCGTTCGACGTGGAGGCGATGGTGGAACGGTGGCGGGCGGGACGTTCCTGACCGCCGGTCCCTCGTGGGAAGGAGTCCGCATGGACAGCGCCGGTCTGCTGGTCGACGCGTTCGGCCGGGTACGCGAGGCCGTCCACGGGGCGGTGGAGGGCCTCTCGGAGGACGAGCTGGCCGCCCGGATCGATCCGGAGGCGAACTCGGTCGCCTGGCTCGTCTGGCACCTCACCCGCATCCAGGACGACCACCTGGCGGGCGCCTTCGGCACGGAGCAGCTGTGGACCGCCGGGGGCTGGGCGGACCGCTTCGGCCTGCCCTTCTCGGAGAAGGCGACCGGGTACGGCCAGACGAGCGCCCAATCGGGCCGGGTCCGGGCCCCGGCGGACCTCCTCCTCGGCTACCACGACGCCGTGCACGACCGGACGGCGGAACTGCTCGGTCCGGTGACGGACGCGGACCTGGACCGGGTCGTCGACACCGCCTGGAACCCACCGGTCACCCTCGGCGTCCGCCTGGTGTCGGTGATCGCGGACGACCTCCAGCACGCGGGGCAGGCGGCGTACGTGCGGGGGGTGGTGGAACGGGGGCGGTGAGGGCGGGACGGGCCGCCCCGACCCGTACGTACGCCGCCTGCCCCGCGCGCCCGGCGAGGCCCCCCTCGGGGACGACCTGACGTACAACCAGGTCTTCCGACGGAGGCGTACAACCATTCGATCACTCCGGAGGTCATGCGGGCGTGGCGCGACACGCCACACCCGCGTCTCCGGAGGGGAACACCGCTTTGTCCCGAGTACGTACGTCCCGCGGCCGTCTCGCCCTGGCCGTCACCGCCGCCCTCGCCGTCACCCTGGGCACCGTCGCGGCGGTCCCGGCCGTGGCGGCGCCCGGCGCCGCCGCCGGGGCGGCGCAGACCGGGAAGGCGGTGCAGGAGACCCCCGCGCTGCTGCCCGGCGCCATCGTCGTCGGCAACGGCCCCTCGGGCTTCCTGAGCCGCTGGTACGAGGACACCACGCCCTCCTCCGCCTTCCGCTGGACGCGATACGCGGACGGCGTCACCACCACCCTGCCCGCGGGCACCTACGCGGGCGGTGCCGGGTCGGACGTGATCGTGCGGTCCGAGGGGACCCGGCACGAGCTGCTCGACATGGCCACGGGCGCCGACCCCGTCGTCGTCGACCTCGCCTCCCTGGGGGACTCCGCGAAGTTCGTGCGGCTCGCGGGCTCCACCCTCGTCGTGGAGGTCCCCCGCGCCGGCGGCACCGCCGTCCTCCTCGTCGACTCCGTGGACGGCACGGTCCGGACCCGCGAGGTCCAGGGGCTGCCCGAGAACGCGTCGGTCCGCCGGTACGACCTGGGCGCGCCCGGCACCCTCACGCTCGTGTACGCCGCCACGACGGACGGCGCGACCTCGGTCCGCGCGGCCGTGGTGGACGTCGCCGGGGGCACGGTCGCCGAGGACCGCGTCCTGCCGAAGGCCTCGGTCTCCTCCGACGTCAGCGTGTCCGCGACGCACCTGGCCTGGGCCGAGTACCACGGCATGAAACACGACGCCGAGGCGGTCCTGGCGCTGTCCGGGCGGAGCGGCACCGACGTCACGCGCGTTCCCCTCGGCAAGGGCAACGACCTCCGGGTCGAGCTGATGGGCGACTGGGTCGCGTACGGCGTGGCCGGAGCGTCGATCTCCGGCCCGAACCCCCTGCACTCCCTGTCGGTCCGCTCGCTGACGGACGGCCGGACGGTGGACCTCCTGGACACCGTGGACGGCATCCGCGCCGAGAAGGACGGCGCGCTGCTCGTGCAGGGCGCCACCCTGGAGCACGGCGAGGGCCTCTACCGGATCGCCCCCGGCCCCGACGGCACCCCGGCCGCCACCCTCGTGGCGAGCACCGGGCGGTCGCTCGCGCTCCGGCTGACGGGCGGGACCGTCCCCGACTTCGACTTCACCACGAAGAGCGGTGACAGCGGCTTCACCTGGCAGTTCGAAAGGGCCGGCCTGGTCGAGGGGCGCGTCGAGGTGACGCACAAGGCGACCGGGAAGCGGTGGAGCAGCAGCTCCAGCACGACGGAGCCCTCCGGGCGCCTCTGGGTCCCCTGGAGCGGACTGCTCGACAACCGCACCGCCGCGCACAACGGCGAGTACACGTGGCGGATGACGGCGTGGCCCGTCAACGGCATCGGCCCCTCGGTGGAGCGGATCGGCACCTTCCAGGTCTCCGGGAAGCAGGCCCCGCACGACTTCTCGGACAGCAGCTCCCCGGACCTGCTCCTGCGGGAGGGCGGCGCGCTGTTCGTCTACGACGCCCGTCAGACCCTCTTCTCGGGCACCGAGGTCCCGCTGGAGAGGACGGACGTCGGCTCCGGCTGGGGCGCGTACGACCAGATCGTCACCCCCGGCAACCTGGGCGGCGCGCGCTTCGCGGACGTGGCCGCCCGGGACACGACCGGCGCGCTCTGGCTGCACCTGGGCACCGGCGACGCCGCCGCCCCCTTCGCGCAGCGCGTCAAGGTCGGCGGCGGCTGGCAGATCTACGACCGGATCACCGCCGGCAGCGACCTGAACGGCGACGCCCGACCCGACCTCGTCGCCGTCGACAAGGACGGCGGCCTGTGGCTGTACAAGGGCACCGGGAACAGCGCCGCGCCCTTCGAGCCGCGCGTCAAGATCGGTCACGGCTGGGGCATCTACGACAAGATCGTCGCCACCGGGAACATCGGCGGCGCCGCCGCCGGCGACCTCGTCGGCCGGGACAAGGACGGCGTCCTCTGGCTGTACCTCGGCAAGGGCGACGGCACCTTCGCGCCCCGCACGAAGATCGGCGGCAGCTGGGACTCGTACTCGGCGATCGTCGCCGTCGGCGACGCCGACCGCGACGGCCTCCCCGACCTCGTGGTCAACGGGCCCGAGGTCGGCCCGGGCAGCGGCGGCCTCCAGCTCCACAAGGGCACCGGCGACTGGAAGGCCCCGTTCGAGAGCCCCGTCAACATCGCCACCCCGGACGAGTTCACCCGTCTGGGCTCGACCCTGTACTGACGGCTCCGCGGGCCGGTCCACCGCCGGCCCGCGGCCCCGCCCCTCCCTGCTCCTCCTCGCACCTCCCCGCTCCTTCCCCCCTCCCTCCGTCCGAGAAGGACCGCCTCCTTGTCCCAGGCACGCACCCCCCGGCGCCGCCTCACCGCCGCCGTCGTCGCCGTCCTCGCCGTCACCGGCGGCGCCCTGACGGCCCCCGCCGCGTCGGCCGCCCCCGCCCCCACTCCCCCGACGGCACAGGCACAGGCACAGACGCAGGCACAGACCACCGCCCCCTTCCCCCGGAACTCGATCGTCATGGGAAGCGGCCCCACCGGGTTCCTCAGCGCCGGGAACACGGGCGCGGAGAGGGGGCCCTACCGCTGGACGCGGTACGCGGACGGGGTCACGACCGAGTTGGCCGGGAAGCCGTACGCGGGTGTCATGGGGGCGGACCTCGTCGCGAAGCGCGAGGGGGGTGTCGTCGAGCTGTACGACATGGCCACCGGCGCCGCTCCCCTGCGGTTCGACACCGCCGCCCTGCCCGGCCGTTCCCTCCGGGGGATCGCCGGGACCACCCTCGTCATGACGGCGGCGAACGCGGCCGGCGGCACCGGGGTCCGGCTCGTCGGGGCGGGGCCGGACGGCCCCGACGAGCGCGAGGTCACCGGTCTGCCCGAGGACGCCGTCGTCACGCGCGTGGACGTGGACTCCCCCACCGCCTTCGTGGTCCTGTACGCGAGCGCCGAGGGCGGGTCCCGGCAGGAGCACGCGGCCGTCGTGGACGTCGCCTCCGGCGCGGTCGTCGAGCGGTACGGGGCCTCCGGGACCGGGCCGCTCTCCGACACCGCCCTGTCGCCGGCGCACCTCGCCGTGGTCGAGCACCCCACCGCCACCACGACGGTCCTGGCCGTCACCCGCCGGGACACCGGCGCGACCGAGCGCCTCCCGCTCCCCCACGCGGACCGCCTCCTGACCGGCCTCGTCGGCGACTGGGTCGCGTACGCGCTCCCGGGCGGCGCCGGAACCACCGTCCCGCACGCCCTCCACCCGCTGACCGCCCGCTCGCTGAAGACCGGTGAGACGGTGAAGCTCCTGGACCACGTGGCCGAAGGCGTCACCGGGCCCGGCGGCGCCCCGGTGCTGCGCGGCGGCACCCTGGACGCGGGCGAGGGCCTCTACCGGATCGCCCCCGGCCCGGACGGCACCCCGGCCGCCGCGCTCGTCGCCTCCACCGGCGAGCCGACCGCGCTGACGCTCGTGGCCCAGAACGTCCCCGAGAAGGCCGTCTTCGACCCCGCCACCGGACTGTTCCGGATGAGCTGGACCCTCAGCCGCCGGGCGAGCACGTCCCTCAAGCTGACCCACACCGCCTCCGGGAAGGTGCTGTGGCCCAGCCTGTCGTACCTCGCGGGCAACGGCTACGGACTGGGCTGGAACGGCGTGTTCCCCAACGACGTCACCGCCTACAACGGCCAGTACGCCTGGGAGTTCACCGCCCACCCGCTCAACGGCATCGGCCCCGCCGTGACCCGGTCCGGCACCTTCGAGGTCGCCCGCACGCCCACCGCGCACGACTTCAACGACAACGGCACCCCCGACCTGCTCGTCGGGGACGACAAGGGCGTACGCGTCTACGACGGCAACCAGGTCCTGCGGGGCAGGGCGCCGGTCACCCTGGACACGACCCGCCTCTCCTACGGCGCGAGCGGCTACGACCGGGTCCTGGCGCCCGGGAACCTCGGCGGCTCCCCGCACGCCGACCTCCTGGCCCGCGACCGCAGCGGCGTGCTCTGGCTGCACCAGGGCGCCGGCCGCGCCCTCGCGCCCCGCGTCAGGGTCGGCGGCGGGTGGCAGGTCTACGACCGGCTCGCGGGCGGCAGCGACCTGACCGCCGACGGCCGCCCCGACCTCGTCGCCACCGACAAGGCCGGTGAGCTGTGGCTGTACAAGGGCACGGGCAACACCTCGGCGCCCTTCGCGGCCCGTACGAAGATCGGCTTCGGCTGGGGGATCTACAACCAGCTCACCGCCGTCGGCAACATCGCGGGCGGAGCCGCCGGCGACCTCGTCGCCCGCGACAAGGACGGCGTCCTCTGGCTCTACCTCGGCAAGGGCGACGGCACGTTCGCGGCGCGCACGAAGATCGGCGGCGGCTGGAACGCGTACGCGGCCGTCGTCGGCCTCGGCGACGCCGACGCGGACGGCCGCGCCGACGCGGTGGCGTACGGCGCCCAGGGCCGGGCCTACTTCTACAAGGGAACCGGCGACTGGCGCGCCCCGTTCGAGGGGCGCGCCACGATCACCAACGCCGCCCTGATGACCGGGGGTCTCCACCTCTTCTGACGAAACCTCAGAAGAGGGTCAGCGGGGAGTCAGCGGGACGGTCGCCCAGACCGTCTTGCCGACCTCCCGCTCCTTCACCCCCCACGCCGTGGCGAGGGCGGCGACGAGCACCAGCCCGTAACCGCCCTCGTCGGGCGTCGCGGACGGTAACGGCCGCCGCTCGCCACGCGCGTCGGACAGCTCGATCCGCACGTGGCCCTCCCCCCGCTCCATCCGCACCTCGAAATCCCTCCCGGACACGCGCCCGTGCAGGGCCGCGTTGCTGGCCAGCTCGGCGAGGACCAGTTCGGCGGCCTCGGCCCCGGCCCCGGTGACCTCCCATTCCCGGAGCTGCTGCGCGCCCAGCAGGCGCGCCAGGCGTGCGCCCCGGCGCGTGGCCGACAGCCGGAGGACGAACTCACCGGTCGGGGTGGTGGTTTCTGACTTCATGCCCCGAGAGTGGTCCGCCGCCCCTACGCTGACCAGCAGCGACGCGACGACGCTGCGTAACGGTACGGGCACGCCAAGAAGGCGGTACGGATGTCGGGGAACGAGGAGGAGCGGCCGGAACGGCCCTCCGAAGTGGACGGTACGGCGCACCTTTTCCAAGCGCTGGGCAAGATCCTGAAAGTCCTGCGCCACAACGCGGGGCTGAGCCAGGCGGAGCTGGCGGGCCTCGTGCACTGCAGCGAGGACCTGATCTCGTCGATCGAGCGGGGCGTACGGACTCCGCAACCGGACTTCCTGGTACGGGTGGATCCGGTGGTGAAGGCGGGCGGGGTGCTCGCCGCGGCGGCGGACAACGTACGGGAGGCGCTGGCGCGGGTTCGGGTACGACACCCGGACTGGTTCCGGAACTACGCCAAGGCCGAGGCGGAAGCGGTCTCCCTGCATCACTACTCGCCCCAGGCCATGCCGGGCATTCTCCAAACGCACGGGTACGCGGATGCCGTCTTCCGCCATCGGCGTCCGCTGTACGACGAGGAGAGCATCGAGAAGCTACTGGCTGACCGAATCGCACGTCAGGCCATCTTCGAGAAGCAGCCAGCGCCGACAATGAGCTTCGTCATCGAAGAGGATGTACTCCGTCGCCCATTGGGCGGACGAGAGGCCTTCCGTGAACAGCTCAAGCGCTTGGTCGAGGTCGCCAAGCTCCGGAACGTTCACCTCCAGATCATGCCGACCGATCGCGAAGAACACCCGGCGCTGGGAGGTGAGTTCATCCTCCTCACCCTGAGGGGGAAACGAGAGGTCGCGTACATCGAGAGTTACCAGCACGCCCGCCTGATCACCGACCCAGAAGAGGCACGCACGTACGCAGAGCGGTATGGAATCATGCGCGCACAGGCACTCACGCCCATGGAGTCCCTGGAGTTCATCGAAAAATTGCTGGGAGAGCTATGAGCACCGCACATCTGGCCTGGTTCAAGAGCAGCTACAGCAGCGGCGAGGGCGGGGCCTGCATCGAGGTCGCGTACGACTGGCACAAGTCCAGCTACAGCGGCGGTGAAGGCGGCAACTGCGTCGAGGTCGCCGCCCACCCCACCACCGTCCACGTCCGTGACTCCAAGGTCCCGCACGGCCCCCAGCTCGCCGTGGCCCCCGCCGCCTGGGCGGCCTTCGCCTCGGCCGTGTGACCGGGAAGAAGGTCGTCCTCTTCGACGTCGACGGCACCCTCGTGGACGCCGTCGCCAACCAGCGCCGCGTCTGGCACGAGTGGGCCGGGCGGTACGGGCTGGACGGGGACGAGGTGTACGCCGTCGCGCTGCGGACGCGGCCCGTGGAGACGTTCGCGGCGGTCGTACCGGCCGAGGACCCGGACGCGTGCCTCGCCCTCCTGCACGCGCTGGAGGGCGAGGACGTCCGTACGGGCACGTACACGGCCTTCGACGGCGCCGCCGGGCTGCTGACCGCGCTCCCGGCGGACCGGTGGGCACTGGTGACGTCGAACTACGAGCACCGGGTGCGGGGGCGGTTCGGACGGACCGGGCTCCCGCTGCCGGGGCTGATCGTCGACGCGGCCTCGGTGGCGGAGGGAAAGCCGTCGCCCGTCCCGTACCTCACCGCCGCCAAGAAGCTGGGCGCGGACCCGGCGGACTGCCTGGTGATCGAGGACGCGCCCTCGGGGGTGCGGGCGGGGCTCGACGCCGGGATGACGGTCTGGACGGTCAACGTCCCGGCCCCGCACCCGGACGCCCACCGCCACTTCCCGACCCTGGCGGAGGCGGCCCCGCACGTCCTGGCGGCGCTCGGCTCCTGACCCGGCCGTAATCCACGTGCCCCGGGGCCCGGGCCCCGGTTAGGCTCCTGCCGTCCCCGGGTGCTGACAAATTCGGGGACCGACCGGCGACCGCGTCCACCTGGCTCCTGCTCGGAGCGGGGTCCGTCTCATGACGGGCGGTCGCCGGCACCTTTTCCCGCACTGGCCGGGGCCGACACGGCGGCGTGCAGTTCGCGTACGCCGGCGGCCCGGGGGTGCCGTTGCGCCAACTCGGTGACGATGCGGCGGATCGCGGGGCGGTCCCGCACCTCGCCGGGGCTCGCCCGGTGGGCGTCGAGCAGGGCGCGGGCGGTCTGCTCGGGGCGGCTCCACGCCCACCAGGCACGGGCCATGTCGGTGCCCAGCCGCGCTTTGCGCTCGGCCGTCGGGAAGTGGTCGGTCCGAAGGTTCCGTCCGGCCTCCAGGGCCGCACCGGCGTCGCCGAGCGCCCAGTGCACACCGACGGTATAGAGGTCGACAGCAGCCGGGTTGATGGGGAAGAGACGTCCGGTGGGTGCGAGGAGCGGCAGGCGCCGGGCGGCGCGTCGGGCTTCATCGGCCATGGCCGGCGCCTCGGCGCGCCGGCCTCCCCGGGCGGCGGTGTAGGCCAGGGTGCACAGCATCTGCGCATAGGCCGACGAGGCGGCCTCCGTCCGCAGCCCCGTGGCTTCCACCCGGGCCGCCGCCGACTCCATGAGGCTCTGCGCCTCCTCGCCCCGGTCCTGGTGACGGAGCACGATCGCGAGTTCCCGGGAGGCGGCGGCCTCGGCGAGCGGAGAGCCGGACACCTCGGCCCAGGTGCGGGCGCGGTCGGCGGCGAGGCGGGCCCGTTCGTACGAGCCGAGCTTGATCAGCAGGGCGGCGCTCAGGCTGTAGACGGAGGAGAGCCTCGCCTGGTCGAGTTCACGACGTGAGGACGCTGCGGCGTGCCCGTCGGCCAGGAGGTCCGGCAGCAGAGCGATGAGCCGCGTGTGGGAGCCCTTGTCGTACAGCCCGCGAGCGGACGCCGTACGGGCATCGAGTGCGCCCCTGCCCGTGGGCGACGGGGTGTCGGCCAGGGCCCGGTCCATGCCGAGCAGCATGGCGGCCGGAACGGTCGCCGTGGCGGCGAGCAGCGAGCGGCGGCGCATCGGGTCCTCCTCGGCGTGCGGACTGGCCGACACTCTAGTGGTGGCCGATGCGGTGGGAGCCGGGGGCGCCAGAGAACTCACCAGGACGTGTTGCGGTACGCCCACCGCGGAGGCGGCCCGGTGCATCAGCGTCAGATCGGTCACCCGCGTGCGGCGTTCCATCCGCGAGACCGTCGCCGCCGAGCAGCCCAACTGCCGACCGAGGTCGACGAGCGTCCATCCCCGGCGCTCGCGGCCCAGCCGTACGAGCCCGCCGGGATGGCGCCGGGCGACCGACTCCCTGACTTCCGGGCTGTTCCAGAGCGGGTCACCGGCCATTGGCCCCTCCCCCTGCCGCACGACCGGGGCCCTCACGGTACGGGCCCCGGAAGCCCCACGTCGAGACCGCTTGCACGATGCGCAAACGCCTTGCACAGGAGGAGAGTCGATCACTCTCCGGATGTGGAGTGCGGTGTCCTCGGGACATCGCCCCGCACCTCGCGGAGGCACAGCCCGAGGGAGGCACCATGGCAACCGCAGCCGAGAACGCCGTCGTCACCGATCCGGTGACCGGACCGTCCCGCTCCCCCCGCGACCTCGTGCCGGCCGTCCTCTGGGACAAGCAGGTCGGCCTGCTCATGCGGGACCACCCCTACGACTCCGTCATGGCGGCCCGCGTCCTCGGCCAGGGCTACGCCTACCTCCTCACCGCGATGGCCCACCGCGGCGAGGGCCTGGGACTCGCCCCGAGCACGATCGTGGACGTCGGCGTCCACACGATCATCCTCGACACCGTCGCCTACGCCGAGCTGTGCGACACGTACAACGACGGGCGCTTCCTGCACCACGTGCCCCTGGTCGACGTGAAGAACGACGGGTCGGTCATGAAGACCGCACACCTCGTCGCCCGCGCCGGCTGGGAGGTCGACCTGCCACTGTGGGAGGACGCTGCCTCCTGCGGGCCCTGCCACCACGGCAACGACGCCCACTGACCCGCCCGCCCCCCGTGGTCCGGAGACCGTCCGGGCCCCGGGGGCACCCGGGTGACTTTCCCCCGAACCGGGCGCGGCCCGCGCGCGCCGCCGTCAGGATGAGGCGGGTGACGACCACAGACCTCTGGCACCACTACGGCCGGGACCGCGCCGAGCGGGACCACGCCGTCCCCGATTCCTTCCGGTGGTCCTGGAGTCAGGTCGACGGGCCGGGAGCGGAAGTCCTCGGTGACCTCGCCGGAACGACCCTGGCCGATCTCGGGGCCGGGGCCGCCCGTCACGCCGCCCACCTGACCGTGCACCACGCGCCGGGCCGGGTCGACGCCGTGGACGCCTCTCCGGCGCAGCACGCCATGGCCACCGCCCTCTACGGCCCGCTCGCCCCGCGCCTGCGCCTCGTCCACCGGGACGTCGTCACCCACCTGCGGGCGAACCCCGGCGCGTACGACGTGCTCTACAGCGTCTTCGGGGCGCTGGACTTCGCCGACCCCCGCGAGCTGCTGCCGGCCGCCGTCTCCGCGCTCCGTCCCGGCGGGCGCCTGGTCTTCTCCACCCTCGCGCACTACCTGTCCGGGGCGCCCGCGCAACCGGACGTCACGGCGGCCGACATCCCTGCGCGTACCCCGGACGGCGAGAGCGCCACCCTGCGCCGGTGGGTGTTGCGGGAGCGCGTGTGGAGCAAGGTCCTGGGCGAGGCCGGGTTCACCGCGATCCGGGTGGAGGGGCTTCCCGCCGGTGGAGGCGGCCGGGCGGCCGCCGCTCTCCTGGTCACCGCCGAGCGTCCCGCCGCGCCGGTTCCGCACGGCTCCCACCAGGGTCTTCACCGGTCTTGCATCGTTTCTTCAACTGGTGTTCAGAGGCGAGCAGTTGGCGGACGGTCGGGTGGCGGAGCGCTCGGCTAGGGTGTCGCCCATGCAGGGGGAACCGAACAACAATTCCAGTGCGGACAGTCTGGCCGGCAGCGGGGCCATGCCGCTGGACGCGGAGGATCCCCGGAGCATCGGGGCGTTCAGACTGCTCGGGGTGCTCGGGTCCGGCGGCATGGGGCGGGTCTATCTCGGCGCCGTGCCGGGGAAGTTCGCCGCCGTGAAGCGGGTGCTGCCGATCCTCGCGGAGGACGCGGACTTCCTGAGCCACTTCGGGCACGAGCTGGACAACCTGGCCCGGCTGCCCGCCGGGGCCAACACCAAGCTGCTCGCGAGCGACCGCACGGCGAAGCCGCCGTGGTTCGCGACCGAGTTCATCCCCGGCATCACCCTCAACGAGGCGATCCGGCTCAACGGCGGCCCGCTGACCGGCGGGGCCCTCTGGCGGCTCCTGCGGGACGCGGCGGCCGGGCTCCGGGTCGTGCACGGCGCCGACATGGTGCACCGGGACCTCAAGCCGTCCAACGTGATGCTGACCGGGGACGGGCTCTCCCTCATCGACTTCGGCGTCGCCCGCGCCGCCGACCAGAGCCGGCTGACCAGGACCGGCATGGTCATCGGCACCCCCGCCTACATGGCCCCCGAGCAGGCCGTCGCGGAGAAGGTCCTGACCGGCGCCGCCGACGTCTTCGCGCTCGGCAGCCTCCTGCTGTACGCGGCGAACGGGCGGCCGCCGTTCGGTGACGGTTCCGGCCCCGACCTGCTCTATCGAGTGGTGCACGGCGAGCCCGGCTTCGGGGGCCTCGCCGAGGCCGATCCCGCGCTCGCGGAGCTCGTAAAGAAGTGTCTCTCGAAGGATCCGGCGGACCGGCCGACCGCCGCCGAGCTCGTCGGGCTCACCGAGGAGCGGGCGGCGGGGGCCGTCTGGCCGGAGGCCGTCGCCGCGCGGATCGGGGAGCGGGCCGCCTTCGCCGCCGGGGCGCCCACGGCCGCGCAGCTCGCGGAGCTGGAGGCGGCCGAGCCCGCCCGGGACGTGCCGACGGCCTCGCTCACCCCGCAGGCCGGGAAGGAGCCCGCGACGGCCTCGCCGGACGTGCTCGCCGTGACCGCCGCCAAGGGGGCCGGGAAGCCGGAGAGGCGGCGGAACCGGTTCGTCATGCTCGCCGTGCCCGTCGTCGTGGCCACCGGCACCACCCTGACCGTCGCCCTCGGGCCGTACGAGGTCGGGCGCCTCGGCGCGGCCCCGCAGGACTCCGCCTCCCCGACCGCCGTGGCCTCGCAGCCCGCGGCCGTGCCCTCGGCGGGCGGGCCGTCCTCCGCGTCCCCGTCGGCCTCGGGGCCCGCGTCTCCCGGGCCCTCGTCCTCGAAGCCCGCGTCCGCGCCCCCGGGCGGGGCGCCGTCCTCCCCGCAGCAGCCACCGCCGCCGGGGTCCGCCGTTCCGCCGCCGGGTGGGGGCGGGAGTGGGGGTGGGGGTGCGCTGCCGGGTGGGTCCGGGTCCGGTGGGTCCGGTGGCGGGTCCGGGTCCGGGTCCGGTGGCGGGGTGGATCCCACCTCCCCCTCCGGCGGTACGAAGACGACCCGGCCCCCGGCCCCCCGGCCGACGACCCAGAAGCCCGCCCCTCCCCCGTCGACCGGCGGTTCGGCGCCCTCGGGGACGTACTCCCTGGAGAACGGGACGAGCGGCAACTGCCTGGCGGAGCACAACCCGGGCTTCGGCAACCTCGTCACGTCCGTCGCCTGCGGCTCCAAGAACCCCAACGGCACCCCCTACTGGTACTCCTGGACCTACCGGGCCGGGGCGAACGGCACGTTCCAGCTGGTCAACCGGACGAGCAACCGCTGCCTCCAGCCGGCGGGCAACACCAGCGTCACCACCGCCGCCTGCAACGGCTCCTCCGCCCAGTCCTGGAAGGTCTTCTCCTCGACGTCCTCCGGGCGGCTCCTCAAGAACATGAGCGACGGGAAGTGCCTGACGACGGGGGCGTTCGCGATGACCTACGGCTGCGGGGCGAACCAGAGCGGCCAGGTCTGGCGGAACATCGGGGCCCTGTAGGCGCACGCGGGCGCGTACATCAGGCGCGTGTATACCGATTCGCAACCGAAACCCCGCCCGGTCGAGACCCACTACGTGTACACGTCATTACGCTCAGCATTCATGGTCACCACCCCCCATGAACCGTCCGCCCACCCCGCCCACCCCGTCTACGTCATAGGCGGCGGCCCCGGCGGGCTCGCGGTCGCCGCCGCCCTGCGCGGGCGGGGCGTCCGGGCGGTCGTCCTGGAGAAGTCCGACGCCGTCGGCGCCTCCTGGCGCGCCCACTACGACCGGCTGCGGCTGCACACCACCCGGCGGCTCTCCGCGCTCCCGGGCCTGAAGATGCCCCGCTCGTTCGGCCGCTGGGTCGCCCGCGCCGACGTGGTCCGCTACCTGGAGAAGTACGCGGAGAAGCACGAGCTGGAGGTCGTGACGGGCGTCGAGGTCTTCGGCGTCGAGCGCTCCGGCGAGGAGTGGGTCCTGCACGCGACCGGCGGGCGGCGGCTCGTCGGCAGCGCGGTCGTCGTGGCCACCGGCTTCAACCACACCCCGAGCCTGCCCGACTGGCCGGGCCTCGACGCGTACGAGGGCGAGCTGAGCCACGCGCGCGCGTACCGGAATCCGGAGCCGTACGCGGGCAAGGACGTCCTGGTCGTCGGCGCCGGGAACACCGGCGCCGAGATCGCGGCCGACCTCGCCGACGGCGGCGCGAAGCGGGTGCGGCTCGCGGTGCGGACGGTCCCGCACATCGTGCGGCGCACGACGGCCGGCTGGCCGGCCCAGCGCACCGGCATCCTGGTGCGGCGGCTGCCGGTGCCCGTGGTCGACCGGCTGGGCGCGGCCATGGCCCGCTTCGCCGCGCCCGACCTCACGGCGCACGGTCTGCCCCGGCCGGACACCGGCCTCGCCACCCGCCAGCGGCAGGGGGCGATCCCGGTGCAGGACGTGGGCCTGGTCGCGGCCGTGCGGGCCGGGAAGGTCGAGGTCGTCGCGGCCGTCGAGGGCTTCGCGGGCGGCGAGGTGCTCCTCGCGGACGGCACCCGGATCGCCCCGGACGCGGTGATCGCCGCGACCGGCTACCGCCGCGCCCTGGAGCCCCTCGTGGGCGACCTGGGCGTCCTCGACGAGCGGGGCCGCCCGGTGGTCCACGGGGCCCGCTGCCCCCGCGAGGCCCCGGGCCTGTACTTCACGGGCTTCACGAACCCGATCAGCGGCATGTTCCGGGAGCTGGCCATCGACGCGGAGAAGATCGCGCGGGCCGTCGCGCGCCGGGCCGCCCGGCGGAAGACCGGCTGAGGAGCGGCTGAGGGCGCGACGCCCGGGGGAACCGTCCTCCCGGTCCGCGCGTCCGAAGGCCATGACACGAAGAGCCGGACAGGTCCTCCTCGCCCTCACCGTGGCCATCGGAGCGCTCGCGGGCTGCGCCCCGGCCGACGGGAACGGGAGCGCGGCCACGGACCCGGTGAACACCGGCAGCCCGAGCGTCGGCCGGTCGATCCCCTACGAGCTGTACACGCACTGCGGGATCGACGAGGCCCGCATCGGCTCGACGTACTTCGAGGCGGAGACCCCGCTCTCCGACGGCTCGGGGAACCCGCCCGAGGGCTGGGGCAACCCCGTCCAGCGCGGCACGATGACCCTGACGTCCGGGACGGAGGCCGTCTTCACCGACGACGCCGGACACGAGGTGAGGTTCCGCGCCCGGCCGGGTGCGGACGCCCCCAAGCGCGTCTGCGCCTGAGCGCTCCGGCACCGCCCGGTCCGCCCGGCACCGCCCGGTCCGCCCGGCACCGCCCGGTCCGCCCGGACGTCACTCCGTCGCGTAGAGGAGGATCCCGCCCGCCATGAAGACGGCCACCACCGCGAGCGCGCCCCACACCAGGAGCGAGACGAAGTAGCCCTGCCGGGCCGGGCGGGTGAGCAGCGCCGCCCCGGCCAGGGCCGCCCAGGCCACGAGCCACCCCCGTACGCCCGCGAACGGGGCGAGCAGGGCTCCGGCGAGGGCCGCGAGCGCCAGGTGCCACCACAGCGGGCGGCCGCCGAGCCTGCGCCCGAGGTCCTCGCCGAGCAGGACCACCGGCAGGACGAGGGCCGCCGACAGCACGACCGCCGCCAGGAACCAGGCCGCCACCGCGCACGGGAGCGTCGCCAGGAAGAGTCCGCCCCCGCCGTACTCCCAGGCCTCCGGCTCGCCGTCCCGGCCGGTCACCACCGCCACCGCCAGGGCCAGTCCGCCCTCCAGCAGCAGCGCCGGCGTCGAGACCCTCAGCATCCGGGCGTGCGTGCGCCCGGTGTCGGGACCGCTCATCCGCGATCACCCCCCGGGGACATCATGCTCCCGCCGGAAGCACCGCCTCCGGCCGGGGCCCGCGGATGACCAGGGCCATCAGGGCCGCCGCCGCGCACAGCGCGCCCGAGGCGTACCAGACGACGTCGTAGGTGCCGAAGACGTCCCGGGCCAGGCCGCCCGCGAAGGCGACGACGGCCGCGCCGACCTGGTGGGAGGCGAGGACCCAGCCGAAGACGATCGCGGAGTCCGCGCCGAAGTGCTCGCGGCACAGGGCCATCGTGGGCGGGACGGTGGCCACCCAGTCCAGGCCGTAGAAGACGATGAAGAACAGCATCGGCGGGTGCACGGACGGCGCGAGCAGGATCGGCAGGAAGCAGAGCGAGATCCCGCGCAGCGCGTAGTAGACCGCGAGGAGGCGGCGGGCGGAGAAGCGGTCGGTGAACCAGCCGGAGGCGACCGTCCCGACGACGTCGAAGACGCCGATGACGGCGAGGAGTCCGGCCGCCGCCGTGATCGGCATCCCGTGGTCGTGGGCGGCGGGCACGAAGTGGGTGCGGATCAGGCCGTTGGTGGAGGCGCCGCAGATCGCGAAGGAGCCGGCGAGGAGCCAGAAGGGGCCGGTGCGGGCCGCCTTGAACAGGACGGTGACGGCCCGGCGGGCGGCGCCCGTGACGGGGGCGGGCTTCTCCTCGTACTCCCCGCCGTACGGGGCGAGCCGGACGTCCGCCGGGTGGTCGCGGAGCAGCAGCCAGACGAACGGGACGACGGCGAGCGCGGCGAGGGCCACGGTCACGGAGGCGGGCCGCCAGCCGTGCCGCTCGACCAGCCAGGACAGCAGCGGCAGGAAGATCAGCTGGCCCGAGGCCCCGGCGGCGGTGAGGAGGCCGGTCACCAGGCCCCGGCGGGCGACGAACCAGCGGTTGGTGACGGTCGCGGCGAAGGCGAGGGCCATCGAGCCGCTGCCGAGGCCGACGAGGATCCCCCAGTAGAGGACGAGCTGCCAGGCGGCGGTCATCCACACGGTGAGGAGCGAGCCGAGCGCGATGACGGACAGGGCGACGGCGACGACCCGGCGGATGCCGAAGCGGTCCATGAGCGCGGCGGCGAAGGGGGCGGTCAGGCCGTAGAGCGCGAGGTTCACCGAGACCGCGAAGCCGATCGTGCCGCGCGACCAGTGCAGTTCGGCGTGGAGCGGCTCGATCAGGAGGCCGGGCAGGGAGGCGAAGGCCGCCGACCCGATGATCGTGACGAAGGCGACCGCCGCGACGAACCAGGCGCGGTGGACGCGGGGGGTGCGGACCGGTCCGTCCCCGGGCGTGCGGGCGGGGGTCTCGGTTGTCTGAGCCATGCCACCGAGCATCCCGGCCGCTCCCGTCCCCCTGCCATTGGCCCGGACGACAGCTTTCCAACGGATCGGGCCATCGCGCGGCCGGGGGCGGCTCAGTCGTGCGTGCCGTCCGCCAGGGCCCGTGCCGCCTCCGCCCAGTGCTCCTCGTCCGCGTCCGCCGCGAGGCCGAGGGCGACGCCCTGGCCGAGGCCGACGAACAGGGCCCGGAGCGCGACCGCGAGGCGCCGCGCCCGCTCCGGTCCGACCGTGCCGCCCCGGTGGGCCCGCCCGGCGAGCAGCCCGACCAGGCGCTCCTCACCCGCCCGGACGGACGCGGCGAACCGCTCGCCCAGCTCCGGGTCGCGCAGGGCCATGTCGAGCAGGGTGATCTGGAGCGCGACGGCGGCGCGGGCGCCGGGGCCGTCGCAGTCGCGCCACTGGTGGCGGGCGAGCGCGTCGACCGCTCCGAGCAGGTCCGCTCCGGCGGGCACCGCCCGTTCGATCTCCTCGTAGTGCGGCTCCAGACGGTCGGTCAGCACCGCGACGACCAGGCCGTTCTTGCTGCCGAAGAGCGAGTAGACGGCGCCGGTGGTCAGCCCGGCCCGCTCGGTGATCTCGGCCAGCGCGGCCCGGTGCCCGTCCCGGGAGACCACGTGGAACGCCGCGTCCAGCAGGGCCCGCCGGTTGCGTTCCTTCGTCTCGGCCCTCGTCATTCGCATAAATTCATTATTACAGTAATCGAGTTACGAGAAAGAGGACGTCCGTACGAGGAGGAACCCCATGGACCGTCATGCCGGGGCCACCGGGCCCGTCGCCGTCGGCATCGTCGCCGACGGCGTCTTCAAGGTGCTGCTCGGCGCCGCCCTCGCCCTCGCCGCCGCCCCGCTCTCCCGGCCGCTCGGCGTGCCGCTCTGGCTGCTCGTCGTCTCCGGCGCGGCGGTCCTCGCCTGCGGCGGGGCCGAACTCGCGTACGCGCGCGTGCGCCCGGCCCGCACCCACGTCCGCCTGATGGTCGGTTACGACGCCGGCTGGGCGCTCGCGACCCTCGCCGGCCTCCTGGTGGCGGCGCGGGGCGGCACCGCCGGGGGTGAGGTCTGGATCGGCTACCAGGCGGTCGCGCCCCTCCTGTTCGCCGCACTCCTCGCGGCCGCCACCCCCGCCCGCCTCACGCCCTCGGCAGCGTCCTGATCGGGCGCACGGCGAGGAGCGCGGCCACCACGAGGACGGCGATGCCCGCGCCCGCGAGGAGGACGTGTTCCGTGCCGACCGCCGCCGCGACCGGGCCCGACAGGGTGCGGCCGACGCCCATCATGAGGAGCGATCCGGCCACGTCGTACGCGTGCATCCGGTTCAGCGCCTCCTGCGGCACGTGCGTCTGGACGGCGGTGGACCACATCACCAGCCAGTACGCGAAGGCCGCCCCGCCGATGAACTGGCCCGCGCCGAGCAGCTCCACGGGCGCGCCCAGGCCGAGGAGCGCGAGGTTCACCGGGAGGCCGAGGAGGGCGACCGCGCCCCACGCCAGGGGGCGGCCGGGGCGCAGCCGGAGGGCGAGCAGCCCGCCGGCCGCGCTCCCCGCCCCGTTGACGGCCATGAGCACGCCGTACGCGGCCGGGCCGTGGTCCCCGGTGACCAGGCTCGCGGTGAGCGGCACCATGGGCCCGGCGACCGTCAGGCCGTACACCGTCCAGATGGAGATGACCCCCCAGAGCCAGCTGCGGGAGCGGAACTCGCGCCAGCCGCCGACGAGTTCGGCGCGCAGGGAGTCGCGCTCCATCGTGTCGGAGGGGAGCGGGGCGAGCCGCATCAGGGCGAGGCAGAGGGCGCTGACCGCGAAGGTGGCGCCGTTGACGGCGAAGGCCGCGCCCGCGTTCCAGACGGCGACGAGGAGACCGGCGGCGGCCGGTCCCGCCATGGTCGTCAAGGCCTCGACGACCCGCAGGACGGCGTTGGCGCGCTGCACGTCGGGGGCGATGCGCGGGATCGTGGAGGCGACGCCCGGCTGGAAGAGGGCGGCGCCGACGCCACCGGTGACGGAGAGGACGTACACCACCCACAGGGGTGGACTGCCGAGCGCGAAGGTGACGGCGAGGACGGCGGCGCCGGGCAGCCGCAGCAGGTCCGCGAGGATCATCATGCGCCGGGCGGTGAACCGGTCGGCCAGGACGCCGCCGAAGAGCACGAAGAGCGCGAAGGCGGCGGTCCAGCCGCCGAGCGCGTAGCCGACGGCGGAGCCGGGGTGGCCCGCGCCGAGGAGCCCGGCGGCGTAGGCGACGGGGACCATGCCCTCGCCGAAGACGGCGGCCCCCCGGGCGACGAAGAAGAGCCGGAAGTTACGGTTCCAGAGGGCGGGCGGCCGGTCCGGGACGGGAATCCGTTCGAGGGCTTCGGTCTTGTACGTGTTGTCCGTCACGGTCCAGAACAGCTACCGGAAACTGGTCTGGACCACCACTGATTTTCACCGCCGCCGCCTTCAGCAGGGAGACCGCCCGTGTCGCCGTCATCGCCGCCGCACCGCGTCGCCGTCCTCGCCCTGCCCGGCCTCCTCCCCTTCGAACTGGGCATCCCGCACCGCATCTTCGGCCTCGCCCGGGACTCGGCGGGGCGGCGCCTGTACGAGATCGTCACCTGCGCGACGGCCGCGGGCCCGGTCCGCACCGACGCCGACTTCGCCGTCCAGGTCGAGCACGGCCCGGAGGCCCTCGCCACCGCCGACACGGTCGTGGTCCCCGCCTCGTACGAGCTCGGCCCGGTCTACGAGGAGGGCAGGCTGCCCGCCGACCTGGCCGCCGCCCTCGCGCACATCCGGCCCGGCACCCGGCTGGTCTCCATCTGCACCGGCGGGTACGTGCTCGCCGCCGCGGGCTTCCTCGACGGGCGCCCGGCCACCACCCACTGGTCCTCCGCCGAGCACTTCCAGCGGCTCTTCCCGAAGGTGCGGGTCGACGCGGACGTCCTCTTCGTCGACGACGGCGACGTCCTGACCTCGGCGGGGGTGGCCGCCGGGATCGACCTGTGCCTGCACCTGGTGCGCCGGGACCACGGGACGGGCGTCGCCAACGAGGTGGCCCGCAGGACGGTCGTGCCGCCGCACCGGGACGGCGGCCAGGCCCAGTACGTCGCGCGGCCGCTCCCGCAGGACGGGACGCACACCACGACCGCGGCACGCGCCTGGGCGCTCGCCCACCTCCACGAGCCGCTCCAGCTGCGGGACCTGGCGGAGAAGGAGGCGATGAGCGTACGGACGTTCACCCGCCGGTTCCGCGACGAGGTCGGCGTCAGCCCCGGGCAGTGGCTCGTCCGGCAGCGCGTCGAACGCGCCCGGCACCTCCTGGAGTCGACCGACCTCCCCGTCGACCGGGTCGCGCGGGACGCCGGCTTCGGCACGGCCCAGTCGCTGCGGACGCACCTGATGAGCGCGATCGGGGTGACCCCCACCTCGTACCGGCGCACGTTCCGCGTCACGGGCGCGCAGGACGCGCGGCTCACGGTGCAGGGCTGAACGACCGCCCTTTGCAAAGCCCGGCGTTCAAGGCCCGGCGTCCGGGCGGCGGCGCGCTCGCACGCGCCCCGAGCACGGTACGGACCCGCCGCCACCCGGCCGCGACCCGCACCTGCCGAGGGCCGTCCGGCACCTCGGGCCCGAACGGGCCCGGGGCGCACGGCCCTCGACTCCCCTCGCCACGAATCGCTCACCCCAGGGTGGGCAAAACGGCACGAACCGTCAACAGGGCACCCGGCCGGGCGACACCGGGGCCCCCGGCGCCACCACCGGCGCGGGCACGACCGGAGCCCGGTCCACCTCGCACCAGATGCTCTTGCCGACGCCCTCGGGCTGCCAGCCCCACCGGTCCGCGAGGCCGTCCACCAGCTCCAGGCCGCGCCCGTTGGTGTCGTCGCCCTCCGCGCGCCGGGGCCTCGGCGGGCAGTCGCTGGTGTCGGCCACCTCGACCCGCACCCCGCCCTCCGCCGCGAACAGCATCCGCAGCACGGCCGGGCAGCCCGTGTGCACCACGGCGTTGGTCACGAGCTCGGAGATGATCAGCACCAGCGTCTCCGCCAGCGGCTCGTCCGCCCCTATGCCCGAACCAGCGAGCCGCGACCGCGCCCACCTCCGGGCCCGCCCCACCTCCGCCGGGTCCGGCCCGACCTCCAACTGAACCTGAAGCACCTGCACCGTTCACACCATCCGAACCGGCGGACACATCGCCTCGCGCCTCACAGCCATCGACGCCCTTACGGAACGTGATTCCCTTGCGAGACAGCATGGTTGACGTACAGTCACCGCAACAAGCGCTTCGGGCATATTCCAGCGCGAAGGAGTACGCGTGGTCCATACTGTGCGACGCGCGCTGCGGGGAGTCGAACAGGAGCGCGCGGAGCGCCCTCCCGGGGCGCGAGCGGGGCGCATTCCGGGGCGCGGAGTCACCGCAGGGGCGACACCGGGACGATCCGGGTCAACGTGCACTCGCATCCCACGGAGCGTACCGGAGCCGGAGGCCGACTCCGGGCCGTGACGGCCCCTCGGAAGGACACGACCCGGTCTCGACGTTCCGTGACGCGCGGCGGGCTCAGCGCGCGGGTCCGGCGAGCGCGCCGTCCACGTCCTCGTACACCTCGAAGAGGCGCCGGACGCCGAGCGCGGCGAGCACCTTGGCCACGTGACCGTCCCCGGCGTCCGGGAGGATCAGGCGGAGCCGGCCGCCGCAGGAGCGGAGCAGTCGGCGGGACGCGACGAGGACGCCGACGCCGCTGGAGTCGCAGAACCGCACGCCGGACAGGTCCATCACCAGGTCGTGGCGGCCGCCCGCGACCGCCGCGTGGACGCGGCGGCGTATCCGGGGGGAGGTGACCAGGTCCAGTTCCCCCTGGACGCGGAACACCGTCCAGGGGCCGTGCTCGTCCTCGTCGACCTCGATCGTCGCCACGGAACGCCGCATTCCCCACCCCCGGCCGGTGAAACCACCGGAGACGGGGATGACTCTTTCCTTACCATCCGGAGGCGCGTCAAGGGCGCACTTGCGGCAAACGGGGGTGCGCCGTCGGCACGGCGCACTACGTTGGAGGGGAAGCGGAGGGTCGGCACGCGGGGAGGGTCGGATGGCGAAGGACACACCACCGCGCTGGGACCGCAGGATGCAGCAGCGGCTGGCGCGCGGCGAGGCCGCCGCGCTCGGGGAGCTCTACGACCGGTTCGCCTCGCTGGTGCACAGCCTGGCCCACCGGGTCCTCGACGACGACGCGGCGGCCGACCAGATCACCCGCGAGGTCTTCGGCTACATCTGGGAGAACCCCGACGCGTACGACCCCCGGCAGGGGAACATGCGCGCGTGGGTGGCCCGGCTCACCCAGCGGCAGGCCGTGCACCGGCTGCGGCAGGCGGAGGTCACGGCGTACGCGGAGACGGGGGTCGGCTCCGCCGAGGAGCTGGAGCAGAAGGTCCGCCGGGCCTCGATCGCGGCCCGCGCCGACTACATCGTGACGTCGATGCCCGCTCCGCTGCGGGCCGCGCTCGAACTCGCCCACTTCCAGCGGCGGGACTACCGGCAGACCGCCGCCGACCTCGGGGTCACCGAGGACGAGGCGCGCCGGCGCCTCCGGCTCGGCCTCCAGCTGCTCTCCACGGCGCACACCCGCCCGCTCGGAGGGACCTCGCCGCCCGGCCACGGACGGGCCCTGTGACCCGGGCGGACGACGGCGCGGACGGCGTCGCGCGCGCCCCCTGGATACCCGGGCCCCGCCGGTCGGCGGACGACCACGCGGACCTGACGGGAAGGCCGGAACCGGACGGGGAGGAGGCGGAACCGGTGGTGGAACCGGACGTGCCCGTCCTCACCCACGGAGTGCTCAAGTCCCTGCTCGGGGCCTGGGCGCTCTCCGCGTGTTCGGCCGGGGAGACCGCGGCCGTCGAGGCGCACCTCACCGAGTGCGGCCCGTGCGCCGACGAGGCGCTGCGGCTGCGCGACGCCGTCTCCCTGCTCCACCGGGACCGCGACCTGGACCTCGATCCGCTGCTGCGCTCGCGGGTCCTGGAGAGCTGTCTGGGCCGCCGTCCCGCCCGCATCCCGGTCCCCGACTGGGTCACGCCGTACGACGCGGAGACCGCCCGGCTCGACGCGCTGCTCCGGGACATCGGCGCGTCCGAGTGGCACGCGCCGGTGCGGCTCAAGTGGTACGAGAAGGACCGGCCGGTCCGCCGCAAGGCCACCGTCGCCGGGGTCATCGGCCATCTCCTCGCCGTGGACGGCCTGGTGGCGGGCGCCCTCGGACTCGACGACCCGCTGGGCGCCGGGACGCCCGAGCTGTCGCCGTCCGAGCGGACCGAGGCGTTCTGGTCGGCCCTGGAGCGGCCGCCGGGCCGGGCGCTGCGGGAGCCCTGGCGGGACCAGAGCCACACCCTGATCCGCACGGTCTCCTTCGCCGGGCGCGGGGTGGCCGACCTCACCGTCACCTACAAGGACTTCGCGCTGCCGCTGCGGGACTCGCTCCTGGAGCGGGCCTTCGAGTGCTGGCTGCACGCGGACGACATCGCGCACGCGGTGGCGTACCCGTACGAACCGCCCTGCGGCGCGCATCTGCACGAGATGATCGACCTGGCGACGCGGCTGCTCCCGGCGGCCCTGGCCGGGCGCCGCCGCACCGGTCTCGCCGCGCCCGCCCGGCAGCTCGTCGCGGCGGGCGCGCCGGGCCGCTCGCTGCACCTGGAGGTCGAAGGCGCGGGCGGCGGCCACTGGTACATCGCCCTGGACTCCCCGGCCGCGGTCGGCGACCCGGACCGGGCGGTGGCGCAGGTCGCGATGGAGGGCGTCGAGTTCTGCCGGCTCGTGGCGGGCCGCGTCTCGCCGGAGGAAGCGGCGGCGGGCCAGGACGGGGACCGCGAGGCGATCCGGGACGTCCTGGCCGCGGCGGCGTCGCTCAGCCGCCTGTGAGGGCTACGCGAAGACGACCGTACGGCTGCCGTTGAGCAGGATGCGGTGCTCGGCGTGCCACTTCACCGCGCGGGCGAGGGCCTGGCACTCGACGTCGCGGCCGATGGCGACGAGCTGGTCCGGGGTCACCTCGTGGCCGACGCGCTCGACCTCCTGCTCGATGATCGGGCCCTCGTCGAGGTCCGCCGTCACGTAGTGGGCGGTCGCGCCGATCAGCTTCACGCCCCGGGCGTGCGCCTGGTGGTAGGGCTTGGCGCCCTTGAAGCTCGGCAGGAAGGAGTGGTGGATGTTGATGATCCGGCCGGAGAGCTGCTTGCAGAGGTCGTCGGAGAGGACCTGCATGTAGCGGGCGAGGACGACCAGTTCGACGTCCTCCTCGCGCACGAGGTCGAGCAGCTTCGCCTCCGCCTCGGCCTTGGTGTCCCGGGTGACGGGGATGTGCCGGAACGGCAGCCCGTACGAGCCGACGAGCTCCTGGAAGTCCGTGTGGTTGGAGACCACGGCCACGATCTCCACCGGGAGCGCCCCGATGCTGGAGCGGAACAGCAGGTCGTTCAGGCAGTGACCGAACTTGGAGACCATGAGCACGACCCGCATCCGCTGGTCGGCCCGGTCGATCCGCCACTCCATGCCGAAGGCGTCGCCGACCGCCGCGAAGCTCGCCCGCAGCTTCTCCACGTGGACGGGCGCCTCGGCCGAGAAGTGGACCCGCATGAAGAAGAGCCCGGTGTCCCGGTCCCCGAACTGCTGGCTGTCCTCGATGTTGCATCCCGTGATGAAGAGGTAGCTCGACACGGCGTGCACGATGCCCTGCTTGTCGGGGCACGAAAGGGTGAGGACGTACTGGTCGGTCATCCCGTCAGCCTGCCACACCCGGCCGGGGGCGAGACGCACCGTCCGTCAGGCGGACCGGTTCAGGACCGCGTCATGATACGGAGCAGGTCGAGGGAGCGCGGGGGCGCGTCGGGGTCCTCGCCGTCGGCGAGCGCGAGCCGCACGTGGGCCTCGCGGGCGGCCCGTACGGCCTCCGGCCAGCCCTGGTGCTCCAGGTAGGCGGAGACGGGCGCGTCGGGTCCGACCTGGTGCAGGATGCGCAGCACCCGCAGGACGGCGACGTCGACGAGGGCGGCCTCGCCGGAGTCCCGGAAGATCGCGCCGACGTACTTCTCGGCGGACCAGCTGTCGAGCCAGGTGTCCTCGACCAGGCGGTAGACGGCGTCGGTGACGTCGCCGTACCCCTCCCGGCCGGCCAGCCAGGTCGTCTCGTGGAACGCGGGGTCGGAGAGCATGTGCAGCGCCGAGCGCACGTTGCTGCGCCAGCGCCACCACGGCATGTCGTTGAGCGGCATGTCGCCCATGGTGGAGGAGCGACGGCCGCGACGGGAAGGGTTCCCGGAAGCGGAGACCGGACCGGTGAACGGATCGGCGGCCGGGCCGGGGGCCGGGGCCGGGCCGGGGGCGGTGGCGGGGTCGATGGCGGGACTGGACACGTTTCGATCGTACGTTCCCCCGGCGGGCGGGCGGACCCGCCCCCGGCCGGCCCCCGCAATTCACCCTCCCGTCACCCACCGTCGACCCGCGCTCACTCCCGCGTTACCCCCGGGGAGGAAATGTGCGTGTCCATGACCGGCAGGCGACTGACCTCACTCCTCGCGTACGTCACGGCCACGGCGGCCGGTGCGTCGCTGCTCACCGGATGCGGTGTGATCCCCGGGGCCACGGGGGGCTCCCGGGAACCCCTCACCGTGATGACCTGGGCACCCGACCGGACCAGGGCGACCAACATGCCCGGGATGCCCGCCATGGCGCAGGCCTTCGCCCGCTGGGTCAACTCCCGAGGCGGCATCGACGGGCACGAGCTGCGCGTCCTCACCTGCAACGAGCGCAACACCTCCGAGGGCGCCGCCGACTGCGCCCGCCGGGCGATCGACGAGAAGGCGGTCGCCGTCGTCGGCTCGTACAGCCAGCACGGGCGCGTCTTCATGAACTCCCTCGAAGCGGCCGGCATCCCGTACATCGGCGGCTACGGCGTCACGGAGGACGAGTTCACCAGCCCGCTCTCGTACCCGGTCAACGGCGGGCAGGCCTCGCTCGTCGCCGGACACGGGATGCAGCTCGCCGGCGTCTGCGAGAAGGTCGCGCTCGTCCGGCCGGACACCGTCGGCGGGGACCGGCTGCCCGCCCTCCTCGACTCCGGCCTGCGCGGGGCGAAGCACGGCGGCGCCGTCGACATCCCGGCCGCCGAGGACGCCGCCGAGTACACCCGGCAGGCCGACCGGGCCCGGTCCGGGGCGAAGGGCGGGGAGGGCTGTGTGACCGCCGTGCTCGGCGAGCGCACCCAGACCTTCTTCGACTCCTTCCGGCGCCTGCCCGAGGAGCGCGGGCGGAAGGGCCGGAGCGGGGACGGCAAGGGCGGAGGCGTCCGCATCTCCTCGGTCCTCGGCAGCGTCGACCAGCCGGTGATCGACCGCACCGGCGGCGCCCGCAGCCCCTTCGAGGGCGCGTTCGTCACCGGCTGGTACCCGGAGGCGAGCGACAAGAGCTGGGCGCCGATGCGCGAGGTCATCCAGCGGTACGCGTTCGTCGACAACCGGGTCGACCCGGCCGACACGGGCGTCCAGACCACCTGGATCGCCTACACGGTCCTCAAGGAGGTCGTGGAGGCCCTGGACCGGGACCGGATCACGGCCACGCAGATCGCCCACGCCCTCGACCGGGGCGAGCGGATCGACACCGGCGGTCTCACCCCCGGCCTGCGCTGGAAGTACACCGACCTGCTCGGCGCCTCCGGCTTCCCCCGGATCGTCAACCACCAGGTGACGTTCCAAGTGGTCCGGCAGGGACGCCTCGTGGCGCAGAAGCCGGGCTTCGTCGACGTCGGCAAGACGCTCCTGAGCGTCTCCTGAGGCCCCGGGGACGGGTGCGGGGCTCAGAGCCGAGCGCAGGCCCCGGAGCCGGGTGCAGAGGGCTCAGAGCTGGGTGCAGGGCTCAGAGTTGGGTGTAGGCGCGCTTCTCCAGTCCGTACTTCTCGGCGGTCGGGTTCCACAGCCCGGCCGCCTTCTTCTTGGCCTTGGTGGCGGTTCCGCTCTCCTTGTTGGCCGCGGCCAGGTGGTTCGTCGAGCGGGCCTTGCCGTCCTTGCAGCCGTTCTTCGCCTTCACCTGGTCGGCCCAGGCGGCGTAGTGGTCGTCGGCGGACGCGGAGGCCTTCCAGGCCTCGGTGAGCGCGGCGGTCAGCCGGTCATTGCTCGGGACCTTGTCGACCGACAGCGACTGGAGCTTGGTGATCAGGCCCCGGCGCTGCTCGGCGGCGCCCCGCAGGTCGGAGGCCGCCTTGTCCAGGTTCTTGCACTGCTTGATGGACTCGACCGAGCTGATCACGGTGTCCCGGCTGTCGCTGCTGGTCGCGAGGAGCTTGCTCAGCTCCTGCGCCTGCGGCTCCGCCGGGTCGGCGGGCTTCTCCGCCGGCTGCCCGGCGGGGGGAGCGGAGGAGGTCGCCGCCACGGTCGAGCCGCTCTTCTCCGGTTCCTTCTCGTCGTCGCCGCCGCTGAGCAGGGCTCCGGCGCCGAGGCCAACGACCGCGCAGCCGACGACGACGGCGGCGATCAGGGCGACCGGCGACTTGCGGCGCGGCGCGGGCTCGTCGTCGTCGTAGTAGGCGTCCTGGTGGCCGTACCCCTGCTGAGGGGGCTGTGGCGGCTGGTGCTGCTGGTGCTGCTGGTACGGGGCGGGGGCCGGGGGCGGCGGCCGGTAGCCCTGCTGGGGCTGCGGCTGCTGCGGCGCGCGGGGGGCCTCCGTACGGAAGAGGCTGTCGAACTCGGCGGGCGGCTGGCGCTCGCCGGGCGCGGCCGGGGGCACGGGGGCGATGTACTGGGTGGCGTCGGAGGCCCCGGCCTGTCCCGGGGCGCCCTGGCCCTGGTGCGGCAGCGGTCCCGTGCCGAGGAACTGGGTCGAGTCCCCGCCGCCCTGCTGCGGCGGCACCGGCGCGATGTGCTGCGTGGCCTGCAGGTCGGAGGCGGGGGCGGCCGGGTGCGGATAGCCGTAGCCGGGCTGCTGGGACTGCGCCTGGGGCGGCGGGTAGCCGTAGCCCGGCTGGGAGGCCTGGGCCGGCGGCGGGTAGCCGTACCCCGGCTCCTGCGCCCGGACCGGCGGCATCGCGCCCGGCACCGGGGCGATGTGCTGGGTCGCCTGCAGGTCGGCGGCGGGCCCCGGGCCCGGGTAGCCGTACCCGGGCTGCGGGGGTATCGGCGCCAGGTACTGCGTGGACTGCATGTCGGCGGCGCCCGGTGCCGCCTCCGGGGGCAGCGGCTGCGCGGGCGGCAGCGGCTGTCCGCCCGGCTGACCGCCGGCGGGGGCCCAGCCGCCGTCCCACGACCGCGCTCCCCCGTGGGCACCGTCGTGCGCGGGGGGCACCGCCGGGTACTGCGGCTCCGGACCCTGTCCGTTCTGCGTCACCGGGACTCCTACTGATGGACCTACGGAATCGTCGGTTCACGCTACCGGGTGGGCCCGGGGCTCCGCACACACGTGTGAGGCCGGTTACAGAACTGGTTCACGGAACCCGGGCCGCCGCCCGTCCCCACCGGTCTCCCACCGGTCCCCACCGGTCTCCCACCGGCCGCCCTAGGCCGCGTACAACTCCATCCGCACCGCGAACTCCCGTACCGCGGGCTCCCCCGAGAACGGCTCCAGGCGGTCCCTCAGGTCCTCCAGATACTCCATGCCGCGCGACGACCGCAGGGTGCCCAGGAGTTCGAGCGCCTCCGTCCCCGTGCGGCAGGCCTGCTCGACCTCCCGCTGCTGGATCCGCGCCGCCGCGAGCAGGGCGAGGCCGATCGCCCGGCGCCGCGCGCGCGTCTCCGGGTGTCCGGCGAGCGACTCCTCCGCCGCCCGCGCCGCCGCCTCCGCGCGGCCCAGGTCCCGGTAGCAGTGGGCCAGTTCGTCCGCCAGGTACGCGTGGTCGAAGTGGGTGATCCACGCGGGCTCGTCGCCCGCCTCCGGGTCCGCCCCCTCCAGGGCCCGCACGGCGCCGCCCGCCGCCTCCTCGAAGGCGCGGACGTCGCCCATCAGGGCGTGCCCGCGCGCCTCGGCCGCGAGGAACATCGACTCCGCCCTCGGCGGCACCTTCCCGCGCGTGCCCTCCTGCGCCGCCCGCGCCAACTGGGCGATCTCCCGGGGGTTTCCGAGCTGCGCGGCCAGGTGGCTCATCGAGGCGGCCAGCACGTAGCCGCCGTAGCCCCGGTCCCCGGCCGCCTGCGCGAGCCGCAGCGCCTGGATGTAGTACCGCTGGGCCAGGCCCGGTTCGCCGGTGTCCACCGCCATGTACCCGGCGAGCTCGGTCAGTCGGGCGGCCGCCGCGAACAGCTGTCTGCCGACCGCCTCCCGGTACGAGCCGGACAGCATCCCCGCCACCACGCTGTCCAGGTAGTGCACCACCACCGGGCGCACGTGCCCGCTGCCGAACCGCCGGTCGAGGTCGACGAGCGCGGCCGTCATCTCCCGCACGGCGGCCACGTCCGCGACCCCGACGCGGGCCCCCGCCATCCGGGCCACGTGCGCGTCCGGCACCGTGATCAGCCAGTCCCGGCTGGGCTCGACGAGCGCGGAGGCCGCCACCGTGGAGCCCGACAGGAACTCCCGGCGCCCCACGTCGCTGCGCCACAGCTCGCAGACCTGCTCGATCGCCCCGGGGACGGTCGGCGCGAACTGGAGGCCGACCCCGGCCGCGAGGTTCCGGCCGTTGGCCATGCCGACCTCGTCGATCGTGACCGTGCGGCCCAGCTTGCGGCTCAGCGCCTCCGCGATGATCCCGGGCGCCCGGCCGCGCGGCTGCTGCCCGCGCAGCCAGCGCGCCACGGACGTCTTGTCGTAGCGCAGGTCGAGGCCGCGCTCCGCGCCGACCGTGTTGACCCTGCGGGCGAGGCCGGCGTTGGAACAGGCCGCCTCCTGGATGAGTGCCCGGAGCCGTTCGTTGACCTGACGCGGAACGAGTGGCCTGGCTGCCATGAAGTACCCCCTGAAGCCGTGCGGGTGATCACTGGGAAGGGATCACTGCCCGGCGAATATCCGGTCAATGCCGATGCGAACACGCGAAACCGGACACGTCGGCCGCGAGACCCGCCGGTGCCCCCACCTGTGCGTACCCGCCCCCGCGCCCCGGCCCTCCGCGCGCCCCCGTCCGTGCACCGGTGCGCCCCGCGTGCGGAATCGTTGCGTCACCCCGCTTCTCCGCCCCGCCCGTAACCCCCGGTGACGCCGGGAGTTGTGCTCACCGTGGAAGAGACCATCGGAGTCACGGAGGCCGCGCGGGTCCCCGAGCAGCGGAACGAGCAGCTGCTGGACAGCGCCGTGCGGTACGCGGAAGAGCGGCACTGGGACGTGTTTCCCGGGACCTGGCTGGAAGCCGCCGAGGGCCGGGAGCGCTGCTCCTGCGGCGCGGACGACTGCGCGCTGCCGGGCGCCCACGCGTCCCGGCCCGACTGGTCGACGCAGGCGACCGGCAGCGGGGTCGGCGCCCGCCGGATGTGGTCGAAGCAGCCGAGGTCCTCGATCCTGCTGCCGACCGGCCGCACCTTCGACGCGATCGAGGTCTCCGAGTCGGCCGGCTTCCTCGCGCTCGCGCGCATGGAGCGGATGGAGCTGACGCTCGGCCCGGTGACCTGCTCCCCGGACCGCCGGATGTACTTCTTCGTCCTGCCGGGCGCCGCCGCCAAGGTCACGGACCTGGTCCGCAAGCTGGGCTGGATCCCGTCCTCCCTGGACCTCGTCACACGCGGCGAGGGGTACTACGTGGCGGCCCCGCCGACCCGGATCGGCGGCCGGGGCGCCGTGCAGTGGGCCCGCCGCCCCACCCCGGCGAACCGCTGGCTCCCCGACGCGGAGGAACTGATCAGCGCCCTCGCGTACGCGTGCGGACGGGAGGCGGCGGACGCACGGACGTCCAGGGCTTCCTGACCCTCCGGGCCTCCTGACACCCGGCCCTCCTGATCCTCAGGACCCGGGGGGCGTGCGGCGCCGGGAGCGGCGCCAGAGGTGGCGTACCAACAGGCCCGTCCAGGCCGTCAGGAGGACCGCCGCGGCGATCCGCAGGACGGGCGAGGTGCCGCCGCTGCCCGCCGCGAGACCCCAGCCGACCACGTTCAGGACCATCCAGGCCGGGCTGTCGAAGACCTCTCGCCGCGGATCGCGGGCCGTCCGGTGCACGGTCATGTCCCCCCTCGGAACAGGCGCTTAGGGTGATGAGGGTAATCACGGGGACGACCTAGGGGTTGACGGATCATGCCCGACCAGGCATTCGGGGGAGCGTTCGAGAAGGCGGAGGGCGTGCCGGAGGGCGGGGCCGTGCCCGCCGTGCGGGTCGAGGGGCTGTGGAAGCGCTTCGGGCAGCAGATCGCGGTGCACGGGATCGACCTGGTCCTGCCCGCGGGCAGGTTCATCGGGCTCGTGGGGCCGAACGGAGCGGGCAAGACCACCACGCTCTCCATGATCACCGGGCTGCTGCGGCCGGACCAGGGGCGGATCCTGGTCGCCGGGGACGACGTGTGGGCCGGCCCCGAGTCGGTCGCCCGGGTCAAGGCGCGGATCGGCGTCCTGCCCGAGGGCCTGCGGCTCTTCGAGCGCCTCTCGGGCCGCGAACTCCTCGCGTACACCGGCCGACTGCGGGGCCTGCCGGGCGCCGAGGTCGACAAGCGCGCCGCGCAGCTCCTCGACGTCCTCGGCCTGACGGGCGCGCAGCACAAGCTGGTCGTGGACTACTCGACCGGGATGCGGAAGAAGATCGGCCTGGCGGCGGCGCTCCTGCACAATCCCGAGGTCCTCTTCCTCGACGAGCCGTTCGAGGGCGTCGACCCGGTCTCGGCGCAGACCATCCGGGGCGTCCTGGAGCGGTACACCGCGTCCGGCGCGACCGTCGTCTTCTCCAGCCACGTCATGGAACTGGTCGAGTCGCTCTGCGACTGGGTCGCCGTCATGGCGGCGGGCCGGATCCGGGCCCAGGGCCCGCTGGCCGAGGTCCGCGGCGACGCGCCCTCGCTCCAGGCGGCGTTCCTGGAGCTGGTGGGCGCGAACGAGGGCGGGGCGGCGGGGCACTCGCTGGACTGGCTGGGCGGTACGGCTGCCGCCGGGAACGGGGCCGGAAGCGGTACGGGTACGGGCACGGGTACGGGCTCCACGGGCGAGGCGCAGTGATGAGTACTGCCACCACCGCCGCCCCCTCCCTCACCTCCGTGTTCGTACGGCTCAAGCTGTCGCTGCTGCGCAACGGGCTGCGGCAGTCGGGCGGGCGGACCGCCGCGTACGTCGTCTCCGCCGTCTTCGGCGCCCTCTTCGCGGCCGGGATGGTGCTGTCCTTCGTCCTCCTCCGGGGGAACGCCAACGCCGGTACGGTCGCGGTCCTCCTGACCGGGATGGTCGCGCTCTCGTGGGCGGTGATGCCGCTGTTCATGCCGGGCGGCGACGAGACCCTCGACCCGTCGCGGCTGGTGATGCTGCCACTGCTCCCCCGCCCGCTGGTCCGGGCGCTGCTGGTGGCCTCGCTCGTGGGCATCGGCCCCGTACTGACGCTGTTCCTGGCGTTCGGCGCGGCGCTGTCCGTGGCGCACGGCGCCGCCGGGACGGTCGTCGCCGTGCTCGCCGTACCGCTGACTACGGTCACGTGCGTGGCGCTCTCGCGGGCCGTGGCCGCGGCCAACATCCGTCTCCTCACCTCCCGCAAGGGGCGGGACCTGGCGCTCCTGAGCGGTCTGGTCATCGCGGTCGGCATCCAGGTCGTGAACTTCGCGGCGCAGCGGCTCAGCGAGCCCGGCGGGCTGGGCGCGATCGAACCGGCGGCGTCCGTCCTCGGCTGGCTGCCGCCCGCCGCCGCGATCGCCGCGGTGGACGCGGCGAGCGACGGCGACCACGCGGTGGCGGCGGTACGGCTGCTGATCACGGCGGCGGGGCTCGCCGGGCTCCTGTACTGGTGGCGGCGGAGCCTGGTGCGGCTGATGGTCGAGCCGGACGGCTCCACGATCGGCGCGTCCCCGGAGGCGGGCGCCCGGGGGAAGGACGGCGGCACGGGCCTCCTCGGCCGAGTGCTGCCGGGCGGGCGGACGGGCGCGGTCATGGAGCGCAGCCTGCGGTACGTGTGGCGGGACCCGAAGACGAAGGCGGCGTGGGTGACCTCGCTGGCCCTCGGCCTGATCGTGCCGGTGTTCAACGCGCTCCAGGGCGCGGGCTCGATCTACTGGGCGTGCTTCGCGTCGGGGATGCTCGGGATGCTGATGTACAACCAGTTCGGGCAGGACACCTCGGCGTTCTGGATGGTCGCGCAGACCATCTCGACGCCGGCCGACGCGTACGCGGAGCTCCGGGCGCGGATGCTCGCGCTGCTCGCCGTCACGCTGCCGTTCACGGTCCTGGTGACGGTCCTGACGGCCGCCGTCCTGGGTGACTGGGGGCGCCTCGCGGAGGGGCTCGGCCTGGCGTTCGGCCTGCTCGGCGCGATGCTGGCGACGGGCGCGGTGGCCTCGGCGGCCTACCCGTACTCGATCCCGCAGGACAGCGGCTACAAGAACGTGGTGCCGGGGCAGGCGGGCCTGGCCTGGATCTCGATCTTCGGCGGCATGGTGGCGGCGGCGGTGCTGTGCGCCCCGCTGATCGGCGCGGCGGTCTACCTCCACGTCACCGACCACCACTCCCTCCTCTGGCTCCTCCTCCCCGCGGGCGCCCTCTACGGCGCACTCCTCGTGTGGGCGGGCCTCAAACTGGCGGCCCCGCGCACGGCGGACCGGCTGCCGGAGATCCTGGCGGCGGTCAGCAAGGGGTGAGCGAGGGCCGACGGCCTTCGAGGAGGGTCTCCACCGCGTTCCGGGACCCTCCGGGTGCCCGGCGGGCTCCGTGGAACCCGAATCCCCCGGTGCGGCCCTGGCCGTACCGTCCCCCGTTCGGGCTACGAGCGGCGGCGGTGCGGCGAGGCGGCTCCTAGCGTTCGGATGTCAGCGGGATCGACTTCGAGGAGCTGGGACATGAGCGGTGATCCGATCCACGCAGAGCTCGACAAACGGGCCGAGGCGGTCGAGCGGCAGGTCATCGAGTGGCGACACCATCTCCACCAGAACCCGGAACTGTCCAACCGCGAGGTCAACACGGCCGAGCTGATCACGGACCACCTGACCTCCCTGAACCTCGACGAGGTCCGTACCGGCATCTCCGGACACGGTGTCGTCGGCGTCCTCAGGGGCGGCAGGCCCGGTGACCGGGTCGTCGCGCTGCGCGCCGACATCGACGCGCTGCCGGTCAAGGAGGACAGCGGCGAGAGCTTCGCCTCCACGGTGGTGGACCAGGACTATCCCGGCGGTCCGTTCCCGGTCGCGCACGCCTGCGGCCACGACGGGCACACCGCCATGCTGCTGGGTGCCGCCACCGTCCTGGCCGGAGTCCGCGAGCAGCTGCCCGGCACCGTGCTGTTCGTCTTCCAGCCCGCCGAGGAAGGCGCGCCGGCCGGAGAGTCCTCCGGAGCCAAGCAGATGATCGACGAAGGGGCGTGCCACGACCCCGCGCCGACGATGGCGTTCGGTATGCACCTGGGGCCGCTGCCCAGCGGATACATCGGCTACCGGGTCGGCAACCAGTTCGGCGCCTCCAGCATGATCAAGATCGTGCTCACCGGTCAGCAGGTCCACGGCTCCACCCCGTGGATGGGCGTCGACCCCATGCCCGCGGCCGGTGCGATCACGGTGGGCGTCGGGCAGCTCTACCGGCAGGTCTCCGCCTTCGACCCGATCACCGTGACCATCGGTCACATCGAGGACGTCGGCCGCTTCAACATCGTGCCCGGCACCGTCACCCTGTGGGGCACCATCCGCTGCTCGGTCGAGGAGGACATGGCCGACATCCAGAAGCGGCTCACCACCCTGGCCGAACAGACCGCCGCCGCCTACAACTGCACCGCCGAGGTGGACTACCTCCAGGACGTGCCCGCGGTACACAACCTCAAGAAGTGGACCGACGCGGTCCTGCCCACTCTCAAGAGCGTCGTCGGCGCCAAGAAGGTCTTCGAGACCCCGCCGACCCTCGGCTACGACGACGTCTCCGAATTCGTCAACAAGTACGGCGGCGTGTACCTGATGCTCGGCGCGCAGGACGGCGAGCTGACCGACGAGGGCACGCTGGTGCCCACCCCCGGCGGGCGCGGCCTCGTCCCCAACCACAACCCGCGCTTCTACGTGAACGACGACGCCCTCGTGCAAGGCGTGCGTCTGCACTGCAACGTCGCCTACGGCCACCTGAACGGCACGATCACCCCCGCCGAGTGACGAGCGGCCGGCCGGCGCGGGAAACGGACCCGGATCGGCGTCGGCACACCACCGACCGGCATCCAGGAGGAGCCCGAGCATGACCGAGCCGGCACGTCGTCGTACTCGCCCGGCCCCGCAGCGCCGCCGGTGAGCGCCCTGGTCCAGGTCGCGTCGCCGGACGGAGCCGCCGTCATCGGTACCGCCCAGCAGGTCGCCGACCTGGTGGCCACCTTCGCCTTCGGCGTTTCCGGCGCCCTGCTGGCGGTCCGCAAGGGGTACGACTTCATCGGCCTGACCGTCCTGGCCTTCGCGACGGCCTTCGGCGGCGGCGTCATCCGGGACGTGATCATCGACAAGGGAGTCCCCGTCGCCTTCGTCGACCTGCAGTACGTGTGGGTCTCCCTGGCCGCCGCCGTGATCGTCTTCGTCATCGATCCCCCCGCCCGCCTCACCCACTGGCCGCTGAACATCGCCGACGCCGTCGGTCTGGCCCTGTTCTGCGTCACCGGCACCCTCACCGCGTACCGCAACGGCCTGGCCGCCGTCCCCTCCGCCCTGCTGGGCATCCTCACCGCCATCGGCGGCGGCATCATCCGCGACCTGCTCGCCAACCGCCCCCCTCCGGTCCTGCGCCCCGACCAGGACCTCTACGCCGTCCCCGCCGTCATCGGCGCCACCGTCAGCGCGCTCCTGCTCCACTTCGACAGGTACAACACCCTCACCGGCGCAGCCGCGTTCCTCGTGGCCCTGTCCGTCCGGCTGCTGGCCCTGCGCTTCCACTGGCACACGACCGTCGCCGTCGCCAGGACCCTGCGCCGGCCCAAGCGGTAGCGGGCCTCCGAGGGGCCGTCCCGGCTTCGGAGGGAAGCCCGTGTCCCGGGCTCGAAGGGTCAGGCCGTGACGGTCCGGGAATCCGGCGCCGCGTCGAGGACGGTGTTCCCGGCGCGCCGGGCCTTCGCGCCCCGGCGGTCGGCGATCAGGAGCAGGGTGAGGCCGAGGGCGACCCAGGCGGCGAGGGTCAGGGCCGGGAGCGCCGCGCCGGTGCCGTCGAAGAAGGCGAGGGAGCGGAGCAGGCTGCCGGAGGCGCCGGGCGGCAGGACCTGGCCGAGGGCGGACCAGCCGGAGGGGAGCCAGTACGGGCCGCTGCCGAGGCCGGACAGGGGGTTGCCCAGGAGCATCATGACGGCGGCCCCGGCGCCGAGTCCGGCGAAGCCCGCGAGCGCCTCCAGGCCGATGAAGGTCATGGACAGGGCGGCCATGCCGAGGCCGAGACCGAGGCCGGTGAGCCAGTAGTTCCCGGCCAGCGACCCCGTTCCGTACTGGAGGCATCCGGCGACGGCGAGTCCGGCGAGCAGCGAGAAGAGGACGACGCCGGTGAAGCGGGTGCGCAGGCCCGCGTGGCCCGGGAAGAGGCGGGTGAGGACGACGGCGGGGAAGATCCCGCCGAAGACCAGCGGCAGTCCGGCGGCGGCGAGTCCGGCGCCCCGGGCGTCGTCCTCGGGGAACGGCACGAGGTCGTGGACGGTGGCCTTCACGTGCTGCTGCTCCGCCGCCGCGTTGCCCAGGGCGGTCAGGGCGGCGGTGGCCGTGGGGGCTCCGGCGGTGGCCGTGTAGACGTCGATCCCGCCGGTGCCGAGGGCCAGGCCGCCCGCCACCTCGCGCTCCTGGATCGCGGTGGTGAGGGCGGCGGTGTCCTCGTAGACGGTGACGTCCCACTCGGGCCCGTCGAGCTTCTCCGCGAAGCCCTGGGCGGCGGCCTGCGGGCCGGTCACTCCTACGGGGACCTCGTGGGGGCCGCCGTTGACGCCGGGCAGGGCGAAGGCGCAGAGCATCAGGACGACCACGGCGGTCAGGCCGAGCAGGACGGCCGCGAGCTTGCGGGGCGTGCCCGGGCCGGGGCGGGAGGTGTCGGTTTCCACGGCTTCCGCCGGGGGTGCGGGGTGCTGCTGGGACATGGGGGCCTCTTTCCGGTCCGTCCGGCGGCCGCCTTTCGCGGCGGGAGCGGACTGGGCGGTTCGACGGGGCGGGGGATGGGAGCGGCGGGACGGGAGCGGGCGCGGAAGAGCACCGCTCCGTGCCGGGCGGCGGACAGCCGGACGGAACATCCAGCATGACACACGATTACAGGGTAGACTTATCCATGTGTCAAACCTCAGTGATCCGCCCCCGCACGCCGTCCCCGACGACCTGGTGCGAGCCGCGCTGCGCGTCGCGCGCGCCCGGGACGTCCCCGTCGCCGACGTCCCCCTGATCGCGGTCGCCGAAGAGGCCGGGATCTCCCGGAGCACCCTGATGCGCCGCCTCGGGGGATCCCGCGGCGCGCTGGACGAGGCGGTGCGCGCCGCCGGAGTGGACCCCGGCGGGCAGAAACCGGTCCGCGAGCGGGCCGTGGCCGCCGCCGCCGACCTCATCAGCGAGCACGGGCTCGTCGCGGCCACGCTGGAACGGGTGGCCGACGGCGCCGGGTGCTCCGTGCACAGCCTGTACGCGGCCTTCGGCGGCCGGGACGGCCTGCTGCACGCCGTGTACGAGCGCTACAGCCCGATCCTGGACGTCGAAGCCGTCCTCGCCGCGCCGCGCGAGGACCTCCAGGAGACGGTCCGCACGCTCTACCGGCTGCTGACCGAGGCCCTCGTCCGCGAACCGCGCGTCGTGCCCGCCATGTTCGCCGACGCCCTCGCGCGCCCCGACGACCCGGCCGTCCAGGCCGTCTTCCAGCACGCCTTCTCCCGCATGGTCGAGGGCGTGGGGACGTGGCTCACCGCCGAGGTCGCCGCCGGCCGCATCCGCGACCTGCCGCCACTGCTCCTCGTGCAGCAGATGCTCGGCCCCCTGG
Organism: Streptomyces sp. NPDC098101; assembly: GCF_044760185.1. Classification (NCBI taxonomy): domain Bacteria; kingdom Bacillati; phylum Actinomycetota; class Actinomycetes; order Kitasatosporales; family Streptomycetaceae; genus Streptomyces; species Streptomyces sp. NPDC098101. The sequence goes on along the minus strand of NZ_JBIWAS010000003.1, from coordinate 190,060 downwards.
CCTCCCACTTCCTCATGCGCCCGGCGGCCGCCCACCTGTCCGCGACGGCCCTGCCCTCACCGGAGGAGGCCGTGGAACTCTTCGCGGACAACTTCCTGCGGGCGGTGGGGGTCCGGCCCCCGGCCCCCTAGAGCTCCTTGTACAGGTACACGTCCTCCGCGCCGCCCGGGACCCCGGGCACGCGGCCCTTCTCCACGTAGCCGTGCCGCTCGTAGAAGGCCGGGGCCTGGAAGGTGTACGAGGAGACGCAGGCGCGGTCGCAGCCGCGCCTGCGGGCCTCGGTCTCGGCGGCGCGCAGGAGCCTGCCGCCCCAGCCGTGATGGCGGCTGTCCTCCCGTACCCACAGCATGTCGACGGAGAGCAGCCCGCCCCAGGTCGAGGCCGTGAGCCCGCCCACGAGCGCGCCCTCCGCGTCCACGGCCTTCACGGACAGCTCGCCCAGGTCGTCGGGGGTGGTGCCGGTCGCTTCCAGGTTGTACGCGTCGAGCCGCTCGCCCAGGTACGCGCCGAGCTCGGCGTCCTCGGCCCCCACGGTCAAGGCCGGTTCGCGCTGGTCGTCCGTCATGCCGCCCGAGTCTGGCACGGCCGCCCGCCGCCGGTGCGGCTCAGGTGATGACTCCACGGGCGACCTTGTCGAAGTGGTCCCGCCAGGCCACCGCGCCGCCGGGCTCCGACGCCGCCCGCGTACGGGCCCGTTCCCGGCGGCAGGGGCCGCAGCGGGTCTCGTCGCCCACCTGCCGGAAGGTGTGCTCCCGGCCCGGTCCCTCGCAGATCACGATCCCGCCCACGGCCGGGGAGTCCCCGGCCGTGGGCGGGCGCTCCGGGAGCTTCTCCGTCAGCCGGTGCCGGAGGAACCCGACCGCCGACCGCACGCCGTCGCCGGGCAGATGGGACGTCAGGGCGTGCCGCAACTCCCCGACCGACACCCCGCGCCGCAGCCACTCCGCCGCCATCTCGGCGAGCCCCCGGGCCTCCCGGACGCCGAGCAGCAGGTCCCGGCTCTGGTGCCGGAGGGAGAGCAGCAGGCGCTCGGCCGTGGCGACTTCGGGCTCGACCCCTTCGGGAGCGGGCGCCTCGGCGGCGGGCTCTTCGGTGGCGGGCGCCTCGGCGAGCTCTTCGACTGCGGGCTCTTCGGTGGGTGGGTGGGAAGGAGTCTTCCCACAGTCTTCTTCTACCGGAAGGTGGGAACCGGCTGTCCGGGGCCTCGCGGAACCGACCGCCGGGTTCGCACCACCCGGCTTCTCCGGTTCCCCCGCCTTCCGCGCCGGTGCGCCGCTCCGGACCGCCGACGCCTCCTCACGCGTGAGGGTGACGTTGGAGAGGACCTGGTGGGTGCTCCAACGGCCGTCCCTCTTCTGCACCCTCCACTCGTGCAGGAACCCGCCCGCCGTCAGCGCCTTCTTCGCCCGCTGGTACTCCCGGGGCCGCAGGCCCAGTTCGTCCGCGTGCTCCCCGAGCGGCTTGTCGGCCTCGGACTCGGGGAGGCCCTGCACGTAGAGGAGGAGGAGCTTGGCGTCGCTGTTCATACCCCGATGGCGTACGACGTCGTTCGCAGCCTTGGTGTAGGAACGGACAGGAGCGATAACATGACGAAACATTTCTGGTGGTTTCCTTGCTGCCCAGAAGTGAAGGCCCCCGAGGAGTGTTCCCGCACCCTCGGGGGCTGCTCTTTTCACAGAGCGTGACGACGTATTTACCGTACAGCAGATTTCACGAACTGATGCAACAACCCCGGCTCCACGAACGGGTCTTCGAGCGTCGGACGTGACCTCCAGTCCAGCGGCCACGTCGTCCCGCGCAGCGCCGGGATCCCCACGTACGCCTCGCTCCTGCCGTTCCCGCTCAGCGCCCGCGTCGGCGCCGGCCACGCGTACGCGGCGGCGGTGCGGGGCGGCAGCAGGAAGTACAGGTTCCGCTCCCCCGTCGCCTCCCGGACGATCGGGCCCGCCTGGAAGTCCGTGAACGCCATGAGGCGGTACGCCACGTCCTCCCCGAGGAACCCGCCGATCCGTACGGCGTCGAAGTGCACGCCCGCGTGGCGGAGGGCGTGTCCGGTAGCGGGGACCCAAGTGGGCGCGCTGTCAAGCGGCTTGCGCAGATTCATGCGGCCAGCCTCCCGGCCGTAGTCTCCTGTGACCAGCGACACAGTCCGGTTGTGCAGGACTGTGCACTCGGGAGGTCGGGTGTGAACAAAGAGAAGAAGAAGACCGCAGGGGCCGCGAAGGCCTTCGGCACGCTCCTGCGCTTCTACCGCGAGCGGGCGGCCATCTCGCAGGAGGCGTTGGGGCTGAAGACCGGTTACTCCAAGTCCCAGGTGGCCATGATCGAGCGCGGAGAGCGGCGGGCGAGAGGGGACTTCGTCGAGATCGCGGACGGGTTACTGGGTGCACAGGGTGCACTCCTGGCCGTCGCGGAGGAGGTGACGATCAGTGCGATGGCCGCATGGTTCGAGGACTACCTGGCGGAGGAGGCGAAGGCCGCCAGCATCCAGGCGTACGAGAACCAGCTCGTTCCCGGGCTGCTGCAGACCCCGGAGTACGCGCGAGCGGTCTTCGGGTGCGCCAGCCCTCCCTGGGAGGACGAGGAGGTGGACGCCATGGTCGCGGCCCGGATGAACAGACACGAGGTGTTCCACCGCAGGCCGCTCCCTCTGATCAGGTTCGTCCTGGAGAAGAGCGCGCTCAAACGCCCCATCGGGGGACGCCCGTGCCTCAAGAGGAACCTCCTGCACATCCTGGAGGTCAGCCAACTGCGCAACGTCGAGATCCAGGTCATGCCGGAGGACTGCGAGACCCACGCCGGGCTCAGCGGCCCGTTCATCCTGCTGGAGACGGCCGAGCGAAAAAGTCAGCTGGTCTACGTGGAAGGGCTGAGCGGCCGGTACTTTCTGACTGAACAGCCCGAGCTGGGCGATGCGTTCGCGCGATTCGGAACCCTGCGCGCGCAGGCCCTGAGCCCGGGAGAGTCCTACAAACTCATCGAACAGGTGGCACGAGAGCTATGAGCACCGACCTCCACTGGATCAAGTCCTCCTACAGCAGCGAGCAGGGCGGCAACTGCGTCGAGGTCGCCGCTACCTGGGTCAAGTCCTCCTACAGCAGCGGCCAGGGTGGCGACTGCGTCGAGGTCGCCACCTGCGTGCACACCGTGCACGTGCGCGACTCCAAGGACACCGGCATCCCCTCCTTCGCGGTCTCCCCGACCGCCTGGGCCGCGTTCGTCTCGGGCGTGTGACGGCGCGCCGACCCGGCGGGGGCGGCCCCGCCGGGTCAGTGCTCGTTGAGCGGGGCTCCGGGGCCTAGCGGGCCCAAGGCGGTGTCAGAGTCGTGCCGTCGGGGAGTTCGGCGGTGAGGCCCAGGCGGGTGGTGACCCACATGTGGGCGGGGTGGTCGGTCGGGTTGGCGACCGACAGTGCGGAGCCGGGCGGGGCCAGTGCCGCGTCGCCGGTGGTGAGTTCGGCGGTTTCGCCGTCGATGGTGAGGCGCAGACGGCCGGACAGGACGTAGAACGCCTCCTCGTGGCTGATCACATGGGCCGGGCCGGTCGCTCCGGCGGGGACCTCGCCGCGCCAGGCGGCCAGGTCGCGGGCGCCCGTGTCCGTACGGACGTAGGAGACGAAGCGGACGCCGTGGATCTCGTGCGTGACGGCGTCTTCGGCGTGGATGAAGGGCATGGTGGACTCCAGTAGACAAGTTGCTTGTCTATATAGACAAGCAACTTGTCGAGTTATAGTCAAGGGCATGGACGACGCCCTGGCCTTCTCCTCGCTCGTGCTGGCCCTCTCCGGCCACCTGGTGCAGGAGATCCACGCCCGCGTGGCCCGGGAGGGGTTCGAGGACCTGCGGCCCGCGCACGGTTTCGCCTTCGCCCGGATCTCCCGGGGCGACGCCACCACGGCCGACCTGGCCGCGCACCTGGGGGTGACCAAGCAGGCCGCCGCCCAGCTCGTCGAGGAGCTGGTCCGCAAGGGGTACGTGGAGCGGCGTCCGCACCCCCGCGACGCCCGCGCCAGGCTCCTGGTGCTGACCGGGACCGGGCTCGCCGCCACGCGGGCCGCCGACCGGGCGGCCCGGGAGGCCGTCGCGCCCTGGCGGGAGGCGCTGGGCGAGGAGCGCTTCGGCGCACTCGTCGCCGACCTGGCCCGGTTCACCCCGCCGGGACCGGTCCGCCCCGCCTGGTGAGCCGGACGGACCGGCCTCTTAGGCTTGCGCCGTGGCGGACGACATCTGGGAGGCCCTGCGCGGCACTCCGATCGGCGAGGTGCGGCGGCGCGTGGCGGCCGTCTGCGAGACGCTCGGGCCCGACTGCGTCCGGGAGGTGCGCGGGGCGCGGCGCTACGTCTTCGACCAGGGCATCGGCCAGTGGGCGGTCTGGTACTTCACCCCCGACCGGCGGGCCCTGCTGCTCACCTACGAGGGGATCGCGGACACCACGCCCGCCTGGAACGACTACGCCACGATGGAGGCGTTCTACCGGGACGTGCCCGAGGACCTCGTCGCCCTCGTGCGCGACGACGGCGACTCGCGCTCGACCGTCGTGGACGAGGAGACCGGCGCGACCCTCCACCTGGCCAGCAGCGTCTTCTGGTGCGACGGGGAGACGTGGTGGATCTCGGAGGGCTTCCTCGATCACTGCGAGGAGGAGGGCTACGACCCGCTGGTGAACTCCTGCTTCGAGGACTGCCTGTTCCCCTACGCCTTCGGGCGCGAGCTCACCCCCGAGTCGGTCGCCCGGCTGGCGGCCGACGAGGAGGACGGGGCGTTCGGGGACGTGGTGGCGAAGGCGCGGGAGCGGCTGGCCCGCTCGTACTGAGCCGCCCTTCCGGTCGGCCCTCGGGGTCTACGGGGTGAGGACGCCGTTCAGGAAGGGCTCCACGGCCTCGCGCCAGGCCTCCGGGTGCTCGTAGTGGAGGAGGTGCCCGGCGTCGGGGATCTCCGCGTACTCCCCGTGGGGGAGGACCCGGACCATCTCCTGGGCCTCCGCGCGGCCCAGTTCGCCGTCCAGGCCCCGGACGACGAGGGTCGGGCAGCGGACCTGGGCGAGCGAGTCCCAGTGGGCGTCGTGGACCCAGGTCTCGCGGGAGGTCAGCATCTGCTCCGGGTCGAACACCGGGCGCCAGCCGTCCGCGTGCTCGGTCATCACCTCCGCGAAGAAGGCGCCCCTGGCCGGATTCGGGGTCTCCACCCAGGGGTCCTCGTCGCCGAACCAGCGGTGGACGGCCTCCAGGGACGGGAACGGCGCCGGCCAGCCCCGGAACCAGTCCTGCCAGGCGCGCTGCGAGGCCGCGCCGAGGGCGGAGGCGCGCATGTCGCAGATGACGAGGGCGCGGACCAGGTCCGGGCGCTCGGCCGCGAGCTGCCAGGCCGTCAGGGCGCCCATGGAGTGGCCGACGAGGGTGACGGGGCCGAGGCCGAGCTGCTCGACGACGGCGGCCGCGTCCGCGACGTACGCCTCGCGCGTGAACGGTCCGGCGGCGGGCTTCTCGCTGGCGCCGTGGCCGCGCTGGTCGAGGGCGACGAGCCGGTGCCCGCCGGTGAGCCGGCTCGCGGCGCGGGCCCAGTGACCTGCGTGGCCCATCAGTCCGTGGAGGAGTAACACGCCGGGGGCGGGGGCCCGGTGGGCTTCCGGCGCGGGCCGGCCGACCGGGCGCGGGACGGCGCCCTGGGCGGGGCCGGGTTGGGGGACGATGCCGGGGAGGGCGGTGGTGCCGCCGTCTCCGCCCGCCGGGACGGTGGCGCTCCGGCCGGGGGCGTCCCGGCCCGTGGTGCCGTCGCCCGTGGGCGCGGGCGTGTGGTCCCAGGCCGTCAGCCGGACGCCGTCGGCCCCGGTGACGTCGAGTCGTCGCGCCATGTCTCCGGCACCCCCTCTTTTCCGTCGAACCTCGCCAGAGTATCGAACTCGCATTCGAAAATGCTCTCCTGCCACTCAACACCCCTCGTTCGAGTGACAGCCCTCAAGGATTGACGCCCGCGACCGAGGGGAGATCTTGAGCGGGAGGCGGACCGCTCGGGGAAAAACGGTCCGAAGGGAATGACCTTGAGAGCTCGGGGCTCCAGGTCAGAACCGGGGAGGACAGGCCCCGGCGCCCAAGGGCGCCGGGGTCCTCTGTTTCCGGTGACGTCGTCCGTCGCCCTCATGACCCCACCCCCTCCGCGCCCAACCCGTACCAGCGTGGCACGCCGAAGGGGCGGGCGTGGCCATTCCGCCGTAAACCGGGGCGCCGCCCGCGAGCCGCACGCCCGGGCCCTTCCGTACGCCCGTACGTCCGTACGTACGGAGGGCGGCGCCCGCGCGGGGCGGGTCGGCGCCCGGCCGGTCCGGACTACGCAGGCGCCGTGCAAGCCCCGTACGCGCGGGGCGGGTCGTCCCGGAACCGTGCGGCCCTCCGCACGGGGGCGGGTCGCGCCCCGGGCCGTGGCGCCCGGGCGGGCGCGAAAGGGCCGCCCTCGGAGTCGTACTCCCGTATCGCGCGCGAGGGAAGGCGGGGTCCGGCCGCGGACGCGAAAGGGCCGCCCCGGGGCTTTCGGGGCGGCCCTGTCCGGCGGTGGGGCGTCAGCGCTTCGCGACGAAGACGTGCGCCGCGACCTCCGCGTCCAGCTCGGCGGCCTCGCCGCTGCTGCCCACCAGGACGCCGCCCGCGGACTCCGAGACGGACACCACGGAGCCGGGCTGCACGCCCGCGCGCCGCAGGGTGTACATCAGCTGGGCGTCCGTCTGGATCGGCTCGCCGATCCGGCGCACGACCACCGTCTTGCCCCCGCTCGCGTCCAGGTCCGCGAGGGAGACCATCGAGTCGTCCAGGAAGGCCTCGGCCTCCGCCTTCTCGCCCAGCTCCTCCAGACCCGGGATCGGGTTCCCGTACGGCGACTCCGTCGGGTGCCGCAGCAGCTCCAGGACCCGCCGCTCCACGGCCTCGCTCATGACGTGCTCCCAGCGGCAGGCCTCGGCGTGCACCTGCTCCCACTCCAGGCCGATCACGTCGACGAGCAGACACTCCGCGAGACGGTGCTTGCGCATCACGCGGGTGGCGAGGCGGCGGCCCTCGTCCGTCAGCTCCAGGTGGCGGTCGCTCGCCACGGCCACCAGGCCGTCGCGCTCCATCCGGGCCACCGTCTGGCTCACCGTGGGGCCGCTCTGGTCGAGCCGCTCGGCGATCCGGGCACGCATGGGGACCACACCTTCCTCCTCAAGCTCGAGGATGGTGCGGAGATACATCTCCGTTGTGTCGATCAGTCCGGACATACGTGCCCCTCGATGAGTCGTGCGCTGGCCCTGCACCAATTCTGACGCATCGGACGGACAACCGGGCCTCGCCCGGGTGACGCGGTACCGGAGGCGGTATTGACAGAGCAATGGTCCAGACCGCACCGTGATCGGCGACCACGACGAGAAGGAGCCGCCGCGATGGGCGAGAGCAAGCTGGCCGGACAGTTCTTCGACGCCGCGATCGGCCTGCTCCAGGAGGTGCGCGACGGGGACTCCGCCGAGATCGCCGCCGCCGGAGAGGCCATCGCCGAGGCCGTCGCGAACGGCAACCGGCTCTTCGCGTTCGGCGCGGGCCACTCCTCCCTCGCCGCGCAGGACGTCGTCTACCGGGCCGGCGGCCTGGCCCTCATGAACCTGCTCGCCGTCCCCGGCGTCGTCGGCGTCGACGTCATGCCCGCCACGCTCGGCTCCGCCCTGGAGCGGGTCGACGGCCTCGCGGGCGCGGTCCTCGACTCCTCCCCCGTCAAGGCCGGGGACGTCCTGATCATCATCTCCCTCTCCGGGCGCAACGCCCTGCCCGTCGAGATGGCCATGAACGCCCGCGCGCTGGGCCTCACCGTCATCGGCGTCACCTCGGTGGCGTACGCGACGGAGACGAAGTCCCGGCACGTCTCGGGGACGTACCTCAAGGACCACTGCGACGTCGTCCTCGACTCCCGGATCGCCGTCGGGGACGCGGAGCTGACGCACGAGGGCATCGAGGCCCCCTTCGCGCCCGCCTCCACCGTCGTCACCAGCGCCCTCATGCAGGCCACCCTCGCCGCCGCCGCCGAGGAGCTCGTCCGGCGCGGCATCGAGCCGCCGCTGCTGCGCTCGGGGAACGTGGACGGCGGGCACGAGTGGAACGGGCGCGTGATGACGGAGTACGGCGACCGGATCTTCTACCGGCGGTGACGTCGGGGGCGGGGCGGAGGGCCGCACGAGGCGTTTCCGGGGTTGACCCGGGTGTGCGTTTCCGGGGTTGACCCGGGTGTCGAACTTAGGGTTACCTAACTTCATGCCCGAGTCCTCGGAAACGCCGTCCCGGCACGGCCTCGACGGCGTGTCCGTCACCCTGCTCACCCCGCTCTACGGCCGCGCCCACGCCGCCGAGCTCCTGCCCGGAACCGACTTCCGCGACCCGATCGCCGAGCGGCTCCTCGAGGAGAGCGGGTTCCGGCCGCCCGAGGTCCTCACCGACCGGGGCAACGCCACCGGCTCCGTCCACCGCGCCATCGCGATCGACGCGCTCACCGAGGCGTTCGCCGCGCGCCACCCGGACGGGGTCGTCCTCTCGGCCGGCATCGGCCTCGACACCCGCGCCCACCGGCTCGCCGACCGCACCCCCGCGACGGTCACCTGGCTGGGCGTCGACCTCCCCCAGGTGATCCGGCTGCGCCGCGAACTCCTGCCCACCGAGCCCGTACGGCTCCACACCGGATCCGTCACCGAGTCCGGCTGGCACGACGCCGTGGCCGCCGAGACCGCCGGACGGCCCGTCCTCGTCCTGGCCGAGGGCCTCCTGATGTACCTCACCCAGGACGAGCTGCGCGGCTTCCTCGCCTCCTGCCGCACGGCCTTCGGACCCGGCACCGAGCTGGCGGGCGACTACTTCCACCCCTGGGTCGCCCTCAGCGGACGCCACCCCATCACCAAGGCCACCGGCGCCCGCTTCCGGTCCGGCGCCGCCGACGGCCGGCACCTGGCCGCCCTCGTCCCCGGCTGGCGGCTGGTCGCCGAGTACCCCGTCCTGGAGCGCATCAGCCTCCCCCACCGCGCGGCCGCCACCCTCTTCCGCCTCCTCACCCTGGGCTCCCGCCCCTACGCGGTCGCCCACCTGGAGGCCGTACCGGCCCCCGTCAGCGCAGGTCCAGCAGCTCCGTCACCCGGGTGAAGCCGTCCGTGCCGTGACCCCGGTCCACGGCACGGCGGGTCAGGGCCGCCGCCGCGCGCATGACGCTCGCGTCGAGCCCGTGGCCCTCGGCGGCGTGCACCACGTGCTCCATGGTCGACAGGCCCGAGGTCAGCGGGTTGCCCTCGCCCGAGTACGCACGGGCGTCCACGTCCTCGGCCCACTCCTGGAACAGCGGCGGCAGGATCGCCCCGATGCCCTGCGCGAACGGCGCGAGCTCCCGGGCCGTGACCCCCTCCGCGCGGGCGAGCGCGAGGGCGTGCACGTACCCCGTCATCGACGTCCAGAAGATGTCGAGCAGCGCGACGTCGTACGCGGCGGCCCGGCCGATGTCCTCGCCCAGGTGCGTGTGGACGCCGCCCAACGCGTCGAGCACCGGCCGGTGTTCGCGGTAGAGCGCCTCGGGGCCGCTGTACAGGAACACCCCCTCGGACGTGCCGATGGTCGGGGTCGGGGTCATGATGGCGCCGTCCAGGTACGCGACGCCGTGCTCCGCCGCCCAGCGGGCGGTGTCGCGCGCCCGCTCCGGGACGTCGGCGCTCAGGTTCGCCACCGTCCGCCCCTTGAGCGCGTCCGTGACCTCCGGCCGCCGCAGTACGGCGTCGGTGGCGTCGTAGTTGACCAGGCAGACCACCGTGAGCCCGCTCGCGGCGACCGCCTCCCCGGCGCTCGCGGCGAGGACCGCGCCCCGCTCGACCAGGTCCCCCTCCCGGCCGGGGGTCCTGTTCCACACGGTGGTCCGTACGCCGGCGTCCAGGAACGCGCCGGCCAGGGCCCGGCCCATCGGTCCGAGCCCCAGGACGGTGACGGTGGGCCGGTCGAGCTGCTGGGCGGGGTTCTGTGCGGGGGAAGAAGGCATGGGTGTACTTCCTTACGTACTACTGAGGTGAACGCGTGGACGACCGCGCGAGGAGAGGGGCACGCATGACACGCCGCCGGACCCAGGACACGAACGTCTGCGGGGTCACGGCCGCGATCTCCGTGATCGACGGCAAGTGGAAGACGTCGCTGCTGTGGCTGCTGGAGTCCGGCCCGCACCGGCCCGGCGAACTGCGCCGCAAACTTCCCGGGATCAGCGAGAAGGTGCTGACCCAGGCGCTGCGGGAGATGGCGGAGGACGGCCTCGTCCACCGCGAGGCGCACGACGTCCTGCCGCCGAAGACCGTCTACTCGCTGACGGAGCCCGGACGTGAACTGTCCGGGCTGCTCGGCCCCTTGTCGGACTGGGGCCACCGGCGTCTCGACCGGCTCGCGGAAGCGCGGGCCGCTTCCTGAGGCCCTGTCGCTCCCCTCTCCGTCCGGGCCCGCCACCAGGTTCTCCCGGGCGCCGGACGGCGACAAGTACCCACAAAAAAGTGGGTGTGGTCCTCCCCGAACACTCCCCTCAGGCGCGGTCGGCCGGGTCGGCCGGTGTCGGCTCAGGCGTCGGCTCCGGCGTCGGCTCCGGCGTCGGCTCCGGCTTCGTGTAGAGGACCTCGCGGGCCTGTTCGGCGGCGCGGGTGAGGCTCTCGGCGACGAAGTCGAGGAAGCGGGCGACGTTCTCCAGGCGGACGGCGGCCGGGGTGCCGGGGCCGAGGACGCCGACGCCCTGCCGGGCGATGTCGACCTGGTCGGTGAGGGCCCGGGCGCTGGCGACCATCGACTGGTACCAGACGTCGGCGTCGATGACGTACCGCTCGCGGCGCCGCTCGTCGCGCTCCCTGCGGACGAGGGTCTGGCCCTCCAGGAACGCGATCGACTTGGAGACGGTCGCCGGGCTGACCTGGAGGCGCTGGGCGAGTTCGGACGCCGTCAGGCTGCCGGTGTCGGTCAGGAGGAGGGCGACCATCACCCGGGCCATCATCTTGGACAGGCCCGACCGCATCATGACGGTGGTGAACAGCTCCTCGTACGCGCGCACGGCCTCGGGGTCGCGCCCGTGCGGCTGGGGGGCCGGCTCCGTCCCCCGGGGGCGGGCGGGCGGCCTGCGCCGGTGGGTGCGCTGCTCCGTGGCGCGGTGGGCGAGGTCCGCGCGGTATCCGGCGGGGCCGCCGTTGCGCATCACCTCGCGCGTGACCGTCGAGGTCGGGCGGTCCAGGCCCCGGGCGATCTCCGCGTAGGCGAGGCCCTCGGCCAGTCCCAGCGCGATCTGCTGACGGTCCTGCTGCGTGAGCCTGCCTCCGGGCATCGCGGCCTCCTCCGTTGTCCCCGAATCCCTGAACCCCTGGGACGCCAGCATAGCGTTCATCTTCAACCCATTGCAACGCAACGAGTGTCTGACGTTGCGTTAAATTCATTCCCAGTGCAACGATTTTGCCCTACTGAGCTGCGGTGACGCACTTTCGGTGCAACTTCTTCGTTGCCAACTCCTCGAACGCAACGTAGCTTTTCCAACATCGGAAACAAAGTGAAACGAGGAGAACATCATGCAGACCTTCGCCACCCCCGCCCCGATCTCCGCCGTCCTCGACGTTCCCGCCGGGCGGGTCCAGATCATCGCCGCCGACCGCGCCGACACCGTGGTCGAGGTCCTCCCCGCGAACGCCTCGAAGGGCCGCGACGTGAAGGCCGCCGAGCAGACCGGCGTCGCGTACGCCGACGGCGTCCTGCGGATCGAAGTCCCCGTGAAGAACCGGAACTTCGGGCCCTCCGGGTCCGTCGAGGTGACGGTCCGGGTGCCCGTCGGCTCCCGCGTCGAGGCGAAGGCGGCCGCCACCGAGTTCCGGGCCGTGGGCCGGCTCGGCGACGTCGTCTTCGACGGCGCGTACCGGCGGATCAAGATCGACGAGGCCGCGAGCGTCCGCCTCACCGCGACCGACGGCGACGTCGAGGTCGGCCGGCTGAACGGCCCCGCCGAGATCAGCACCCACCGGGGCGCCGTCCGGATCACCGAGGCCGTGCGCGGCGAGGTCGTGCTCCGCACCCAGGACGGCGACATCTCCGTCGGCGCCGCCGCCGGGGTCTCCGCCTCCCTGGACGCCGGAACCACCCTCGGCCGCGTCGTCAACGACCTGAAGAACGACGGCACCGCCGTGCTCGCCGTCCACGCGACCACCACCCGGGGCGACATCACCGCCCGCAGCCTCTGACCCCTGCCCCCCTGACCTCTGACCCCTCTCCGCCCCGCTCCCCGCGCCACTCCCCGCCCCCACTTCCCGCGCCACTCCCGAAGGAGCATCACCATGACCGACCTGGCCATCGCGGCGACCGGGCTGCGCAAGTCCTACGGGGACAAGGTCGTGCTCGACGGCGTCGACCTCGCCGTCCCCGAAGGAACGGTCTTCTCCCTGCTCGGCCCGAACGGCGCCGGCAAGACCACCGCCGTCAAGATCCTCTCCACGCTCGTCTCCGCCGACGCCGGGGACCTGCGGGTCGGCGGCCACGACCTGGCCACCGCCCCGCAGGCGGTACGGGCCGCCATCGGCGTCACCGGGCAGTTCTCCGCCGTCGACGGCCTGATCACGGGCGAGGAGAACATGCTCCTGATGGCCGACCTGCACCACCTGCCCAAGCGGGAGGGGCGCCGGGTGACCGCCGAACTCCTGGAGCGCTTCGACCTGGTCGAGGCGGCGAAGAAGCCCGCCGCCGGCTACTCCGGCGGCATGAAGCGCCGCCTGGACATCGCCATGACCCTGGTCGGCGCCCCCCGGATCATCTTCCTCGACGAGCCCACCACCGGCCTGGACCCCCGCTCGCGGCACACCATGTGGCGGATCGTCCGCGAACTGGTCGCCGGCGGCGTCACCGTCTTCCTCACCACCCAGTACCTGGAGGAGGCCGACCAGCTCGCCGACCGCATCGCCGTCCTCCACGACGGAAGGATCGCCGCCGAGGGCACCGCCGAGGAGCTCAAGCGGCTGGTTCCCGGGGGCCACGTGCGGCTGCGCTTCTCCGACCCCGCCGCCCACCGCTCCGCCGCCGCGCACCTGCCCGGAGCCGCCCCGGACGACGAGGCGCTCACGCTCCGCGTGCCCGGCGACGGGAGCCAGCGCGCCCTGCGCGCCGTCCTGGACCGGCTGGACACGGCCGGCGTCGAGGCCGCCGAACTGACCGTGCACACCCCGGACCTCGACGACGTCTTCTTCGCCCTCACCGGCACCGCCGGAGTCCCCGCCCAGCCCTCCCCCACCGAGGAGACCGTCCGATGAGCACCTTCGCCCTCGCCGTGCGCGACTCGTCCACGATGCTGCGCCGCAACCTCCTGCACGCCCGCCGCTACCCCTCCCTCACCCTGAACCTGCTGCTCACCCCGGTGATGCTCCTGCTGCTGTTCGTCTACGTCTTCGGCGAGGCGATGAGCGCCGGCCTGGCCGGCGGCGGGGGCCGCTCCGCCTACATCACCCACATCGTCCCGGGCATCCTCTTCATGACCATCGGCTCCACCGTCATCGGGGCCGCCGTGTCCGTGGCCACGGACAAGAACGAGGGCATCATGGCCCGCTTCCGCACCATGGCCATCCACCGGAGCTCCGTCCTCGTCGGGCACGTGGTCGGCAGCGTGATGCAGTCGCTGGCCAGTGTCCTCCTCGTCGGCGCCGTCGGCCTCGCCATCGGCTTCCGCTCCGTCGACGCCACCGCCCTGGAATGGCTGGCCGCCCTCGGGCTGCTCGCGCTCTTCGCCCTGGCGCTCACCTGGATCGCGGTCGGGATGGGCATGGCCAGCCCCAACGCCGAGGCCGCGAGCAACAGCGCGATGCCCCTGATCCTGCTGCCCCTGATCTCCAGCGCCTTCGTCCCGCTGGAGTCCATGCCCGGCTGGTTCCGGCCGGTCGCCGAGTACCAGCCCTTCACCCCGGCCATCGAGACCCTGCGCGGCCTGCTGCTCGGCACCGAGATCGGCCACAACGGGTGGCTCGCCGTCGCCTGGTCCCTGGCCCTCGTCGCGCTCGGCCACCGCTGGTCGACGGCCGCCTTCCGGCGCGACCCGGAGTGACGGGCGCGGAGACCGCGCACACGGGCCCCCGGTCAGTACGCCGGGGGCCCGTCCCCGTGTCCGTCCCCCAGCGCCAGGAAGGACGCCACCCCCGTCGCCACCGACTCCGCGAAGACCACGTCCTCGCGCTCGAAGGCCGGGCGGCAGGCGGCCCGCAGGAAGGTGAGGACGCCCAGCGTCCGGCCCCGGGAGCGCAGCACCGCGCACAGCGAGTGCGCCGCGTCGCCGGGCCACTGGTGGGCCTCCGCCCACACCTCGGCGGTACGGCCCGCGCTCGCCCGGACCGCGCCCGTCCGGTCCCAGGCCTGGAGCGCCGGGTGCCTCGGCCCGTACCGCAGCGGGATGCCGCCGCCCACGGGCGGGGAGGACGGGCCGGGGACGGCGGCCGGGACGGCCAGGGCCCGCGTCAGGCGCCGGTCGCCCGCCACCCGGTCCACCAGGGCGTGGTCCGCGAACCCGGCCAGGGCGAACTCCAGGAGGACCGCCGCCGCCTCCGCCGGGTCCTCGCACTCGGCCGCCGCCGCGCCCGCCCGGTGCAGCTGGCTCCACCGGAACCGCAGCCGGTCCGCCTCCCGCAGCGCGAGCCGCTCCTCGGTCACGTCCTGGAACAGCCAGGCGACCCCCAGCGGCACCGCCGCCTCCGTCATCGGGGACCCCAGGCGCAGGAAGCCGCTGCGCCAGCACCGGCGCCGCTCCCCCGAGGCCGTCCGCAGCGTCACCCACACCTCGGCGGGGGCGGGCGGGGTGCCCTCCGCCAGGACGTGCTGGAAGGCGGCCTCCAGCTCCTCGACGCCGTGCACGACGACGTCGCCGAGCGGGCGCCCGAGCAGGGTCGTACGACCGGCTCCGAAGGCGCGGGCCGCGTGGGCGTTGACCATGGCGGGGCGCAGGTCGGCGTCGACCAGGACGACGCCCCAGGAGGCGTCGTCGAACAGGGCCTCGCTGAGGGCGACCGAACGCTCCAGGTCGAGCTGGACGTGGACCTCGCTGAACGCGCAGTACACCCCGGCCGGCGCGCCGTCCGCGCCGCGCACCCCGGCCGCCTGGCTCCGCACGAGCACCCGCCCGCCGTCCTTGCGGAGCAGCACGAACTCGTGGACCTGCCGGCCGGGCCCCTTCATGGCCCCCATCAGGCGCCCCAGGGTCTCCTCGGCGTCCGCGCTCCGCGCCGCCCAGCCCTCGAACCCGCGCCGCCCGACCGCCTCCGCGGCGGACCACCCGAGGATCCGCTCGGCCTCCCGGTTCCAGTGCGTGACCGTCCCGTCGGCCCCGAAGGCACAGAGCGCCGCGTCCATCCCGTCGAGCAGCGCGGCCAGCAGATCGGCCCCCGCCCCGGGAACGGAAGCGGTATCACTCGTGGACTCCGCGAAAGCACTCACCCGACACCCCCCATACTGTGGACCATTCAACTGGAACGTGACGCAGAGCACACCACCTTCGCCGACATTGTTTCCTCCCGGAAACGAACATGACCCCGTGGCCACCTCCGACGCCCTCACCGCCCTGTCCCTCCACCCCGACCTGCCGCCCGAGCTGCTGCGGGACCTCCTCGCCCTGCCCGGCGTGGGCGGCGACGCCCTGGCCCACCGCACGGACCTCCCGCGCACCCTCGTGGACGAGGTGCTCACCGCTCCGGACCGCCGGCCCGTGGTCCCGCTCGCCCGCAACCCCGCCCTGTCCACCGCGGACCGGCGGATCCTCGCCGCACACCCGGACCCCTGGGCCCGCACTTCCCTGGCCATCCATGCGGAGAGCCTCCCGCCGGACCTCCTCGCCCGGCTCCTGGACGACCCGGACCCCCAGGTGCGGGGGTGCCTCGCGCAGCGCGACGACCTCCCGGCGGAGGCCCGCGCCCGGCTCGCCCGGGACCCGGACCCGGAGGTACGCGCCAAGCTCGCCCAGTGGTGCACCGACGCGCCCGAGGACGTACGGAGGCTCCTGCTCACCGACCCGGAGCCGCAGGTCCGCGGGGCGGCCTGCGCCGTGTACTTCTGCCGGCCGCCGCATCCGGTGCCCCCGGCCGACCTGTGGCCCGCGCTGCTCGCGGACCCGGTCACGCGGGCCGGGGTCGTGACCCACCTGCGGCCGCTCGCCCCGGAGACCGCCGCCGGGCTCGCCGCGGACTCCGACGAGAAGGTGCGCCGCGCCGTCGCCGCCCGCCCCGAACTGCCGCCGGACCTCGTGGAGGCGCTCGCGCGGGACGAGGACCCGGTCGTACGGGCCGAGGTCCTCGTACGACAGGACGCGCCCGAGGCGCTGCGGGCGGAGATCCACGCGTACCTGACCGCCGGTGCGGCCCTGCTGCGGGGGGACGACCTCCCGGCCGTGCTGTCCGACCTCGACGAGGGTGCCCTCATGGTGGCGGCGGGCTGTGAACTCGCCCTCGCCTCACTGGAGTTCCGGATCATGGAGTGGGTGCGGGACGACCCGCTGCCGCACGTGGAGTCGCCGTTTCCGGTCTTCCGCCGGTCCGCCGCGCTCGGCGGCGCCGCGCTGCCCGCCGGGACCGTCGCCCGGCTCCTCGACGACGAGGACCAGGAGGTGCGGCTCGCGGCGGCCGAAAGCACTCCCGTGCTCGACGCGGAGACGACCGAGCGGCTGGAACGGCGCCACCGGCACTCCCGGAAACGCCCCCTGCTCCCCCCGGAGCTCGCCGCCGCCCTCGCCGCCGACCCGGAGGCCGACGTCCGCCGCGCCGTGGCCGGCCACCCCCGCCTCCCGCTGCCCTCGCTCCTCGCCCTGCTCGACGACGAGGCCGCCCACGTCGCCCGGGAGGCGGGGCGGAACACGGCCCTGCCGGCCGCCGAGGTGCGCCGGATCGTCACGGAGGCCCTGCGGATCCGGAAGCGCGAAGGCGCGAATAAATCCCTTGAAGGGGGTCGGGGCGGTGCCTAGTGTGGGGGTACACGCGAAAGGAGGTGATCCGAAAAAATGGTTTCTTTTCGGACTCGTGAGGTGACTGCGGGCTGACGCCTGCCGTCGCACTCTGTGCACCTCGGCAGGCCAGTCTGCCGAAGACCAACGCAGTCACCCGACCCGTGAGCCGCCGGTGAGTCCGGCCGGCTCCCGTCCGACCCAGGCGCCTGGGCGGGCGGGACCAAGGCTCACGGGTCGTCTGCGTTTCCGCTCCCGGTCAGGGGGCCAGGCGCTCCACCCGCCACGTGTCGCCGTCCTCGCGGACGTAGCGCAGGCGGTCGTGGAGGCGGTTCTCGTGGCCCTGCCAGAACTCGACCGTGTCCGGGACGACGCGGATGCCGCCCCAGTGCGGGGGGACCGGGACCTGGGCGTCCTCGGGGTAGCGGGCGGCGAGTTCGTCGTAGCGGGCGAGGAGTTCCTCGCGGGAGCCGATCACCGAGGACTGGGGGCTCGCCCAGGCGCCGAGCCGGGAGCCGTGCGGGCGGGTGCGGAAGTACGCGACCGTCTCGTCGCGCCCGACGCGCTCGGCGCGGCCCGTGACGACGACCTGGCGGGCCGCCGGGTGCCAGGGGAAGAGCAGCGAGGCGTACGGGTTGTCCGCCAGCTCCCGGCCCTTGCGGGAGTCGTAGTTGGTGAAGAAGACGAACCCGGCTCCGTCGTAGTGCTTGAGCAGGACCGTCCGGGAGGACGGGCGGCCGTCGGGGGTCGCGGTGGAGACCACCATCGCGTTCGGCTCGTGGATCGCCGGGTCCGCGGCGGCCTCCTTGAACCAGCGGGTGAACTGCGCGACCGGCTCGGGCGCGAGGTCGGCCGGGGACAGTTCCGTGGTGCGGTACTGCTCGCGCATGTCGGCGGGGTCCGGGACCTCGCCGGTCGCCGGGAAGGCCGCCGGAAAGGCCACCGGGCGGGCTGCCGGACGGTCCGTCGGACAGTGCGTGGGGTCGTCGCTCGCGGAATCGGTCACGGGGCCATTCTGCGGCAGCGGGCCAGTCTGCCCGGCACCGGAGGCGGCTAACCCTCTCCCGCCGGATCGGCGGAGTGTGCCGGATGTCACGCTTCCCCGCATCATCGGAACCGTACAGACTCTTCGGCTGGATGACTGTTGATTCCCGCCATCGACCAACCCCGTTGATCGATCATCGATAGAGGAGCCGCCTGATGTCCGACTTCGTACCCGGACTTGAGGGAGTCGTCGCGTTCGAGACCGAGATCGCCGAACCCGACAAGGAGGGCGGCGCCCTCCGCTACCGCGGCGTCGACATCGAGGACCTCGTCGGCCACGTCTCGTTCGGCAACGTCTGGGGCCTCCTCGTCGACGGCGCCTTCAACCCCGGCCTGCCCGCCGCCGAGCCGTTCCCGATCCCGGTCCACTCCGGTGACATCCGGGTCGACGTGCAGTCCGCGCTCGCCATGCTCGCGCCCGTCTGGGGCCTCAAACCGCTCCTGGACATCTCGCCCGAGCAGGCCCGCGACGACCTCGCCCGCGCTGCCGTCATGGCCCTCTCGTACGTCGCGCAGTCCGCGCGCGGCCAGGGCCTCCCGATGGTCCCGCAGAGCGAGATCGACAAGGCGCAGTCCATCGTCGAGCGGTTCATGATCCGCTGGCGCGGCGAGCCCGACCCGAAGCACGTCAAGGCCGTCGACGCGTACTGGACCTCGGCCGCCGAGCACGGCATGAACGCCTCCACGTTCACCGCCCGCGTCATCGCCTCCACCGGCGCCGACGTGGCCGCCGCGCTCTCCGGCGCCGTCGGCGCCATGTCCGGCCCGCTGCACGGCGGCGCGCCCTCCCGCGTCCTCGGCATGATCGAGGAGATCGAGCGGACCGGCGACGCCACCGCGTACGTGAAGCAGGCCCTGGACAAGGGCGAGCGGCTGATGGGCTTCGGCCACCGCGTCTACCGCGCCGAGGACCCCCGCGCGCGCGTGCTCCGCCGTACGGCCAAGGAGCTGGCCGCGCCGCGCTTCGAGGTCGCCGAGGCCCTGGAGAAGGCCGCCCTGGAGGAGCTGCACAACCGGCGCCCCGACCGCGTCCTGGCGACGAACGTGGAGTTCTGGGCGGCCATCGTCCTGGACTTCGCCGAGGTCCCGGCGCACATGTTCACCTCGATGTTCTCCTGTGCGCGCACGGCCGGCTGGTCGGCGCACATCCTGGAGCAGAAGCGCACCGGCCGCCTGGTCCGCCCCTCGGCCCGCTACACGGGTCCCGGCCGGCGGGACCCGCGCGACATCGAGGGTTACGCCGACATCGCCGGCTGACCCTCCGGGTGCAGCAGGAGCTCCGCGTGGTGGCGGGCCGCCACCGACGGGTGGGCGCGGAGCTTCCCCTTCAGGGCGTTGCGCCCGTACTCGGCGAACAGCGGGTTCGACGGGTCGGTGGTGATGCCGGGGGCCGTGGAGGCGTGCGGGAAGTCCAGCGGGGCGATCCGGGCGTCGAGCCGCGGGTTGTAGAAGAACGGGACGGAGAAACGTTCCGTCGCGCCGGGCGGGGAGACCACCCGGTGGTTGGTGGCGAGCAGGTAGCCGTTGGTGGCCACTTCGAGCAGCTCGCCCAGGTTGACGACGAACGCGCCGGGCAGCGGCGGCACGTCGTGGAAGTTCCCGTCCTCCCGCTGGACCTGGAGCCCGCCGACCTGGTCCTGGAGCAGCAGGGTGAGGAAGCCGTAGTCCTTGTGGGCGCCCACGCCCTGGTCGTCGCCCTCGCCGCTGCTGCCCGGGTAGCGCACCAGCTTGAGCTGCGGGTGGGCGTGCGGGCCGAAGATGTCGTCGTAGAAGTCCTCGGGCGCGCCGATGGAGGCGAGCAGCTCGTGCAGCAGGCGCTCGGCGACGCCGCTGAGCCGGTCGATCCAGTGCAGGGCGGCGGTGCGCAGCTCGGGCAGGGCCTCGGGCCACTGGTTGGGGCCTTCGAGCCACCAGTACGGGGCCTCCCAGGGCGCGGGGGCGTGCGCGGGGCGCTCGGCGCCGATGTCCAGCTGGTCGCGCCAGTCGCGGGCGCCCCGCGTCCGCTCGTCGCCGATGCGGGTGTAGCCGCGGAAGTGCGGCGAGTTCACGTTGTCGAGGGCGAGCCGGTCGGCCTCGGGCAGCGCGAAGAAGGCGCGCATGGCGGAGGTGAGGGCCTCGGTCTCGGCCTCGGTCACCCCGTGCCCGACGAGCTGGAAGAACCCCACGTCGTGGGCGGCCGAGTGGAGCTGGGCGTGGAGCAGCCTCCGGGCCTGCGGGCCGCGGTCGGCGGCCGAGAGGTCCACGATGGGGAGCTGCGAGGAGTACGAGCTGCTGGTCATGGGGTGTCCGCGGGGTCTACGGGTGCCCGGACGGCCGCCGGGGGTGGGGCGGCGCCACGGGTGCCGGTCTGCTGGGGCTCTGTGACGGGACCAGGAGGGGTGGGTGGAGTGGTACCCCGGAAGGTCGGAAGGGCCGTGCGGGTCCGGAGGACCCGGGGCCGGGTGGCCGGAGGGGCCGGCAGGCCCGGGGCGCCGGGGGCTCGGGGAGCCTTGCGGCGCGGGAGGCCGGTGGCCCGGAAGGCCGCGAGGGTCAGACGGAGCGTCGACAGCTCATGCTCGTGACGCGGACGAAGTCCACGTGGCGACGGCGTACGAGCGGAGGCATGGGAACAGAGTACTGCGGGGGGCCCGGGAGGGGTGTGGCGCGGGTCACTCAACGGGACGTTGTTCCTGATCGGGGACGTAGCGCTGCGCGGGCGGGGGCGGGGGGCCGGGGGGTGCGGGGTGCGGGCTGCGGGCTGCGGGCTGCGGGCTGCGGGCTGCGGGCTGCGGGCTGCGGGCTGCGGGCTGCGGGCTGCGGGCTGCGGTGGGCGTACCGGTGCTTCGGGCACGGGAATCCGGACCGTATCGGCGCTCGGGGGCCGGGCCGTACCGCTGCTCCGGGGCCGGGTCCGGGGCCGGGGGCCCGGGGCTCTGGGGCCGTACCGGCGCTCGGGCGGCCGCCGCCGGGGGTGGCGCCGCTCCGGACCGGGGGCCGTACCGCCACCGCCGCTCCGGGCTCTGGAGCCGTACCGGCGCTCGGGCGGCTGCCGCCGGGGGTGGCGCCGCTCCGGACCGGGGGGCGTACCGTCACCGCCGCTCCGGGATCCCGGCCGGGGCCGGCCGGTTCGGGGGTCGTGGTGCGGGCCCGTCGCTACTTCAGTGCCTCGTTCACCAGCCGTGCCCACTGGGACACCACCCGTTCGCGGCGGGTGCGGTCGTCGGTGAGGAGGGTGGCGAGGCCGAGGCCGCGGGCCATGTCGAGGAGGCCCTGGACGGTCTCGCGGACGCCGGGGCGGGACTCGTCGGCGCCGAGGACCTCGACGGCGATGCGGTGGGACTCGCGGCCGACGCGGGCCTCCAGCTCGGTGACGCGGGCGCGGAGCTGGTCCTCGCCGGTGGCGGCGACCCAGAGGTGGAGGGCGGCCCGGAAGAGGGGGCCGGTGTAGAGGTCGACGAGGGCGGCGACGGCCGCCTCCCGGTCGTCGGAGGGCAGCGCCCGCAGCGCCTGGGAACGCTCCTCGGCGACGTACTCGACGGCGGCCGTGAAGAGGTCCTCGCGGGTGGGGAAGTGGTGCTGGGCGGCGCCCCGGGAGACGCCGGCCCGCTCCGCCACCACGGAGACCGTCGAGCCCGCCCAGCCGTGTTCGGCCAGGCAGGACACGGCGGCCTCCAGGAGCCGCTGCCGGGTGGCGCGGCTCCGGTCCTGCTTGGGTGCGGTCACAGCCGCCATGCGGGGTCCCGTCGTTCGAGGAAGGCCGTCATCCCTTCGCGCGCCTCGGCGGAGGCGAAGAGCGTGGCCGACCTCTGCACCAGGTCCTCCGCGTCGCGTTCGAAGGTCTCCAGGACTTTAGCGGTGACCAGCCGTTTCGATTCCCGCAGGCCCTGCGGCGACGCGGCGCGCAGCGCGTCGAGGATGCCGGGGAGCGCGTCGTCCCCGGCCGTCACCAGGCCCATGGCGATCGCCTCCGGCACCCCGAACCGCTCGCCCGTCAGGTAGTGGCGGGCCGCCGCGCGCGGTTCCAGCCTCGGGAGGAGGGTGAGCGAGATGACGGCGGGCGCGACCCCGATCCGTACCTCCGTGAGGGCGAAGTCCGCCTCCTCCCCCGCCACCACGACGTCGCACGCGCCGAGCAGCCCGAGGCCGCCCGCGCGCGCGTGCCCGGTGACCCGGGCGACGACGGGCTTCGGCAGCTCGACGATCCGCCGGAGCAGGGCCACGAAGTCGTACGGGCTCGGGGGCGCCTTCAGGTCGGCGCCCGCGCTGAAGGTGGTGCCGGCGTGGTCGAGGACCACGGCCCGTACGCCCGGGTCCTTGCCGCACGCGGCGAGCGCGTCGGCGAGCTCGCCGACGAGGGCGGCGGAGAGGGCGTTGCGGGTGGCGGGGGAGTTCAGCGTGAGGGTGGTGATGCCCCGTTCCTCGGACGTGGTGACGAGTGTGGTCATGCGCGTTCCCTCAGTTCCCTTCGGAGGATCTTCCCGGACGCGGCCCGGGGGACGGTCTCGACGAACTCCACGTCGCGGACCTTCTTGTACGGGGAGACGCGCGCGGCGACGTGCGCGACGACCTCCTCGGCGGTGAGGCCGGGCGCGGAGGGCTGGCGGACGACGAAGGCCTTGGGGATCTCGGTGCCCTCGGCGTCGGTGACGCCGATGACGGCGGCGTCGGCGATGCCCTCGTGGGTGAGGAGCAGCGCCTCCAGTTCGGCGGGGGCGACCTGGAAGCCCTTGTACTTGATGAGTTCCTTGACGCGGTCGACGACGAAGAGCCAGCCGTCCCCGTCGACGCGTCCGACGTCGCCGGTGTGGACCCATCCCTCGGCGTCGATCATGGCGGCGGTGGCGTCGGGGCGGCCGAGGTAGCCCTTCATGACCTGGGGTCCCCGGATGGCGATCTCGCCCTCCTCGCCGGGCGCGGCGTCCTTCGCGGGGTCGTCCAGGGAGAGGATCCGCATCTCGGTGGAGGGCAGGAGCCGGCCGACGGTGCCGGGCGGGGGCGTCTCGACGTCGAGGGGGACGACGTGGGTGCCCGGGGACAGCTCGGTCATGCCGTACGCCTGCCGGACGGGCGGGAGCCCGAGCCGCTTCGAACACGCCTCGGCGAGGGCGGCGTCGAGCGGGGCGGCGGCGCTGACGATGTACTCCAGGGAGGACAGGTCGTAGTCGGCGACGGCCGGGTGCTTGGCGAGGGCGAGGACGATCGGCGGGGCCACGTACAGGCCGTTGATGCGGTGCTCCTGGACGGCGCGCAGGAAGGTGTCGAGCTCGAAGCGGGGCTGGACGACGACGGTGGCGCCCTGGCGGAGGGGCGCGTTCATGAGGGCGGTGAGCCCGTAGATGTGGAAGAACGGCAGCACGGCGAGGATCCGGTCACCCGGTCCCATCGGGATGAACGGCTCCAGCTGGGCGAGGTTGGTCGCGATCGAGGTGTGCGTGAGCATCACCCCCTTGGGTACCCCGGTCGTGCCGGACGAATACGGGAGGGCGGCGACGTCCTCGTCGGGGTCGACCGCGATCTCGGGGACGGGCCCGGTGGAGCCGAGGAAGGCCTGGAGCGAGCGGACGGCCTCCCCCGCCGGGGGCTGGTCGCAGAGGAAGATCTCCTCGATCCCGCCCGCGAGTTCGGCGGCGGCGCGGGCGGCGGGGAGCAGGGGCGAGACGGTGACGATCCAGCGGGCGGAGGAGTCGCGGAGCTGCTTGGCGAACTCCTCGGGGGTGGCGAGCGGGTGGACGGTGGTGACGGCCGCGCCGGCGCGGGTGGCGGCGTAGAAGGCCACGGGGAAGAGCACGGTGTTGGGGCTGTGCAGGGCGAGCACGTCCCCCTTGCGGACGCCCGCCTCGGCGAGCCCGGCGGCGACGAGCCGGTGGAAGGCGTCGACCTGGGCGTACGTGAGGGTGAGCGCCCCCTCCGCGCCGGAGCCGTCGACGAGGGCCGGGGTGTCGCCGTACTCGGCGGCGCGGCCGAGGACCGCGTCGTGGATGGGGAGCGAGACGGCCGGGACGTCCTCGTACGCGCTGTGGAACACCATGGATGACCCCCTGGAGAGGTGGAAGGTGAGCGCCGGGATCGCGGGTACCGCTGCGACTTGGGGAGACCTTGTCAGTACCCCGTAGAACAATCAAGCACGCCTGCATGATTTTGGGCGGTGCCTGTGCGGGGTGCGCGAGGAAACCGGTACGGCCCCGCACCGAAGCGCGGGGCCGTACCGGAACGAGTCCTCGCCGCCCTGCGAAGGCGACGCGGGAGACTTACATGCGCCCGTCCCGCACCGCGCCGACCAGCGCGCCGAGGGCACCGAAGCCGACCAGCAGCGCGGGCCCGGCCGGCACCTTGCTGTCACGGACGGCGACGACCTGCGCGTCGGCGTCGACGACGCCGCACTCGACGCACTGCGCACCGCTGTCCGAGTACGTCGACTTCCACCAGGCAACGGGCAGGGTGGAGGCGTCGGCGATGTGGTTCATAGGGAGTTCCTTATCTCTGTGATCATTTCCGCCGTCCGTTCGACGGATTCGGCGGCAGAGGTGAGAAGCTGCATCGCGTTCCGGTACACGGCGACGTGCTCGCGCTCCTCAACGTACAGGGCTGCTGTCAACGACTCGGTGTGGACCACGTCGAGGTCGGGATGGTCCCCGAATCCGAGGATCGAGAAGCTGCTCATCTGCCCAACGTGCGGCGGGGCGTCGGAGCGGAGAACCTGGATGTTCACGTTCGGACGTTCGCCGAGGAACAGCAGCCGCCCTAACTGGTCCCGCATGATCGCCGGATCGGCCGTCCGAGTCCGCAGTGCGCTCTCCGCGATGATGGCCCACAGCGTGAGCGGGCGCTCCCGCGTGAGGATGGACTGCCGCGCGAGACGGACCTCGACCAGCGCGTCGACCTTGGCCTCGACCGCGTCCGACATGGCGGTCGCCCGGATGATCTCGCGTGCGTACTCCGACGTCTGGAGCAGTCCGGGGATCACACCGAGCTGCCAGGTGGCGATCGAGGTGGCGTCGGCCTCCAGGCTGATCAAGTCCTCGTAGACAGGAGTGAGAACACCCCGGTACGAGTGCCACCAGCCCCGCTGCGCG
The DNA here is from genome assembly GCF_044760185.1 of Streptomyces sp. NPDC098101. Classification (NCBI taxonomy): domain Bacteria; kingdom Bacillati; phylum Actinomycetota; class Actinomycetes; order Kitasatosporales; family Streptomycetaceae; genus Streptomyces; species Streptomyces sp. NPDC098101. The sequence continues at coordinate 165,021 of NZ_JBIWAS010000003.1, read as the reverse complement.
CCTTCCCGGGTCAACGTGATCAGCGCCTTGCGCAGCTCGTCGCTCACCTCGGCGCCCAACCCCGCGAGTACGTCGAGGAGGGCGTCGACGTCCTTCGCCTTCGCCGCGTTCTTGGCGTTCTCGAACCGGCTGATCCGGGAGACGGTGAAGACACCGCCGGAGGCCGTGGCCACCTCTTCGATGGTCCGGCTGCCACACAAGGCGCGCAGCGTCGCGCCGAGTCTGCGTCGGCGCACCGTAGGCGCACTCACTCTGTCCCCTCCCTGCCCACCTGTCGCTCCGTCAGTCTGCCGTGCGGCGTCACCGCCTGTCATCCGCCAAACCTTCGGCGATCACCCTTCTCACTCAAGCGTGCAAATTTCTACGATCGAGTGATTTTGCTTGCAGATCGAGGAGTCTGGCGAGCAGCATGACTGCACCAACTGCGTTTGCGCTCAAGCAGTCGTGACTCAGTCATGTCCGGACGAGCGCATGGACCGGAGGGATTCGCATGATCACCGTGCAGCCGGAACAGTTACGGGCACTACGCCACCCCACTCCGAAGAACCCGCCCCCGCAGAAGAGGTTCATCGGCTCCCCGGAATCCGCCAGGGCCGCGCGCGACTACGTGCGCGACATCGTCAACGACAGCGCGCTCGGCCTCACCCCCGACCAGGTGAACGACATCCGGGTCGTCACGTGCGAACTGGCCACCAACGCCGTCCGGTACGGCACGGAACCCGGCGACTCCTTCCTCGTGGCGGTCGTCGCGGAGCCCGGATCGGTACGGATCGAAGTGCACGACCCCACCCGGCGCCGCCCTGTACGGCGACGCGAGTCGGAAGGGCGCGGCCGGGGGCGCGGACTGCACGTCGTGGAGGTCCTCGCCACCGCGTGGGGCATCGACGACCGCCCCATGGGGAAGATCGTCTGGGCGGAGTTCACGTGGTAGCGGCCGTCCCGCGCCAGGGCGGCCCCGGCGGGATCAGTCCAGGGCGCGCCCGCCACGCGGTACGCAGCCTGTACGAGCGCCCCTTGCTGGACGTACGAGACCTGACGGCACCGCTTCTCGTCCTGCCCGTGCCACCGGCCGGGGGACTGCCCGGTGCGGTCGCCCCGGCGGACGTGGTCGCGACCGCGAGCCGGTGGCACGCCCTCGGACTGCGCGGCCTGAAGCTCTTCGCCTTCGGCAGGGACCGCTCGCCGAAGGCGGACGAAGCGCTCGACCCCGAGAACCTCATGGTGAGGGCCGTTCGTTCGATCAAGTCCACCGTCCCCGACATGGTCGTCACGACCGAGGTGTGCGGGTGCGCGTGGACCTCTCACGGGGAGTGCGTCCTGCTCACGGAGGACGGCGACACCGACCTCACCGCCTCGTACGCGCTGATGTCCCGCATGGCCGTGCTCCATGCCGACGCCGGGGCCGACGCGGTGAGCCCCACGGCCATGCTCGACGGGTCGGTACGGGCGGTCCGCGACGCGCTGACGGGGGCCGGTCACCACTCCGTCGGCGTCAGCCCGAACATCGCCCTTCACACGGAGCTGTACGGGCCGTTCAAGCGCGTCATGAGGACCGATCCCGCACGGGGGAACCGGCGCGGCTTCCAGCTCGAACCCCATCGGGCCCGGCGACAGGCCCTCGCACAAGCACGCCGCTGGGAGGCCGAGGGCGCCGACAGCCTCTGTCTGCAACCCGCCATGACGGCCGTGGACGTCCTGACCTCCCTGCGGGCCGCGACCGACGTGCGCGTCATCGCCTACTCGACGAGCGGTGAGTACGCCGCCCTCAAGGCCCTCGGTCCGCGCGGCGCGACCGAGTACCTCGGCAGCCTGAAACGGGCCGGAGCCGATCTCGTCCTGACCTTCGCGGCGGAGGACGTCGCCACGCACCTGGGAGCCGCCCGTGACCACGCTGGATGACCGCCCCCGTCACGTTCCCGCCCGGCTCGGAGGCATCCTCTCCGAGGCCGAGCGCCTGGGCTTCGACATGTCGTGCGACCTCCGCACCGGCGCCTTCCTGTCCATGCTCGCCGCCTCGAAGAGGGGCGGGGTCGTCGTGGAACTCGGCACGGGGGCCGGGGCCGGCTCCGCCTGGCTGCTCGACGGCATGGACCCGACCGCCCGGCTCGTCAGCGTGGAGGCCGAACCCCGGTTCCAGGAGGTGGCGCGTCGGCATCTCGGTGACGACCCCCGGGTGCGGTTCGTGCACGACGACGCGGAACGGTGGCTGCGCACGTACGAGGGGCCGCGGTTCGACCTCGCCTTCGTGGACTGCCGCCCCGGCAAGTTCACCGGCCTGGACCGTCTCGTACGACTGCTGAGGCCGGGCGCGCTGTACGTCGGGGACGACCTCAAGCCGCAGCCGACCTGGCCCGACGACCATCAGAGCCGCGTCGACCGGTTCGTCCGCGAGCTGCACCGGCACGACCGGATGCGCTGGACCCTGATGGACTGGGCCTCCGGGCTCGTCGTCGCCGCGCGTCTCGACGACCCTCCTTACCCCGCGTGACGCTACGGTTCCCCCATGTCACTGGAAGTCCTTCGCATCGGCACCCGGTCCTCACCGATGGCACTGGCGCAAGTAGCCCGTCTCCGAAAGGAGTTGGCTGCCCTCCGCCCGGACGTGCGGACCGAGGTCGTCGACTTCACCACGTCCGGCGACCGGTGGTCCGGCGCCCTGTCGCAGCTCGGCGGCAAGGGGGCGTTCACCCGTGAGCTGGACGAGGCGCTGGTGGGCGGGGCCGTCGACTTGGCGGTGCACTGCGTGAAGGACGTGCCGGGGGACGTGCCCGTCGCCCGGGGGACGGTGTTCGCGGCGCACCTGCGGCGCGACAGCCTCCACGACGCCCTGGTGGAGCCGGGCGGGCGCACGCTCGACCGGCTTCCCCCGGGCTCCGTCCTCGGCACGTCGTCGGTGCGCCGGATCGCCCAGCTCGCCCGTACCCACCCCCACCTGACGGCCAAGCCGATCCGGGGCAACGCCAACACCAGGCTCGCCAAGCTGGATTCGGGCGAGTACGACGCCCTTCTCCTCGCGGTGTGCGGTCTGGAGCGCATCGGGGCGGCGGAACGGATCACCGAAGTCCTCCCGCTGGAGACGATGATGCCAGCCGTCGGGTCGGGGACGCTGGTGGTGCAGTGCCGGGAGGGCGACACGGAGGTGCTCGACGCGGTGGCTCCGCTGGGGCACCCGGACACCCACCGGGAGACCGAGGCGGAACGCACGCTGCTGCACTGCCTCCAGGGGCACTGCAACTCCCCCATCGCCGCGTTCGCCCGGACCGAGCCGGACGGCCGGATCGGCCTGCGGGCCCGGGTCTTCTCGCCGGACGGCAAGGAGGTCGTGGACGCCCACGAATGGGGCCGCCACCCCCAGGCCCTGGGCACCTCCGTGGCCGCCACCCTGATCAGGGACGGGGCCCTGGAGATCATCCGGGCGATTCCGCACTGAACCACACTCCGCCGGAGGACACGCCGTCCCGGGCGCGCTCCGGCTCCTGGGCTGCGGGGCGGTGGCCTCCCTACGATGCCGCCATGACGACCCCCGGGCGGGAACGGCCCCTGATACGCGTCCTGTACGACGAGTCCCGCGCCGATCTGCGGAATCCGGGCCGGCCGCGGCCCATCCGGCTCTATCTGTGGGAGCCGGAGAGCGCGCCGGACGTTCCCGGCCCGCTGGTCGTCGTCTCGCACGGCACCGGGGGCTCCGGCGGCGACATGGGGTGGCTGGTGCGGCCCCTGCGCGAGGCGGGGTTCCGGGTCGCGGCGCTCGACCACCACGGCAACAACCATGTCGACGGCTACGAGCCGGAGGGCTTCCTGCACGTGTGGGAGCGGCCCCGGGACGTCACCTTCGTCCTCGACGCGCTGGCCCGTGAGGAGCCCCTCGGTCCGGTGGGCGCGGCGGGCTTCTCCCTCGGCGGCTACACGGCGGCGGCCCTCGCCGGGGCCCGGGTCCACCCGGGGATCCTGTGGGCGGTGCTGACGGGTGAGGTCCCGCTGCCGGAGATCCCCGAGTTCCCCGGCGCACTGGAGGCACTGCGCGCGAAGTACCCGCTGGACGAGACGTCGCGGCGGGCGCTGGAAGCCGCCGGGGCGGACCTCTCCGACCCTCGGGTGCGGGCGGTCTTCCAGGTGGCCCCCGGGGTCGGCGGGCTCGTGACCCCGGAGAGCCTGGCGGGCGTGCGGGTGCCCGTGGACATCCGCTGGGGCGGGGCGGACACCATCGCCCCGTACGAGGCCGACACCCGGCCCTACCTGGAGAACATCCCCACCGCGAGCGGCCGTTCGGCCGGTCCCGACGTCCGCCACGACGACTTCTTCGCCCCGGAGCCCGCCGATCCGGACGTCCGCTTCCGGGTCGGCGGTGAGGCCGCCGCGTTCTTCCGGCGGCACCTCGTCTGAACGGGCCGGACCGGCGTCAGTTCTCGCAGCCCACGCCGTCGCCGTCGCGGTCGAGGCGGCTGCTGTAGCCCGGATCGCCGCGGTGGATGGGGGCGGCGTTGGCGGCACGGACAGCCGCGCAGTTGGCGTAATAGACGTTCTCGTCGGCGGTGTCCCGCGTGGGCTCCGGCTCCGGCTCGGGGGCCGTCGTCGGCGGCTGGGTGGTGGGCCGGGGCTTCGGGGCCGGGGGCGGGGTGGGCTTCGGGGTCGGCTTGTGGAGGACCGTGTTCGGCGACTTCGGGCACGGGACGCCCGGCTGCGTCAGGTAGACCACCGGCACCATGGACGTGACCGGCACTCCGGCTTCGGGGCGCTGGAAGCAGACCAGCCACGTGCCGTACTCGGCGGGGAGTTCGACGTCCTTGTAGGCGGCGTAGGCCCGGCCCAGGTTGTCGGTGACGACCTGCTCGGCGGACGCGTAGTCGCCGCCGACGAGCGCGGGCATCACCGGGGCCTCCTCGGTCTCCGAGGGGGTGGGCGTCGGGGTCGGCGTCGGGGTGGGGCTCGGGGACGCGGTGGCCGCCGGCCGATCCGCCTTCGCGTCGTCCTTCGGCGGGTCCGAGGTGAGGAACGGCAGCAGGAACCACAGGCCCGAGAGGACCGTCGCCACGATCTTCTGCGACTTCTTCCAGAGGCTCGTCCAGGCCAGGGCTATGCCGGCCGGCGGGAAGATCACAAGCAGGGTGATGATCAGGGCGGGGTGCTGCCACCAGCGCCGGAGGGGCCGGGGCGGGGGCACGGGGGCGTACGGGTGGGAATGCGGCGGCGGGTACACGTGCGTCTCCCCCGGTGAACGCGCACCGGTTGTGCACGAAGTGACGAGATCGTACACACGATGTTCACGAACGGGGACCCTCCGTACGCACATCGAGACGCAGCGTCGGGGCCGAGGACTCCGCAGGTGCCGTACCGGACGCGAAGGGGGCCCGGGACTGCCGGGAGCGGGCAGTGCGCGCGGACGGGCGGGGCCGGGAAGGTGGGGACATGCGAACGAGCTTCAAGGTGCACGCCGCCCTCGCGGGCGGGGCGGGTGCGCTGATGCTCCTGGTGGCCGGGCCGACCCTGCTGCCGGGGGTCCTCCCGCTCCCCTCCCCGAGGTTCCTGGCGGTCCTCGCGGGCGTCACCGTCTTCCCGCTCCTGGGCTGGGCCCTCTTCCGGGGCCTCTTCTTCGGCGGTTTCGACCGCGAACTCCAGTGGCTCGCCTTCCGCTGCCTGCCCGGCCGGACGCGGCTCGCGCTCGTCGCCCTGATCGGCGCCGGGGTCGCCCTGTGCGTGCTGGACGGCGCCGCCTCGGGCAGCCGGCAGAACGCCGAGGTCCGCGACGGCCGGTACGTCGTCCTGGAGACGACACCCGGCCGGCGCGGCACCGTCGAGGTCGACCGGCGGGAGTACGAGGCGGTGCGGGAGGCCGACCAGCGCAGCGCGCTGACGATCCCGGGCACGATGCTCGCCGGTACGGCCCTGATCGTCCTCGTCACCGGGGAGGCCCGGCGGGCGGACGGCGGGGCCGTCAGTACGACTTCGGCAGCCCCAGCGTCTGGTGGGACACGTAATTGAGGATCATCTCGCGGCTGACGGGGGCGATGCGGGCCACCCGGGCCGCCGTGATCAGGCGGGCGAGGCCGAACTCCTTGGTGAGGCCGTTGCCGCCGAGGGTGTGGACGGCCTGGTCGACGGCCTTCACGCAGGCCTCGGCCGCCGCGTACTTGGCCATGTTCGCGGCCTCGCCCGCGCCGAGGTCGTCGCCCGCGTCGTAGAGCTGCGCCGCCTTCGCCATCATCAGGCGGGCCAGCTCCAGTTCGATGTGCGCCTGGGCCAGGGGGTGCGCGACCGCCTGGTGGGCGCCGATCGGGGCCTTCCAGACCTGGCGCTCCTTCGCGTACCGCACGGCCTGCGCGAGCGCGTACCGGCCCATGCCGATCGCGAACGCCGCCGTCATGATCCGCTCCGGGTTGAGCCCCGCGAAGAGCTGGAGCAGGCCCGCGTCCTCGTCGCCCACGAGCGCGTCCTCCGGCAGCCGCACGTCGTCGAGCGTCAGCTCGAACTGCTTCTCGTCCGCGTCGAGTTCCATCTCGATGTGCCGGCGGCCGAAGCCCGGCGCGTCGCGCGGCACGATGAAGAGACAGGGCTTCAGGCTGCCCGTGCGGGCGTCCGACGTGCGGCCCACGATCAGGGTCGCGTCCGCGATGTCCACGCCCGAGACGAAGACCTTCCGGCCGTTGAGGACCCAGCCGTCCTCCGTGCGGGTCGCCGTGGTCGTGATGCGGTGCGAGTTCGACCCGGCGTCGGGCTCCGTGATCCCGAACGCCATCGTCTTCGTGCCGTCCGCGAGCCCCGGCAGCCACGCCCGCTTCTGCTCCTCCGTGCCGAAGCGGGCGATGACCGTGCCGCAGATCGCGGGCGACACGACCATCATCAGGAGCGGCGCGCCGGCCGCGCCCGCCTCCTCCAGGACGATGGACAGCTCGGCCATGCCGCCGCCCCCGCCGCCGTACTCCTCGGGCAGGTTCACGCCCAGGTAGCCGAGCTTCCCGGCCTCGGCCCACAGCTCGGCCCGGTCGAAGCCGGGGCCGTGGCGGTGGCCGAGCGCGGAGACGGCGGCGCGGAGCGCGGTGAGTTCTTCGGTCTCGATCATGGTGCTCATGCGGACGGGTCCTCCTGTGCATCGGGCCGTTCTTCGGTCTGTACGACGGCGAGCAGGGCGCCGACCTCGACCTGGCGGCCGGGGGCGGCGTGGAGCGCGGTGAGCGTGCCGGAGGCCGGAGCGGTGACGCGGTGCTCCATCTTCATGGCCTCCAGCCAGAGGAGCGGCTGTCCGGCGGTGACCCGGTCGCCGACGGCGAGGCCGTCCGCGACCCGGACGACGGTGCCGGGCATGGGGGCGAGCAGGGAGCCGGGGGCGGTCTGCTCGCGGGGGTCGGTGAAGCGGGGGCGGGCGGTGAGGCGGTGGCCTCCCACGTGGACCGTTCCGTCCTCGTAGGCGGTCACGTCGAAGTGCCGTACGACGCCGGCGGTTTCGAGGCTCACCCGGTCCGGGGCCGCCGCCACGACCCGTACCCCTTCCGGCGCGGTGACCTCGTAACCGCCGTCCCGCGTCGGCCGGTAGAGAATCTGGTGATCCCCGTACGTCCGCGTCTCGTCCCGCGAGCGCAGGTTCCGCCAGCCGCCGCCGAAGCGGCCCCGGCGGGCGGACGCGGCGGCGAGGGCGGCGGCGACGGCCGCGAGGTCCCCGCCGCCGGGGGCGGTGGTGAGGGCGGGCAGGTTGCGGTCGTAGAAGCCGGTGTCGAGGCGGTCCGCCGTCGCGTACTCGGGGTGGCGCAGGGACGCGACCAGCAGGTCCCGGTTGGTGACCGGGCCGTGGATCCGGGCCCGCTCCAGGGCGCGGGCGAGCTTGCGGACGGCCCCGTCGCGGGTGGCGGCGTGGACGGTGAGCTTGGCGATCATCGGGTCGTAGTGGACGCCGATCGCGTCCCCGGAGGCGTACCCCGTGTCGAGCCGGACCCCCTCCGGTACGTCGAAGAGGCGCAGGGTGCCCGTCTGGGGGGCCCAGCCCCGGGCCGGGTCCTCCGCGTAGAGCCGGGCCTCGATCGCGTGGCCGCGCGGGGCCGGGGTCTCCGGCGGCAGCTTCCCGCCCTCGGCGACGGCGAGTTGCAGGGCGACGAGGTCGACCCCGTACACCTCCTCCGTGACGGGGTGCTCGACCTGGAGGCGGGTGTTCATCTCCAGGAAGTGCGCGCGGCCGTCCGCGACGAGGAACTCGACCGTGCCCGCGCCGACGTAGCCGACGGCCTTGGCGGCGCGGACGGCCGTGTCCAGGAGGGAGGCCTCCAGGGCGGCGGGCAGGCCGGGGGCCGGGGCCTCCTCGATCACCTTCTGGTGGCGGCGCTGGAGGGAGCAGTCGCGGGTGCCGAGCGCCCAGACCGTGCCGTGGGCGTCGCAGAGGAGCTGTACCTCGACGTGGCGCCCGTCCTCCACGTACGGCTCGACGAAGACCTCGCCGTCCCCGAAGGCGCTCGCCGCCTCCGCCGACGCCGACTCCAACTCCTCGGACAGATAAGTCAGTTCGCGTACGATCCTCATCCCCCGGCCGCCGCCGCCCGCCGCCGCCTTCACCAGGACCGGCAGGTCGGCCGCCGTGACCCGGGCCGGGTCCAGGGGCGCGATGCCGAGGAGTTCCTTGGCGCGGGTCTTCGAGGCCATGGCCTCGATCGCGGCCGGGGGCGGGCCGACCCAGACGAGCCCGGCGTCGATCACCGTACGGGCGAAGTCGGCGTTCTCGGAGAGGAAGCCGTAGCCGGGGTGGACGGCGTCCGCGCCGGCCGCGAGGGCCGCCGCCACGATCAGGTCGCCGCGCAGGTACGTCTCCGAGGGCGCGGCCCCCGGCAGCCGTACCGCCGCGTCGGCCTCCCGTACGTGCAGCGCCCCGGCGTCCGCGTCGGAGTACACGGCGACGGTGGAGACGCCGAGGTCGCGGCAGGTGCGGAAGACCCGGCAGGCGATCTCGCCCCGGTTCGCGACCAACAGCCTGGAGATCATGACTCGCCTCACATTCGGAAGACGCCGAAGCCGCCGCGCGCGCCCTCGACCGGTGCCGTGTGGATCGCGGAGAGGCACAGCCCGAGGACCGTGCGGGTGTCGCGGGGGTCGATGACCCCGTCGTCGTAGAGCCGTCCGGAGAGGAACATCGGCAGCGACTCGGACTCGATCTGCGCCTCGACGAGCGCCCGCAGACCGGCGTCGGCCTCGTCGTCGTACGGCTGCCCCTTCGCGGCGGCGGAGGCCCTGGCCACGATCGACAGGACGCCCGCGAGCTGCTGCGGGCCCATGACGGCGGACTTGGCGCTGGGCCAGGCGAAGAGGAAGCGGGGGTCGTACGCCCGGCCGCACATGCCGTAGTGCCCGGCGCCGTAGCTCGCGCCCATGAGCACGGACAGGTGCGGGACCTTCGAGTTCGAGACGGCGTTGATCATCATCGCGCCGTGCTTGATGATGCCGCTCTGCTCGTACTCCTTGCCGACCATGTAGCCGGTGGTGTTGTGCAGGAAGACGAGCGGCACGTCCCGCTGGTTGGCGAGCTGGATGAACTGCGCGGCCTTCTGCGACTCGGGGCCGAAGAGGACGCCCTGCGCGTTGGCCAGGATGCCGACCGGGTAGCCGTGCAGGGACGCCCAGCCGGTGACCAGGCTCGGCCCGTACAGCGGCTTGAACTCGTCGAAGTCGGAGCCGTCCACGATCCGGGCGATCACCTCGCGCGGGTCGAACGGGGTCTTGAGGTCGCCGGGGACGATCCCGAGCAGCTCGTCCCCGTCGTACTTCGGCGGCTCCGCGAACGCCGGATCGGGGTGCGCCTTGCGGTGGTTGAGGCGGGCGACGATCCGGCGGGCCTGGCGGAGCGCGTCGGCCTCGTCCACGGCGTAGTGGTCGGCGAGGCCGGAGGTCCGGGCGTGCATCTCGGCGCCGCCGAGGGACTCGTCGTCGCTCTCCTCGCCCGTCGCCATCTTCACCAGCGGCGGCCCGCCGAGGAACACCTTCGACCGCTCCTTGATCATCACGGCGTGGTCGGACATGCCGGGGACGTACGCGCCGCCGGCCGTCGAGTTGCCGAAGACGACCGCGATCGTCGGGATCCCGGCGGCGGAGAGCCGGGTGAGGTCGCGGAAGAGCGCCCCGCCCGGGATGAAGATCTCCTTCTGGGAGGGCAGGTCGGCGCCGCCGGACTCCACGAGCGAGACGACGGGGAGCCGGTTGGCGTACGCGATCTCGTTGGCGCGCAGGGCCTTCTTCAGGGTCCAGGGGTTGGAGGCGCCGCCGCGCACGGTCGGGTCGTTGGCGGTGATCAGGCACTCGACGCCCTCGATCACCCCGATGCCGGTGATCAGGGAGGCCCCTACGGTGTAGTCGCTGCCCCAGGCGGCGAGCGGCGACAGTTCGAGGAACGGGCTGTCGGGGTCGACCAGGAGCTCGATCCGCTCCCGGGCGAGCATCTTGCCGCGCCCCCGGTGCCGGGCCGTGTACTTCTCGCCGCCGCCCGCGAGGGCCTTGGCGTGCTCGGCGTCGAGCGCGGCGAGCTTGTCGAGCATGGCCGCGCGGGCGTCGGCGTAGTCGGGTCCGCCGGTGTCGAGGGCGGAGGCGAGGACGGTCACGGGGATTCCTCTCGGGGGGCCTGTCGGGAACGTCGGGCGGCGGTCACAGCAGCCCCTCCGGTACGTCGATCCCGCGCGAGCGCAGCCACTCGCCGAGGGCCTTGGCCTGCGGGTCGAAGCGGGCCTGGGAGGCGACGCCCTCGCCGAGGATCCCGGCCACGGTGAAGTTGAGCGCCCGCAGGTTCGGCAGGACGTGCCGGACGACGGGCAGGTCCGCCGTCTCGGGCAGCAGCGCGCGGAACCGCTCGACGGTGAGGGCGTGGACCAGCCAGCGCCACTCCTCCTCCGTGCGCACCCACACGCCCACGTTGGCGTCGCCGCCCTTGTCGCCGCTGCGGGCGCCGGCGATCCGGCCGAGGGGGACGCGGCGGACGGGCCCGTCGGCGGGCGGCTCCGGAAGCTCCGGCTCGGGTACGGGTTCCAGCTCCCGGGTCCGTACCGGTACGGGAATCCCCTGACGGGTCCCGTCGGGGAGCACGGCCGTGTGCGGGACCTCGGCGGCGTCCACGTACACCGTCTCGAAGACCCCGTAGGGGGAACCCTTGCCCGGCGGGGCGGTGACGTGGAAGCCGGGGTAACTGGCGAGGGCCAGCTCGATGGCCGCCCCCGTCAGGGTGCGGCCGACGGCGTCGGGGCCGGGGTCGCGGACGACGAGCCGCAGCAGGGCGCTCGCGGTCTCCTCGGTGCCGGCGTCGGGCCGGTCGGTGCGGACGAGGTCCCACCGCACCTCGGCGGGCCGGGACCCGCCCCGTACGAAGGCGTCCTCGATCTGGTCCCGCACGAGCGCGGCCTTGGCCTCGACGTCGAGGCCGGTGAGGACGAAGACGACCTCGTTGCGGAAGCCGCCGAGGCGGCTGAGCCCGGCCTTGAGGGTGGGGGGCGGGGCCTCGCCCCGTACGCCCTCGACCCTGACCCGGTCGGGGACCTCCTGCGTGAGCCGTACGGTGTCGAGGCGGGCGGTCGCGTCGGGTCCGGCGTAGCGGGCGCCCGCCGTCTCGTAGAGCAGCTGGGCCGTGACCGTGCCGACGTCGACGAGGCCGCCGGTGCCGGGGTGCTTGGTGATGACGCAGGAGCCGTCGTCGTGGAGTTCGGCGACGGGGAAGCCGGGGCGGCGCAGGAGGGCCGGGTCGTGGTCGCGGAAGAAGGCGTAGTTGCCGCCGGTGGCCTGGGTGCCGCACTCCAGGACGTGCCCGGCGACGACCGCGCCCGCGAGCCGGTCGTACTCCTCCGGGCCCCAGCCGAAGTGCCACTGGGCGGGCCCGGTGACGAGGGCGGCGTCGGTGACGCGGCCGGTGACGACGACGTCGGCGCCGGCGGTGAGGCAGGCGGCGATGCCGGCGCCGCCGAGGTAGGCGTTGGCGGCGAGGGCGCCGTCCCGGGCGGGCAGCCGGTCGCCCTCGACGTGCGCGACCCTTACGGGCAGGCCGAGCTTCTCGGCGAGGGCGCGCAGGGCGTCGGCGAGTCCGGCGGGATTGAGGCCGCCCGCGTTGGTGACGATCCGGATCCCGCGCTCGTGGGCGAGGCCGAGGCCCTCCTCCATCTGGCGCAGGAAGGTCTTGGCGTATCCGGCGGCCGGGTCCTTGAGCTGGTCGCGGCCGAGGATGAGCATGGTCAGCTCGGCGAGGTAGTCGCCGGTGAGGACGTCGAGGTCTCCCCCGGGGCCGCCGCCGGTGAGCATCTCGCGGACGGCGTCGAAGCGGTCGCCGTAGAAGCCGGAGGCGTTGCCGATGCGGAGGACCATCAGGCCTCCCCGGGGGTGGTGCGGGCCGGGCGCCCCGCTCCCGCCGGGCGTCCCGCTCCGGCCGGACGTCCCGCTCCGGCCGGACCGGCGAAGGCCTGGGCGAGGGTGAGCCAGTGTGCGGCGTCGGGGCCGTGGGCGACGAGGGCGGTGTCGTCGCGGTGGACGCGCTGGGTGACGAGGAGGCAGAAGTCGAGGGCGGGCCCGGTGACCTTCTGGGCGGCGCCCTCGGGCCCGTACGTCCACAACTCCCCTCCGGGCGATATGAGTTCCACCCGGAAGGGTTCGGCGGGGGGCTGCTCGCCCCGGACGAAGTAGGCGTAGTCGCGGGCGCGGTGGCCGATCCAGGCGACGTGCCGGAGGCGGGCGCCCGGCGCGCGGACGGTCCCGAGGGCGTCGGCGACGTCCTGGCCGTGCGCCCAGGTCTCCATCAGCCGGGCGGTGGCCAGGGCGGCGGCGCTCATCGGCGGCCCGTACCAGGGGAAGCGGGCGCCGGGCGGGGCGGCGCGCAGGACCTCCTGGAGCCGTGCGCGGCCCGCGCGCCAGCGGGCGAGCAGCTCGGCGGGCGGCAGCGCCGCCCCCTCCTCGGCGCCCTCGTCGACGAAGCGGTCGGGGGCGACGAGGGCCTTCTCCGTCTCGGCGGCGAAGGCCTCGGCGTCGGTGGCGGCGAGGAGGGTGGCCCGGTCGGTCCAGGCGAGGTGGGCGATCTGGTGGGCGATCGTCCAGCCGGGGGCGGGGGTCGGCGCGCCCCACTGCTTCTCGCTCAACTCCCCCACGAGACGGTCGAGTTCTTCACTCTCGTCGCGCAGGTCGTCGAGGACGACGACGGGGTCGGACACGGTGCGCTCCCCTCGGGGACGGGCGGTCCCGGTCACGGGCCTTCGCGGAGGAGCATGGCAGCGGGGACAGAAACAATCAAGCGTGCTTGCTTTAGTTTTGAAAAGGACTCGCGGAAGAGGGACGCCTCTACACCCGCCGGGTCCGCCGCACCAACGAGGCGAGCGCGGTGACACCGACGACGAGAACGAGGGACCCCAGCGGGAGGACGGCACCGGGCCGCTCGTCGAGCACGCCCACGCCGTTCCCAACGGCGACGACCCACCCGACGGTCCCCACCAGCGCCATCACCCCGACCTTCCGCTCTCCCACGACCCTCATCCCGACCCAGAGCACCAGGGGCATGAGCAGGAACGTGTTCACGAGCGCCGAGGTGAACGCCTGATCGGAGGAGTACCCACCCCCGGCCCCGAGCGCGGCGGACGCCTGGGCACTGAACGACAGATAGAGGGTGTCGGACAGAACCAGATGGGACGCCGCGACACCGACCGACGAGACGATCAGGGCTTTGAGGAGGCGGGGGAGGGCGGGTGTGGGTGTGGGTGAGGCCATGCCGCCCGACTATACGCACTGCGTATACATCGAGTGCATAGACCCCGGGCGCACGGGCGCGACCCACCCGAGCGGAGAGTCCGCTTCAGCCGGCCCTGCGGTGCGCGTGCCAGGCGGTGGCGGCAGCCGCGAGGCACAGGGTCCACGGGTCGGGATCGGCGCTGCCGATCTCGGACCAGAGGTTGACGTTGGCGGCGGCGAAGGCGGTGACGCCTTCGGTGGGGGCGGTGCGCCAGGAGGGGATCTCGGCGGCCCGGCGCGATCCCGGCCCCGCGCGCCGCGACGAGCCCTTTCTCTACCAGCGTCCCGGAGCGGTGAGCGAGTGCGTACGCGTCCACGAAGTCCCGGTCGATCAGCGGATCGCCTCGTCCATGAGCACGTAGAGCAGCCCGACCAGGGAGCCGCTGCTGACGATCTCGCGCCGGTCGATCATGCCCCGCACGTCGGCCAGCGGGATCCACTCGACCCGGTCGGACTCGTTCTTCTCGGTCGGCGGACCCTCGTACGTCGCCCCGTCGGCCCGGAAGACGTGGTGTTGGGAGTCGGTGATGCCGTTGGCCGGCTCCGCGTAGATCAGCGGCTCGACCGGACCGGGTCGCCAGCCGGTCTCCTCCAGCACCTCACGCGCGGCCGCCTCGGCGGGAGTCTCGCCCACCTCGACCAGGCCCATCGGCAGTTCCCACGCCCAGGCGTCGGTGATGAAGCGGTGCCGCCACATCATCAGAACCTCGCGCCGCTCGTTGACCACGGCGGCCACGGCCAGGTGCCGGAGCTTGACGACGTGGTGCTCCCAGCGGTTCCCGTCCGGGGTCTCGATGTCGGTGAGCCACACGTTCACCCAGGCGTTCTCGTAGATCGGACGTTCCCCGTGGACCTTCCACTGCATCGCTGCGGCCCCTCTCGATCGGCCTCCAGCATCGCAGAGCTGCCGCCATGGGCAGCTAGGTACAAGCGAATTCACGTCGCAGTGAGGACATGGGGCTGGTGGATAGGGAGCGAGGGGTAGCGGTTGGTCCTCACCCGAAACTTCGAGCGAGGACCAACCTTCCATCAGTCAAATGCGGAACAGCACGGCGGTGCTGTGGCTGGCGCGGCGATCGACCTCGGCCGGGGAGACGCCGGACTCCAGCCAGAAGGAGGTGCGGGCAGCACGGAGTACGTACAGGATCTCGGCGAGAGGGGCTTCAGGAAAACGCCAGAAGGTCGTCAGGTCCTGGACCTTCGATCTTCGACTACCACCCTGACTTCCTCAGCGGCTAGTTCCAGATCCTCGTGCTCCCAGAACCGAAGCACCGTCCATCCCTGATTCCTGAGAGCGAGCGTGGTGGACGCGTCGCGGTCCCGGTTGTCCTTGATCTTCTGGCTCCACTCCTCGCCGCTCTTTTTCGCAGGCCGGTAGTGGTCCGGGCAGCCATGCCAGAAACAGCCGTCGACGAAGACCGCCACCTTGGCTCTGGGGAAGACGACGTCCGCCGTGCGTCGCAGTTCGGCAAGTGGGCGGACGCCTACCCGGTAGCGCAGCCCCCTGCGGTGCAGGGCGGAGCGCAGCATCAGTTCCGGTTTGGTGTCCTTGCCCTTGTTCGCGGTCATGACCGCGCGAACGGAGACCGACGACGCCCTCGAATTTGGTGGGAGCGGCTCATCGACCACCTTGCTCGCTTCCCGTGCCTTCGTCCACGCGAGAGCGAGGTTCGCCTTACGGGTCGCTTCGTAGACCTCGCAGACGTACCTTTCCCTCGTCTCCCCGTTGTCCGACCAGCGTAGGTAGGCACGGATGCGACGGGTGCTCCGGTACAGCCGGAGCTGGATCGACCCGCGCGCATAGGAACCGTCGCCGAGTGGTACGGCACGGCGGTGTCGACCTCCGGCCGCTTGGTCCTGCTCGGCGCTTCGCTTGTCACGAGACAGACCGGGACGCGCCTTGTACGCCTTCGCAGGCGGCAGCTGATCGTTCCAGCCCTGCTGTGCTTCGATCGCCGCTCGCGTCACCGCTTTCCACCAGGCTTCTCCAGAGCGCCGACCGAGTCCAGAGCGGCGGCGACCGCATTGGCGAAGACCTTGCCCAACTTCACCGGTACGGCGTTCCCGAGCTGCCGCATCTTCTCGCCACGCGGGCCGGCAAGCGTCCACTCGTCGGGGAAGGTCATGACCCGTGCGGTCTCGCGGACCGTCATGTACCGGTAGCCACTACCGTCGAACGTGGGGTTGTCCATCATCATCACGGATTCGCCACCGGGAACGCCGTGCACACCGGCCTTGACCGTCTTGGCGGGACGGTCGAGGAGGTTCGGGGTGTGCCCCGTGTAGACCCGGGCGCCAGGCCATCCGAAATGGTCGGAGATCTTCCCCACCTGCTCCTTCCCGTTGACCGCTGTCTCGTTGACGAACGGCAGGGGGTGCCCCTCGAACTCGTCGACGCCGTGGATCGCGTCCCGGAGCGTCCTCCAGGGCTGAAGAGTCAGCTTCTCCTTGATCTTCGGGTTGTCGTAGTTGAGCACCGGAAGATTCGCGATGGCGCGGGCCTTCGCTTCCTCCGAGACCTCTCGATGACGGTCCCAGTAGTCTCCGCCCTCACGCATGGAGTGGATCAGCGACTCATCCGAGTGCGTCGCCTTCGGCGCGAAGCCCTCCCAGACGTTCTCATCGATCCCAAGATCCGCGCGGAAGGCCACGATCATGACCCGTTGCCGGATTTGCGGGACGCCGAAGTCGGCGGCGTTCACAGGGTGGTGTCTCACGATGTAGCGCTCGGAGGCGGGCACCGAATCGTTGGCGAGCAGCTTCTCCAGAACGTCGTTGTGGTCCTCCCACGTCGCGTCCTCCTCGCGTTCGACGAAGGGGAGCCTCATCTCGTTGAGGATGTACTGGAAGTACGGATCGAAGGACTTCCTGAGCAGGCCTCGGACGTTCTCACAGATGACGGCCTTCGGCCGCATCTCCTGGATGGCGCGGAACATCTGCGGGAACATGTTCCGCTCGTCCTCCGTGCCCTTGGCTACGCCGCCGAGGCTGAACGGCTGGCAAGGGGGCCCACCGGCGAGGAGGTCGACCTGACCTCTCAGCTCCTTGAAATCATCTTTCAGATCACGGACGTCGCCGGGTTTCAGCGGCCACTTCCCGCCACCCGGCATCGGGTTCGTCTGGAGGGTCTCGATGGCCCGTTTGGCGTACTCGTTCACCAGCAGCGGTCGGAAGCCGGCGTTGTGGACGCCCATGGCGAGGCCACCACCACCGGCGAACAGCTCGACACAGGTTCCCACCTCGGGGTGCTTCTTTCGCAGCTCGGACATGGAGAAACCATACCGCGGAATCGTGGATCAAGTGAGCCTCCTGAGGAAATCCGACGCAGTGTTCCCCGATGTCACCGGATAGGGTGACGGCAATCACTCGTCGCATGTCAGGAAGCCTGGTTGTGTCACTGGAGAACCACGCCGAGTTCAAGCTGAGCATCACCAAGGCGCTCGGCGATCAGCTCGCAGCCGCGCTGGAGAAGCTGACGCCGGCGCCCCTCTCCCTGGGAAACATCCGGTCGCTTCGACCGCTGCCCGGCGTCTACCAGCTCTACAAGGACGATGACCTCGTCTACGTGGGCAAGGCGGATCGCAGCCTTCCGCAGCGGATCGAGAAGCACTACCGGAAGATCTCCGGCCGCACGAACATCTCCCTCGACCAGATGGCGTTCACCTGCCTCTACGTGGACGAGGACTTCGGCGCGGTCGCCCCCGAGCGCCTGCTGATCAACCAACACAGGGGCCAGGGGCAGGCTCCGTGGAATTACAACGGGTTCGGCAACAACGACCCCGGAAAGCGGCGCGACACCACCGAGGTGGACAAAGGTCACTTCGATCACGAGCACCCGATCGATCTCGAGTACAAGCTGACGGAACTGCTGGCTGAACGCACCTTGATGGCCGAGCAGGCGCCTCTCTCCGTCTTGCTCCAAGAGGTCAAGACGCACCTTCCGTACGTTTTCCGCTACCAGGCTTCGAAGGAGTTTGACGACATAGTCGTGGAACTCCCCAACGCCAATGCGACAGCGGACGAGACGCTCAGGGCAATCGCCGCGCGACTTCCGGACAAATGGCAGATCACCGCTCTCCCGGGCTACCTGATCATGTACCCGAAGGTCGAAGACTACCCGAGCGCCCGGCGGTACTACCGCAACGCCGGAGTTGTGGACGTCTGGCAGCAGTGAGACCAAAAGTCCAATAATTCATGCGAGCCGAAGGATCGAAAACAAGGTGTCGGTTTCACCTAATCCGTCGAGCGAGAGTCTCCCCTCACCACAGAAGCCTCCGCAGAAACCACGGAAGTCGAAGACATGGCGCAAGGCGGCGGAAGAACGTCATTCCGCCCCGTATAACCCTCTGGATCTGGAAAACCTGGGGCGCAGCGTAGAAGCCGAGCTCTTGAGCCGGGACCCTGAGCCGCTGGACGAAGTCAGCCCTGTGTACGGAAGTGGCATCTACGCCCTGTACTACTGTGGTTCGAATCCTTTGTACGCGAAGATCAGCTCGCCTGACTGCCGCACCCCCGTGTACGTGGGGCAGGCGCGGCCCACCGGTGTGCGGAAGGGTACGGCTGAGGAAAAGCCCGATGCCACCACACTGTGGGACCGGATCTACGAACATAAGCAGTCACTCCTTCAGGTCCACGACCTGAAGGTTTCGGACTTCCGGGTTCGGTACCTGGTTGCGATCGAAGCGTTCGTGAGCATCGCCGAACGGGTGATCATCCGGCACTATCGACCAGTCTGGAACAGCATCGTCGACGGATTCGGAAATCACGACCCCGGAGCCAATCGACGGAAGGACAGTTACCGCCCCGCCTGGGACGAACTGCATCCGGGCCGCTGGTGGTCCCATCCGGACTACATGCCGACGCCGAGCAAGACACCAGCTGCCGTGTCCCGTTCACGGATCCAGGATCTCCTCGCCGGCAAGATGTCCGAGGAAGATGTCATCGCCATTGAGGAAGAGCAGACAGAAGAGAAAATAACGGAAGGGAAGAAGAACGACTGAACTGAGGCTTCTGTCACCGGCTCGACAGATAGCGACAGGAGCCTCGTCGTCGGGGTCAAAGATTTTTCAAAGGACCGCCGAACTCCTCAAGGCCATCGGCCTCCGCCAGGTGCTTTATCAGCGGAACTATCGGCAGGAACAGCGGCTTGACGACGCCACCCAGGTTCTCGGCACCTGACCCGGCCTGCCCACCCTCCTGTTCGCCTGAGTCCCCCTCGTCCCTCCGCGCCCCGACGGTCAAGCCACCGTCGGGGGCGTATGCGTCTGGCAACGCGGAGTCGGTGCTGTACACGGTCGGGCATGGGCCCTGCGGAGGCGCACGATCGCGCCGACTGAGGAGAGTGGGAAGCGCTCCGAAACGAAGCGAGTGGGCCCCGCGTGAACCACGGGCTCCGCACGAGATCAGAGGCCGGTAAGCCGTACCTGCCCCCACCCCCGGTGGGGCGGGAACCAGGTGGGTTACCCAAGCGGCCTAATGGAACGGTCTTGAAAACCTCGCGGACGCGGTGTTCGGGGCGTGTGCCGACCGGCACCACGTCGGCTCCTTCCAACGAGTACGGCATCGCGCACCCTCACCCCTTCGCCGCCCCCGCCAACGCCCGCCCCGTCAACGAGTCCTCCCTCTCCGCCAGTTCGGCCGGTGGACCCGTGAAGAGCAGGCGGCCGCCGTCCGCGCCCGCGCCCGGGCCGATGTCGATCACGTGATCGGCCTGGGCGACGACGCGGAGGTTGTGTTCGACCACGACGAGGGTCGCGCCCGCGTCCACGAGGTCGGCGAAGAGGGCGTCGAGGCGTTCCACGTCGCTGGGGTGGAGGCCGGTCGTCGGCTCGTCGAGGACGATGCGCTCCTCGGCGAAGCCGGAGGCGGAGGACGCGGCGGCACCGAGGTGCCGGGCGAGCAGGAGGCGCTGCTTCTCGCCGCCGGAGAGGGTGTCGAGGGACTGGCCGACGGCGGCGTAGCCGAGCCCGACGCGCTCCAGCCAGCCCATCGGCTTCGCGATGCCGGGACGGTCGGCGAAGAGTTCGGCCACGGATCCCGCCGTCATCCGCAGGACGTCGGCGATCGTGTGGCCGTCGAGCTCCGCCTTCAGGGTGGTGGGGTTGAAGCGTTCGCCGCCGCAGGCGTCGCAGGGGGTGGCGACGTCGTCCAGGAAGGCGAGTTCGGTGGTGATGTGGCCCTTGCCCCGGCAGGCGGGGCAGGCGCCCTTGGAGTTGAAGCTGAACCAGGCCGGTTCGAGCCCGGACGCGGCGGCGAACGCCTCGCGCACGGCGTCGGCGACGCCGAGGACGCTCAGCGACATCGACCGTACGCCGCCGCGCAGGGGGTCCTGCCCGACCACCGTGAACTCGCGGTGCTGGCGCGGCAGTTCGTCGACGGCGAAGGAGCTCTTGCCGGAGCCCGCGACGCCCGTGACGGCGGTGAGGGCGCCGAGGGGGACGTCGACGTCGAAGCCGGTGAGGTTGTGCGCGGAGGCGCGCGCGACCCGGACGTGGCCGCGCGGCTCGCGGACCTCGCGGCGCAGCTCCAGCGGGGTCGAGAGCAGCCGCCCCGTGAGCGTGTCGCTCCCCCGCAGCTCCTCCGGCGTGCCCTCGAACCGTACGAGACCGCCGTCGGCGCCCGCGCCCGGCCCCATGTCGATCACGTGGTCGGCGACGCGGATCACCTGGGGGTGGTGCTCCACGACGAGGACGGTGTTGCCCGCGTCGCGCAGTCGCAGCAGGAGCTGGTTGAGGCGCCGCACGTCGGCGGGGTGGAGACCGGTGGACGGCTCGTCGAACACGTAGGTGATGTCGGTGAGGGCGCTGCCGAGGTGCCGGACGATCTTCACGCGCTGCGCCTCGCCGCCGGAGAGCGTCGAGGACTCGCGGTCGAGCGAGAGGTAGCCGAGCCCGACCGAGAGCAGCGCGTCGAGGGTGTGGCGGACGCCCGCGAGGGCGGGTGCGACGCGCGGATCGTCGAAGTCCTCCAGTACGCCGCGGAGTTCGGCCACCGACATCGCCGTCCAGTCCACGATCGAGCGCCCGTCGACGAGGCTGGCGCGGGCGGCGGCGTTCAGCCGGGCGCCGCCGCAGACGGGGCAGACGCGGTGGGTGGTGAGGCGCTCCAGCTCCTCGTGGACCTGCGGGGAGATCTTGGCCGGGCGGTTCTTCACGTACACGTCGCGCATCCGGGTGACGACGCCGTCGAAGCGGGCGGTCTTGGGGAAGCGCGGGTCCGGATCCGGCAGCTTGAGCTGCTCGGCGTAGAGGAAGAGGTTCCTCTCCTCGTCCGTGTAGTCCTTGAGCGGCTTCTTCCGGTCGAAGAGGCCGGAGTACGCGAAGCGCTTCCAGCGGTAGACGCCGGGCCGGAACTGGCTGAACCGCACGGGCCCCTCGTCGATGTTCTTCTCCGGGTCGATCAGCTCGTCGACGTCGATGTCGACGACGGTGCCGAGCCCTTCGCAGTCGGGGCACATGCCCGCCGGATCGTTGAAGGAGTACGCGGGCGAGTACCCGGCCGAGGGCTCGCCGATCCGGGAGAACACCAGCCGGAGCAGCGGGGCGATGTCGGAGGCGGTGGCGACGGTGGAGCGGGCGTTCCCGGTGAAGCGGCGCTGGTCGATGATGGCGGTGAAGGTGAGCCCGCTCATCGACTGCACCTCGGGCGCCGGCATGTGCGGGAGCCGGTTCCGTACGAAGGAGGGGTACGAGTCGTTCACGAGGCGCTGCGCCTCGGCGGCGACGGTGTCGAGCACGAGCGAGGACTTGCCGGACCCGGAGACGCCGGTGACGACCGTCAGGGCCTTCTTGGGCAGGTCGACGGTGACGTTCCGGAGGTTGTTGGCGGCCGCTCCCACGACCCGGATGACGGCTTCGTCTGCGGCGTTGCGGGCGTTCGCGTTCATGGGCGCCATCATGGTTCGGCCGGGGTCCGGATGCGGGTGCCACGCGCGTGGTGCGCCGGGGGCGGCGGGAAAACGCGCCGTACGGAACCCGTTCGTACGAGCGGCGCGCGGCCCGCACCTCCGCCTGGTGTGCGAGCCGCGCGTCCTGCCTCACCGGGCCCGCGGTACGGGGGGAACCACGGGCCCGGCGTCCTTGAGCGGTCCCACGCGCTCTCCCTCCGTGTGCCCGGGAAGCCCCGGGACATGCGCGCCCCTCCCCGGGGTTTCCCGAAAACTTTCCCGGGGCCTTTTCGGGGTCGGCGGCCTCACCCGCTCACGGGGGCGAAACGGCGCGGCCGCGGGACGAGCTCGCCGCCGCAGTTGGGACAGATGCTCCCCAGGGCGTCGGCGCACCCCACGCAGAAGCTGCACTCGTACGAACAGATCCGCGCGGGCCCGTCGGCCGCCAGGACCACCGTCTCGCAGCGCTCGCACCGGTCGCGCATCTCCAGGGCCATGATCGGCTCCCCTCCCTCGTACGGATGTGACCACACATGCTCCTCACCCGTTCCGACCGGTTCAACAGCCCGACGGCCAGGGTTCGACGGAATCGGGCCGAAGCCCGTCCGGGAAAAACGGACACGGGGCGGGCGGGCGTCCCCTCCGCTCCTATTGCTGCACCCACCAGGTCCCCACCACTCCGGTGGCGGTGGTGAGCAGGGCGACAAACCATCCCGGGATGCGCTGGACGGTCAAGTGCAGTCCACCGACGCGGAGTTCGAACGCGGGGCGGGTTTCGGCTTTCGCATTCATGCCTCTAGTGAAGCACTCCCTTACCCCACCCCGTCATGAGCCGTGTGTGTATAAAACGATGCCCGTCAATTCGACTTTTTGGATAAGTGGGCATGGCGAATTGGCGATATCGACACGGGGAAACTCTTCTGTCAGCCTGCCCCGGAAGCCGGGTGACCGGGGTCGTCCAGCCACGGAGTCTCCCCCGTGGCGGTCACGGTCAGCCCGAACCGTTCCGGTCCGGGACGGCCGCGCGCCGTCCACCAGGCGTACGCCGCCTCCACCTCGTCCCAGAGCCGGCGCGGACCGTACTGCCAGACCGTGAACCAGTCGTCGGACTTCCCGTCCCAGTCCACGGCGGCCCACGACGCGGCGTCGGTCGTGGCGACCCACAGCCGGGTCTCCACGCCTTCCACGTCGGGGTCGTGGTGCCACGTCCGCCACACGTCACGGAGCTGGAGCCCGAGGGCGAACTGCGCGTCGACGTCGTCCCCGGCCACCTTCCACGGGGAGAGGGTGGTGGCCGACTCCTCCGGCCGGTGCTCGTCCCGCACCACGTCCCGGTAGATGCCCAGGTCGGTGCGGTGCTCGGGCATGACCATGAACGCGGAGTACGGCGAGAACCGGCCCGACGCGCTTCCGGTGCCGTCGACGGTCATGTGGAGCAGCCCGTAGCAGAACCAGGGCGAGTCCCACGGGGCGAGGACGACGCCCCCGGGTCTCACCTGCGCGAGCCACGGACGCGGGACGGACCGTACGGAGCACGTGGCTTCCAGCCGGTCGTACGGAGCGTTGTCCGCATAGCCCCCGGCCCCGTCACCGACCACCACGTCCACGACGAGTCCCGCTTCCCGCAGGCGCTCTCCGGCCTCCGCTGCCAGCCCGGGGTCGATCTCGACGCTCGTCACGTTCCCCGGGCCGGCGACGTGGGCCAGGAGACCCGCGTTCCAGCCGGTTCCCGTGCCGATCTCCAGGATCCGGTGTCCCGGCTCCACGTCCAGCAGGCGCAACATGCGGAACACGATGTCCGGGGCGCTCGCGGAGGACGACGGCCACCGTTCCTCCTCCGCTTCCGGAACGCGGCCGTCGTTGACCTGGACCACGGCGGGCTCATTGGCGTAGGCGGCCCGGAGCCAGGCGTCCGGCCCGGCTTCGCGGTCACACGGCTCCAGGTCTTCCCCGGTCCACAACCGGTCGGGGAGGAACCGGTGGCGCGGCACCGCATGAGCGGCCCGCTTCCACTCCGGCGCCAGGGGTCCCAGCTCCACGGCCACCTCAGCGAGAAGGCCACGCAGCAGGGCGTGCGGCGCCACCGAACCGTCGTCCACCGAGCCGCCGTCCACGGGGTCCATCTACTTGTCCTTCTTGTGCTTCGGCTCCGGCCTGGGCCTCGCGCTGTCGGGGGACGGTTTTACATCACCCGGATCCTTCTTGCCCGAGTGCTTGCCTTCGCCACCGCTTCCGCCCTTGCCCGTTCCCCATCCCATGGCGTCTCTCCTCTCGATCGCGACCCCTCTGCGGGGCCGTGACAGGACCACGCTAGGGAGAGGGATGCGGCAACTCGTAGGAGATTGCACGAGGTTGCACGTCAATCACTCCTGGTCTCCTCTCGCCGATGCGATCAGGACGTGGACAGGCGTGCCGTCCCCGAGCCGTCCTCCTGCCCGAGGAACTCCAGGGCGGAGGAGACGAGGGAACGTGCGGCGGCTCCACGTACCGCCCCTCGGGAGAGCCTGCCGAAGGCCCTGGCGTACAGGTCGACCTGGTCCGGCTGGGTCAGCGTGGAGGCGGCGTCCAAAGTGTCCGCATGTACCCTCGCATCGTCGAAGATGGTGAAGGTCGGCATGGGCCAAGCGGCCCTCCGGGACGAGAACGGGATGATTCCCACGGCCACGTTCTGACGGTCCATGACCTCCAAGAGGTGGCCGAGCTGCGCCGCCATCGCTTCGACGGTGCACAGCCGGTAGCGCAGTACCGACTCCTCCAGGAGGAAGGAGAACCGGTGCGCCGCGTTGTCCAGTACCGCGTTTCTTCTCATGCGGACCTTGACGGCCTCCATCACGTCGTCGGGCGTCCCCCGGAAGTCCGCGATGGACGACAGGAGAGCGGTGGCGTAACCAGGCGTCTGGAGAAAGCCCGGGATCACGTCGGAGACGTAGACCCGGAACAGCCGTGTGCGCCGGTACAGGCCCTCCGTGGACTCCTGTACGTGCCGGAGGCCTCCGCGCTGGAGCCTTCTCCACTGAATGTGGGCATCGGCGGACTGCCGGTTCGCCTCGATCAGGTCTGTCACCTGGTCGTCGGCACCGCACGCCCGACACCAGGCACGGATGTCCGCGTCGGAAGGCGGCGTCTTCGCGTTTCCGATGCGCGAAGCCTTGGCATCCGACCATCCGCATCTGACAGCCAGTTCCCGCCCGCTGATTCCGGCGTCCCGCCGGATTTCGCGCAGCCGCCCCGCCAATGCCTCACGGGCCTGCTGAACATTCGACGAGGGGTGTGGGGGCATGGAGCCGGTTGTCCTCAGATCGCGTACGAGCGGTGCGGGACGGCCCGGTCCCAGACGGTTCCGAAAGCCGACGCGCAGAGCTCCACGGTCGCCGCGTCGTCGGTGATCTCGTCCTCGACCACCGCTCCGTCACCCGAAAAGTGGTGCACGCGCAGGAGACCACCGTCGAAGAGCCAGAAGTCGTTCCCGGGGAGGGGAATGTCCGTGGCCATGCGGCGCGGCAGCCACCGGACGTCCTCGCCGGCCGTGACGTTGGCGCGGGTGACGTAGTGCTCCCACCGGATGTACTCCGTCACGGGCTCGGAGACGATCCGGGCGCGACGGATCGTCACCCCGCGGGCCACGGTGTCCGCGATCAGCTGGTCGTACGGGTGCCACCAGGACGCGCGGTCGTCCCAGTCGATGCGTTCACCCCGCCGCCACGCCTCGAAGCGTTCGGTCGATGCGTACGAGTCGCGCATCTCCAGGTGTACGGCGGACCGCTCGCAACGGCCGAGCAGTTCAGCGAAGTCGGGCACGCTCGACGGCATCACACGCCTCCCGGATCATCGGAATCATGCGGGCCGGAATCCTGACGATCGCCTCGCCATCGGGAACCGGTCCATTCGCGGGACTACTCGCCTCGCACCGGGCCTGAGTCTCGCCGTCCGGTTTCCAGCCCTGCAACAGGATCTCCTGGGTTTCCGTGTCCGCCCAGACTGTCGGGCAGTGGTCCCGGTCGGTGTTCGGATCGATGCCCACGAACTCTACGGCCATGGCCGACTCCTCGGTCCAGGTGATTGCACGGACTTACACGAACCATGACGAGCAGCGCGCAGGCAGCCAAGGAACTTACGAGCCAAATGCATTGGCGTGCAAGCTCATGCAACTTCGTAGGCCTGTGGTCAACCGTCCTCCTAGCGTCGCGTCAAGGGACAGCAGCAGCAAGGAGACGGCCCTATGGCGACAGGAACAGAGCCGAGCGACACGGACGCGCGGAAGTGGGAGTACACGACCTACGCTCCGACGGGCGAGATGTGCCCCGCCTGCCTCAAGCCGATCAAGGGCCTTGAGCGCTGCCGCCGAGGGACGCTCCGCCGGCCGTCGCAGCCGGACGTGGTCGTCTACCGGCACTTGGGCGGATGCCCGGAATGATCGACCGGCAGGGGGACGCCCAACGGCACGGGAGCCGCTTCCTCATCACCGCGGACGGCGGCCCTCGGGAAGCACTGTCCCGGGACGACAACGCCACGCGACGGGCTCGCACCCGCACGCCTACAAGCCGCCCGCGCCCTCGCCTTCACGGCCGCTGACGAAGGAGCCCATGCCGGGGGTCGTGACGATCAGCCCCTCTTCCCTCAGTGCCGCCGTGGCCTTCCGGACCGTGGTGCGGGCCACGCCGAACTCGGCTTCCAGCCGCACCTCCGACACGAGATGGCGCGGAGGGTACTCACCGTCGGCGATGCGCCGACGCAGGACGTCCGCGATCTGCTGCCACTTGGGGCGGGTGGGGTCGAACTCAATCACGGCCGGACAGTACTCATCCGCCCCCATAGACGCATAGATTTACCTGTATACCCCTTGCTATAGACAGGAGTATATAGGCCCGCTAGCGTCGGCATACGAAAACGCCCCGGTGGACCGCTTAGGACCGGTCCACCGAGGCTTGCCGAACAGCTTGCTAGGAGCTGCACGACCATGCGCGATGCTATCGCCCGCGCCCTCTCCCGGGCGCTCTCCCTCCTCGTCCCCCGTCGGCCCGGACGCCACTCCGCCGCCTTTCTCGCCGACCGGGCCGAACCCGTCCGCACCGAAGAACCCGTCCACGTCGACCCCTGGTCGAGGCCGTGGCCGACGCCGGCCCCCGCACACGTACGGGACCTCTACGCTCCGCTCCGCGGTGAGGACGTCTCCCTCACCCGCCCTTACTGCCGCGTCGGCGGCACGTGGGAACTCGACGTGATCTGCGAGCGGCGACGGGCCGCCGTCCTCGCCACCCTCGGCGTGGACTGGCCCTACGGCTACGAAGGCGACCAGTTCGAGGCTCTCGCCGCCGCCGCGACGGCGGTGCCCGCGTGACCCGTGACGGACTGACGAGCCCCGTCCCGGCCCCCTCCGGCGCTCCGTGCTGCCGCTGCGGACGGTGGACGGACGTACCCGTGGAAGTCGGATGCCACCTCCGCGCGAGCGGTCCCGACGTGATCCTCTACGCCTGCCCGGGCCACGCCGTGGACGTGGCCCCCGGGCCCGTGCCCGGAGAACTCGACCGGGGCGCGTAACCCCGTACGGGCAGGGAACCCCCGGCGTTCCGCGCTCCGGAGTCGTCGGGCGCCGGGCTCAGTGCCGGACCAGGCAGAACGGGTGCCCGGCGGGGTCCGCGTACACGCGCCAGCTCCTCGTGCCCTCCCCCGCGTCAAGGAGGGTCGCGCCCCGCGCGAGGAGCTGGTCGTGGGCCGCGTCGAGGTCGGGGACGCCGAAGTCGAGGTGGGACTGCTGGGGCAGCTCGGGGTCCGGCCACGTCGGCGGGCGGTGGCCGGGGACGCGCTGGAAGCAGAGGACGGGCCCGCCGGGGGTGTGCAGGGTGGACCAGTCCTCGTCCAGGGACCAGCGCCGGTCCGGCCGGTCGACCTCCCCGCCGAGCACGGCCCGGTAGAACTCCGCGAGCGCGCGGGGGGCGGGACAGTCGAGGACGAGGCACTGGAAGTCGGCGATCACGCGGGGAGTCTAGGGGCGGGCCCGCACAGGCCTCGGGACCGGCCCCGGAGCAGACCCCGAGGCGGGCTGACCGGACTCGGACTCGGGCGGGGTTCCGGGCCGGGGAGCCGGGGCCTGACCTCGGACCAGGCCCCGGGCCCCGGCTCAGGGTCCGGACCCCGGCCCGGCCCGGACTCGTCCCCGAACCCGTCCCCGGACCCCGCCCCCGTCAGCCCGCCTCAGGAGCGTCGACGATCTTGCCGTCCTTGTCGACGGTGTGGGTGCGCCAGTACACGTCCCACTCGTCATCGACCTTCTGCGGCACCTTGCCCTCGGGGTAGCGCGTGTAGCCCTCCGGGACCTTCTCGCCGTCCTTGACGCAGGCGGAGCCGGTCGCGCCGACGGTCATGACGGGGTACTCGCCCCCGGAGCAGATGTCGTCCTGGAAGGAGAGGCCGGAGCAGCCGGTCAGGGCCAGGACCGCGGCCGCTCCCGTGAGCGCGGCGGCCGCGGAGGCGCGGATCCGGCGGCGGCGGGAAGGGGCCTTGTCGCTCAGGGGGGTGGTCACGGGAGTCTCCTGTCGGTCGTGAGGTCTGTCCCCACTCTCGTTCCCGGAGATCGCCGGAGCGTGAGTACCGGTACTCAAGAGGGCCGCCGCGCCCCTACTCAGGAGAGCCGTTGTCGGCCACAGTTGGCCGGAAAGGCGCGGACGCGCCTGGCCCTTTCCCTCCGGCGGCGACCGGCACCCCCTAGGGGGTGTCCGACGCCATCAGGACGTACAGCGCCCCGACCGCCACCAGCAACCCGGCCGCCAGGAAGGCCACCAGGACGCAGCCGAGCAGGCCCGTCACGCCCGCGATCGCCGTCCAGCCCAGGCGGGACGCCCGGTCGGCGCGGCGGAGGACCTCGCGGCCCTCCTCGTCATCGTCGTCCCGCACGTTCGCCTCCCCGTACGGGAGCCTAGGGTCTCGACCGGGTGCGCACCGCCCCGATGCTCGCCCCGATCACCAGCGCGATGGCCAGGGCGTCGGTGGCGGACAGGGCCTGGCTGAGGACGAGGAAACCGGCCAGGGCCGCGATGGCCGGTTCCAGGCTCATCAGGATCGCGAAGGTGGGCGCGGGCATACGGCGCAGGGCGAGGAGTTCCAGGGTGTACGGCAGGACCGACGACATCAGCGCGACCGCGAGGCCCAGCGCGAGCGTCGACGGTACGAGGAGCCGGTCGCCCGCCTCCGCGATGCCGAGCGGCAGGCTGAGGAGGGCGCCGAAGGCCATCGCGAGCGCGAGCCCGTCGGCCTGCGGGAAGCGGCGGCCGGTGCGGGCGCCGAAGACGATGTACGCCGCCCACATGCCGCCCGCCCCGAGCGCGAAGGCCGCTCCCAGCGGGTCCAGGCGGTCGAAGCCGCCCCCGCCGAGCAGGACCACGCCGACGAGCGCGAGCCCGGCCCACAGCAGGTTCGTCCAGCGGCGCGAGGCGACCACGGAGAGGATCAGCGGGCCGAGGACCTCCAGGGTCACGGCGGCGCCCAGCGGGATCCGGCTCGACGACTGGTAGATGAGGACGTTCATCCCCGCCATGGCCGTGCCGAAGGCGACGATCGTGCCCCAGTCGGCGCGGCCGTAGCCCCGCACCCGGGGCCGGCAGACCACGAGCAGCACGGCCGCCGCGAGCACCAGCCGCAGGGTGACCACCCCGAGGGCCCCGGCGCGCGGCATGAGGAGGACCGCGACGGCGGCCCCGAACTGCACGGAGAGCCCGCTCGTGACGACCAGCGCGACCGGGCCGAGCCCGCGGCCCGTCCCCCCGTCCCGTACGGGAACCCCCCGAGGTTCCGCGGCGGCCGCCGCGACCGGGGCCACGTCCTTGACCGGACTGTCCACCGGCTGCTCCTCACCACGTACGACGAAGGTCCGCCGGACCCGGGCCGGTCCGGCACCACCTCACCGTACGGGCCCCCGCGCGGCAGCGGAAATGCCGATTGCGCTGCGTTTATGCTCCCGACGCATGAGCATCGAGCTACGCCACCTCCGCTGCTTCCTCGCCATCGCCGAGGAGTCCAGCCTGACCGGGGCGGCCGCCCGGCTCCACCTCACCCAGCCCGCCGTCTCCCGCACGCTCGCCGCCCTGGAACGGCACCTCGGCCTCCGGCTCGCCGACCGCTCCACCCACCACCTCGCCCTCACCGCCGAGGGCCTCGCCTTCCGGGACCGGGCGGCCGCCGCCCTCGCCGCCTTCGACGCCGCCGTCGACCCGGCCGGCCTCCGCCACCGCCCCCTGCGCCTCGGGCACGCCTGGTCGGCGTTCGGCCCGTACACCACTCCCCTGCTCCGGCGCTGGCAGCGGGAGCACCCCGGCACCCCGCTCGAACTCCTCCGCGTCGACGACCGCACCGCCGGGCTCGCCCGCGGCGAGGTCGACGCCGCCCTGCTCCGGGGGCCCGTGGACGCGCCCGGCCTCGTCACCGAGGAGCTCGCCACCGAGCCCCGGGTGGCCGCGCTGCCCGCCGACCACCCGCTCGCCGGCCGCTCCCGGCTCGCGCTCGGCGACCTGGCGGGCGAGACGGTCGTCCTCAACACCGTCTCCGGCACCACCACCCTCACCCTGTGGCCCGCCGCCGCCCGCCCGGCGGCCACGCTGACCGTCGCCAACACCGACGACTGGCTCACCGCGATCGCCGCCGGCCGCGGCGTCGGCGTCTCCTCCGCCTCCACGGCCGCCCTCCATCCGTACCCCGGCGTCGTCTACCGCCCCCTGCCGGACGCGCCCCCGCTCCCGGTCGTCCTGGCCTGGCGCGACGCCTTCCCGCACCCGGCGACGGGGGCGCTGGCGGCACTGGCCCGCGAGATCGCCTCGGAAGAGCCGGCGGAGGAGTAGGGGGTGGAGCGGCCCCAACCCCTCAGGAGACGGGCACCCCGCCTTCAGTGGCGCCCCCGCCTCCCCCCGCCGCAGCGAACGCCACACGTGCACCGCCCCGGCGACCGCCTCCCCCGGAACCCACCCGGACCCCGCTCACCGCGCCTCCTCCAAACCCTCCTCCCACTCCTCCTCCAGCCCCTCCGCCAGCAGCTCCGCCAGATGCCGTCCCCGCCCCTCCGTCAGGTCCCCGATCTGCGTGCGGCAGGAGAAGCCGTCGGCCAGGACGGCGGCCTCCGGGGGTGCGTTCCGCAGGGCCGGGAGGAGTTGGTCGCCGGCGCAGGCGACCGAGACCTCGTAGTGGCCCGGTTCGAAGCCGAAGTTGCCCGCGAGGCCGCAGCAGCCGCCCGCCAGGTCGCCGGTGAGGCCCGCGCGGGCGCGCAGCCGCCGGTCGGCCGCGTCGCCCAGGACGGCGTGCTGGTGGCAGTGGGTCTGGCCGGTGACCGGGCGGTCGAGGCGGGGCGGGACCCAGTCGGGGGCCAGCTCCTCCAGGGCCTCCGCGAAGGTGCGGACGGAGGCGGCGAGGCGGGCGGCCCGGGGGTCGTCCGGCAGCAGCTCGGGCAGGTCGGTGCGGAGGGCCGCCGCGCAGGAGGGTTCGAGGACCACGACGGGGAGGCCCCCGTCCGAGGGGTCCAGCACGTCCAGCGTCCTCCGCATCACCCGCCGCGCCGCCCCCAACTGCCCCGTCGACACGTACGTGAGCCCGCAGCACACCCGGCCCTCCGGCAGCCGCACGCCCAGGCCCGCGTCCTCCAGGACCCGGACCGCCGCCCGGCCGACCTCCGGGGAGAGGTGGTCGGTGAAGGTGTCGGGCCAGAGGGTCAGGGCCGGCGGGCGGTCCGACGCGCGCTCCGCGAACCAGGACGTGAACGGGGCCGCCGCCACCCTCGGCATCGCCCGCTCCGGCGTCACCCCCGCCAGCCGCGCCGCGAACGGCAGCCGCATCGCCGCGTTCAGGCCCCGCCCGAACACGTCCAGCCAGTGCGGCAGCCACCCCATCGTCCAGTGCGAGCGCGGCCGGCGCAGGAGGCCGAGCGGGCCCGCGTAGTGCCGGTCCAGGAACCGCGCCTTGTACGCGGCCATGTCGACGCCCACCGGGCAGTCGCTGCGGCAGCCCTTGCAGGACAGGCACAGGTCCAGGGCCTCGCGGACCTCCTCCGAGCGCCAGCCGTCGGTGATCACCTCGCCGATCGCCATCTCGTGCAGCAGCCGCGCCCGTCCGCGCGTCGAGTGCCGCTCCTCGCCCGTCGCCCGGTAGGAGGGGCACATCACGCCGGGTCCCGAACTCGGGCCCTCCACACGGCACTTGGCCACCCCCACGCACCGGGCCGCCGCCCGCCCCACCTCCACCATCGGAAGCCCGGGCCGCGAAGGCCCCGCCGCCGAAAGCCCCGCCCCCGAAGGCCCCGGCCCCGCAGGACCCGACTCCCCCGGACGCGCACCGGACGGCACCCCCTCGGCCCGCACCCCCTCAAACCGCAACCCCTCGAACCGCAACCCCTCGTCCAGCCGCCCCGGCCGGACCAGCATCCCCGGGTTCAGGCCCCCGTCCGGGTCCCACACGTCCTTGACCGCGCCGAAGAGCCCGACCAGCTCCTCCCCGTACATCCTCGGCAGCAGCTCCGCCCGTGCCCGGCCGTCGCCGTGCTCGCCGGAGAGGGAGCCGCCGTGGGCGACCACCAGGTCGGCCACCGCCTCCGAGAAGCGGCGGAAGTGCCGTACCCCCTCCGCCGTCCACAGGTCGAAGTCGATCCGGACGTGGACACAGCCGTCCCCGAAGTGCCCGTACGGGATCCCCCGGAGGCCGAAATCGGCCAGGAGGGCACGGAACGCACGGAGGTACGCGCCCAGGCGCGCCGGCGGCACCGCGCAGTCCTCCCAGCCCGGCCACGCCTCGCCCCCGCCGAGCGCCCGGGTCGCCGTCCCCGCCGCGTCCTCCCGGATCCGCCACAGCGCCCGCTGCCCGGCCGGGTCCCGTACGACGTCCGCGTCGAGCGCGTCCGCCGCGCGGACCAGCCGCCGGGCCGCGTCCGGCCCGTCGACCTCGACGAACAGCCACGCCCCGCCCCGGGGCAGCCCCACCGCGTCCGGCACGAGGTCCGCCGCCATCCCCTCCACCGTCAGAGGCCCGTGCTCCAGGAGCCCCGGCGCCGCGTCCGCCGCCGCGCCCTCGTCCGCGTACCCGAGCACCACCAGGACGGGCTCGGCGGGCAGCGGCACGAGCCGTACGGTCGCCTCCGTGACCACCCCGAGCGTGCCCTCGCCGCCGCAGAAGGAGCGGACCACGTCCACGCCCCGCTCCGGGAGCAGCGCGTCGAGGGCGTACCCGGAGATCCGGCGCGGCAGCCCCTCCGGGTAGCCGGTCCGCAGCAGGGCGAGGTTCCTCCCCACCAGCTCCCGCAGTCCGGGCGGCGCGCCCCGCCCCTCCCGCCCGAGCGTCAACTCCGCGCCCCGGTAGGTCACCACATCGAGCGAGCGCACGTTGTCCGCCGTGGTGCCCCACGCGACCGAGTGCGCCCCGCACGCGTTGTTGCCGATCATCCCGCCGAGCGTGCAGCGGCTGTGCGTCGACGGATCGGGCCCGAAGGTCAGCCCGTACGGGCGGGCCGCCGCCCGCAGCCGGTCGAGGACGAGCCCCGGCCGGACCACCGCCGTCCGCTCCTCCGGGTCCAGGGAGACGATCCCGCCCATGTGCCGTGTGAAGTCGAGCACGACGCCGGTGCCCGTGGCCTGCCCGCCGATGGACGTGCCGCCGCCCCGGGCGACCACCGGCGTGCCGTGCGCCCGGCACACCTCCAGGACCGCCGCGACGTCGGCGGCGTCGCGCGGGGCGACCGTACCGGCCGGAACGCGGCGGTAGTTGGAGGCGTCCATGGTGGTCAGGGCCCTGGCCGTGGCGGAGAAGTCGACCTCTCCGGCGACGGCCGAACGCAGGGCGGCGGCGAGCTCGGACGCGTGTTCCTGGTGTGTTCCCACAAGTCCAGGATCTCGCGCCCCTCGTCTCATCGGGCGGACATCCGGCGACCGGCCCCTTCCCGACCCGATACTCTCCGCCTCGTGGCTGATATCCAGATTCCCGCTGACATCAAGCCCGCCGACGGCCGTTTCGGCGCGGGCCCCTCCAAGGTGCGTACGGAGGCGCTGGACGCCCTGGCCGCCACCGGCACCTCCCTCCTCGGCACGTCCCACCGCCAGGCTCCGGTCAAGAACCTGGTCGGCGAGGTGCGTACCGGCATCCGTGACCTCTTCTCGCTGCCCGAGGGCTACGAGGTGATCCTGGGCAACGGCGGCTCCACCGCCTTCTGGGACGTCGCGACCCACGGACTCATCGAGAACAAGTCCCAGCACCTCACCTTCGGCGAGTTCTCCTCCAAGTTCGCGAAGGCCGCCAAGCTGGCTCCCTGGCTGGCCGAACCGACCGTGATCTCCTCCGACCCGGGCACCCACCCGGAGCCGGTGGCCGAGGCGGGCGTCGACGTCTACGCGTACACCCACAACGAGACCTCCACCGGTGTCGCCGCCCCGATCAAGCGGGTCGCGGGCGCCGACGAGGGCGCGCTCGTCCTGGTCGACGCGACCTCCGGCGCGGGCGGCCTGCCCGTCGACATCACCGAGTCGGACGTCTACTACTTCGCCCCGCAGAAGTCCTTCGCGGCCGACGGCGGCCTGTGGCTGGCGGCGTTCTCGCCCGCCGCCCTGGAGCGCGCGCAGCGGATCCACGACTCCGGCCGGCACGTCCCGGAGTTCTTCTCGCTGCCGACGGCGATCGACAACTCCCTGAAGAACCAGACGTACAACACCCCGGCGCTCGCGACCCTCTTCCTGCTCAACGAGCAGCTGAAGTGGATCAACGGCCAGGGCGGTCTGGACTGGGCCGTGGCCCGGACCAAGGAGTCGTCCGACGCGCTGTACACGTGGGCCGAGGAGTCCAAGTACGCCTCGCCGTTCGTGACGGACGCGGCGAAGCGCTCGCAGGTCATCGGCACGATCGACTTCGCGGACGAGATCGACGCGGCGGCGGTCGCGAAGGTGCTGCGCGCCAACGGCGTCGTGGACACCGAGCCGTACCGCAAGCTGGGCCGCAACCAGCTGCGGATCGCGATGTTCCCGGCGATCGACCCGGCGGACGTGCGGGCCCTGACGGCCTGCGTGGACTACGTGATCGAGAAGCTGTAACCCCCCTTTTCCGTACGGAGGGCCCGGCACCGCACACGCGGCGCCGGGCCCTCCCGCGTGCGTACGGACGTCACCGGCTCAGCGACTGGTAGCGGCGGACCGCAAGGGGCAGGAAGAGCGCCATGAGGGCGAGCGGCCAGACGACCGCCATCAGGACGGCGTGCTGCTCGACCCAGGAGCCGCCGCCCGCGCCCGGGTTGCCGAAGAGCTCGCGGGTGGCCGACACCGTGGACGAGATCGGGTTCCAGGCGGCGACGGGCGCGAGCCAGGACGGCATCAGGGACGGCGCCACGTACACGCTGGAGAGCATCGTGACCGGGAACAGGACGACGTAGAGGGCGCCGGCCGCCTCCGTGTTCGGGACCACGAGGCCGCACCACACGCCCACCCAGATGAGGCTGAAGCGCAGTAGCAGGAGCAGCGCGAAGCCGAGGAGCGTGGCGCCGGGCCCGCCGTCCGAGGTCCAGCCGATGGCGAGGGCCGTGAGGGCGAGGAGGGCGAGTTCGGCGGTGGCGATCAGGAGGTCGGACAGGGCGCGGCCGGTGGCGACGGCCGAGGGGGCCATCGGCATGGACCGGAAGCGGTCCACGACCCCCCTGCCGCTGTCGGAGGCGACGGCCGAGGCCGTGCCCATGAGCCCGAAGGCCATGGTCATGGTGAACATGCCGGGCATCAGGAACTCGCGGTAGTCGCCGTCGCCGGGCACGCGCATCGCGCTGCCGAAGACGAATCCGTAGAGCAGCACGGAGACGATGGGGAAGCCGAGCTGCCAGAGGATGGCGGTGGGGTTGCGGCGGTAGTTGAGCAGGGTGCGGCGGACGAGGGTGAGGCAGTCGGCGACGGCCCAATAGGCGCGGCCGCCGGTGACGAGGGTGCTCACGCGGTGACCTCCTGACGGTCGGTCTCCTGACGATCGGTCTCCTGACGATCGGTCTCCTGACGATCGGTCCCCTGACGGCCGGTCTCCTGAAGAGCGGTCTCCCGGCGGTCGGTCTCCTGGCCCGTCAGGTGCAGGAACACGTCGTCGAGGGCGGGCCGGCGCAGGGCCAGGTCCTCAACGGCGATCCGCTCCTCCTGGAGGGTGCGCGCGACCTCGGTCAGGGCGGCGACCCGGTCGGTGACGGGGACGTGGACGCGCCGTTCGGCCTTGTCGGTGCGGGGTTCGGCGTCCGCGACCCGGGCGAGGACCGCGCGGACGGCGGGCAGGTCGGCGGCCTCGGCGACGACGACCTCGACGCGGTCGCCGCCGACGAGGTTCTTGAGGCCGTCGGGGCTGTCGTCGGCGATGGCCCGGCCCCGGTCCACGACGGTGATCCGGGAGGCGAGCCGGTCGGCCTCGTCCAGGTACTGGGTGGTGAGGAGCACGGTCGTGCCGCCCGCGACGAGGGTGCGGACGGCCTCCCAGACCTCGCCGCGGGCGCGCGGGTCGAGCCCGGTGGTCGGCTCGTCGAGGAAGAGGACGGCGGGGGCGAGGATCATCGAGGCGGCGAGGTCGAGCCGGCGGCGCATCCCCCCGCTGTACTGGCCGGCGCCCTTGTCGGCGGCCTCGGTGAGGGAGAAGCGGTCGAGGAGTTCGGCGGCCCGGTCGCGGGCGCGGCGGGCGCCGAGGTGGAAGAGCCGGCCGAAGACCTCCAGGTTCTGGCGGCCGGTGAGGCCCTCGTCGACGGCGGCGTACTGGCCGACGAGCCCGATGCGGGCGCGGACGGCGCGCGGGTCGCGGGCGACGTCGGTCCCGGCGACCTCGGCGCGCCCGCCGTCGGCCCGCAGGAGGGTGGCGAGGATGCGGACGGCGGTGGTCTTGCCGGCGCCGTTGGGGCCGAGGAGCCCGTGGACGGTGCCGGGCCGGACGGCGAGGTCGAAGCCGTCGAGGGCGTGGGTGGTGCCGTCCTTGCCCCGGTACTCCTTGCGCAGGCCTTCGGCGAGGACGGCGTGTTCGGGGGCGCGGGCGGTCGTATCGGCGCGTTCGGGCATGACGGCGTGCTGGGGCACGGAAACCTCCGGTTCGGCGCGGTCTCTCGGAACACGTAGGGAGCATGTACGGCCCCGGATGCGTCCCGTACGGGACCCGTAAGGGACGCGCACAGGACACGTACGGGACGTACGGAGCGCACGGCAACGGCTGCGGGACCCGCAACCGAGTACACCGTACTCCATTACGAGTACACCGTACCCAGTTAAAAAACGGCGCGCTTTAAAGTGGCCGCATGACCAAGAGCAGCCTCGACCTCCTCTGGGGCACGGGCGACCGCCCCACCCGCGGCCCCAAACCCGGCCTCACCGTCGACCGGATCGTCACGGCGGCGGTCGCCCTCGCGGACGCGGAGGGGCTCGACGCCGTCTCGATGCGGCGGGTGGCGGGCGAGCTGGGCGTGGGCACGATGTCGCTCTACCGGTACGTCCCCGGCAAGACCGAGTTGCTCGACCTGATGCTCGACCGGGTCCAGGGCGAGGCCCTGCCCGCCGAACCCCCGGCCCCCACCCACTGGCGGGACACCGTCACGGCCCTCGCCCGCACCACCCTCGGCCTCTACCGGGCCCACCCCTGGCTGCTCCGGGTCAACCAGGCCCGCTCCGTCCTCGGCCCGAGCGCCCTGCGCGGTCTGGAGCTGTGCCTTTCGGGGCTCAAGGGGCCGCACGGCATGGGCCTGAGCGACCCCGAGACCATCTCGGTGATCATCACCGTGCAGGGGTACGCGGCGGGCACCGCCCGCATGGAGCTCCAGGCCTCCGAGGCCGCGCGGGAGACCGGCATCGGCGACGACGCGTTCTGGGACGCCCAACGCCCCTATCTGGAGCGGGCGATGCTCTCGGGCGACTACCCGCTGATGGCGGCGCTCGCGGACGACACCTTCGACCGCGAGACCGACCACTTCGCCTTCGGCCTCGAACGGCTCCTGGACGGCTTCGAGGCCCTGGTGGACCGGAGGAAGAAGGGGGTCAGCGGCGCCTGACCAGCCGCTTCCCGGCCACCACGAGGAGCGTGGCACCGGCGAGGACGAGGAAGCCGACGGTGACGTTCCCCTGCTCGCCGCCGCCGGGGGCGGCGGACGGGGAGGCCGAGGCGCCGGGGGTGGCCGAAGCGCCCGGGGGCTTCGTCTCCCGGCCGCCGCCCGACGGCGGCTCCACCCGCAGGACGCGGCTGTTCTTCCCCTCCGAGCCGAACATGAGGGCCGACCCGTCCGCCGTGTACGTCACCGACTCCGCCTGCCCCTGGAAGGGAACCCCCACGGCCGTCCCCTCCCCCTCGATCCGCCCGTCCTTCCAGGCGTACTCCTGGGCGGCGAAGTAGCCGCGCAGGACGAGCCGGCCGCCGTCCGGCGAGAACGCGCCGTCGGTCACCCACGGCACCTCGCCCACGCGCCGGAAGACGTTCGTCCCCGACGACGAGAGCCGCTCGGGCCCGGCGTACAGGCCGCCGCCGTCCTCGTTCTTGCTCGCGATGTACACCCGGCCGGTCTTCGGATGGACCATCAGGGCCTCGGCGTTGCGCGCGCCGTCGGCGTACTTCACGACGTACTGCTCCGCCGCCACCTTCTGGTCCTTGAGGACCTTCGGCTCGGGGAAGCGGTAGATCCAGACGTGGTCCCAGGAGCCGTCGAGGTTGTCGCCGATGTCGCCGACGTAGATGTCCCCGTCGGGGCCGACGGAGATCGCCTCCATGTCCCGGGGGGTGCCGACCCCCTGCATGGTCAGGGTCGCGACCGTCTCCCCCGTACGGGAGTCGACGCCGTAGATCAGGGGCGCGTCCTGGTCGTTGTGCGTCCAGTAGATCCCGGGGTGGGCGCGGCTCGCGGCGAGGCCGCTGGACTCGGTGATCCGGGCGTCCCGGAGCGCGAAGTCCCGGTCGGGATCCTGCCCTTCGGCACGGGCGTGAGCGGCCGGGAGCAGCACCAGGGCCGCCGCCGTGCCGAGGGCGCACAGAGCAGATCGCATGTCCCCAAGCCTGCCACGGGCGGCGGGAACCCGGTTGACCATGATCGGGGACGCTGTCAGGGTCACGTCCATGCCCACCTTCACCGCGCCCGACGGCACAGAACTCGCATACCACGACTCCGGCTCCGGGACCCCGCTGCTCTGCCTCCCCGGCGGCCCGATGCTGGACTCCGCCTACCTGGGCGACCTCGGCGGCCTCGCGGCCCACCGCCGCCTGATCCTGCTCGACCCCCGGGGCACGGGCGCGTCCGCGACGCCGGACGACCCGGCCTCGTACCGCTGCGACCGGCAGGTGGCGGACGTGGAGGCGCTGCGGGCGCACCTCGGCCTCGACGCCGTCGACGTGCTCGGGCACTCGGCGGGCGCGAACCTGGCCGCGCTGTACGTCGCCCGGCACCCCGGCCGGGTGAACCGTCTGGTGCTCGTCACCCCCGGCACGGGCGCGGTGGGCATCGACACGCCCCCGGAGGAGCGGCTCGCGGCGGCGCGGCTGCGGAGCGGGGAGCCGTGGTTCGGCCCGGCGTACGCGGCCCTGGAGGAGGTCACGGCGGGACGGGGCGGGGCGGAGTCGTTCGAGGCGGTCTCGCCGTTCCTCCACGGCACCTGGGACGGGGCCTCGCGGGAGCGGCACGCCGAGAACCGGCGGCGGCGGAACGACGAGGCCGGGGCCCTCACGAACGAGGGCGCCTACGACCCGCCCGCCACGCGCGCGGCGCTCGCGGCGTTCGACCGCCCGGTCCTGGTCGTGGCCGGCGAGGGGGACGTGAACACCCCGCCGCCGACGGCCGCCGCGTACGCGGCCCTGTTCCCGAAGGCGGAATCGGCCCTCTTCCCGGGCGCGGGCCACTTCCCGTGGCACGACGCCCCGGAGACCTTCGCCACGACGGTGAACGCCTTCCTCACCGCCTGAGGGTCGCGCGGGCCCCGCCTCGGGACCGTACGGGGCCCGCCTCCGCGCCTTTGCCGTTTCCGCAACAGGACTGGCCCGGCGCGCAGGCGCTGCACGACGGTGGGGCCATGGCAGACGACACCGCAGCAGAAGCCCCCACTTCCCCCGTCGACGGCTACGTCGGCGACCCCGCCGTGCGCGACGAGTGGGACAACCGCTACTCCGAGCGCCACCAGCTCTGGAGCGGGCAGCCCAACGGGGCGCTCGTCGCCGAGGTCGCCGACCTCTCTCCCGGACGCGCGCTCGACGTCGGCTGCGGCGAGGGCGCGGACGCCATCTGGCTCGCCCGGGCCGGCTGGGACGTCATCGCCCTGGAGGTCTCCGGGGTGGCCCTCGCCCGGGCCGCCGCCCACGCGCGGGACGCCGGCGCCGACGTCCGCTGGGTGCACGCCGGACTGGCCGAGGCGGCGTTCCCGCCCGGGTCCTTCGACCTGGTCTCCGCGCAGTACCCGGCGCTGCTCCGCACGCCGGACTCGGCGGCCGAGCACGCCCTGCTCGACGCCGTCGCGCCCGGCGGCGTCCTCCTGCTCGTCCACCACGCGGGCATGGACGAGCACCACGCCGAGCGGCAGGACGACGCCTTCGACCCCGCCGACTACGTCTGGCCGTCGATGGTCGCCGCGCTCCTCGGCGACGCCTGGCGGATCGAGGCGGACGAGGAGCGGCCCCGCGTGGTGCCCGAGGGCGGCGCGGGCGCCCACCACACCCACGACGTCGTCCTGCGGGCCCGCCGCCTGCGCTGACGCGCGCACCGGCGCCGCCGAAGGTGCTCCGGATCACAGCAAGCCCGGGGAGACGGTCCGCGATGATGTGACCATGCGTTTTCTGTTCGTCGGCGACAGCATGACCATCGGACGCGCCGGCGACTGGACCTGGCGCTACCGGATGTGGCAGCACCTGGAGGCCGTCCTCCCGGGCGGGTACGAGATCGTGGGCCCGCGCACGGGCCTGTACGACCCGGACGGCACCCACGCGCCCGAGGCGTACGCGGCCCCGGACTTCCCCGCCCCCGCCCGCCGTCACCTGGCGGGCTGGGGCGAGGGCTGGCTGCACATGGCGCCGGTGATCGGGGAGACGGTCGCGACGACCCGGGCGGACGTCCTCCTCGTCTCCCTCGGCCTGATCGACCTGGGCTTCTACACCAACAGCGACCAGACCGACGAGAACGTCCGGGCCTTCCTCGGAGCCGCCCGCGCCGCGAACCCGCACGTCCGGGGGGTCCTCCTCCCGGTCATCCCGAACGTCCGCGCCACCTACGACACCCCCTTCGCCGCCGAGTGCGCCCGCTTCAACGACCTCCTCGCGAAGGCCGTCGCCGACCTGGACACCCCGGCGTCCCCGCTCCTCCTGGCGACGATCCCGGACGCGTACACCCTCCCCGCCGACACCTACGACGGCACCCACCCGGGCCCCACCGGCGAACACAAACTGGCGTCGGCCTTCGCGGACGCGATGCACCAGGCGTGGGGGCTGGGCGGCCCGTACACCGCCCGGCCCTGACGGACGCCGGGAGCGTCACCAGGCGAAGGCCTCCGGAGAGGGCCCCGGCCCGGGGAAGATCTCGTCCAGGGACGCCAGTACCTCCTCGCCCAGCTCGACCTCCAGGGCCCTCAGCGCACCGGCGAGCTGCTCGGGCGTCCGGGGCCCCACGATCGGCCCCGTCACGCCGGGCCGGGTGAGCAGCCAGGCGAGGCCGACCTCGCCCGGCGCGAGGCCGTGCTTGTCGAGCAGGTCCTCGTAGGCCTGGAGCCGTACCCGGGACTCCGGGTCGGCGAGCGTGGCCGCCGCGCGGCCCTCCGTGCGCCGCTTGCCCTCGGCCTCCTTCTTGAGGACCCCGCCGAGCAGACCGCCGTGCAGCGGCGACCAGGGGATGACCCCGAGCCCGTACTCCTGGGCGGCCGGGATCACCTCCATCTCGGCGCGCCGCTCGAAGAGGTTGTAGAGGCACTGCTCGCTGACGAGCCCGACGGATCCCCGCCGCGCGGCGATCTCGTTGGCCTGGGCGATCTTGTACCCGGGGAAGTTGGACGACCCCGCGTAGAGGATCTTGCCCTGCTGAATAAGCACGTCGACGGCCTGCCAGATCTCCTCGAAGGGAGTGGCGCGGTCGACGTGGTGGAACTGGTACAGGTCGATGTAGTCGGTCCCGAGCCGCTTGAGGCTGCCCTCGACGGCCCGCCGGATGTTGAGGGCGGAGAGCTTGTCGTGGTTGGGCCAGGCCTCGCCGTCGGCGCCCATGTTCCCGTACACCTTGGTGGCGATGACGGTGCGGTCGCGGCGGCCGTCGCCCTTGGCGAACCAGGAGCCGACGATCTCCTCGGTCCGCCCCTTGTTCTCACCCCACCCGTACACGTTGGCGGTGTCGAAGAAGTTGAGCCCCGCGTCCAGCGCCGTGTCCATGATGGCGTGGCTGGTGGCTTCGTCCGTCTGGGGGCCGAAGTTCATCGTGCCGAGGACGAGTCGGCTGACCTTGAGTCCGGTGCGTCCGAGCTGCGTGTACTCCATGGGTCACCAGCCAACTGCCTGGAGTGCGCTCGAAGCAAGGGCGGCCCGCCTACAGGCCGGCCACCGACGCCACCGCGATGATCGCGAACATCAGTACGAGCACACCGGCCATGATCCGGTTACGAGTCTTCGGGTCCACCCTTCGAGGTTAACCCGCCCCGTCCGCGCCCCCGCCCAGGGGCCAGCCCCCGACCCGCTCGTACCGGGGCCGCTCCCCCCGCACCCCGTCCACCGGCAGGCGGGACCGCACCAGGGTCAGCTCCCCCGCCTCCCACCGGCCGCCCTCGAACCCGTCGAGCACCTCCAGGAACGGCCCCGGGTCCATCCCGTCGCCCCTCCCCCGGGCGACGGTCAGGTGCGCCCGGTAGCGGCGGTGCTCGTCCATCGCGATCCCGGCCCGGCGCGCGGCCGCGTCGGACCGCTCGGCGAGGAGCCGCAGCGCGTCCAGGTCCCCGGCGACCCCGGCCCACAGCGCCCGCCGCCCGAAGTGCCCGCCCCCGTGGAGCCGCAGCGAGAACGGCGGGGTGCGGGACGCGGCCCGCTCCAGCCGCGCCCGCAGCTCGGGCAGCGCCGCGTCCTCCACCTCCCCCATGAAGGCGAGCGTGAGGTGCCATCCGGGCCGCGCGGTCCAGCGCACCCCGCCGGCCCCCGGGAGCCGGTGCAGCCGGTCCACGACCTGCCCGAGCTCGTCCAGCCGCTCCGGGGGCGGCAGGACGGCGGCGAAGAGCCTCATGGGAGGAGTCTGGCAGCCCGGCGGCCCGGACGGCTCAGGAGACCTGGCCGACCGACTCCGGCGAACCGTCCA
This sequence comes from Streptomyces sp. NPDC098101, assembly GCF_044760185.1. Lineage (NCBI taxonomy): Bacteria > Bacillati > Actinomycetota > Actinomycetes > Kitasatosporales > Streptomycetaceae > Streptomyces > Streptomyces sp. NPDC098101. The sequence continues at coordinate 122,188 of NZ_JBIWAS010000003.1, read as the reverse complement.
CCTCCACCCCGGCCTCGGTCGCCGCGCGGGCCCGGAACGGCGCCTTCCAGTCGCCCGTACCGGCGTAGAAGTAGGCGGCGCCGTCCGCCGTCCGCGCGTACAGGTCGGGGCGCCCGTCCTTGTTGCCGTCGTCGATGCCGACGACGTCGGCGTACGCGTTCCAGCCGCCGCCGATCCGCGTCCGCGCCGCGAACGTGCCGTCGCCCCTGCCGAGGTACAGCCAGAGCACACCTTCCTTGTCCCGGGCGACCAGGTCCCCGGCGCCGGCCCCTCCGATGTCCCCGGTGGCGGTGACCTGGCCGTAGATCCCCCAGCCGTGACCGACCTTCTTCCGCGGCGCGAACGGCGCGGCGGTGTCACCGGTCGACGCGTAGAAATAGAGGTCACCGGCCTTGTCGACGGCGACCAGATCGGACCGCCCGTCCCCGTTCAGGTCACTGCCGCCGGTGAGCTCGGTGTACGTGTTCCACCCGCCGCCGATCCGCACGCGGGGGTCGAAGCCGGTCTGGCCCGGCTTGTCGGCGGCGCGGCCGCGGTGCAGCCAGAGGACCCCGTCCTTGTCCCGGGCGACCAGGTCGGCGGAGTTCGCGCCGGCGACGTCGCCGACCGACTCGATCCGGTCGTAGACGTTCCAGCCGGACAGCCCGGAGTAGCCGTTCGACACCGGAACGAGCCGTCCCGACGCGTCGTCCCAGCGGGTGCCGATCTCGTGGAGCCGACCGTCCTTCCCCCGCGCGAACAGGTCCGGCGCCCCGTTGTGGTCGACGTCGTGCGCCTTGGGGGCGCGGTTCACCGTGAGGGTGCCGGTGGCGGTGACCGACGGCATCCCGTTCCACGGCCTGGCCGTCACCTTCCACTCGTACGCGCCGTTGGGAGCGGCCTGCGTGTCCGTGCTGAAGCTGTCCTCCACCTCGCCGGCCCAGTCGAGCCCGAGCGACCCGTCCGGATACGCCCCGGAGCCGGACGCGGGCCGGACGACCGTCCGGAACACCTCCCCCGTCGCCCTGCTCCTCAGCTCGACGGTGAGGTCCGCCCGCGCCGTGGAGAACTTCCAGGACAGCCGGGCCCTGGGGACACCGTTCAGGGAGACGGCGGCCGGGGCGCCCCCGGCGTACGCCAGGGGCTCGGCCCCGTCGTTCGGCTCGCCGGTACGGGCGATCAGCTCGGCCACCGGCTTCCCGTCCGCGCCGACCGAGACCCGGTAGACGCCCGCGCCGTCGGCGGCGGTGACGCCGAGGACGAGCAGGGTGCCGCCGGGGCCGTGGACGGCGTGCGTGGCGTGGTCGAGGAGCTTGACGGTCGAGCCGTCCTTCAGCGAGCGGGCCGAGAAGGCGTGCCACGGGGTGGCGTTCCCCTCGGTGGCCCCCCACGCGAACCAGTCGCCCAGCAGACCGCCGGTGATCACCGCCCCGTCGTCGGGCCCGAGCGGGGTCCGCGCGACCTCGCCCTGTCCCCGCACCGCCGTGGCGAGGACCAGCTTGTCGTCGGTCCGCTCCGTCCAGGCCACACGGGTCGGCGAGAGGAAGGAGCCCCTCGGCACGTACGGCTTGGGCGAGCCGGGCTCCGGGGCGAGGGCGTACCTGCCCTCGACGCGCGCACCGGCCAGGTCGACGACCAGGTCCTCGTCGTAGTTCCGCGCGACGGCCGCGCCGGACAGGGTGTCGGGCATCCACTCGGGCGAGTAGTACGCGTCGCCCACCCTCCGGGCGGTCGGCTTCCCCCCGGCGATGTCGACCAGCTTCAGCTTCCCCCACCGCCGCTCCGCCACCAGGAGGGTCGACCCCGCGACGGCGTCGAGGGACCCGTGGGTCTCCGGGCTCGCGGACAGGTCGAAGGTGACGGGCGCGCCGCCCTTCGCCATGTCGTACACCTTCACGGTTGAGGTGTAGATCTCGTCGTCCCCGGCCTCCGCCACCACGCGCCCGACGACGACGAGGTCCGAGCCCGCGCCGGAGCCGAAGACCTCGTCGCTCTCCCCCTTGGCGACGACCTTGGACACCCCGTCCGCGTACCGCGTCCAGCGCGCCGTCCCCTCGGCGTCCTCCGACAGGAAGCCGGTCGTCCCGGCACCGAGCAGCTTGCCGCCCAAGGCCAGGAACGGCACCTGGGCCGCGGCGGTCCGCACCACGGGAACGGGCGCGGCGAAAGCGTTCGGAACGACGACCGAAGCGGCCGTGACCGCGGTCAGCACCACACCGACAGACGCCATCAGACGCCCCCGAGCACCAAGCAACATGTTTTTCCTCCCCCAACCCAACAGTTCCGACCCCCTAGACCCCCACCCGTTTCAAAGAGTTGTACGACTAACCTCATCCGGATGGAGATCAACATCAGGAAAGGCACCGCAAAGGACCTCCCGGTGGTGCTCGGCATCCTCGACAGCGCCGTGGCATGGCTGAACGGCAAGGGCATCACCGCCCAGTGGGGCACCGAGCCGTTCTCCGCACGGCCCGCGGCGGTGGAACAGGTCCAGCGGACCATGGCCGAGGGCGACCTGTGGATAGCCGAAGCGAACGGCGTCCCGGCGGGCACGATGACCCTGACCCCCCACCCCGGCAAGCACGTGCCCCCCGCGCCCGAACCGGAGGTGTACGTACGCCTCCTGGCGACAGAGGCCCGCTTCCACCGCCACCACATAGGCGCGGCCCTCCTGTCCCACGCGGTAACAGAAACCCGCCGCCAGAAGGTCTCCCTCCTCCGGGTGGACTGCTTCGCGGGCAGCGAGGGCCGCCTGATCGCGTACTACGAGAAGCAGGGCTTCACCCGCACGGACACCTTCGCGGTGGGCGACTGGCAGGGCCAGATCCTGGAACGGCGCGTCTGACGACGACGTACGGGAGGGGGCGGGGCCGGAGCGGGGAGGTGGTGTCCGGGCGTAAAAGCGTCTTGAACCCGCGAAGCGTGGTGAGACGCAGCCCGGACACCACCTCCCCCGCGGGAACTACGCCGCAGTGGTCAACCGCTCCCGCGCCACGAACCGCACCCGCGGATGCCCCCGCCGCCACCCCACGGCGACCTTGAGCCCCCCGACCCGGGCGAGCACGAGCCCGACCACGACGGCGGCGGCGAGCGAGATCAACCCGCCCACGGCGAACCCGACCCGAGCGCCGTACACATCGGTGACCCACCCGAGCAGCGGCGCCCCGATGGGCGTCCCCCCGGCGAAGACCATCATGTAGAGGCTCATGACCCGCCCCCGCATCGCGGGATCCGTGGCCATCTGCACGGCGGAGTTGGCGGTGACGTTGACCGTGAGCCCGATCATGCCGATCGGCACGAGCAGCAGCGCGAACATCCAGAACGCCGGCGACAGCGCCGCCACGACCTCCAGGACGCCGAAGACACCGGCCGCGATCACCAGCATCCGCAGCCGCGTCGACCCCCGCCGGGCGGCCGCGAGGGCACCCACGAGCGACCCGGCGGCCATCAAGGTGTTGAGGAACCCGTACGTACCGGCCCCCACATGGAAAACCCCATCGGCGAAAGCGGTGAGCCAGATAGGGAAGTTGAACCCAAAGGTCCCGATGAACCCCACCAGAACGATCGGCCACACCAGATCGGGCCGCCCGGCCACGTACCGCAGCCCCTCCCGGAGCTGCCCCTTCCCCCGGGGAACGCGCTCCACCTTGTGCAGTTCACCGGTCCGCATGAGCAACAGGCTGACCACGGGGGCGACGAACGACAGACCGTTCAGCAGGAAGGCCCACCCACTCCCGACCCCGGCGATGAGGACACCGGCGACAGCGGGCCCGACGAGCCGGGCGGACTGGAAGTTGGCCGAATTCAAGGAGACGGCATTGCGAAGCTGCTCGGGCCCGACCATCTCGGAAACGAAGGACTGCCGCGCCGGATTGTCGACGACGGTGACCATGCCCAGCAGGAAAGCGATCAGATAGACGTGCCACACCTGCACGTGCCCGGACAGCGTGAGGACGGCGAGCGCGACCCCGCACAGTCCCAGAGCGGCCTGGCTGACGAGAAGGAGCTGCCGCTTCGGGTATCGGTCGGCGACGACACCGCCGTACAGGCCGAAGAGCAGCATCGGCAGGAACTGGAGGGCCGTCGTGATGCCGACGGCGGCGGCCGAGCCGGTGAGGCTCAGGACGAGCCAGTCCTGGGTGATCCGGGCCATCCACGTACCGGTGTTGGAGACGATCGCTCCGGTGAAGAACAGCCGGTAGTTCCGGATGCGGAGCGAGGAGAAGGTTCCCCCGCCCCGGCGGGTGTGGGTATCGGGTTGATGGACGGGTGCGGAGTCTGCTCCGGGTCCCGTACTCAAAGTGCGTCGCCTCCTCGGCTCGGGGTCTACAGGTGTGCGAGCTTCTCCAGGACGGGGGCGGCCGCGCGCAGCTTGGCCCACTCGTCCTCGTCCAGACCCTCGGCGAGCGCGGCCAGCCAGGCGTTCCGCTTGCGGCGGGACTCTTCGAGCATGGCCTCGGCCTGCTCGGTCTGGCTGACCACCTTCTGCCGGCGGTCGTCGGGGTGCGGCTCCAGCCGGACCAGTCCCTTGGCTTCGAGCAGCGCGACGATGCGGGTCATCGAGGGCGGCTGGACGTGTTCCTTGCGGGCCAGCTCGCCGGGGGTCGCGGAGCCGCAGAGCGACAGGGTGCCGAGCACCGACATCTCGGTGGGGCTCAGCGATTCGTCGACGCGCTGGTGCTTGAGGCGTCGGCCCAGCCGCATGACGGAGGAGCGGAGCGCGTTCACGGCCGCGACGTCGTCGGCGGTGCCGTGGGACAGGTCAGGCATGTTCTTTAGCCTAACTCATTACTCTCTCTAAAGACCACCGGGGCCCACCGACGTCGCGCGAATCACACCGCGCACCCCCACACACCCACCCACAGCCCCCACACCCACCCGCACGCGCCCACGCGCACCCGCCCGCGACAACACATCCCGGCCCAGATCACGCTTCCGCATCCATGTATCACCCAAACGAGTGAGTCGGATCCAGAAAGTGACGCAAAGAAGCCCCGGGTGCCCCGACCCTGACGGCATGGGATCGACAGTGCTCAGCCTGCGCATCGACGGTGAGCTGCTCGACCGGCTCAGGAGTCACGCCGCGAAAAGAGGAATGAGCGTCCAGGACTACGTGGCCCGGACGCTCATTCGCGAGGATTTCGACGAGCGGTTCAAGACCGCCGTCGACGAGACGGAGAAGTTCTACGGCGCGGAGGGGACGGAGGGGGAGCCGCGTGAGGCCCCCGCCCCGCCCCGGGATCACGTGAGGCCGAGCGCCGGCATCGCGTAGTAGAAGACGAACACCGCCGACACGACGTACATGGCCACCGGGACCTCACGGCCCCGGCCGGCCGCGAGACGCAGCACGCTGAAGGCGATGAAGCCGATGCCGATGCCGTTCGTGATCGAGTACGTGAACGGCATCATCACCATGGCCAGGAACGCCGGCACCGCGATGGTGAAGTCGCTCCAGTCGATGTCCCTGACCGAACCGGCCATGATCAGGAAGCCGACCGCGAGCAGCGCGGGGGTGGCGGCCTGGGACGGGACCATGGTGGCCAGCGGCGTGAGGAACAGCGCCACGGAGAAGAGGCCGCCGGTGACGACGGAGGCGAGGCCGGTCCTGGCCCCTTCGCCGACGCCCGCCGTGGACTCCACGAAGCAGGTGGTGGCGGAGGAGGAGGTCGCGCCGCCGGAGGCGACGGCCAGGCCGTCGACGAGGAGGACCTTGTTGATGCCGGGGAAGTTGCCGTCCTTGTCGGTCAGCTTGGCCTCGTCGCCGACGCCGAGGATCGTGCCCATGGCGTCGAAGAAGCAGGACAGCAGCACGGTGAAGACGAAGAGGACGCCGGTCAGGACGCCGACCTTGTGGAAGCCGCCGAAGAGGCTGAACTGCCAGAAGAGGCCGAAGTCGGGCGAGGCGACCGGGTTGCCGGGCCACTCCGGGGTGGTCAGGCCCCAGGAGGGGACGTCCGCGACCGCGTTGATCACCATGGCGGCGATCGTCATGACGACGATCGAGATGAGGATGGCGCCGGGGACCTTGCGGACGATCAGCGCGAGGGTGAGCAGCGCGCCCAGGACGAAGACCAGGACCGGCCAGCCGGTGAGGTGCCCGTCGCCGCCGAGCTGGAGCGGGACGGTGGTGTGGGCGGCGTCGGGGATGCGGGAGACGAAGCCCGAGTCGACGAGGCCGATCAGCATGATGAAGAGGCCGATGCCGATCGCGATGCCCTTGCGGAGCCCGGCCGGGACGGCGCTCATGACGCGCTCGCGCAGGCCGGTCGCGACGAGCAGCATCACGACGAGGCCGGCGAGGACGACCATGCCCATGGCGTCGGGCCAGGACATCCGGGGCGCGAGCTGGAGCGCGACGACCGTGTTGACGCCGAGGCCGGCGGCGAGCGCGATCGGGACGTTGCCGATGACGCCCATGAGCAGGGTGGTGAACGCCGCCGTGAGGACGGTGGCGGTGACGAGCTGGCCGCCGTCGAGCTGGTGCCCGTACATGTCCTTGGCGCTGCCGAGGATGATCGGGTTCAGCACGATGATGTAGGCCATCGCGAAGAAGGTGGCGAAGCCGCCCCGGACCTCGCGGGCGACGGTCGAGCCGCGCTCGGAGATCTTGAAGAAGCGGTCGAGTCCGGAGGTCGGTTCGGGGGAACCGGACGGCTCGGGGGACGGGGCCTTGGCGGTGGCCGTGGTGCTCATGGGAATCCTCGTAGGAGAGTGTCCGTTTTGGCGGTTCATACGAAGGAAACCCGCCACAGGCAAACCGTTTCAGTATGAACACATGAACGAGCGAGCGTCCATCTCCGCGCGTAGACAAGAATTCGCGCCACCTAGACTGGGCCCCATGGCGAAGTGGACACCGAAGCACGAGGCACCCGAGCCCCTGGAAGGGCCCGTCGTCGCCACCATCACCGGCGGAACGATCCTCTGGTTCGTCCTCTTCCTCGTGCAGGTCCCCTTCTACGGCTGGTTCGACGACCGGGACCTGACCTGGTGGGTGTGGACCTGCCTGGCCGGAGCGGGGCTCGGCCTCATCGGCATCTGGTACGTCCGGAAGCGGGACGCGGCGCTGAAGCGGCACGCGGCGGCGACGGCGGCGACACCGGGGGAAGCCCCGGAACACCCGGCTCAGTAACCCCACCGGCGCCATCCGGCACCACCGGCACCACCGGCACCGAGGACGACCCCGGCACAGGCCCCCCGCCACCGACCCCGACACCAGCCCGCCCGGCCCGCCCCCCAAGTAGTCCCAAGGGACCACCCCCGTCCCCCCAGGGTCCGATCCTCACCCCCATATCCCCCTCTCCGGCAGGTGAACGCCCGATTCCGGCCGTACCGTCGAGAGCATGACGCAGCGGGCGAAGATCGACACCGACAGCAGCGGAACGGACGGGGGCGGACCGCCCGTCGAGCACCGCCCGGCCGGGCTCACGTCCGCCGAGGTCGCGGAGCGGGTCGCGCGCGGGGAGGTCAACGACGTCCCCGTACGGAGCTCCCGCTCGGCCGTCGACATCGTCCGGGCGAACGTCTTCACCCGCTTCAACGCGATCATCGGCGTCCTGTGGGTGATCATGCTCTTCGTCGCGCCGATCCAGGACAGCCTCTTCGGCTTCGTGATCGTCGCGAACACCGGCATCGGCATCATCCAGGAGCTGCGCGCCAAGAAGACCCTCGACGGGCTCGCCGTCATCGGCGAGGCCAAGCCGACGGTCCGGCGCGACGGGACCGCCGCCGAGCTGTCCACCTCGGAGATCGTCCTCGGGGACCTGATCGAGCTGGGCCCCGGGGACAAGGTCGTCGTGGACGGGGTGGTGGCGGAGGCCGACAGCCTGGAGGTCGACGAGTCGCTGCTCACCGGCGAGGCGGACCCGGTGGTGAAGAAGCCGGGCGACCCGATGATGTCGGGCTCGTTCGTGGTGGCGGGCGGCGGCGCGTTCACGGCCACGAAGGTCGGCCGCGAGGCGTACGCGGCGCAGCTCGCGGAGGAGGCGTCCCGCTTCACGCTCGTCCACTCCGAGCTGCGCAGCGGCATCTCCACGATCCTGAAGTACGTGACGTGGATGATGATCCCGACCGCGACCGGTCTGATCATCAGCCAGCTGATCGTCAAGGACACCAACCTCAAGGACTCGATCGCCCGGACGGTCGGCGGCATCGTCCCGATGATCCCGGAGGGCCTCGTCCTCCTCACCTCGGTGGCCTTCGCGATCGGCGTGGTCCGCCTCGGCCGCAAGCAGTGCCTGGTCCAGGAACTGCCGGCGATCGAGGGCCTGGCCCGGGTGGACGTCGTCTGCCTGGACAAGACGGGCACGCTGACCGAGGGCGGCATGGACGTGACGGCCCTGCGTCCGCTGAACGGCTCCGACGAGGCGTACGTACGGAAGGTGCTCGGCGCGCTCGGCGCGTCCGACCCGCACCCGAACGCCTCCCTCCAGGCGATCATCGAGGCCTACCCGGACGCGGACGGGTGGCGCTGCGCGGAGGCGCTGCCGTTCTCCTCGGCCCGCAAGTACAGCGGCGCGACGTTCGACGAGGGCGGCGGCGCGGAGTCGTCGTGGCTGCTCGGCGCGCCGGACGTGCTCCTGGCGGAGGGGGATCCGGCGCTCGCCGAGACCGACCACCTGAACGAGCAGGGCCTGCGGGTCCTCCTGCTGGCCCGTACGGACCGCGAGCCCGGCGCCCCGGGGGCGGCGGAGGCGGCCCGCCCGACCGCGCTCGTGGTCCTGGAGCAGCGGCTGCGCCCGGACGCGTCCGACACCCTCGCGTACTTCGCCGACCAGAACGTCGCCACGAAGGTGATCTCCGGCGACAACGCGGTCTCGGTCGGCGCGGTGGCCGGGAAGCTGGACCTGCCGGGGGCGGAGCACACGGTGGACGCCCGCACGCTCCCGGAGGACCGGGAGAAGATGGCGGAGGTGCTGGAGGAGAACGCGGTCTTCGGCCGGGTCACCCCGCAGCAGAAGCGGGACATGGTGGCGGCGCTCCAGTCGAAGGGCCACACGGTGGCGATGACCGGGGACGGCGTGAACGACGTCCTGGCCCTGAAGGACGCGGACATCGGCGTGTCGATGGGCTCGGGCTCGGAGGCGACGAGGGCGGTCGCGCAGATCGTCCTCCTGAACAACTCGTTCGCGACGCTGCCGTCGGTGGTGGCGGAGGGCCGCCGGGTCATCGGCAACATCACGCGCGTGGCGACCCTGTTCCTGACGAAGACGGTGTACTCGGTGCTCTTGGCGGTCCTGGTGGTGTGCTCCCAGGTCGAGTACCCCTTCCTGCCCCGCCACCTGACCCTGCTGTCCACCCTGACGATCGGCGTCCCGGCCTTCTTCCTGGCCCTGGCCCCGAACAAGGAGCGGGCGAAGCCGCACTTCGTGCGCCGGGTGATGCGGTACGCGATCCCCGGCGGGATCATCGCCGGGGCGGCCACCTTCACCACGTACCTCCTGGCCCGCCATCACTACAGCGGCGAGGGCGCCCTGGAGGCGGAGACCAGCGCGGCGACCCTGACGCTCTTCCTGGTCTCCCTCTGGGTCCTCGCGATCATCGCCCGCCCCTACACCTGGTGGCGCCTCGCCCTGGTCGCCACCATGGCCGGCGCCTTCCTCCTCGTCCTCGTCGTCCCCTGGCTCCAGGACTTCTTCGCCCTGAAGCTGGTCGGCACGACGATGCCCTGGGCGGCGGTCGCGATCGCGGCGACGGGCGCGGCGCTCCTGGAAGTCGCCTGGCGCTGGGTGGACCGGAGGTTCCCGGCGTAGCCGCACGGATTCCCTGGAGGACGACATGATCACCGAACTCTTCGCGGGCATCCCCGTGACCGACTACACCGCGGCCCTGCCCTGGTACGAACGCCTCTTCGGCGCCCGTCCGTCGTTCCTGCCGCACGACACGGAGGCGGTGTGGCAGCTCGCCGAGGGCCGCTACGCCTACATCGTCGAGGACCGCGAACGCGCGGGGAACGCCCTCCTGACGACCTTCGTCGACGACCTGGACGCCCGCGTCGCCGAACTCGCCCGCCAGGGCCTCGAACCCGTGCGCCGCGAGACCTACGACACCGTGACCAAGGTGACCTACCGGGACGCGGACGGCAACGAGATCGGTCTGGGCGGCGGCCCGTCCTGAGGCCGCCCCCGCGGCGAGCGCGACCGGCCGGTCTCAGCCCGTCAGGAAGGCGCCCTCGCGGCAGGCGCGGCAGACGAAGACGTAGCCCAGCTGACCGCCGAGGTTCATGGCGGTCTCCCGGGTGATCCCCTCTTCCAGGTGCGCCGCGAACTCCATGGTGCCGGCGCAGGAGGGACACGCGGGCAGCCGGTCGTCCTCCAGGTAGGAGGGGCTGCCTCCGAGCGACCCGAGCACTTCGCGCTGCTTCCCGAACCGCTCTCCGGGTTCGCGCCTCCACCCCTGGCGGGCGACGTCGTAGGCATCGGGCTCGCCCTCTTCCTCGCTGTCCTCCTCGTCGACCTCCTCGGGGTCGAACGCCACCCCGTGGACGCGGATGGCCGAGGTGGCGGGCAGCAGGACCGTTCCCGACTCGGGTACGACCACGGGCCGCAGGCCCTCCCGGGGAAACAGGTAGACCCTGTTCGCGCCGGAATGCGCGTCCCAGAACTCGCACGCGCCGGGGTCGTCCTGGCACAGGAACACCGACAGGACGCCGTCCTCGACGGGGAGGTGGGCGAAGAACTGCAGCGGCTCCCCGCAGCCGCACACCGGCCAGACGAACCCGGCGGGAGCCAGCGGCACGCCCCCGGTGCGCGGGGCGTCGGAATCGGCCGGTGCGGGGCCGTCGTAGATCATCAGGTTCGTCTGCATGGCGAGAGGCTACCGGCGACGTCACGAGCCGGCGGGGCGCCGGTGACGCCACCTCCCCCGTGGACCGCCAAGACAGAATGCCACTGTCCCCCAGAAGAGTAAATCTACGATGGCGGGAGTAGATTTTTTCTCCCGGCGGGTCTAACGTCTTCCTCGTAACCCAGAAGTCGAAGGGCGCGGCAGGGACGCACTGCCGCGCACGCAGGTCCAGCAGGTGCGGAACGGCGGCGGAGCGGCGGAGCCGGAAGTGACGGGTTCCTCCACTGGCCGCCGGGCCGGGCGGCCCCAGGGGCCGTGAGCGGTACCGAAGTGCAGTACACGGAAGAGAGAGAAGGAGCGGAACGCCATCAGGATCGCCCGGGCGAGCACGGCAGCCCGGGTACCGCAGGCCCCGGATTGGAAGGTGGTCCCCGGTCACGCAACCGCGATCCCCGCAGCCCCGCCCACCGGGCGGCCCCTGCGGAACAAGAAACCCGGCGCAGTCGGCCGGTAGATGGTGTTGAAAGCTCGGGGCCCGGGCGCCACTACGGCGTCCGGGCCCCTCGACGCGTCCCCGGAAGAAGAGGCCTATGCCCCCTCGCAGCACCCGCCCCGCCGACAAGTTCGACGACGAGGACTATCCCGCCTACACCATGGGCCGGGCCGCCGAGATGCTCGGCACCACCCCCGCCTTCCTGCGCGCCCTCGGCGAACACCGCCTGATCACCCCCCTGCGCTCCGGGGGCGGCCACCGCCGCTACTCCCGCTACCAACTGCGCATCGCCGCCCGCGCCCGCGAACTCGTCGACCGGGGAACCCCCGTCGAAGCCGCCTGCCGCATCGTCGTCCTCGAAGACCAACTCGAAGAGGCCCAGCGCCTCAACGACCAGTACCGCCACGCGGCGACCACCCCGAACCCGCCGACGACGGAGTGACCCGAGCGCCGGCCGCGCGGCGGGCTCCACACGTCCTGAGCCCGTCAGCCCAGGAAGGTCTTCCGCCACTCCAGCGGCGACATGGTGAGCGCGGCCTCGGCGAGGGTCCGCGCCGAGGCCGTCTTGAGGCTGTTCAGGGAGGTGTCGATCCAGTCCTGGACCAGGGTGTTGCCCTGGGCCCGGTACTCCACGGCCTGCACGAGGCACTCCAGCTTGTCCGCGTCCTTGGCCACGATCGCCTCGGGCGTGTCGTTGGCCTCGTACTCGTCGACGACCCGCTGCACCCCGGCCCTGACCGCCGGATGCGCGGCCGACACCTGGTCCGCGGTGACCGTACGGTTCGCGGCGGCGTCGATGTAGCGGCGCCCGATGTGCGGGATGTCCCCGATCCGGGTCTCCTGCGTGTCGTGGAACAGGCACATCAGGGCGACCTCGGCCGGGTCCACGCCCTCCATCATGGCCAGCACGGCACCGATGACGCCGACGCGGAACGAGTGCTCGGCGATCGACTCGGGGTTGTTGTTGCCCGTGAACCACCATCCGGTCCGCTTGGCGTTCTTGAGCACCCCCATCTCGAAGATGAACCCGGCCGTGCCCTGGGCGTTCGCCGTCTCGTCTGCCATGTGATGACCTCCGGTCCTCAGGTTCGATCACGCAAAACGTAATGCACGGCCCCGAGTTCTTGGCGGGCTCTTACGGAAGCGACGCCCTCCTCCAACAGCCGGTCCGTACGCCTCGCCAAGTCCTGTGCCAGCGGTGGCGACGCCTGGGGAAGCCACGGGTGGGCGGTCAACAAGGCCCACAGGGTGTGGGCGTACAGGTCGACGTACCCGGGGGCTCGGTGCATTCCGTGCGTGAGTCCTCGTAAGAGGGTGACGGGGTCCCAGCCGTTCGGTTCCCGGTTCTGCATGAACCGGTCGTCGGACTGGGGAAGACGCAGACCGCCCAGCCAGTAGGCCCAGTAGTTGAGGTTCGCGGCCTCGGCGGTGTCGTCACCGGCCAGGGAACGTTCGATGAAGTCCAGGAGCGGCTGGGGGTCCCCCAGCCGGGCCAGTGCCGTCGCGGTCGACCGGGCCTCCGCCCAGTGCTCCGACCACCCCCGGCGGGCAAGGACTCCCCGTCGGACATGCAGGGCGTGGGCTGTCCACGCCACGGCTTCCGGCCCCCGGTCGTACGAAGCCAGGTAGAGGGCCTGGCGGTGCAGCAGCGTGCCGCCTCCGGGCCCGCGCGCGGCTTCGGCGGTCCTGCGCAGGCGTTCGAAGAACAACGTCCGATCGGCCGCCGCCAGCAGCGGGGCGTCCGCGACGGGTCCCCGCCGGGAAGCCGGGACACGCCCGCGCAGTGCCGGGGGTGCCACTCCGGTCAGGGCCCACGCCAGCATGTGAGCGGTGTCCCGGGTATGCACCCAGGACGCGAGCGGGTGCGCCCCCGTGTCTTCCGGGGGTTCCAGCCCGGCACCGATGATCTGATCGGCGTCCATCGCCGCGTCCAGCAGTCCCACCACCGTGGGATCCGCGCCCAGCGCCCCCAGCCGGCGCCGCAGGATCAGAAGCGCTCCGGCCTTCATGTTCGCGAGCGGCCTGCGCCCGACTCCCACCCCTGCATCGTGCCGAGGTCCACGCCCAGCGCCTCCGCCATGGCCGCCTGCGTACGCGGGATGCTCTCCCGCGCCACGCGCAGGACGAACCCCGCGACGGCCCCGGCGATCGAGCGTCCCCGCACGGGCGGCTTCACCATGTCGGCTCCCCAGAGTGCTCCGTCCCCACAACACGTACTGCCGGTCAGTCCTACCGCGCGCACAGCGACCGTACGTTCAAGTCGCACCAACGAAAAGCGCGCACATAGGTCACGAACTCCGGCTCCCACAAGGCATGTTGGAAAGGGGCAAGCACATGAGTACCTCAGATCCGCCTCGGGCGAAGCCGTGAATCCGGTCGGATTCGACGGCTACGAGGAACACCCCTTGCTCCACCAGCGGGTTCGTGACACGGCGAGCCGGAGCGAGGGCGAACTCACAGCCGTCACCCACGAACTGCGCAGCGACGGCCGCTTGGTACGCATCGCCCACATCCGGCCCGCGAGCGGGGTCGAGTGGACGACCTCGGCCGACAACGTCCGGGCCGCCTTCGAGGACCCCGGCGACCCCACCCACCGAACTGTCTGAAACCGACTTCCGGAGGATCCCTTGTTCCCTCGCACGGACCGCCTTCCGACTGGAACGCCTCTGCCCATGGGGCACGCCACCGCCGTGCCCTGGGGTGTCCGGCGCATGGTCCCGTACCCGACCACGGCTCCCACCTGGACGCGCGCCGAGATCGACCCGGACACCCAGACCGCCCGCTACTTCGACGGGAAGGGCCGGGTCATGGAGATGCCCAAGCATGGGACCAGTACCGGAACCAACCCCCGTACCAACACCGGAAATCCGTCCGACGGATCAAGCGGCGGCGGTACCGGTGGTGGGGACAGCGACACCGGAAACGACTCCGACCAGTGAGCCACTCCGGCCCGGTGCTGGTCGTCACCATGATCGACGACCCCACGGCCGACCTGGTGATCAGCGAGCTGTACGACCGGGACGTCCCGGTCGTACGGCTCGATTCCGGGGACTTCCCCGCCACCTTGTCGTTCGCGGCCGTCCTCTCGCCCCACGGCTTCGGGGGAACGCTGTCCACCCCCACCCGGACCGCCGACCTTGCCCGCGTACGGTCGCTGTACTACCGGCGGCCGTCCGGCTTCACCTTCGCCCACCTCGACGAGCAGGACGCCCGCTTCGCCGTCACCCAGGCCCGCTACGGTCTCGGCGGCGTCCTCGCCTCGCTCCCCGGCTGCCTGTACGTCAACCACCCCCACCGCATCGGGGACGCGGAGTTCAAGCCCGCCGGCCTCGCCACCGCCGTGCGATGCGGGTTCCGGGTCCCGCCGACCCTGGTCACGTCGGAGCCGGAGGCGGCCCGCGCGTTCATCAGGGCCCACGGCGCGGTCGTCCACAAGCCGCTGTCGACACCGCTCTACCGGATCGACGGCGTGTCCTGCACGGTCGAGGTCGCGGAGGTGACCGCGGATCAGGTCGACGAACGGGTGGCGGGAACGGCCCATCTGTTCCAGCGGCGGGTCGACAAGGTCGCCGACGTCCGCGTCACGGTGACCGGCAGTCGAGTCTTCAGCGTGCGGATCGACTCCGGTCTGCTCGACTGGCGCACGGACTACGACCGGCTCACCTACACCGTGATCGAGCCTCCCCCGGGCATCACCGATGCCCTCCACCGCTACCTGGACCACTTCGGTCTGGCCTTCGGGGCTTTCGACTTCGCGGTGGACCGGTCGGGGGCATGGTGGTTCCTCGAATGCAATCCGTCCGGTCAGTGGGCGTGGATGGAGCCCGAGACCGGGCTGCCCATGGTCGCGGCCATGGCCGACCTCCTGGAACGGAAGCCCGCGTGAGCGACGACGAAGCCCTCCGTGAAGCACTGGCCGACCGGCTCACCGCCGAGGGCCATCTGCGTTCGCCCCGGTGGCGCCGGGCCGTTCTCGACACCCCCCGGCACGCGTTCCTGCGCGGCGGTTACTTCCGCCGGGTGGACGACGCCGGCCCCACCGGCTGGGAGCCCGTGATGCCCGAGGACCCGGCGTGGCTTCCGGCCGCGTACGCGGACGATTCACTGGTGACCCAGATCGCCGGAACCATCGCCCCCGGGGACATCCGGGGACGGATCTTCCGGTCGCCGACCAGTTCCAGCACCATGCCCGGCCTGGTCGTCCGTATGCTCGAAGAACTCCACGTGGACGACGGAAAGCGCGTCCTGGAGATCGGCACCGGCTCGGGCTACTCGACCGCCCTTCTCTGCCACCGGCTCGGCGACGACCTCGTGACGTCGGTCGAGGTCGACGAGGACGTGGCCGTACGGGCCCGGAACGCCCTCGGTGCCCTCGGCCACACGCCCCGGCTGGTCGTCGGGGACGGACTGGCCGGGGATCCCGACGGCGGACCGTACGACCGGATCGTGGCGACCTGCGGAGTCAGGGAGATCCCGCCGGCCTGGCTCGCCCGGACCAGACCGGGCGGCCGGATCCTCGCCACGGTGTGCGGCTGGTTGTACTCCTCCGAACTCGCCCTGCTCACCGTCCGCGACGGCGTCGCCCGCGGCAGGTTCCTCGGCGGTCAGGTCTCCTTCATGCTCGCCCGGCCCCACCTTCCGCCGCCGCTCGGCCTGCTGCCCGACCTCGGCGGCGGAGAGGAACGCGAGACCGTGGTCGGCGCCGACGTCCTGGACGACTGGACCGCCCGTTTCGTCGCCCAGATCGCCGCCCCGCGCGCCCAGCTCCTCCGGATCCCCCTCGAAGGAGGCGTGCCCCACGACGTGGTCCTCGACGTCGGCGCCGGGTCGTGGGCCGCTCTCCGCCGCGACGGAGGCCGCTGGATCGTCCGCCAGGGCGGGCCTGGCCGCCTGTGGGACGGAATCGAGGACCACGTGACCCTCTGGCGGCAGGACGGCGCACCCGCCCTCGACCGCTTCCGGATCACCGTCACCCCGGACGCGCAGAGCATCACGTGGCCGGGCCGGCCGCGCGAGCGCGGGTAGGAGGCGGGGACACCGCCTCCTCATTCGGCTGCGGCGGGCGCACGCACCCGAATAGCGTGCCCCCATGCGAAACGCGCGTGCGAACGGGCCCCGGGGCTTCAGGTAGCCCGTCAGGAAATGCCTGGCGGTGGCTGTCCGTGGGAGTTTCCGTGGCTCGTACCGCTCATCACCCGTCCCTCGCCCGCCGGAGGAGTTCCGTCGACTGGCTGCCGGGGGAACCCTTTCACTCCGTCGTGCTGTACGACCTGAGGTACGGCGCCGGGGAGTTCGCCGAAGCCGTCCGGGAGGCCCGGCGGCCCCGCCCGCGCCTGGTCCGGCGGGCCGTCGCGGTCTACTCGCTGCCCCGGCACCGGTGGGACAAGACCGTCGCGCACTGGGCCGCCGAGCAGGAACGGCGGGCCCGGCAGCTGCTCCGGAGGCGGGTCGGTACGGTCCTGGGGCTGGTGAACACCCCCGGCGGGGCGCTCGACCCCGATGCCGCCGACGCCGTCGACGTACCCCCGGCCCGGCACCGGCACAGCGGGGTCTGGGTGGCCTAGTCCGCGTGCCGGGGGCCGGAGAGGAGGACCCGGCGGGTCGGGCGGTCGACGTGTGCGACGACGACGGAGACCTCCTCGCCGGTCCCGAAGTCCTCCGGGCGGTCGGGGGAGTCGCGGAAGGGGACCAGGCCGGTGATCCCGTCCCCCAGGTCGACGAGGGCCCCGAAGGGGAGGACCTTCTCGACCGTTCCGCGCAGCTCCCGGCCCGCCGTCGTGCGGTCGGCGAAGGCCTGGAAGGGGTCCGGGCACAGCGCCCGCAGCGAGAGCCTGGCCTCCGCGTTGTACGTGTCGAACTGGAGGAACTCGCACGCGACCCGCTGCCCGGCCGTCACGACGTCGGCCGGGGCATCGGCGTGCCGCCAGGACAGCTCGGGGACGGTGACGAACCCGACGCCGGGGAAGAGCGGATGGTCCGGGCCCTCGTCGAGGGCCACGAAGACCCCGAACCGCTCGATCGCCGCGACGGTGCCGGTCAGCACCTCGCCGGGGCGCAACCCCTCCAGGAACGCCCAGAGTTCCGGGCTCTCGGTCCGCCAGTCCATGCCCGGAACCCTGCCACACGCCCGCCGCACGGCGGGATCAGTCGAACCAGCGGTCCCGCGACAGCTCCTCCGTGCGGGTCGGGTCCTCCAGGAGGGCGGCGACCTCGAAGCGGCGGGGCCACTGGCCGGCGGCCCAGGCGAGGCCGGCGGCGACGCCTTCGAGGGTGGCGGCGTGGACGGTGCCGTCGGGGGTGCGGCGCCAGTCGAGTTCGGTGCCGCCCGCGCGGAGTTCCTCGTGCTCGACGTAGAAGCCGGGGGTCGCGGGGCCGAGGAGGGCGGTGACGGAGTCCGGGACGCCGTGCTCCTCGCCGGTCGTCGTGACCTCCGCCTCGACCGTCTCGCTCAGGCGCCGCACCTGGAACAGGTCGGCCAGGTCCACCGCCCGGGACGGGGAGACCGGCAGGAGGGGGAGCCCGGCCGTCAGGGGCAGGAGGTCGGGGGCGTCCGCGACCACCGCGTCCGCCGCGTCGACCACGGTCACGACCCCGTCGACGACCGCCCGCAGCTCGTCCGGGAGGGTCACCTGCTCCGGGTCCAGGTCCGCCAGGGCCGTGTAGAGGGCGTGCAGCTGCGGGGCCGTCACCGTGCGGTCCGGGTCCGCCAGGCGGGCCAGGAGCTCCGCCGCGCCGCCCGGCTCGTCCAGGAGCGCCGGGACCGAGGTGCGGACGCCGAGGGCCCGCAGGACCTGCTCGTCCTCGAAGCCGGTCGCGTCGGCGGAGTCGTACAGGCCCATCAGGAGGGGGTCGGTGCCGGCGGCGCGCAGTCCGGCCGGGCGGCGGCCGTCCAGGACGGGGTGGTCCCGGAGCCACCAGGCCGTGTAGGGGCGGACGGTCTCCGTCGTGCCGTCCGGCAGGAGGACCCGTACGGGCTGGATCAGGGCGTCCCTCAGGGGCGGGGCGGCGAGCAGGGCGAGCGCCTGCGGCCAGGCGTCGTCGTCGACCAGGTCCAGGTCCCGTACGGCGACGATCTCCGTCGCCACCGGCGGCACCGGCGACTCCGGGAGCCGGTCGAGGACGTCCTCGCACCACACGTCGACCGCGTCGAGGAGCCCGGCGTCGTCCGGCTCCGGGTAGTCGCCCTCGCGGGGCTCGACCTCGTCCGGGTCGAGGACGAGATCACTCGTACGGACGAGGGCGAAGGTGGCGAGTACCCCGCACGCGGTGAGGGGCTGCTCGCCCCAGCGGGCGGCCAGGTCCGCGTCCACGAAGGCGATCTCGTCCTCGCGGACGACGGCGGCGAAGGGCGAGCCGGGCAGGACGAGTTCGCTGGCCGGGGCGAGTTCGCCGTCCTCGTCGGGGAGGGCGAGCGCGCCCAGCCACGGCTCCTCGCCGGGGGCGAGCTCCGCGTCCCTGACCAGGGTGAGGACGGTCTCGGCCAGCTCCTCCGCGTCCAGGGCGTCGACGTCCTCGTCCCAGATCTCGCCCACGTCGAGGGAGGCGGCGACCGCGAGCCGGACCTGGTGGGTCGTCAGGATCGCGCGGGGGGTGGCGGGCAGGGCGCCGAGCTTCTCCAGGAGCGGGTGGGCCGCGTCCGGGTGGGCCACCTTCAGGCCGAGCCGGGCCAGCTCGGGCGGGGTGCCCGTCTGCGGCAGGAGGACCTGGCGGGGGCCGATCGCCGTACGGGACCGGGTGCCGCCCTCCTCCTCGGCCAGCGGCACCGGCAGGCCGGTGAGCCGGTCCGGGTCGACGCCGGCCAGGGAGTCATAGAGCCGCCACCACCAGGCGGCGGGCCGGTCGACCCCGGCCAGGCGGTCGATCGCCTCGGTCAGCGGCACCCGGCCGACGCCGAGCGTGCGCAGCTCGGGGCGGCGCTCCAGGCCGGCCGGGAGGAGGGTCGGGAAGACCTCCGCGAGCACGTTCACGGTGTCGGCGCCCGCGCCCTCCACGACCTCCGCCTCGATCGGGCGGAGCGCGGGCAGCTCCTCGGTCGGGGCGGCGGGCGCCAGGAACCCGACGCGCGGCAGCCGGTCGAGGATCGCCTCGCGCAGCGCCCCGTCGAGCGGGCCCTTGCCGAACGGGCCGGGCACGAGGTCGAGCGCGGCGGTCGTCACCGGCCGCCAGTCCGCGAGGAGTTCGGCGTACGCGTCGGCCGCCTTCTGCACCAGGAAGTCGGTGAGCGGGCCGGGCGCGGGGTGGCGGCGGGCGGTGTCGAGCGGCAGGGACGCGATGAGGAGGGCGGGGATGCCCAGGGGTTCGTCCGTAGGGGTGGGGGCGTGCACGACGGGGGTGGTCTGCGGGTAGCGCGGGGCCCCGTCGTCGTCCACGGGCACGGCCCAGGTGATCGACCAGTAGGGGCGCAGGCGCTCCTCGACCGGGCGGTCCCTGAGGAGCTCGGGGTCGAGCGGCCCGCCGTGGGTGACGGTCCGCCAGCGGTGCGCGCCGGAGGCGGAGTCGCGCGCGGAGCCGCGTCCGGAGCCGCGCGGGGAGCCGCCCGCAGGGACGCTCACCGGGCCGCTCGCCGAGTCCTCGACGCGGACGTAGCCGTCGGCCTCGGAGCGGCGGAGCGTTCGTACACCTTCGGGTGTCTCCACGACGACCTCGGACAGACCCGGAAGAGTGAGCAGCAGGGCGTCGTCGACCGACGAGAGGAGCCGCTCGGTGAGGTCCTGGGCGGCCGCGTCGCGCAGCGGCAGGACCACGACGGTGTCGTACCCCTCGGGCGCGGTGCCCTCGGCGGGCAGCGGGAGGCGCAGCAGGGGCACGTGGCCGTCGCGGCGGCGCAGTTCGTCGCCGAGGCCCGGGCTGTAGCGGGCGGTCTCGGCGGCCATCTCGCGGGCCTCCGCGAGGGACCAGCGGACGCCGCCGTGGCGGCCGAGGACGGCGGGCTCGTCGGTGACGGCGAGGACGGCGGCGAAGCCGACGCCGAAGCGGCCCACGGCCCCCGCGCCCCCTTCCCCGCCCTGCTCGCGCTTGGCGGAGGCGCGGAGGGTGGACAGCGACTCGGCGCCGGTGGCGTCCAGCGGGGCGCCGGTGTTGGCGGCGGCGAGGACGGCGGGGCCCTCGGGGTCCGCCGGGTGGAGGGTGAGGCGGAGGCGGCCGGTGACGCCGGCGCGGTGGGCGGCGTCGGCGGCGTTCTGGGCCAGCTCCACGACCAGCCGGTCGCGGTAGCCGCCGAGCGCGAGGTCCTCCTCGGCGTTCGCGTCCTCCCGGAACCGGGCGGGCGAGGCCCCCCAGGCATCGAGGACGCCGCGGCGCAGCCGTGCGGTGCCGAAGGGGTCGGTTCCGTCGGTCGTCGTCCGGACGCTGACGCTCACGTCTGACTCCACTCTGCGGGGCGGTGATTCGGGCGGGGCCGGTGCGGCACCGTGCCGGGGGCCCGAAGGTACCGCGCCGCGCGGTGTCGTCTCCCGCCGGAGGGTCCGCCCCTACGAGTGGCCCAGGTCCTCCAGGACCTCGTCCGGTTCCGTGGTGGAGCCGGAGTCCTTGGAGGGGCGGAGCGGGAAGGCGTCGACGGCCGTCGAGTCGAAGACCGGGAGCGCGGGGCGCGGCGGCTTCGGCATGACGGCGGCCTCCGAGTGGCCCCCGCAGCCGTACGACAGGGAGACGACCCGGCCGTCCGCCGGGGAGAACTCGTTGGCGCAGAGGCCGAAGGACTGCTTCAGGGCGCCGGCGAGCGGCACCAGGAAGGCGCAGGAGTCACAGGTGGCGGGGGCCGCCTGCGCCATCGCGGTCCTGGCGCCGAAGGCCTCGTCCCAGCGGTCGGCTGCCACGTGCAGGCCGTAGCGGGACAGGACCCGGGCCCGGCGCATCCCGAGCTCGTCGGCGACCGACGCGATCGCGCCCCGCGAGGGGGTACGGGTCACGATCTCGGCGTCCTCGGCGTCGAGGTGGTCCGCCAGCTCCTCCGAAACCGCGGAGTTCGGCGGCGGCGCGTCCTCGCCGGTGTAGCCGGGCTCCAGGCGCGGGTCGTCCTGCTCGGTCGGCAGCAGGTCGCCGGGACCCATGTCGCCGGGGCGCAGCCGCTCGCTCCACGGCACCCACTCGGGGGCGAGGAGGGCGTCGGAGCCGGGCAGCAGGACGGTTTCGTCAAGCGTGACGTTCTTGGCGCGGGAGGCGCGCGCGACGGTCACGGCCCAGCGCCAGCCCCGGTAGCCGGGCTCCTTGCACTCGAAGAAGTGGGTGACGACGCGGTCACCCTCCGCGACGACCTCCACGTGGGCGCCCACGATCCCGGGCGCGGCCGCCTCCTCGGCGGCCTCCCGGGCGAGTTCCACCGCCTCGGCGCACAGGCGGTCGGGGGTACGCGTGGCTCGCGGGGCACGCGGGGTACCGCTTCGCGTCGTCGCAGCACTCACAGGTATCGCTTCTCTCCTACGCCGTCTCACAGGTGCGCCGGCCGGGAGGCGGGAGCGAAGCAACGGGCGGCGGGCGGAGCGGACCGGAGGGCCGCATCGACGTCCGCGCCCGACGTGTCTCGCGCGTCTCGGGCACACCTAACGCCATCCATTCTGCGGGATGCCGAAGAGGCGCGCGGCCGAGAGCTTCCGCCGGTGACGCGCTACGCACGCTACCCCGTTCGCGGGCCGCCGCCCACCTGCCCGCCCCAAGAGGGCCGCATCCCGGGCGACACGACCGCCCACGAAGCCCCGGGAACCGGGGAAACACCGGGCCCGCCCCCACCCGGGAAAGCCCCACCGCCCGGGCCCGGCCACGCGCCCGGCCACCGGGGGAAGCCCCTTTCTCCCGGGCCCGACCGCACGTCAGGCCATCCGTGGGAGCCCTGTCCTACCGGGCCCGGCCGCGCGCCCGGCCATCCGGGGAGCCCTTTCCTGCTGGCCCCGGCCACGCGTCCGGCCACCGGGGGAAGCACCTGTCCCACCGGGCCCGGCCGTGCGGCCCGCCGCCTCCGCGGGAACCGGGAATCGGCGTCGCCGCCCGGGGCCGGTCCCGCTCGCGGGGTTCGCGGGAGGGCGACCGGCGGTCGTGGTCCGGTCCCGGGATTCGCGGGAGGGGCCGGCCAGCGGTCATGGGCCGGCCGCGGAGTTCGCGGGAGGAGAACACGATCGGCGGTCGTGGTCCGGTCCCGGGGTTTCGGAACCTGATCGGCGGTCGGGTCCGGTCCCGGGGTTCCGGAGTCCGATCGGCGGTCGGGTCCGGTCCCGTCCCGGGCGACACGCCCGGAGCGTGGAGGGGTCGGGTGGTCCGGTGGAGGGGGTGCGGGTCGTCTCCCGGGGCGTGGTCGTTCCGGGCGGGCCGGATGTCCGCCGCGTCACGTCACGATTCACACCGCGCGCTTGGGGCACTATGACGGGGTGGCAGCCGCACGGTCCCCCGTACGATCCGAGGATCACGCCGGGCCGCTCCGGAGAGCGGGCCGGTCGGTCGGCCGTGCCCTGCACCTGCCGTTCACCGGCACCGCGAAGGGCATCCGGAAGGCCACCCACGCGCACGGCGCGGGCGAGTCGGGGCTCGGCAAGCTGATCGAGCTGCACGCCGTGAACGGCGCCGGGGACGTCATGATCACCGTCGCCCTCGCCTCCACCGTCTTCTTCTCCGTGCCGACCGACGAGGCCCGCGGCCGCGTCGCCCTCTACCTCGCCATCACCATGGCCCCGTTCACCCTCCTCGCGCCCGTGATCGGCCCGCTCCTGGACCGCATCCCGCACGGCCGGCGCGCGGCGATGGCGGGCGCGATGGGGACCCGCGCGGTCCTGGCGATCATGATGTCCGGGGCCGTCGCGACCGGCGGCATCGAGCTCTACCCGGCCGCGCTCGGCGTGCTCGTGGCCTCCAAGGCGTACGGGGTGGTCCGCAGCGCGGTCGTGCCCCGGCTGCTCCCACCGGACTTCTCGCTCGTGAAGGCGAACTCCAGAGTCACCCTGGCCGGGCTGCTCGCCACCGGGATCGCCGCGCCCGTCGGCGCGGGCCTCCAGATGATCGGGCCGGGCTGGCCGCTGTACGGCGCGTGCGCGCTGTTCCTGCTCGGCGTGTTCTGGGCGCTGCGGATGCCGCCCAAGGTGGACTCCGCGAAGGGCGAGCGGCGGGCGCACCTGCTGACCCACGGCGAGAAGAAGCCGAGCCTGCGGACGGTCGGCCCGGCCGTCCTGCACGGCCTGGCGGCCAACGCGGCCCAGCGGATGCTGTCCGGCTTCCTGATCTTCTTCCTGGCGTTCCTGCTGCGCGAGCACCCCCTGTCGGGGCAGAGCGCCGCCGTCTCCCTCGGCATCGTGGGCGTGGCGGCGGGCGTCGGCAACGCGTGCGGGACGGCGGTCGGCTCGCTGCTCCGGGACCGGGGCCACGGCCCCGAGGTGATCATCGCCACGATGATCAGCGTGGTCCTCGGGACGGCGATCTGTACGGCGATCTTCTTCGGCGGCGTCATGGTCGCCGTCCTCGGCGCCGTCGCGGGCCTCACCCAGGCCCTGTCGAAGCTGTCCCTGGACGCGCTGATCCAGCGGGACGTGCCGGAGGTGGTGCGCACCTCGGCGTTCGCCCGCTCCGAGACCGCCCTCCAGATGGCGTGGGTGGTGGGCGGCGCGATCGGCATCGCGCTCCCCCTGAACGGCACCCTCGGCATGTCCGTCGCCGCCGCGATCCTGGCCCTGGGCGCCCTCCTGGCCGTCCGCGGCCTCCTCTCGGCCGCCCGCCGCCGCCCGGGCCCGAAGAACCGTTCGAAGACGCGGGTGGCGTGACGGACGGCGCGAAAGGGACCCCCGGCCTCCTGGCCCCCGGGTGGTGACGGACGGCGCGAAAGGCACCCCCGGGCGGTACGGATGGCCCAGCCCTTCCGGTACGCGGAGGCGGCACGCCGTACCCCCGCGTGGCGCGGAAGCGGCGGCCCGATAGCCTTCGGCTCATGACCGTTGCGTTCTTCTCCGGCTCGCGCCGCCGGACCGCCGTCGCCCTCGGGGCCGTCTCCGCCGGGCTCCTCGTCCTCTCCGCCTGCGACAAGCCGACTCCGCTCGCGACCCTGACGGTCGGGACCGAATCGGTCCACTCCGAGGCCGCCTGCTACAACAACGGCGACGCCATCAAGGAGTCGCAGGTCCAGGAGTGCCTCAACAAGAAGGCCGAGAAGACCCTCACCGTCGCGCCGGACGACAAGATCCGCTTCGGCGTGGACCCCGAGGTCGCCGACAACGGCTGGACGATCTTCCTCGGCGGCCAGCAGGCCGAGGCCGAGCCGTACAAGAAGACCTACCGGACCATTCCGGCCAGCGCCTTCTTCGCCGGCCAGAGCCAGACCGGCGAGACCCTGGACAAGACCCAGGTGACCATCGTCGAGAACACCGGCAAGAAGCTGACCGGCATCTGGCACTTCCAGCTGAAGAAGGAATCCTGATCCGCCGGTGGTCCACCGGATCCTGATCGTGACGGCCGTGGCGGCGGAGGCGGACTCCGTCTCCGCCGGCCTCGCCCCCGTCGCGACCGCCGCCCCGGAGCACGTCCCGCTGCCCGGGGGGCTCGCCCTGCGCCGCCACGCGGACGGGGACCGCGCGCGCGTCGACGTCCTCGTCGGCGGGGTCGGCCCCGCGTCGGTCGCCGCCGCGACGGGCACGGCCCTGGCGTACGCCTCGCTGACGGGCGGGGCACCCGAGCGGCGTCCTTACGACCTGGTCGTCTCCGCCGGGATCGCCGGCGGGTTCCAGCCGACCGCCCCCCTCGGGTCCCTCGTCGTCTCGTCCGCGATCGTCGCCGCCGACCTCGGGGCGGAGACCCCCGACGGGTACCTCGCCGTCGAGGAGCTCGGCTTCGGACGGTCCGTCCACCCCGTGTCCGGGGAGCTGACCGGCCGGATCGCCGCCGCCCTGGCCGCCGGGGGCGTGCCGTGCGCCGTCGCGCCCGTCCTCACCGTCTCCACCGTCACCGGCGGCGCCCGGCGCGCCGCCGAGCTGACGGAGCGGCATCCCGGGGCCGCCGCCGAGGCGATGGAGGGCTTCGGCGTCGCCGAGGCCGCCGCCGGGTACGGGGTGCCCGTCGTCGAACTCCGGGCCGTGTCGAACGCCGTCGGCCCCCGCGACCGCGCCGCCTGGCGCATCGGGGACGCCCTGGACGCGCTCCGGCGCGGCGTCCTGCTCCTCGGCCGAACCGTCTTCGTGGAGGCGCCGTGCACCTGAAGATCGCCTATTCGCCCTGCCCCAACGACACCTTCGTCTTCGACGCCTGGGCCCACGGGCGCGTCCCGGACGCCCCCCGGCTCGACGTGACCTTCGCGGACATCGACGTCACCAACGGCTGGGCCGAGAGCGGCACCGACGCGCACGACGTCCTGAAGGTGTCGTACGCCGTGCTGCCCTGGATCCTCGACGAGTACGCCCTGCTGCCCTGCGGCGGCGCCCTGGGCCGGGGCTGCGGGCCGCTCGTCCTGACCCGGGAGGCCGGGACGGGCGCCGGCCTGTCCGGGAAGACCGTCGCCGTCCCCAGCGAGCGCTCCACCGCCTACCTGCTGTTCCGGCTGTGGGCGGCCGAGGCCGTGCCCGGCGGGGTCGGGGAGGTGGTCGTGATGCCGTTCCACGAGATCATGCCCGCCGTCCGCGACGGCAAGGTCGACGCGGGGCTCGTCATCCACGAGGCCCGCTTCACGTACCAGGAGTACGGGCTGCACCGGCTCGCCGACATGGGCGAGCACTGGGAGTCCACGACGGGCCTGCCGATCCCGCTCGGCGCGATCGTCGCCCGCCGCTCGCTCGGCGCGGAGACCCTCCGGCGGCTCGCGGACGCGGCCCGCGCGTCCGTGCGGATGGCCTGGGACGATCCGGCGGCCTCCCGGCCGTACGTCATGGAGCACGCGCAGGAGATGGACCCGAAGGTGGCGGACCAGCACATCGGTCTGTACGTGAACGAGTTCACCGCCGACCTCGGCGAGCACGGCTACGCGGCGGTGCGCGGGCTGCTCACCCGCGCCGCGGCCGAGGGACTCGTACCGCCCCTCGGCCCGGACGCGCTGTCGTTCCCGTAGGACGGATCAGACGTCGAGCTGGTCCGCGACCGCCCGCAGCAGACCGGCGATCTTCTTGCCCGCCGCCTTCTCCGGGTAGCGGCCGCGCTCCAGCATCGGCGTGATGTTCTCCAGGAGCGTCGTCAGGTCCTGCACGATGGACGCGAGTTCGTCGGGCTTGCGGCGCTGGGCTGCGGCGACGGACGGGGTGGGGTCGAGGATCGTGACGGACAGCGCCTGGTCGCCGCGCTGACCGGCGACGACTCCGAACTCCACCCGCTGGCCCGGCTTCAGTGCCTCGACTCCGGCGGGGAGCACCGACGAGTGGACGAAGACGTCGCCGCCGTCGTCACGGGAGAGGAAGCCGAAGCCCTTCTCGCTGTTGAACCATTTCACCTTGCCGGTAGGCACGTCCGTCCTCGTCCTCGTCGATGGGGATGGCAAACGGCGGGTCGACCGACCCGCCGGCACCAAGGCTAATGGTCCGGAGGCCGGTGACAAGACGTCGCCGATGTGTTCCTACGGCCTGGGAACTACCCTGGCCGGATGCACAGTGAAACCCCTGCCGTGCCGGTGGACGACAGTGCCCCGGGTGACGGCCTCGTCAAGGCCGGTGTGGTCGTCTTCGCGATCGGCGCGGTCGCGACGCTGGTCACCGTGGCTCCGCTGTTCCTCGGGACGGACCCGTTCCCCACGGTCGCGTACACCGTCTCCATGCTGATGGGGGTCGGATTCCTCGTCGCCGCCGCCGGTGTGATGCGCTCGATCGCGGCCCAGCGCCGCCAGGCCAGGGGCAGCGCGGGCGCGTCCCCTCAGGCCAGGTAGCCCTCCCACCAGGCACGGAAGTCCGTCAGGTCCGTCAGGACCACGTCCGCGCCGGCCTCCCGCAGCTCCTCGGCGGGGCAGGGGCCGGTCGCCACGGCCACCGAGAGGGCGCCCGCGGCGGCGGCGCCCCGGACGTCGCCGGTGTGGTCCCCCACGTACACGCGGGCGCCGTGGGCGCGCAGGGCCTCCGCCTTGCCCTCGGCCCACAGGCCGCCGACGACCGCGTCGGGCTCGATGCCGAGGCGCGCGAAGTGCAGTTCGGCGTGCGGGCCGTTCTTGGCGGTGACGACGAGCGTCCGGCCGCCCGCCTCGCGGACGGCCCGCAGCGCGTCCTCGGCGCCCGGCATCGGGACGGTGGGCCCGATCGCGTACTCCGGGTAGAGCGCCCGGTAGCGGGACACCATCTCCGGGACCCGCTCCTGCGGGAACCAGTACGCCATCTCGTGTTCGAGCGGCGGCCCGAGGCGGGTCACGACGAGGTCGGCGTCGATCACGGCCCCGGTCTCGGCGGCGAACGCCTCCCACGTGGCCTTGATGCCGGGGCGGGTGTCGAGGAGGGTCAGATCGAGGTCGAAACCGACGGTGAGGGGCGCGCTCGGAGAGGTCATGGGTCCATTCTTGCTCCAGGCGTTCGAGGGCCGGTCCGGGGTTCCGACCGGCGGCCCGGCAGCTCAGTGCTTGCGGGACCTCCACAGCAGGAACAGGGCCGACGCGATCGCCGCGCCCCGGAGGACCCACGGCCAGGTGTCGGCGATCGCCGTGCCCATCGCCTCGCCGCCCCGGGCCACCGGGTCGCCCCAGCGGCCCTCGACGCGGCCCCAGAGCCAGAGGGCCCCGGAGCCGGCGGCGAGTCCCGGGATGACCATGACCGCGGCCTTGACCTCGCCGGGGGTCAGCCGGCGGGAGGCGTACGCGAGGAGCCAGCCCGCGGCGAGGGCGAGGAGTGAGCCGAAGACCGCGCCGCCGAGCAGGAGCAGCGCGGCGAGCAGCACGAAGGGGTTGGCGAGGCGGGGCCGGGGCGGCGCCTCCGCCACCGCCTCGGGGGCCGGCGCGGGAGCGGCCTTGCGCGGGCGCAGGAGCCGGACGAGCCGCTCACGCCTTCCGGGCGCGGGGGCCTCGGCCTCCTCCTCGTCCTCCTCGGGGGCGGGCGGCCGGAAGAGGTCCGGGCGCTCGATCCCGCCGACGAAGCCGGGGAAGCCGTCGGCCGCGTCCTCCGTCCGCCACCAGTCGGGCTCCTCCGCCCCGCCGGACGACGACGGCCGGTCCGGGGCCGACACGCCGGGACGCGGCCCGGGGATTCCGGACCCGCCGGAGCCGTCGGAGCCGTCGCGGGGTGACCGGGAGGCGGGTGCGGAACTCGCCGTACCCGCACCCCTCCCCGTACGGGAAGCGGCCCCCGGCTCCGGAGCGCCCCCGCGCGGTCGCGGCACCGGGCCCCGGCCCGCCCCCGGCTGAGCGGCGCCCCCCGGCGCCCCCGCCCGGTCCACGACCTCGTCCGGGGTGCCCAGGGCGCCGAGGATGCCCCGTACCGCCGCGGGGGTCTCCTCGCCCCCGGTGGCGCGCCGGCGGTCGATCTCGTTCCGGAGGGTCGACACGAGCCTCATGCGGTCGCCCGCCGGCAGATGGCGCTGCTGGGCCAGATCGCCGACCCGGCTCAGGTAGTCGTAGACCAACTGGTCGCTCTCGATGTCCACGGTGCCCCTCCACGGCCGGTTCGCCCGGTACGGCCCGACGTTAGCGCCTGCGCAGCGGTTAACGTGGTCCGGATGGGGATCGGTGGGATCGGTGGGCTCGACCGGGAGGCGCACGTGGCCGAGGGAACTGGCGCCGCCGCGGCGCCCCGCACGCTCGCGGAGGCGCTCCGCGCGCGGGGCGACGAGGGACTCGCCGCGCTGCTGCGCGCCCGCCCCGACCTGCTGAACCCCGTACCGAACGACCTGACGCAGCTGGCGACCCGCGCCGGGACGCGGGGGTCGGTGGTGCGGGCCCTGGAGCGGCTCGACCGGTTCGCGCTCCAGACGGCCGAGGCGCTCGCCGTCGCCCCGGACCCCGCCCCGTACCCCGTGCTCCTCGCCCTGCTCACCGGCGACGAGGGCGACGCGACGATCGAGGCGGCGCTGCCGGGCGCGGTGGCGCTGCTGCGCGAACAGGCGCTCGTGTGGGGCGAGGACGACCGGCTGCGGCTCGTGCGGACCGCGCGCGAACTGCTCTCGCCGTCGCCGCAGCACCCCTCGCCGACCGGGCTCGGGCCGACGGTCGCCGAGGCGACGTCCGGGATGTCGCCGGGCCGGGTGCAGGAGATCATCGCGGCGGCCGGGCTCGCCGCGACGCACGACCCGGTGTCGGCGGTGACGGCCCTGACCGGGCTCTTCACCGACCGGGCCCGGATGGGCGCGCTCCTCGACGAGGCGCCGCCGGAGGCGCTGGCCGTCCTGGACCGGCTCGTGTGGGGGCCGCCGTACGGCGAGGTGACGGCGAACCCGGCGCCGCCCGTGCGCTGGCTGCGCGACCGGGGCCTGCTGCTCCCCGTGTCGGCGCGGACGATGGTCCTGCCGCGCGAGGTGGCGCTGCACCTGCGGGGCGGGCGGGCGCACCGGGCGCCGGAGCCGGTGGCCCCGGAGGTGGCCGTGCTGCGCGAGCACCGCCCCCAGGTGGTGGACGGCGCGGCGGCCGGGCAGGCGTACACGGCGCTGGCGACCGTCGAGGAGCTGCTGAAGTCCTGGGACAAGGGGGGCCCGCAGGTGCTGCGGGCGGGCGGCCTCTCCGTGCGGGACCTGCGGCGGACCGCCGCCGCCCTGGACGTGACGGAGCAGGTCGCCGCCTTCTGGCTGGAGCTCTGCCACGGGGCGGGGCTGCTCGCCTCGGACGGGGAGGCGGACGAGCGGTACGCGCCGACGCCCGCCTACGACGACTGGCTGGACCTGCCGCCCGCCGAGCGCTGGGCCCGGCTCGTCGTGCCCTGGCTGGCCTCGACCCGGACGCCGGGCCTGGCCGGCGGCCAGGACGCGAAGGGGCGCGCCCTGTCCGTGCTCGGCCCGGACCTGGACCGGGCGGCCGCGCCCGAGGTGCGGCACCGGGTGCTCGGCCTCCTGGCGACGCTGCCGCCGGGCGCGGCGGCCGACCCTGAGACGCTGTTCGCGCGGCTGCGGTGGGAGCGGCCGCTGCGGGGAACGGGCCCCTCGGCGGAGAGCACCGACTCCGCGCTCCCCGACGACCTGCGGTCCCGGCTCGCGCGCTGGTCGCTCGCGGAGGCCGAACTCCTGGGGCTCACCGGCCGGGGCGCCCTGTCGGCCCCGGCGCGGGCGCTGCTCAACCTGCCGCTCGCCGAGGCCGCGTCGCCCGCCGACGAGGGCGGCGGGGTGGAGGAGTCGGTGGCGGCCGAGCGGGCGGCGACGCTGCTGGCGCCGCTGCTGCCGGAGGCCGTCGACCACGTGCTGCTCCAGGCCGACCTGACGGCGGTCGCGCCCGGCCCGCTGCGGCGGCCCCTGGCGGACGCGCTCGCCGTGCTCGCGGACGTGGAGTCGAAGGGCGGGGCGACGGTCTACCGGTTCACGCCCGGGTCCGTGCGGCGGGCGCTCGACTCCGGTCTCGCCGCGTCCGACGTGCACGCGTTCCTGGCCGCGCACTCCCGCACGCCGGTGCCGCAGCCGCTCGCGTACCTCGTGGACGACGTGGCCCGGCGCCACGGGCACCTGCGGGTGGGGGCGGCGTCGGCGTACGTGCGCTGCGACGACGACACCGTCCTCGGCGAGATCCTGGCCGACCGGCGCTCGGCCGCGCTCGGCCTGCGGCGCCTGGCGCCGACCGTGCTCGCCGCGCAGACGGACCCGGCGTCGCTGCTCGACGGGCTGCGGGCGATGGGGTACGCGCCGGCGGCCGAGTCGGCGGAGGGGGACGTCCTGGTCACGCGCGCCGACGCGTACCGCACGCCCGCGCGGACGGCCCCCGTGCCCGTCCCGGACGGCCCGCCCGCCCCCGACGCGACCCTCCTGGGCGCGGCGGTGAAGGCGATCCGGGCCGGCGACCGGGCGGCGACGGCGGTCCGCAGGGAACCCTCGGCCCCGACGCCCGCCGGCTCCCTCCCCCGCACCTCGTCCGCCGAGACCCTGGCGACCGTCCAGGCGGCCGCGATGACCGGCTCGGCGGTCTGGATCGGCTACGTGAACGCGGACGGCGCGGCGAGCCAGCGCGTCATCGCCCCGGTCCGCGTGGAGGGCGGCTTCGTGACGGGCTACGACCACACGGCCGACGAGATGCGCACGTACCCGCTGCACCGGATCACGGGGGTGGCGGAGCTGGCGGACGACCAGGTGTGAGGGCCTCCGGAGCCCTGCCCGTACCCGTGGCCATGCGGCACACTGGAGGATTGGCCGTCGCCGGAGCGGCCCGGGAAGGATCTGATCGCGCGTGAACGGACCACTGATCGTCCAGAGCGACAAGACGCTGCTCCTGGAGGTCGACCACGAGCTGGCCGAGGCCTGTCGGCGGGCCATCGCGCCCTTCGCGGAGCTGGAGCGGGCGCCGGAGCACATCCACACGTACCGGGTGACGCCGCTCGGGCTGTGGAACGCGCGGGCCGCCGGGCACGACGCCGAGCAGGTCGTGGACGCGCTCGTGGAGTACTCGCGCTACCCCGTGCCGCACGCGCTGCTCGTGGACGTCGCCGAGACGATGGACCGGTACGGGCGGCTCACGCTCTCCAAGCACCCCGTGCACGGGCTCGTGCTCACCACCACCGACCGGCCCGTCCTGGAGGAGATCCTCCGGTCGAAGAAGGTGCAGCCGCTGGTCGGGGAGCGGATCGACCCGGACACCGTGGCCGTGCACCCCTCCGAGCGCGGGCAGATCAAGCAGACCCTGCTGAAGCTGGGCTGGCCGGCCGAGGACCTCGCCGGGTACGTGGACGGGGAGGCGCACCGGATCGACCTCGCCGAGGACGGCTGGAGCCTGCGGCCGTACCAGAAGCAGGCCGTGGAGGGCTTCTGGCACGGCGGCTCCGGCGTCGTCGTGCTGCCCTGCGGCGCGGGCAAGACGCTCGTCGGCGCCGGGGCGATGGCCGAGGCCAAGGCGACCACCCTGATCCTGGTGACCAACACCGTCTCCGCCCGGCAGTGGAAGCACGAGCTGGTGAAGCGGACCTCGCTCACCGAGGACGAGATCGGCGAGTACTCGGGGACGAAGAAGGAGATCCGGCCGGTCACCATCGCCACCTACCAGGTGCTCACGACCCGCCGGAAGGGCGTCTACCCGCACCTGGAGCTGTTCGACTCCCGCGACTGGGGCCTCATCGTCTACGACGAGGTGCACCTGCTGCCCGCGCCCGTCTTCAAGTTCACCGCCGACCTCCAGGCCCGCCGCCGCCTCGGTCTCACCGCGACCCTGGTGCGCGAGGACGGGCGCGAGTCGGACGTGTTCTCGCTGATCGGGCCGAAGCGGTTCGACGCGCCGTGGAAGGAGATCGAGGCGCAGGGGTACATCGCGCCCGCCGACTGCGTCGAGGTCCGGGTGAACCTGACCGACTCGGAGCGGCTCGCGTACGCGACGGCCGAGCCGGAGGAGAAGTACCGCTTCTGCGCGACGACGGCGACGAAGCGGAAGGTGACGGAGGCGTTGGTGAAGAGGTTCGCCGGGCAGCAGACCCTCGTCATCGGGCAGTACATCGACCAGCTGGACGAGCTGGGCGAGCACCTCGACGCGCCGGTCATCAAGGGCGAGACGCCGAACAAGGAGCGGGAGCGGCTCTTCGACGCGTTCCGCACCGGCGAGATCGGCGTGCTCGTCGTCTCCAAGGTCGCGAACTTCTCGATCGACCTGCCCGAGGCGACGGTCGCCATCCAGGTCTCCGGCACCTTCGGCTCCCGGCAGGAGGAGGCGCAGCGCCTCGGCCGGGTGCTGCGGCCGAAGGCCGACGGGCACCAGGCGCACTTCTACTCGGTCGTCGCCCGCGACACCATCGACCAGGACTTCGCGGCGCACCGGCAGCGGTTCCTGGCGGAGCAGGGGTACGCGTACCGGATCGTGGACGCGGACGAGCTGCTGGCGCCGTAGCGCGCCGCTCAGTCCAGGGCGGCGAGGAACGGGCCCGCGAAGGCCAGGGCGTACTGGGCGGCGACGAGCGCGCGGCGGGGCACGGCGAGGGCGGCCGCGCCCGCGACGGCGCCGAGGACCAGGGCCCAGAAGCCGGCGGCGAGGAAGCCGTCGTCCACGCCGTCGCCCTCGATGGCGTCGGTGAGCCCGAGGACGGCGGTGACCACCAGGCACCCGGCGAGGAGGAGGAACCCGCAGAGCGCGAAGACGCGGAGGGTGCGGGGGCTCGGGGCGGTGGGCTCGGCGGTGGTGGCGGTGGCGGACTCGGTGGGGGCGGGCTCGGTGGGGGCGGGCTCGGTGGGGGCGGGCTCGGTGGGGGCGGGCTCGGTGGGGTGCGGTGTCGTCATGCCCCGATCACATCAAGGGGGCGGGGGCCGCGTCAGGCGTCGGGGTACTCAGCCGGGCGGGGCGCGTACTCAGGCGGACGTGCGCCCGGGCGCGTACCTCGGGCGGGGGTCTCTCACCCCCGCCTCCGGCGGGCCGTAGTCGCCGAGGAGGACGACCCCGGCCGCGGCGCCGCCGAAGGCGCGTATCGCGCGGAGGGCGAGGCCCACGCGGTGGAGACGGGGGGCGGTGGTCACGAGGGTGAAGGTCGTCGCGGACATGCTTCCATCATGGAATCCGGACATTACGAACACATCGGTCTGAGGGCCGATCCGGGGCGGACCCGGGGTCGGTCTCACGTCGGACCCCGTCCCCTACGGGGTGGACGCGGGCGCCGTACGGGGAGGACGCGGGCGCAATCCATTCGCACCGCGCCCCGCCCAGGGTCTACACTCGCCAGCTTCCCCGCCTCCCCCGTGGAGCGCCGCCGTCCGGTCGGAAACCGGCGGCCACTTCGCCGTGTCCGCGCATCCGCCCCGGAGGCTCCGCCGTGTCCGTGCCCGTGTCCGTGCCCGATCAGCCGCTGTCCGACGACGATCCGCTCGCGCGTGAACGCGCCCATCTGGCCGACTCCCGCGCCGCCCTGCGCGCGATGCGCGAGGACGTGCAGGCGCTCGACATCAAGGACGTCACCGCGAACTGGGTGAACGCGGTCGTCCTGGAGCGGCAGATCGAGGACCGGATCAAGGCGCTGGCCGACCTGGCCGGGACGCCGCTGTTCTTCGGGCGGCTCGACTACCTGCGCACCACGCAGGAGGGGCAGCGGTTCTACATCGGGCGGCGGCACGTGCACGACGCCGGCGGCGATCCGATGGTGATCGACTGGCGCGCCCCGGTGTCGCAGCCGTTCTACCGGGCGTCGCGCAAGGACCCGCAGGACGTGGGGCTGCGGCGCCGCTTCGGGTACACGGGCGGCGAGCTCACCGCGTACGAGGACGAGCACCTGTCCGACCCGGAGGAGCTGGAGCGCACCAGCCGGCTGCTCCAGGCGGAGATCGAGCGGCCGCGCGTGGGTCCCATGCGGGACATCGTGGCGACGATCCAGCCCGAGCAGGACGAGATCGTCCGGTCCGACCTGTCGGGGTCGGTGTGCGTGCAGGGAGGGCCCGGGACCGGCAAGACGGCGGTGGGCCTGCACCGTGTCGCGTACCTGCTCTACGCGCACCGGGAGCGGCTGGCCCGCACCGGGACGCTCGTCATCGGGCCGAACCGCTCCTTCCTCCACTACATCGAGCAGGTGCTGCCCGCGCTCGGCGAGCTGGAGGTGCAGCAGGCGACGGTGGACGACCTGGTGGCGCACGTCGAGGTGCGGGGGACGGACGCGGCGGCGACGGCGGTCGTGAAGGGCGACGCCCGCATGGCGGAGGTGCTGCGGCGGGCGGTCCGCTCGCACGTGAAGCTGCCGCGGGAGTCCCTGATGGTGGTGCGCGGCTCGCGCCGCTGGCGGGTCCCGGCGTACGAGATCGAGGAGATGGTGCGGGAGCTGCTCGACCGGGACATCCGGTACGGGGCGGCCCGCGAGGCGCTTCCGCAGCGGATCGCGCACGCCGTGCTCGTACGGATGGAGCAGGCGGGCGAGGCGCCGGACGACCGGGTGCAGAACGCGGTGGCGCGGAACGCGGCGGTGAAGGCGGTCGTGAAGGAGTGCTGGCCGCCGGTGGACCCGGCGAAGCTGGTGCTGCGGCTGCTGAGCGACGCGGAGTTCCTGGCGGAGCACGCCGAGGGGGTGCTCACGGAGGACGAGCGGAAGCTGCTCCTGTGGGAGAAGCCGGGCCGGAGCGTGAGGACGGCGAAGTGGTCGGCGGCGGACGCGGTGCTCGTGGACGAGGCGATGGACCTGGTGGAGCGGACGCACTCGCTCGGGCACGTGGTCCTGGACGAGGCGCAGGACCTGTCCCCCATGCAGTACCGGGCGGTGGGCCGGCGCTGCACGACCGGTTCGGCGACCGTCCTGGGCGACCTGGCGCAGGGGACGACGCCGTGGGCGACGGGGAGCTGGGCGCAGGCGCTCGGGCACCTGGGGAAGCCGGAGGCGGTGGTCGAGGAACTGACGGCCGGTTTCCGCGTGCCGCGCGAGGTCATCGCGTACGCCTCGCGGCTCCTTCCGCACATGTCGCCGGGGCTCGCGCCGGTGGAGTCGGTCCGGGAGAACCCCGGTTCGCTGGACGTCCGGCACAGCCGCGCTGAGGACCTGGACGCGGCCGTCGTCGCGGCCTGCGTCGAGGCGCTGGGCCACGAGGGCTCGATCGGCCTGATCGCCGCCGACGCGCGGATCGCACCGCTCGCGGAGGCGCTGGCGGCGGCGGGCCTGCCGCACCTCTCGCCCGGCGAGGAGACGACGTCCGCGTCCCGTCTGACCCTGGTCCCGGCGTCGCTCGCGAAGGGCCTGGAGTACGACTACGTCGTCCTGGACGAGCCGGCCGCGGTCGTCGACGGCGAACCCGACGAGCGCACGGGCCTGCGCCGCCTGTACGTGGCGCTGACGCGAGCGGTGTCGGGCCTGACGGTCGTTCACTCCGCGCCCGTGCCGGAGCAGTTGGGGGAGGTCTGATCCGGGGCGGTCAGGCGAAGTCCGCCAGGGCCTCGGTGCGGGTGCGCCGGGCGACGGACGCCAGGACCGGGTTCTTCTCCCGGTAGTACGCCTCGGTCACGACGCCCCAGCACAGGGCCCAGCCCCGGCCGCGGGCCCAGGTGGCGTCGTCGACGCGGGAGGCCTCGCGGAAGAGGGGGCGGGTGGCGGGGGTGAGGAGGGACCAGGCGGCCAGCGTGTCGCAGGCCGGGTCGCCCGTGCCGAGGCCGCCGAAGTCGATGACGGCGGACAGGCGGCCGTTCCTGGTGAGGAGGTTGCCGGGGAGGAGGTCGGCGTGGACCCAGACCGGGTCGCCCCGCCACGGCGGGAGGCGGAGCACCGCCTCCCAGGCCTCCGTGACGGCGGCGGCGTCGAGCGTGCCGTCCGCGCCGAGGGTCTCGATCGCCGGCGCCATGGCGCCCCGCTCCCAGTCGGTGACCGGGCCGCCCCGGAAGGACACCGGGCCGCCGGTCGCGTCCACCCCGCGCAGGGAGACGCCGAAGCGGCCCAACTCGACGGCGGCGTGGGCGAGATCGGTGATCGGGGCGCGGTGGGCGTCGTCCCCGTCCAGCCACCGGTACACCGACCAGGGCCCGGCGAAGCCCTCCCCCGGCTCGCCGTGCCCGACCGGCACGGGGACGGGCAGCGTCAGGTGCGGGGCGAGGCGCGGCAGCCAGTACCGCTCCTTCTCGGCCTGTCCCCCGGCCCACCCGGCCTTCGGCAGGCGCACGGCGAGCTCGTCCCCGAGCCGGAACATGGCGTTGTCCGTCCCCGCCGAGTCCACGGCCCGTACGGGCAGGTGCGCCCACCGGGGGAACTGGGCGGCGATCAGGCGTGCGACGAGGGTGGTGTCCGGTACGGGGGAGGCCGACATGCGGGCGAGGATACGGAACCGGACCCGGGGCCCGCTCCCTCTTTAAAGGGCGGGCCCCGGGTCCGGGTTCAGGCCGTGCAGCCGAGGGCCTTCTTCACCTTCGGCACGAAGTCGACGGTGAACGCCTCGATGTTCCGGCGGCGTTCGGCGACGTCGCCGCCGGACTGGTCTCCGACGACGACGTGCACGACGAGGTGGTCCGCCTTCGGTCCCGCGCACGCCGTGCTGACCATGGAGTTACGGTCGCCGAGCGCCCCGAGGCCGGAGAACGGCAGCTTCTCGATCTTCTCCCGGTTGGCGAAGCGGAAGGCCTCCAGCTCGGCCATCGGGTCGTAGAGCTTGTCGACCTTGTCGACCCTGAGGCGGACCGCGGGCTCGCCGTCCACCCGGATGTCGCACGCCCCCTGGACGCTCGTGCCGGTCTCGATCAGCGAGCCGCCCGTGACGTCGAGCTTCTCCCCGTCGAAGAGGAACGGATCGAGCGTCTTCCCGTCGAGTGCGACCCCGCAGGCCTCCTTCGGAACCGTGTACTCCCGCCCGCCGCCACAGGCGGCGACGGACAGGGCGAGGCACGCCGTGAGGACGGCGGCGGACGTGCGGCGGAACGTTCTGGTCATTGGGTGCCCGACACTCCCTCGGCCTTCTTGTTGCCGTCGTTCGCGGCGCCCTCGATCTGCGAGTAGGCGCCGTGGTTCTTCGAGTAGCCCTCGTGCGCCGGGTCCTCCGCCCAGTCCTTGTTCTGCTGGTACCAGAGGTCCGCGAGGTTCTGGAGCTCCAGCCTGCGGTTGGAGTACGTCTCGGTGTGGTCGGCGGTCGCCTTGGCGTTGATCCTGTTCTGCTCGTCCTCCAGCATCTTCGACGTGACCACGTCCACCACGCGCTGGGCGGCGTCACCGGCCGGGTGCCACGGGGTGACGAGACCGCCGATGACGTGGTACCTGCCGACCTTGTCCCACGAGGCGTCGGCGAGCTTCTCGCCCTTCTCGCCGTTGGTCGCCTGGTAGCGCGCCTCCTCCAGGAAGCCGACCGTGCGCCCGGCACGGTCCAGGCTGTCCTCCGGGTGCGCCTTCTCCGTGTAGATGTCGGCCGTGATCGCTCCGTGCATCTGCTGGACGAGCTCGGTGTAGGCGTCCTTGTTCCGCGAGATCTGCTTGCTGACCTCCATCAGCTGCCCCGAGTCGAGCTCCTGCTCCACGAGCGGGTTGCTCATCGCCTTGTGGACCTGGTCGCCGTGGTTGCCCAGGGCGAGCGCCATGTCGTCGCGCAGCTCCGGCGGGAAGTCGTTGCCGGTGCTCGCCATGATGCCCAGGGTGCGCTTCATGGCCTCCCGGTGCTCCGGCGTGTGCGGCGGGAACTCCGCGTCGGGGGCCTTCGGGTCGGTGACGCCCGACACCGCCGCGAACATCGCCTTGCCCGTCGCCTCCAGCGTCTCGTTCGGGCCGTCGTCCAGGGGGGAGTCGTCGAACGACGGACGGTCCTTGAGCACCCACTGGGCGTTGTCCTGCGGCTCCTTGGTGTTGAAGAAGTCCGTGGCCGCGTCGGGGCTGTTGGAGAGCGCCGTCATGAAGCCGGCCATCGGGTCGCGGCCGAACTCCGCGTCGCCGATGAAGTTCATCTTCAGCGTCGGTTCCATCAGGTAGAACCGGTCCGGGATCTTCATCTTCTTCTCTTGGGCGACCAGCGCGTCGCCGTACTTGGTGAGGAACCGGTCGTCGTAGTCGCCGGTGCGCATGAGGTTGCTCATGATCTGGAAGCCGTAGGCGTCGCCGGTGCGCGTGTGGAACCGCTCGCTCCCCAGCTTCACCATGTCGTTCTCCCACTGCCGCATGGCGGGGCTGTCCGACTGGGTGGCGCCGCCCAGGACGAACCCGAGGTTCTTCTGGAAGTCGCCGAGCTGGTTGAGCTGGGTCTGCGTCAGGTCCTTCGTGCTGTCCGGGCTCGACAGGTCGGCCCAGAAGTCGAGCATCGCCTTGGGGCCCACCTGCGTGGCGAACTTCTCCTGGAACAGCG
This sequence comes from Streptomyces sp. NPDC098101, assembly GCF_044760185.1. NCBI lineage: Bacteria > Bacillati > Actinomycetota > Actinomycetes > Kitasatosporales > Streptomycetaceae > Streptomyces > Streptomyces sp. NPDC098101. The sequence goes on along the minus strand of NZ_JBIWAS010000003.1, from coordinate 83,202 downwards.
GGTCGTTCCGGTACGAGGCGAGCAGCCCGTTCAGCTTCTGGAACTCCTCGGGCGACATCTCGTCGCCCTTCTCCTTCAGGATCTTGGCGGCTTCCTCGGCCTTGCGGAGGGCGTCGATCGCGGAGTCGCGGTCGCCGTACTTCGCGCCCGAGAAGCCGACCTCGGCCTGGTCGACGAGGGCGCGCAGCACGGTCGCCGCCGTCGTGTCGCTCTCCGTCGCCCGGTCCAGGATGACCTGGATGTCGTCCCGCAGGTGCTCGGCGTCCTGGGGGGAGTGGTCCGGGACCTCGTGGCCCTTGGCGGCCCGGTCCGGGTGGATGATCATCGTCACGGTGAAGCCGCCGCCCCCGGTGGAGGTCACCGTCAGGTTCTTCTTGCGGCCGCGTTCGAGCGCCTGGTCGAGCTGCTGCTTGTAGCTGACCAGCTCGTCGTGGGTGTCCTTGAGGATGTCGTGGATGCTCTTCGCCTGCGTGTGGGCGTCGGAGAACTCGCCCGCCGTCTTGCCGATGAACTCGCGGGAGACCGTGGCGTTCACACCGGCCCAGTCGGCCTTGTCGGCCTTCGCCTTCAGGTCGTCGCGGGCGTCGGTCTCCAGCTTCTTGAGCTTGTCCACCACGCCCTTCCAGGCGGTGATCGCCTGGCCCAGCTGGCCGAAGCTGCCCTGGCGCAGCGTTTCGATGTCCATCAGCGCTGCGTCCTCTCGGTGAAGCCCTCGTCCAGCGTCGTGATGCTGCTGACGATGCCGTAGACGTAGTGCTCGTCGCCGGCGTGCGCGTTCTGGGTGAAGTCCATGTGGTTCGAGATGTGCGCGCAGGCGTCCAGCAGGGTCTTGAGCTGCTTCTCCCAGCGCTCCTGCACGTGGTCGAGGGCGCCGCCCAGCGCGAAGCCCTGGGTGCTCAGGTCCTTGGCGGCCGACTGGCTGACGGACCAGGCGTCGCGGCCGTGCTTGCCCAGGTTGTCGAAGAGCCGGAACGCCGAGTCGCCGATGGCCGCGAGGGCGTCCTGACCGACCTTCAGGTCGCCTCCCGGCGCCGCGCCGCCGGGGCCTTCGTCGGGCACCCGGTTCAGCTGCATCCCCGTCGACTGCTTGTCGGCGGCCTCCGTCTTGAGTTGCTCCCACTCGTCCCAGGCCATCGGAACCCTTCCCCCGTGCAATCGTTCGTCACGTTGACGCGGGGACCCGGACGCGCGTCCGAGCCACCGAATGATCAATCGAACGTCACGGGAGTCTAGGGCCTTACGGCGCGTCATGTGAGCGCCGGATCGAAGGATCGCCGCTCCGCGGGGCGTTGCCGCTGGTCGCGCCGGGGGCGCCCCCGGTCCGTTCCCACCGGAGGGGCGACGGGCGGGCTCCGGCCGCCCCCCGCCTTCCCTGCTTCGCAGCGGCGAAGGAACCGCCCGTATCGGCGCGTACGGGGGCCGTTCACCGCGCGGGAACGGGCGGGCGGGGGCGCTGCCGGTGTCCTGCCGGCCGGGCCTCGGGTACGGGCGGGGGCGCCGCGCCCGGGCCCTCAGGCCTCCGGCGGCGCGTCCACCGCTTCCCGCCACGTACGGACCGCGTCCGCCGAGACCGGGGCCGCCCAGCCCTCGGGGCGGGCCGCGCCGCCGATGTGGAAGGCGTCGAGGCCGGCCGCGCGCAGTTCGGGGAGGTGGTCGAGGCGGAGGCCGCCGCCGACGAGGATGCGGGCCTCGTAGCCGGGCTCGCCCGCGCGGGCGGCCTCGGCCTTGAGGGTGGCGAGGCCGTCGTCGACGCCGGTGGCGGCACCGGCCGTGAGGTAGGTGTCCAGGCCCGGCAGGTCCGCGAGGGCCTTGCGCAGTCCGTCGCGGTCGGCGGCCCGGTCGATCGCCCGGTGGAAGGTCCAGCGGCAGCCGTCGAGGACGGCGATCAGGCGCTCGACGGCGACCAGGTCCGGCTCGCCGTCGGGGGTGAGGAAGCCGAGGACGAACTCGTCCGCGCCGGCCTCCCGAAGGTCGGCGGCGCGCGCCACGAGGGCGTCGGTGCCCTCGGGGCCGCCGGCCGAGAAACCGTCGGTGAGCCGGAGCATCACGCGCAGCGGGATGTCGACGGCGGCGCGGATCGCGGCGAAGCCGGCCCCGGACGGGGTGAGCCCGTCCGCCGCCATGTCGGTGACGAGTTCGAGCCGGTCGGCGCCGCCGGTCTGGGCGGCGACCGCGTCCTGCTCGTCGAGGGCGATCACCTCAAGGACTGCACGGTTGCTCATCGAAGCCCATTCCTCCATGAATGACGGCTATAGGTCTAGTCCAATGACCAGCCTAGCCGTGCTCGTGGCCGCCCGCATCGTGCTCGGCCTCACCCTCTGCGGAAACGGGTGCCCCGGAAACGCCCACCCGTACCGTGAAGGCCGCCGTCCGCACCTCGCCCTCGTGCCGGAAGTCCAGGAACAGACGGTACGTGCCCGCGCTGGGCGCCGTCGCCGTGAAGGAGACGTCCGGGCCGGGACCGCCCGCGTTCGGGTGGACGTGCAGATAGGCGAGGTCGCCCTCGCGCAGGGCGACGAGGTGCCCGTACGCCCCGAGGTACGGCTCCAGGTCGGTGACCGGCTTCCCGCCCCTGGAGACGGTGAGCCGCAGCTCACCGGGCTTTCCGGGGTCGAGGGTGCCGCCGAGGCGAACCTGATAGCCGTCCACGGTCGCGGCCGGCGCGGCGGCGGGCACCGGCTTCGGCGCGTACTCCCCCGGTACGGAGACGTCGGCGCCGAGCGTGAGGGCCCGGGCCCCGGGCGCGGCGGGCTTGAAGTCCGCGAAGGCCTTGTAGGGCCCGGCGGCCGGCAGGTCGGTCTCGGCCGTCCAGGTGCCGTCGGCGGCCTTCGCGGGGTGCAGGTGGCGGAAGACGGTCAGGTCGCGCGAGGCGACGACGAAGTGCAGTTCCTTGCCGTGCTCGGGGGTGAAGGCGGTGACCTTCTTCCCGGCCGCGTCCTGGATCGAGAACCTCAGGACGGTCCGGCCGGGGCCGGGCGCGGGGGTCGGGTCCTCCAGGGCGAGGGTGTAGCCGCCCTCGGAGACCTGGAGGCCGCCGGGGGCGCTCGCGGCGGGGGTCTCCTCCCCGTGGTCCGGGTGCCCGTCGGCCGCCGGGGCCTCCGCGGGGGTCTTCGCCGGGGTCTTCTCCGGGGCGGCGGGGCCGACGGCCGCACCGACCCCGTACGCCGTCCCGAAGGTCGCGGCGAGCGCGGCGGCGAAGGCGGTGATCTTCGCACCGGTGTTCATGGCTGCTCTCCCGTAGCTCGTACGTGGGCGGTGCGGGCCGCATAGGCCGTGCAGGCCGTGCGGATGACCGCGCCTTGAACCGTTCGATGCACCTCACGATACCCCTAGGGGGTATCAAGTCAAGCCGGGGATCCGCTTGCCATGAATACGGCAGGGGGGTATACATGGAACCGTGAAGCGATACCCCCCTAGGGTATCGAGGGAAGGGAATCGACCGAGGAGGAAGCCATGGGCTCCTGCTGCACCCCCGACCACGGCTGCTCGACCGGCACGGACGGCACGACCACGACCACGACCGTGGGCGTCCCGCTGACCGCGACCACCGGCACCGAGCCCGACGACACCGCGATCGCCGCCGTCACCGCCGCCGACGCCGACGCGGGCCACGAGCCGGCCGGCCGCGCCTGACCGCACCCGCACCCGCGCTCGTACCCGTACCCCCGTCCCGTACCCCACGAGGAGCAGAGTCCATGGCTACGACGTCATCCGGCACGGCTCAGGTCGAGCTCGCCATCGGCGGCATGACCTGTGCCTCGTGCGCGGCCCGCATCGAGAAGAAGCTCAACCGCATGGACGGGGTCGAGGCCACCGTCAACTACGCCACCGAGAAGGCGAAGGTCACCTTCGACGCGGACGCGGGCGTCGGCGTCGCCGACCTCATCGCCACCGTCGAGGCCACCGGCTACACCGCCGCCGAGCCCGAACCCCCGAGGAACGAGGCCGGCGCGGGCCCCTCCGACGAGGAGCGGGCCGACGAGGAGCTGCGGCCCCTCCGGCAGCGCCTGGTCACCGCCGTCGTCCTCGCCGTCCCCGTCATCGCCATGGCCATGGTCCCGGCCCTCCAGTTCGCGTACTGGCAGTGGCTGAGCCTCACGCTCGCCGCGCCGGTCGTCGTCTACGCCGCCTGGCCCTTCCACAAGGCCGCCTGGACCAACGCGAAGCACGGCGCGGCCACCATGGACACCCTGATCTCGGTCGGCACGGGCGCCGCGTTCCTGTGGTCGCTGTGGGCGCTGTTCTTCGGCACGGCCGGGACGCCCGGCATGACGCACCCCTTCGAGTTCACGATCGCCCGCAGCGACGGCGCCGGGAACATCTACCTGGAGGCCGCCGCGGGCGTCACCGCCTTCATCCTGGCCGGCCGGTACTTCGAGGCCCGCTCCAAGCGGAAGGCGGGCGCCGCGCTCAAGGCCCTGATGGAGCTGGGCGCCAAGGAGGTCACCGTCCTGGAGGACGGCCGCGAGGTCACCGTACCGACCGGCGAACTCCGCGTCGGGAACCGCTTCCTGGTCCGCCCCGGCGAGAAGATCGCCACCGACGGCACCGTGGTCGAGGGCTCGTCCGCCGTGGACGCCTCCCTGCTCACCGGCGAGTCCGTCCCGGTCGAGGTCGGCGTCGGGGACGCCGTCACCGGCGCCACCCTGAACGCGGGCGGACGGCTCGTCGTCGAGGCCACCCGCGTCGGCTCCGACACCCGGCTCGCCCACATGGCGAAGCTGGTCGAGGACGCGCAGAACGGCAAGGCCGCCGCCCAGCGCCTCGCGGACCGGATCTCGGCCGTCTTCGTGCCGGTCGTCATCGCGCTCGCCCTCGGCACCCTCGGCTTCTGGCTCGGCACCGGACAGGGCCTCACCGCCGCGTTCACCGCCGCCGTCGCCGTCCTGATCATCGCCTGCCCCTGCGCCCTCGGCCTGGCCACCCCGACCGCCCTCATGGTCGGCACCGGGCGCGGCGCGCAGCTCGGCATCCTCATCAAGGGCCCCGAGGTCCTGGAGACCACCCGCAGGGTCGACACGATCGTCCTGGACAAGACCGGCACCGTCACCACCGGCCGGATGACCCTCCTCGCCGTCCACACCGCCGGGGGCACGGACGAGAAGGACGTCCTGCGGCTCGCGGGCGCCCTGGAGCACTCCTCCGAGCACCCGATCGCCCGGGCCGTCGCCACCGGCGCGGCCGACCGGGTCGGCACCCTGCCCGTTCCCGAGGACTTCGCGAACGTCCCCGGCCTCGGCGTACAGGGCGTGGTCGACGGACACGCGGTCCTCGTCGGCCGCGAGAAGCTCCTGGAGGAGTGGGCGATGTCCCTCCCGCCGGAACTCAGGTCCGCGAAGGACACGGCGGAGAAGGCGGGGCGGACCGCCGTCGCGGTCGCCTGGGACGGGGAGGCGCGCGCGGTCCTGGAGGTCGCGGACGCCGTCAAGGACACCAGCGCCGAGGCGGTCCGGCGGCTGCGCGGGCTCGGCCTCGTCCCGATCCTGCTCACCGGCGACAACCGGGCGGTCGCGGAGGCCGTCGCCGCCGAGGTCGGCATCGACGAGGTGATCGCGGAGGTCATGCCGCAGGACAAGGTCGACGTCGTCAAGCGCCTCCAGGCGGAGGGCCGTTCGGTCGCGATGGTCGGCGACGGCGTGAACGACGCCGCCGCGCTCGCCCAGGCCGACCTGGGCCTGGCCATGGGCACGGGCACGGACGCCGCCATCGAGGCCGGCGACCTGACCCTCGTACGGGGGGACCTGCGGGCGGCGGCCGACGCGATCCGGCTCTCCCGCCGGACCCTCGGCACGATCCGCTCGAACCTCTTCTGGGCCTTCGCCTACAACGTGGCGGCGCTGCCGCTCGCCGCGGCCGGACTGCTCAACCCGATGATCGCGGGCGCGGCCATGGCCTTCTCCTCGGTCTTCGTGGTCGGCAACAGCCTGCGGCTGCGGGGATTCAAGGCGGCGGACGGCTGAGCGGGGCGGCGCGCGGGGGCCGGGGCCGAAACCGAAGCCAGAGCCGGGCCCGTCCGTTCGGACGGGCCCGGCTCGCGGGCGCCTCGGCGCACCCCGCTCCGTACACTCCCCCGCATGACTTCTGTGGCGCTGGCGGTCCACGACGGGACGATGCTGTTCGAGACCGCGGCGGCCTGCGAGGTGTTCGGCGTCGACCGGGGGATCACCGACGGCTGGTACGACTTCAGGGTCTGCGCCGCGCGGGACACCGCCGCCGCCCGGGTCGGCGGCTGGCTCCGGATCGACGCCCCGCACGGCCTCGACGCGCTGGCCGGGGCGGACACCGTCATCGTCCCGTCCTGCGCCGACGTGGACGCCGCCCCGCCCGCCGACCTCCTGGAGGCCGTGCGCACGGCGCACGCGCGGGGCGCGCGGATCGTGTCGCTGTGCACGGGGGCGTTCGTCCTGGCGGCGGCGGGCGTACTGGACGGCCGCCGCGCCACCACGCACTGGGCGCACACTGGCGACCTGGCGGCCCGTCACCCCCGGGTGGAGGTCGACCCGGACATCCTCTACGTCGAGGACGGCAACGTCCTGACCTCGGCGGGCAAGGCCGCCGGGATGGACCTGTGCCTGCACCTGGTCACCGCCGACCACGGCGCCGCCGTCGCCGCCGAACTGGCCCGGCGGCTCCTGGTTCCGGCCCGCCGCGCGGGCGGCCAGGCCCAGTACGTCGCCGGGCCGACGTCCGCCGACGCGGCGGACGCCTTCGCGGACCTCCTCGCCTGGGCGGGCGCCCGGCTCGACGAGCCGCTGACGGTCCCCGACCTGGCCCGCCGGGCGAACATGAGCACCCGGAACCTGACCCGCCGCTTCGCCGCCACCACCGGCACCACCCCGCTGCGCTGGCTGCACACCCAGCGCATCCACCGGGCCCAGGAACTCCTGGAGACCACGGACGACAGCGTCGAACTCGTCGCCGCCCGCACGGGGATGGGCACGGCGACGACCCTGCGCCGCCACTTCCACAACGCGCTCGGGGTGCCGCCGGACACGTACCGGCGGACGTTCCGGAGCGCGGCGCGGAGCACGGGGACCGCCTCCTGACCCACCGGGGCCTGCCCCTACGGACAGCCCCGACTGCCCTCGGGTACCTGGTCACGGGACGAGGCCGCCTTGTATCCAGATACACAGGAACGGCCATGTCCCCGCGCGAAGAGGTCCCATGCGAGCCCACGAGAACGCCCGAGAGCCCGCCGCCGGAACCGACCACGCGCCGGCGCGCGCCGACCGGGCGGGCGTCGACCGGGCGGGCGTCGACCGGGCGGGCGTCGACCGAAGGAGCTCCGACCGAACGAGCTCCGGCCGGACCGGCTCCGACCCGACGCACGCCCCCGCCGCCGGGGACGCGCGCGCCCGGGAGCTCCTCGCCCTCCAGCGGAGCGCCGGGAACACGGCCGTCGTCCTGATGCTCCGCCGGACCGGCCACCCCTGGGCGCGGGAGGAGCACCGGCACGGGGCGGGGTGCGGACACCGGGAGGCCGAGGGGCCCGCGGCGGTGCAGCGGTCCGCCGTCCACGACGTGCTGCGCGGCCCCGGACGCCCCCTGGACGACGCCACGCGCACCGACATGGAGGCCCGGCTCGGCGCGGACTTCTCCGACGTCCGCGTCCACGACGACGGCGCCGCGCGGGCGTCGGCGGCCGAGATCGGCGCCCGCGCCTACACGTCCGGCAGCCACGTCGTCATCGGGGACGGCGGCGGTGACGCGCACACCCTCGCCCACGAGCTCACCCATGTCGTCCAGCAGCGCCAGGGGCCCGTCGCGGGCACGGACGACGGCGGCGGCCTGCGGATCAGCGACCCCTCCGACCGGTACGAACGCGAGGCCGAGGCGAACGCGACCCGGGTGATGTCCCGGGCGGCGCCGGAGCGGACGGCGCCCCGGGACCACGACCACCGGCAGGAACGACCCTCCGGCCCCTCCCCGGCGGTCCAACGGGTCATGAGTCCCGAGGAGTTCAAGCAGGAGACGGCCGTGCCCGGCAAGGTCCGCGACCGGTCGACCGTCACGGGGATCGACCGGGGCCTGGAGGAGTACACCGCCCTCGGCCGCGACCGGGAGGGGCAGTTGGAGGCGCTCACCCGGCTCGTCGGCCTGTGCCGGGCGTACATGGACGGGAGGCGGACCTCGAAGCGGTACGCCGGGGTGGAGAAACTGCACGCCGAGGCCGCCACCGAGCGGGAACTGCTGGAGTCCGTACCGACGCGGCTCCCCCACGCGGAGCGCGACACCCCGGACGGCACGCCGGAATCCGACGCGGAGGCCACTCGGGTCCTCCACGAACTGCTGGGCCACGTGGACCGGCTCATGAAGCCGGACAGCGGGGCTAACGCGACGTTCGCCGACCACATGAACCACCTGAACATCCCCGCCCGGGTACAGACCACCGCCCGCGTTCTCACGTCCGACGGGTTCACCGCCCTGATGCGCGGCTTCGTCCGGAGGCTGGAGGAGGTGCGGGACGACCCCGGCCTGCCGGACGTGACGCGCCGGGTGCTGGAGGAGATCCTGCCGCTGGTGCACATGGTCTCCTTCCGGCCGTCGACCGTGTCCATCGGCATGTCCGCCCAGGAGCCCCACCAGTCCGGCGCCGGCCCCGACCGGCGCTACAACTTCAACGTGGACACCCAGGCACGCGGAGGAACCTCCTTCCTCCTCGGGCACATGGCCCACGAACTCACCCACGTCGCGGCGCACCAGGCCTACGACGCCACGGACCTCATGCTGCTGGCCCCCTACGCCTCCACCCCCGAGGTCGTGGGGGAGATCGCACGGTCCCGCAAGGCGACGCTGGCGTCCCTGGCCGGGGCGCTGGAGAAGGAGAGGGCCCTCTTCAACCCGATCCAGTACTCCCTGCTGGCGGAGAAGGTGGCGTACGGCGGCCAGATGGGCAAGGTCGCGCAGTACGCGAACGCCTTCCACAAGGCCGGAAAGCTGAGCACCGAGGACCGGGACAGGGCGACCGGCTGGGACCAGGCAGCCGGGGACGCCTCCGGGACGCTCGTCGAGTACGACACCGTCCTCAACCAGATGCTGATCTACCTCCACCTGTGGGAGACGCCCGTCACCGGCGAGTTCTACACCCTGCTGCGGGAGGCCGCCGACCGGGCCGCCACCGAGCGGGCGACGGCGCGCGCGGCACGGCTGAACGCCCAGGCCGGGGCGGGCGCCTCGCAGCAGTGACCGGGGCCGTTCGGCGGCACCCGCACCGGGCGCCGTCCGCTTACGCTGGTCGCCGGGGAACGACCACGGGGGGACGGTGCCGGTGACGGCGACGGACGTACGAGGGGCTCGGCCGCGGATAGCGGAGGTCGACGCCCTCCGGGGCTTCGCGCTCCTGGGCATCCTGCTGGTCAACGCGCCGATGGCGGCGGGCCCGTACGGCCTCCACGGCATCGCCGATCCGGACGCCTCCTCCCTCGACCGGGCCGTGGAGGCGGTCGTCCAGACCTTCGTGACCGGGAAGTTCTTCCTGCTGTTCTCGTTCCTCTTCGGCTACAGCCTCACCCTCCAGCTGGAGTCGGCCGCACGCGACGGCGCCGGGCCCGTGCCCCGGCTGCTGCGCCGCTCCCTGGGCCTGTTCGCCCTCGGGGCCCTGCACGCGGTGCTGCTGTTCTCCGGCGACATCCTCATGACGTACGCCGTGCTCGGCCTGGTCCTGGTAGCGGCGCGCGGCTGTTCGCCGGGGGTGGCCCGGACCGCCGCGCTGATCGTGCACGGGTGCGCGAGCGCCCTGCTGCTGCTCGTGGGGCTCGTCCCGCTGCTCATGTCCGACGCCGAAATGGCCGCCGTGAACGCCGGGGTCACCGACGGTTTTCCCGCGCTCGTCGCCGCCTACCGCGGCGACCCCGCGTCCGTCGTGGCCGCCAACGCGGGACTGCTGCCCGAGGTGCTCCTCACCCTCCCCCTGATGGGCGGCTTCGTCGTGACGGCCTTCCTGGCGGGCCTGTACTGCGGCAAGCGGCGCCTGCTCTCGGACGCGCCCGACGCCGCCACCGCGCGGATCCGCCACCGCCGGACGCGCCTCGTCTGTCTGCTCGGCGCCGCCGTGGGCCTGCCCGGCGGCGTCTTCGCGGCCCTGACCGCGGTCGGCCCGCTCGGCCCCCGCTGGGAGCTGCTCGGCCACGCGGTGAACACGGTCACGGCCCCGGCGCTCACCGCCGCGTACGTCTGCGGAATGCTGCTGCTCCTGCGCACCGCGCGCGGCGCGCGGGTGACCGCCCTCCTCGCCCCCGCCGGCCGGATGGCCCTGACGAACTACCTGGCCCAGTCCCTGGTCCTGGCCCTCGTCTTCACCGGCTACGGCCTCGCCCTCTACGACCGCCTCGGCACGGCCGCCGTCACCCTCGGCGCCCTCGCCCTGTACGCCGCCCAACTCGCCCTCAGCGCCAGGCTGATGTCCACCCGCCGGCACGGCCCGGCGGAGTGGCTCCTCCGCACGGTCACCCTGGCCCGCCCACCGGGCGACCGGGCGGCGCCCCGGGCGTCCGCCTGAGCCGCACGGACGACGCCGGCGGGCGCGCTAGGCGGTGGCGATCCGTACGGCCGCGAGGGCGACGCCGAGGTGGGTGGTGACGAGCACGAACCACTCGTACGCTCCGAGGCGGGGACGGTGGCGGGCCATGAGGCGCCAGTTGTCGACGCCGCACGCGACGGCGAGCAGGAGGAGGGGGACCCAGAGGAGGGCCCACCAGGTCCAGACCCCGCCGAACCTCAGCACGACGCACGCGAGCGCGGCGAACAGGCTCGCCAGGTACCAGCCCGGCTTCTCCGCGCCTTCCGCGCCGCCCTCCGCACCGTCCTCCGGTGCCGCCGCCGGGACGCTTCCGTCTTCCGCCCGCATCCGATTCCACTCCCCCGTACACATGTCGACGTGCGGCCCGGGAAACGGCCTGGTCAGGGCTTTTCGGGCAGCACCGGCAACGTAACCCGGCGCGTTCGCCCGGTCAAAGGGCGTGCGGGGCGGGTGCGTTCGGGGGGCGCGGTTCCCGGCGCGTCCCTAGGATCGGTCCATGGCCTCTCACCCCTGCTCACGCCCGGGGACCTCGTCCCTCTCCCTCTGGTCCAGGGACTCGTTCCTCTCCATCGGTTCCGTGGGCTCGATGCTCTCCATCGGCTCGGTGGGCTCCTTCCTCTCCATCGGCTCGGTCGGCTCCGCCCACTCGTTCGCCTCGATCGGCTCCTGGGCGAGCGCCGGATCGGTCGGCTCGGCCCTGTCCGTGGCCTCGGTCGGCTCCTGGCTGAGCGTCGGCTCGGTCTTCTCCGCCCGGTCGAACGGAGCGGTCCTGTCCTGGCGCTCGCACGGCGGGGTGCTGGCGGCGGGGGCGGTCGTGGGGCTGGCGGCGGGCGTGGCCGCCCTGTGCTCGGGGGCGCGACGGGGGCGCTGACCGGGCGGCGGTGATCCCGGGCCCGCCGGGTCGGCCCGATATATACTCGCGGCAGTCGGATATAAGACCTGTCGGAGGCGCTCATGTCCAAGACCCTGATCGACATCGACGACGACGCGCTCGCCTTCGCACAACGGCAGCTCGGCACCCGGACCAAGCGGGACACCATCAACCGCGCGCTGACGATAGCGGCGTCGATCAGCGCGGACGACCGCGCCCGGGCGCTGCGGTGGCTCCAGGAGAACGCCGAGGACTTCCTCGACTTCGACTTCCTGGAGGAACAGGAGCGGTCCGGTCGATGAACTACCTCGCCGACACGTCGGCGGTGTGGCGGCTCCTGCGCCGGCAGGTCGGGGAACCCTGGCCGAGCCGCGTGGCGCGCGGCCAGGTCTCCCTCTGTCCGCCGGTCGAGGCGGAACTCATGCGGGCGCTGCGCTCCGACCGTGACCACGAGCCGTTCACCACCATGCTCGCCCAGTCCTTCACCTGGGTCCCGGCACCGGAGGATCCCTGGCCCGAGGTCATCGCCGTGCAACGGGACCTGCTCGCGATCGGGCACCACCGCGGGCCGTCGCCGATGGACGTCCTGATCGCGCTCACGGCCGAGCGGCACCGGCTGACCCTGCTGCACGTCGACGACGACTTCGCCGCCATCGCCAAGGTGCGACCGGGCATCGACATGGTCCGGCTGCTGCCCGAAGCCTGACCGCGCCCGTCACGCGACGGCGGAGATCGCGCCCCCGGGAGTGCCGGTCCGCTGCTGTCGGCGGTATGCGGCGCCGTCCTTCGTACGGGAGAGGAAGCCGCCGGTCACGAGGTACCGGCGCAGGGCCGGGAAGTCCTCGTGCACGCCCTTCAGGGCCTCGTTGACCTCGGACTCCCGGTAGGTACGGCCGGTCTCGAAGAGGGTCGCGGCGAGGTGCGCGAGCAGCGCCTCGCGGCGGGCGGCGCGGCGCGGGACCGCCTTGAGGCGTCCGTCGGCGGCGAACAGGTCCGCGACGGACGCGACGGGCGGGTACGGAGGACGACTGGTCATGGACGAGGAGCCTGGCCCCCGGGCCCCGCCCGCCGCAAAGGGTTTTCGACGGCCCCGCGCGCCGGCGGTGCGGAAGGGTTTCGGTCGGGTCGCCCCGCGCGCCGTCAGCGCACGATGACGTTCACCGCCTGCTGCACCGTCGGCAGCATCGACGAGATGCCGGCCCGCTCCATGATCGGCCGCGCCCGCTCCACGAAGGCGAGGAACTGGTCCTCGGAGTCCCAGAAGTCGACGACCTTCCAGCCCCCTTCCCCGTCGGGCCCGGCCGCGTGCGCGATGAGCCCGTCCGCCGGGAACCAGTCGACGTCCCCGAACCGCCGCATGATCTCCTCGTACTGCTCCTCGGTCCCACCGGGAATCTCGACGGTGACGATGACGGCCATGGTGTCGCTCCTGTACGCGCGGGGAAGGGTCCCGCCCAGCACAGCAGCCGCCTCGGGGCCCCGCACGGGGGCCGGGCCGAACGAGCGAAGGGCCCGGCCGGGTGCGACCTCGCTCCCGCCCCCGGGCGGTGGGAGACTTTCCCGTAGGGGCCGCGGGCGACCGAGGCGAGGAGCGTGTGCGATGGCACCGGAACCGGAAGGCCACGGGGACGCCGCGCCCGGCCCTCCCACCCGGCGCCGGGGACGCGACGAGTCGCCCGAGGAGCGCGCGGACCGGATGTGGGCCGACCTGCTGCAGGAGCTGCGGGTGGCCCAGACCGGCGTGCAGATCCTCTTCGGCGTCCTCTTCATCGCCGTCTTCCAGCCCGCCTTCACCGACCTCGGCGACACCGACCGCGCCCTCTACGTCACGGCGGTCGTCCTGGGCGCGGCCAGCGCGGGGTCCCTCATCGGCCCGGTGTCCCTGCACCGGATGGTCGCGGGCCGCCGCATCAAGCCGCAGACCGTGGTGATCGCCGCCCGGATGGCCAGGACCGGACTGCTGCTGCTCGCGGTGACCACCGTCCTGACCCTGCTCATGCTCCTTCGGGTGGCCCTCGACGACACGCTCGCCGCCTGGCTGGCGGGCGCCGTCGGCGTCTGGCTGTTCACCCTCTGGTTCGCGCTCCCCCTCTGGGTGAGACGCCACTACACCAGCCGCGAGTAACCCGGACGCGCTGCGTGCCGAGACCCGGGGTGCCGGGAGCGGTCAGACCGCGTACGCCCGCGCGAACGCGGTGAACGCGGACCAGGCAGCCGGGGTGGCGGTCAGCTCGCCCGCGGCGTGGTCCTTGGTGTCCCGGACGCGGACGAGGGGGAGGTTGTCGGCGACCTCGACGCAGGCGTCGTTGTCGTTGCCGCTGTACGTGCTCTTGCGCCAGTTCGGCGAGGTCTCAGCCATGATGTTCCTTCGCGATAGAGCGCATTAGTTCGAGGGACACTCGAACGCCCAGAGCATCCTGTTGCAGGAGATCATAGACCCGCTGAAACCTCATCACTTCTGCCGGTTCCTCGGTGTAGTTACCCGTGCTGAAGCCCTCTCGATAGGCCCCTCGCCCGCCCTTGGGAAGGGTGAGGAGCGTGAAGGAACCAGCAAGCGGCACGCACCTCATGGGAAGCACCTGGATGTTCACGTTGGGGCGTTCGCACATGGCCATCAGGTGCTCTATCTGCTCACGCATCGCCCGCTTGCCGCCGGTCTCACGGCGTAAGCAGGCCTCATCCAGCACGATCATCATCCAGGGCGGGTCGGGCTGCTCAAGCACCGCCTGGCGCTCCAATCGCCTTCGCACGAAGTCGTCGATCTGGGTCGCGTCCCCCGCGAGACCCGCTTCCATCGCTCCGCGCGCATAGTCGGCGGTCTGGAGCAGCCCCGGCACGACGATGGAGAACTCGTGGATGGCGGTGGCTTCGAGCTGGCGGCGCAGATAGGTCTTCGCGTAGTCGCGAACGCTCTGCTGGCTCACGATCTTCACGAGGTTCACCAGGGAGTCGGGCGGGAGCTGGAGCACCACCTCCAGTTTCTTCGCCAGGTCCCGGTCCGGGGGATCCTCGCCCCGCTCGATCTCGGAGATCCGGGTCGTACTGCTGAAGACCTTCCCCGCCAGATACGTCTGCGTCCACTCACGCCCGAGCTCCAGCCGGGCCTCGCGAACCATGTTCCCGAGGTACTGCTCGATGCTGTCGCCGGGGTCCAAATCCTGGGGTCCTGGCATATGCCCCGTTCCTCACCTGCGCAATGGAACTCAACTCCTGGAAAGCGTAGGGCGGCACGCGCGATCGTGAAGGCGTCCCGGAAAAGATCCACCGGAAAGGGAACCCTCCATGAGCACACCCCCTCCCCCCACCCGCCCCGTCACCGAGGCCGAAGCCACCCGTGTCTACCGGGAGCTCAAGGACGCCATGGACACCGCCGGCCTCCCCACGAGCGGGCTCTACCGGGACGTCACGCACGGCCCCGGCGGGGACACGCACCGGTACGGGCTCGGGACCGTCGGCGTCGGCGGCGCCAAGCGGCTGACCGTGCTCCTGCGGACCGCGCGGGCGGTTGAGAAGTGAGCTACCGGATCGGCGACGTCGTGACCGACGCGCAACGGGCGCTCACCGGGCAGGTCCGGTCCGTGAACGGGAACATGCTGGTCCTGGCCCGCCCCAGCGGCTACCTGTGGGAGGCGGCGGCCGAACAGTGCTGGACGGCAAGCCCGGAGGAGCGCGCGAGCCTCACCCCGCGCGACGCCCTGCGCGTCATCAGCACCTCGCCCAGAGAGCCATCTCCCGAACCTGAACGATGATGTGACCGCGCGTCACTCGAATGGGCGGTCTTCACTCTGAGTGTCTGTCCGGGCATATGCCAGCGCGGTACGTTCGCGCAAAACGGCCCTCACCGATGACCTGAGACCCATCGGCGAGGGCCTGAACCACTAGTGGACAAGGCCCCACCCGTGATCTACCGCAACGTTATCGCGCCCACGCACGCCTTCGGCCAGTACTCGCACGACATCATCCGCCACCCCCGCCTCGACTCCGACGCCGTACGCCTTCTCACCTGGCAGCTCTCCCTCCCCCGGGAAGCCCGCGAATCACTCTCCCGCACCGCCCAGCGCGCCCGGATCGGAGCCTGCGCCTTCACACGCGCCAAACGACAGCTCAAAGACGAAGGATTCGTCCACGAGCGACGGGTCCAGGGCGCCGGCGGACTCTGGATCACCCAACAGCTCGTCTCCAGCACCCCCCTGACCGCCGACGAAGCCACCAAGATCCTCGCCCGCAACCCCCTCCCCACCTGCCAGGAAACGGCGTCCCCGCAGGTCGCACCGAGTCCCCGGAATCGAGCCGCCGGTGCCCCGACCGCCGGTGCTCCGAAGACCCCGTCGACCGGCGGCCATCCAGAGAAAGAACCCGTAGAGAACACCTCCAACCTTCCGTCGCCCACCGACGAGCCGGTCAGCGAACCGGTCAGCGAACCCGACGAGACGCCCGCCAGCCCCCGGCAGGAAGAAGCCCGCGCCCTCATCGGCACCCTCCCCCTCCTCTCCCCCGCCCTCCGGCACATCCCACCCGCCATGCACGACGAACTCACCCACCTCGCCACCCGCTGGCTGGAGGCCGGACACACCCCCACCGACGTCCACGAACACGTCCTACGCGGCCTGCCCGGCACCGGAACACCCGTACACCGACCCGGCGGGCTGATCCGGTACCTACTGCGGGAAGTACCGCCCCGCACCCTGCCCCAGCTCGCGTCATCGCCGCCCGACGGCCCCCGGCTCTCCCCGCGGCTCGCCGGGACACGGGAGTGCGCCGGGGAGCACACCCAGCCGATGCTGTTCCGGCCCGTCGCGGACGAGGCGTACTGCCGGGAGTGCGCGGCCGGGGGCGGGCCCGGGACACGGCGGGGGTGCGCACCCCCGCCCACGGTGCGAGAGGTGCCGGGACGGGCTGTGATGGGGTGATGAACAACAGCCCCGGCTACCGGCCCCTCACGAAGGTCCTCCACTGGAGCGTCGTGGTCGCGTTCGCCGTCCAGTTCGTCCTCGGGTACGCGCTGGACACCTCGGAGTCCGGGCGCGGCCGGGGCCGGGGGCGGGGCGGCGAGTCCGGGCGGGGGCGCGGACGCGGAGGCGGCTACGAGTCCTTCGGCGAGGACGCGCTGCTGACCGCCCACGTGCTCGTCGGGGCCCTCATCGTGGCCCTGGGGGTGGCGCGGCTGCTGTGGCGGCGGCACATCGGGCTGCCGCCCTGGGCGCCGACGCTCACGTTGTTCGAGCGCCGCCTCGCCCACCGTACGGAGGCCGCGCTCTACGCGCTGACCTTCGTCGTCCCCGTCACCGGAGCGCTGCTCCTCGCCTCGGGCGACGACGGTCTGCTGTGGGTGCACGTGACCGCGCAGGTGTGCTTCCTCGCCGCGCTCGCCTGCCACGTCGGGCTGGTCCTCAAGCACCAGTGCGTCGACCGCGACCGGCTGCTCCTCCGCATGTTCTGAAACACGCACCGTCCGCGCCCGGCGGGCACAATGCACCCATGACCGCCGAGGAAGAGCACGAGCTGCTCCAGCGCTGGAACGCCACCCTGCTCGCCGCCCGCGCCGGCCGCGAGGGCCCCGACCCCGCCCCGTACGGGCGGAACCTGCTCGCCCGCTGGGCCGAGCCGCAGCGCCGGTACCACACGGTCGACCACCTGCGGGCGGTCCTCGACCGCGTCGACGAGCTGACCGACCAGGGCGGCGAGGGCGGCGAACTGGAGCTCGTACGGCTCGCCGCCTGGTTCCACGACGCCGTCTACCGGCCCGACCGCTCCGAGAACGAGGAGCGGTCGGCGCTCCTGGCCGAGAAGGCCCTCGCCGAGGCGGGCCTGACCCCGCACGAGGTGGCCGAGGTCGCCCGCCTGGTCCGCCTGACCGTCACCCACGACCCGGCCGACGGCGACCTCAACGGCGAGACCCTCTGCGACGCGGACCTCGCGATCCTGGCGAGCGCCCCCGACACGTACGCGCGGTACGCGGCGGCGGTCCGCGAGGAGTACGCCTTCGTCCCCGAGGACACCTTCCGCGAGGGCCGCGCCGCCGTCCTCCGCCACCTCCTCGACCTCCCCCGCCTCTTCCGCACCCCGTACGGCGCGGCGGTGTGGGAGGAGAAGGCCCGGGAGAACGTGGAGCGGGAGCTGAAGGAACTGAGGGGCGTGCCGAGTACGGGGTGAGCCCGACACCCACCCGGCGCGCGCCCGGCGCACAAGTGACCGTCTCGTATGACAAGACGACCCGGCGCCGAGGAATGACAGCAATCAATCACGGGTTGACCCATGTCATGCCCTCCTCCTCCGACGGGCCGGCGGCCCCCGCCCCCGCGTCCCCCCGTATGCCGACGGCCGTCTACATCCTCGGCCTCTCCGTCTTCGCGCTCGGGACGAGCGAATTCATGCTCTCCGGGCTGCTCGAACTCGTCGCGGAGGACATGGACGTCTCCATCCCGAGCGCCGGGCTGCTCATCTCGGCCTTCGCGATCGGCATGGTGGTGGGCGCCCCGCTCCTCGCCGTGGCGACGCTCCGGCTCCCCCGCAAGACGACCCTGGTCGCCCTGATCACCGTCTTCGGCCTCGGGCAGGTCGCGGGCGCCCTCGCGCCGAACTACGCGGTGCTCTTCGCCTCCCGGGTCGTGAGCGCGCTCGCCTGCGCCGGGTTCTGGGCGGTCGGCGCGGCCGTCGCCATCGCGATGGTGCCGGTGGGGGCGCGGGCCCGGGCCATGGCCGTCATGATCGGCGGGCTCTCCATCGCCAACGTCCTCGGCGTCCCCGCCGGCGCCTTCCTCGGCGAGCGCCTCGGCTGGCGCGCCGCCTTCTGGGCCGTCGGCCTCGCCTCCGCGATCGCCCTCGTCGGCGTCCTCACCCGCATCCCGCGCATCCCGCTCCCCGAGACCCGGCCCCGGCTCAAGCGGGAGCTGACGATCTACCGCGACCCGCAGGTCCTGCTCTCGGTCACCGTCACCGCGCTCGCGGCGGGCGGCGTCTTCTGCGCCTTCTCGTACCTCGCCCCGCTCCTCACCGACGTCTCCGGCCTCGGCGAGAACTGGGTCTCGATCGTCCTCGGGCTCTTCGGCATCGGCGCCCTGGTCGGCACGACGATCGGCGGCCGGATCGCGGACGCGCACCTCTTCGGGGTGATGCTCAGCGGCATCGCCGCCTCGACCGTCTTCCTGGTCGCCCTGGCGCTCTTCGCCTCCAGCCCGGTCGCCACGGTCCTGCTGGCCTTCCTCCTCGGCGTCTCCGCCTTCTACACCGCCCCGGCCCTCAACGCCCGCATGTTCAACGTGGCCGGCGCCGCCCCCACCCTCGCGGCCGCCACCACCACCGCCGCCTTCAACCTCGGCAACACCGGCGGCCCCTGGCTCGGCGGCACCGTCATCGACGCGGGCCTCGGCTTCGCCTCCACGGCGTGGGCGGGCGCGGCGATGACGGCGGTGGGGCTGGTGGTGGCGGCGGTGGCCCTGAGGCTGTCCCGCCGGACACCGGGCGACGGCCACGTCGTGGCCGGAAGCCCGGCCACCGCCCCCGAGCGGGACGACCGGGAGTGCGCCCTGCCGGGCTGAGACGGGAGGGGTGGGGCGGGCACGCGAAACCGGGGCGGGCCCGTAAGGCAAGAGGCCCGGGCCGGGGCGGGCCCGTAAGACGAGAGGCCGGGACCGGGGCGGGCCCGTACGACAAGAGGCCGGGTCGGAGCAGGCCCGTATTCGGGCGGGGCCAGGACCTCTTCGCGTACGTCCCCGCTCCCGCCCCCCTCAGCCCGCCGGCCGCCCCTTGGGCCTCCGCAGGCCCGCCGCCGTGAGGCGGTGGAGGAGTTCCTTCGAGCCGACCTCGACCGCGCCGCCGGTCACCGCGGCCGCGTAGTGGTCGGCCGGGATGTCGTAGTGGTCCCGCTCGAAGGCGCGGCGCGGGGCGCCGATCGCGGCCGCGAAGGCGTGCAGCTCCTCGAAGGAGACGTCGCTGACCAGGTGCGACCACATGCGGCCGTGCCCCGGCCAGGTCGGCGGGTCGATGTACAGCGTCACGTCAGCCCGCCCACCGGCGCCACCACCACGCCCTGCTTGCCGCAGACCCAGTGCGGGTCCGGGCCCAGCTCCGGCTCCACGTCGAGGGCGTGCGGGTCGCCCGAGGCGCAGACGGGGCAGATCGGCCAGCGTCCGTACCGTTCGAGCAGGGAGTCCTGCACGTCCTGGGCGACGAGCCCCGCGACGTACGACACCCCCTCCGGCCACTGCTCGACCCACCAGCGCCGGTGGGTCACCGACTCCTCCACCATCGACACGACCTCCGCCGCGGCGACCTTCCGGGCCGCCAGATCGGCCAGTACCAGCGCGCGGGCGGTGTGCAGCGCCTGTTCCACCGCGTCGATGTCGTCCATGCCCTCATTGTCACCCGGCCCGGGAGGAGGCGGGAAGGGCGAAGGTTCCTTCCGGATCCGGACACCGGAAGGGGCTTGTCGCCCCACCCTTCCGAAAGTATCTTTCAGGCGTGACCAATGACGTGAAGGAAAGTTTCAGCAGCGACGCGCCCCCGGCCCCCGCCGCCCTCGCCGCCAAGGTGCGGACCCTCGCGCCCTCCATGACCCGCTCCATGCAGCGGGTCGCCGAGGCCGTCGCCGGAGACCCGGCCGGCTGCGCCGCCCTCACGGTCACCGGCCTCGCCGAGCTCACCGGCACCAGCGAGGCGACCGTCGTCCGCACCGCCCGCCTCCTCGGCTACCCCGGCTACCGCGACCTGCGCCTCGCCCTCGCCGGACTCGCCGCCCAGCAGCAGTCCGGCCGCGCGCCCGCCGTCACCGCCGACATCGCCGTCGACGACCCCATCGCCGACGTCGTCGCCAAGCTGGCCTACGACGAGCAGCAGACCCTCGCCGACACCGCCGCCGGACTCGACACCGTCCAGCTCGGCGCCGCCGTCGCCGCCCTCGCCACCGCCCGCCGCGTCGACATCTACGGCGTCGGCGCCTCCGGGCTCGTCGCCCAGGACCTCGGCCAGAAGCTGCTCCGCATCGGCCTGGTCGCGCACGCCCACAGCGACCCGCACCTCGCCGTCACCAACGCCGTGCAGCTCCGCTCCGGCGACGTCGCCATCGCCATCACCCACTCCGGCTCGACCGGCGACGTCATAGAACCGCTCCGGGTGGCCTTCGACCACGGCGCGACGACCGTCGCGATCACCGGCCGCCCGGACGGCCCCGTCACCCAGTACGCCGACCACGTCCTCACCACCTCCACCGCCCGCGAGAGCGAACTCCGCCCGGCGGCCATGTCGTCCCGCACCAGTCAACTCCTGGTCGTGGACTGTCTGTTCACCTGTGTCACCCAGCGGACGTACGAGACGGCCGCCCCGGCCCTCGCCGCCTCGTACGAGGCCCTGGCCCACCGGCACTCGCCCCGTACGCGCTGAGCCACCCGTACCCGCCGAAGCACCCGCACCCGCTGAAGCACCCGCATCCGCCGAAGCACCCGCACCCGTACCCGTAAAGCCCCCGGCGCCGACGACGCCGCCGTACCGAAAGAGCCGCACGTGTCCGCTTCCGCCTCCGCTTCCACGTACTCCGAACTCCGCGCCCAGCTCGCCACCCTCACCACCGAGGCCTTCCGTCCCGAGCTCGCGGAGATCGACCAGCTCCCGACCCTGGAGATCGCCCGCGCCATGAACGGCGAGGACCAGACCGTCCCCGCCGCCGTCGCCCGGCAGCTGCCCGCCATCGCCGCCGCCATCGACGCCACCGCCGAGCGCATGGCCCGCGGCGGCCGCCTGATCTACCTGGGCGCGGGCACCGCCGGGCGCCTCGGCGTCCTCGACGCCAGCGAGTGCCCGCCCACCTTCAACACCGATCCCGCCGAGGTCGTCGGGCTCATCGCGGGCGGCCCCTCCGCCATGGTCAAGGCCGTCGAGGGCGCCGAGGACTCCAAGGAACTCGCCGTCGCGGACCTCACCGCGCTCGGGCTCACCCCCGACGACACCGTCGTCGGCATCTCCGCCTCCGGCCGCACCCCGTACGCGATCGGCGCCGTCGAGCACGCCCGCGCCCTCGGCGCGCTCACCGTCGGCCTGTCCTGCAACGCCGACAGCGCGCTCGCCGCCGCCGCCGAGCACGGCATCGAGGTCGTCCCCGGCCCCGAGCTGCTCACCGGCTCCACCCGGCTCAAGGCCGGCACCGCCCAGAAGCTCGTCCTCAACATGATCTCGACGATCACGATGATCCGGCTCGGCAAGACCTACGGGAACCTGATGGTCGACGTCCGCGCCTCCAACGAGAAGCTCCAGGCCCGCTCGCGGCGGATCGTCGCGCTGGCCACCGGCGCGCCCGACGAGCGGATCGAGACCGCCCTCGCCGCCGCCGACGGCGAGGTGAAGAACGCCATCCTCATGATCCTCGCGGACGTCGACGCCCCCACCGCCGCCAAGCTCCTCACCGACTCCCGGGGCCACCTGCGCGCCGCGCTGCACGCCCGGTAGACCCCGCCGCACCGCTCCCCTCCCCCACGCACAGCAAGGCACCACCGCACCATGAGCACAGACGACAAGAACCGCGCCGTCGCCGCCGCGATCCTCCCCCTCGTCGGCGGCGCCGGGAACATCACCTCCGTCGCCCACTGCATGACCCGCCTCCGCCTCGGCCTGCGGGACCGCTCGCTCGTCCGGGACGAGGACCTCAAGGCCCTGCCGGCCGTGATGGGCGTGGTCGAGGACGACACGTACCAGATCGTCCTCGGGCCAGGCACGGTCGCCCGCGTGACCCCGGAGTTCGAGGCCCTGGTGGCCGAGGCGCCGGTGTCCGGGGCTCCGGCGGACGGGGCTCCGGTGTCCGGGGCCCTTGTGGACAGCACCCCGGCGGGCAGTGCCCCGGCGCCCTCCGCCGACGGCCTCGCGGCGCAGGGCGCGGCGCTCAGGGCGGCCCGCAAGGCGAGGAACCGGACCCCGTTCAAGCTGTTCCTCCGCCGGATCGCGAACGTCTTCGTCCCGCTGATCCCCGCCCTCATCGGCTGCGGCATCATCGCCGGCCTCAACGGCCTCCTGATCAACCTCGGTTGGCTGCCCGGCGTCACCCCCGCCCTCGCCGCGATCGCGAGCGGCTTCATGGCCCTCATCGCGGTCTTCGTCGGCTTCAACACGGCGAAGGAGTTCGGCGGCACGCCGATCCTGGGCGGCGCGGTCGCGGCGATCATCGTCTTCCCGGGCGTCGCCAAGGTCGACGCGTTCGGCCAGACCCTCTCCCCCGGCCAGGGCGGTGTGCTCGGCGCGCTGGGCGCGGCGGTCCTCGCGGTGTACGTGGAGAAGTGGTGCCGCCGGTGGGTGCCGGAGTCCCTGGACGTCCTGGTCACCCCGACGCTCACGGTCCTGGTCTCCGGCCTGGTCACGATCTTCGGCCTGATGTTCGTCGCGGGCGAGGTCTCGACCGCGATCGGCACGTTCGCCGACTGGCTCCTCGCGCACGCCGGCGCGGGCGCGGGCCTCCTCCTGGGCGGCCTGTTCCTGCCGCTGGTGATGCTGGGCCTGCACCAGGCGCTCATCCCGATCCACACCACGCTCATCGAACAGCAGGGCTACACCGTCCTGCTGCCCATCCTGGCGATGGCGGGCGCGGGCCAGGTCGGCGCGGCCATGGCCGTCTACCTGCGGCTCCCCCGCAACGGCTCCCTCCGCCGCACCATCAAGTCCGCCCTGCCGGCCGGTTTCCTGGGCGTCGGCGAGCCGCTGATCTACGGCGTCTCGCTCCCGCTGGGCCGCCCCTTCGTCACCGCCTGCGTGGGCGGCGCCTTCGGCGGCGGCTTCGTCGGCCTCTTCAGCATGTGGGGCACCAAGGTCGGCTCGACCGCGATCGGCCCGTCGGGCTGGGCGCTCTTCCCGCTCCTCGACGGCGACAAGGGCCTGGGCGAGACGATCGCGATCTACGCGGGCGGCCTGCTCACCGGCTACCTGGCGGGCTTCGTGGCCACGTACTTCTGGGGCTTCGGCGCCCGGCTCCTGGAGGAGTTCAACGTGGACACGGAAGCGGGCCCGGAGACGCCGGTGGCCGCCTCGAAGAGCACGACGGGCCCCGGACAGGACGGTGGACGGAACCCCGGACAGCACCCCGGGCCCGAACCGGAATCGGAGCCGACCCCGGAACCGGCCAAGGCCTGAGATCCCGTACGGGAGAACCCCCGCCGCTCCCTAGACTCCACCCCCATGACGACCACCCAGCGCATCGCCGCCGACCTCGCCCCCACCGGAGTCCTCCGCGCCTCCGTCAACCTCGGGAACCCGGTGCTCGCCCAGGGCACCCCCGAGAACCCCTCCGGGATCACCGTCGACCTGGCCCGGGAGATCGGGGCGCGGCTCGGGGTCGGGGTCGAGCTGCTCTGCTTCGACGCGGCGCGGAAGTCCTTCGAGGCGATGGCGGACGGACGGGCCGACCTCTGCTTCCTCGCCGTGGACCCGGCGCGCGAGGCGGAGGTCGCGTTCACCGCGCCGTACGTCGTCATCGAGGGGGTGTACGCCGTGCCGCGCGACTCCGCCCTCACCACGGTCGGGGAGGTCGACGCCCCCGGCGTCCGGATCGGGGTCAAGAAGGGCTCCGCCTACGACCTGTTCCTGTCCCGGACCCTCACCCACGCGACCGTCGTACGCGGCGAGGAGGGCGTCGACGTCTTCCGGGCCGAGGCCCTGGAGGCGGGCGCGGGCATCCGGCAGCCCCTGACCGCGTACGTACGGGAGAACCCCGACGTCCGGCTGATCGAGGGCCGCTTCATGGAGATCCGCCAGGCGGTCGGCACCACCCTCTCCCGCACCCCGGAAACCCTCGCCTTCCTCCGCGCCACGATCGAGGAACTGAAGACGAACGGCTTCGTCACGGACGCCCTGCGCCGCGCGGGCCAGGACACGGGCCTGCTGGCCCCGCCGGCCTGACGGAAGCGGCCCCGCGCCGCCCCGGACAACGCCCGAGGGCGGCACCCCCTGGGGGTGCCGCCCTCGTTCGCGTTCAGCGATGAACCGCCGATCCCGGGATCCGGAGATCCCCGAGGATCAGAAGTCCATGTCACCGCCCGGCATACCGCCGCCGGCCGGCGCGGCGGCCTTCTCCGGCTTGTCGGCGATGACGGCCTCGGTGGTGAGGAACAGCGCGGCGATCGACGCGGCGTTCTGCAGCGCGGAGCGCGTCACCTTCGCCGGGTCGATGATGCCCTCGGCGATGAGGTCGACGTACTCGTTGGTCGCGGCGTTCAGGCCGTGGCCGACGGGCAGGTTGCGGACCTTCTCCGCCACGACGCCGCCCTCGAGGCCGGCGTTGACGGCGATCTGCTTCAGCGGGGCCTCCAGGGCCAGCTTCACGATCGCGGCACCGGTGGCCTCGTCGCCGGAGAGGTCGGCCTCGAGCTTCTCGAAGACGGTCGACGCCTGGAGCAGGGCCACGCCACCGCCGGCGACGATGCCCTCCTCGACGGCCGCCTTCGCGTTGCGGACGGCGTCCTCGATGCGGTGCTTGCGCTCCTTGAGCTCGACCTCGGTCGCGGCACCGGCCTTGATGACGGCCACGCCGCCGGCCAGCTTCGCGAGGCGCTCCTGGAGCTTCTCGCGGTCGTAGTCCGAGTCGCTGTTCTCGATCTCGGCGCGGATCTGGTTCACGCGACCGGCGACCTGCTCGCTGTCACCGGCACCGTCGACGATGGTGGTCTCGTCCTTGGTGATGACGACCTTGCGGGCGCGGCCCAGCAGGTCGAGGCCCGCGTTCTCCAGCTTGAGGCCGACCTCCTCGGAGATGACCGTGCCGCCGGTGAGGATGGCGATGTCGTTCAGCATGGCCTTGCGGCGGTCGCCGAAGCCCGGGGCCTTGACCGCGACGGACTTGAAGGTGCCGCGGATCTTGTTGACGACCAGGGTCGACAGGGCCTCGCCCTCGACGTCCTCGGCGATGATCAGCAGCGGCTTGCCCGACTGCATGACCTTCTCCAGGAGCGGGAGCAGGTCCTTCACGGAGGAGATCTTGGAGTTGACGATCAGGAGGTAGGGGTCGTCGAGCGACGCCTCCATGCGCTCCATGTCGGTGGCGAAGTACGCCGAGATGTAGCCCTTGTCGAAGCGCATACCCTCGGTGAGCTCCAGCTCCAGACCGAAGGTCTGGGACTCCTCGACGGTGATGACGCCTTCCTTGCCGACCTTGTCCATCGCCTCGGCAATGAGCTCGCCGATCTGGGTGTCGGCGGCGGAGATGGAGGCCGTGGAAGCGATCTGCTCCTTGGTCTCGACATCCTTCGCCTGCTCGAGGAGGGCGCCGGAGACGGCCTCGACGGCCTTCTCGATGCCGCGCTTGAGGGCCATGGGGTTGGCACCGGCGGCGACGTTGCGGAGGCCCTCGCGGACGAGCGCCTGGGCGAGGACGGTGGCGGTGGTCGTACCGTCGCCGGCGACGTCGTCCGTCTTCTTGGCGACTTCCTTGACCAGCTCGGCGCCGATCTTCTCGTACGGGTCCTCGAGCTCGATCTCCTTGGCGATGGAGACACCATCGTTGGTGATCGTGGGGGCGCCCCACTTCTTCTCGAGGACGACGTTGCGGCCCTTGGGGCCGAGGGTGACCTTGACGGCGTCAGCGAGCTGGTTCATGCCGCGCTCGAGACCGCGCCGGGCCTCCTCGTCGAACGCGATGATCTTGGCCATGTGAAGTGGTCCTCCCGGACATGGGGTGGATAACGCTCCAGGACCGCGCCGACGCCCGCGACGGACGGCCTCCGCGGCTCCGCGTGGTTCCTTGCCCCACCCGGACGGCGGCCTCGTCTGCCCGATCCTCGTAGCACTCTCACCTTCCGAGTGCTAACGCCAATGATTAGCACTCGCCCTAGGAGAGTGCAAGCGACTCTCGGGTTTCGGGAAGGGGGCGGGAGGGGGCGGGGCGGGGCGGGAACGCGCGAGGGGCCCGCGTCCCCTGGGGGATGCGGGCCCCTCGACGGCGTTGCGTCGGTGGCCGATCGCGCCGCGCTCAGACGGCGAGCTTGACCATGTCCGCCTGCGGACCCTTCTGGCCCTGCGAGATCTCGAACTCGACTCGCTGTCCCTCTTCGAGGCTGCGGTAGCCATCCATCTGGATCGCGCTGTAGTGGACGAAAACATCCGCACCACCGTCGACCGCGATGAAGCCGTAGCCCTTCTCCGCGTTGAACCACTTGACGGTGCCCTGAGCCATGCCTAACTCCCCTATTACTGGCCCTTGCGCGGGGCCGCACTTCACGAACCCCGGGTCAGACCCTGCGCCGGAACGCGTCGACCGCCGCTGAATGTATCTGTCCAACTGCCCTCTGCAACAGGCCATTCGGGCGAGAATTCTGGGCAGCACGGAAAGGAGGATTGGGGAGATTCCCCTGAATCGCGGGGCAAGTCGGGCCCGGCAAAGCGCGCAGAAGGTGCACAACGCGCACACAGTTTGACTGCTTCTTGTCAGGTCGAGGCGCGTTTTCATATGCGCCCGGCAAGAGCAGCGGAGGGGACTTCCCCAACTCTACCGCGCTCAACCATGCAGAATTGCCCCTTCCGCTTATGGACGCGGAAGGGGCAATTCAAGAAAGTCGGGACAACGAGAACCGCTCGGCGGAGACGGCTCAGCAGCCGCCGGCGACCGCCGGGATGATCGAGACGCCGGAGCCGGCCGGGGTGGCCGTCTCCAGGCCCTGCTCGAAGCGCACGTCGTCGTCGTTCACGTAGACGTTGACGAAGCGGCGCAGCTTGCCCTGGTCGTCCAGGACGCGGGCGGCGATGCCCGCGTGGTTCTTCTCCAGGTCCGCGATGACCTCGGCGAGGGTCGCGCCCTCGGCCTGGACCTCGGACTGCCCGCCGGTGTAGGTGCGGAGGATGGTGGGGATGCGGACGTTCACGGCCATGACGTGCTTAACCTTTCGGAGAGCCGGGGTACCGGGAGGGCTTCAGTGCGCCAGGCCGGCGTCGCGGAAGGCGTCCAGGCTCGGGCGGATGGTGACGGTCTCCCGAGAGGTGTCGGCCACCGCGTCCAGGGTCTTGAGCCCGTCGCCGGTGTTGATGACGACGGTGGTGAGCTCCGGGTCGATGAGGCCGCTCTCCACGAGCTTGCGCGCGACGCCGACGGTCACGCCGCCCGCGGTCTCGGCGAAGATGCCCTCGGTCCGGGCGAGCAGCTTGATCGCGTCGACGACCTGCTCGTCGTTCACGTCCTCCACGGCGCCGCCGGTGCGGCGGGCGATGTCGAGGACGTACGGGCCGTCGGCCGGGTTGCCGATGGCGAGCGACTTGGCGATCGTGTTCGGCTTCTGGGGCCGTACGACGTCGTGGCCCTCCTTGAAGGCGACCGACACCGGGGAGCAGCCCTCGGCCTGGGCGCCGAAGATCTTGTACGGCTTGTCCTCGACGAGGCCCAGCTTGATGAGCTCCTGGATGCCCTTGTCGATCTTGGTGAGCTGGGAGCCGGAGGCGATCGGGATGACGATCTGGTCGGGGACGACCCAGCCGAGCTGCTCGCAGATCTCGTACGCGAGCGTCTTGGAGCCCTCGCCGTAGTACGGGCGGAGGTTGACGTTCACGAAGCCCCAGCCCTCGCCGATCGGGTCGCCGATGAGCTCCGAGCAGAAGCGGTTGACGTCGTCGTAGTTGCCCTCGATGGCGACGAGGTCGCCGCCGTAGACGCCGGCCATGACGACCTTGCCCTCTTCCAGGTCGTGCGGGATGAACACGCAGGAGCGGAAGCCGGCGCGGGCGGCGGCGGCGCCGACGGCGCCGGCCAGGTTGCCGGTGGAGGAGCAGGAGAGGGTGGTGAAGCCGAAGGCGCGGGCGGCCTCGATGGCCTGGGCGACGACCCGGTCCTTGAAGGAGTGGGTCGGGTTCCCGGAGTCGTCCTTGACGAAGAGCTTGCCGGGGGCGACGCCGAGCTCGCGGGCGAGGTTGTCGGCCTTGACGAGCGGGGTCCAGCCGGGGTTCAGGTTCGGCTTCTCGGCGACGTCGGCCGGGACGGGCAGGAGGGGGGCGTAGCGCCAGATGCTGGCGGGGCCGGCCTCGATGCGCTTCCGCAGCTCCTCGGGGTCGCCGGCGGGGAGGTCGTACGCGACTTCGAGCGGGCCGAAACAGAGCTCGCAGGCGAAGATCGGGCCGAGGGCGAAGAGTTCACCGCATTCGCGACAGGAGAGCCCGGACGCGGGACCGAGGTCGACGGTGGTGGCGGGTGCGACGGTCTGAACAGCCATGGAGGCGAGGCCCTTTCTCCTCATCTTTCTCAATGGCGAATTTTTCGCCATGAGACGGATTTGGCACCTTCCCTAGCCGGGGACCTCGCTGGATGACGAGACGAACCGACTGGAGGGTTGCCGGGGCTTCAACGGGCCGTTTCCCTCTGCCCCTCTGGATGAGCGGTATTCGATTGTGGGGAGGGCCGGGACTTTCGTTCCTGCGCTCCGACGCGTACGCCACCCCGACGTGCACGGGGTCGCTGCGTTGTTCAAGACTGTAACCGAAGGCCCGGGTGCTTGGACGGCCCGTCCGAACCGCGAGATGGAGATCACGTGCTGGAAGAGGTGGAGCGCTGGCTGTCCCGGCGGTCCTGGTCCGTGGCGGACCGGCCGCTGGAGCGGATCCTCGCCGCCAAGCGTGCGACGACGGTCAGCGTGGTGCTGCCCGCGCTGAACGAGGAGGCGACCGTCGGGGACATCGTGGCCGTGATCCGCCGCGAGCTGATGTCGGAGGCGGTGCCGCTCGTCGACGAGCTGGTGGTGCTCGACTCGGGCTCCACGGACCGGACGGCGGAGGTCGCGGCGGCGGCCGGGGCGCGGGTGGTGGCGCGGGACGACATACTCCCCCGGATACCGGCCGTGCCCGGCAAGGGCGAGGTCCTGTGGCGGTCACTGATGGTGACGAGCGGGGACGTGGTGTGCTTCGTCGACGCGGACCTGCGGGACTTCTCCGCGGACTTCGTGACGGGGATCGTGGGCCCGCTCCTGACCGACCCGGACGTGGACCTCGTCAAGGCGATGTACGACCGTCCGCTGGACGGCACCCCTGGTCAGGGCGGCCGGGTGACGGAGCTGGTGGCGCGCCCGCTGCTCAATCTGCACTGGCCGCTGCTGGCCGGATTCGTGCAGCCGCTCGGCGGCGAGTACGCGGCCCGCCGCTCGCTCCTGGAGCGGCTGCCCTTCCCGGTCGGTTACGGAGTGGAGCTGGGCCTCCTCGTGGACGCGCTGCACACGGTGGGCCTGGACGGGCTCGCGCAGGTGGACGTGGGGGTCCGCAAGCACCGGCACCAGGACGGGCGGGCGCTCGGCCGGATGGCGGCGACGATCTACCGGACGGCGCAGCTGAGGCTGTCGCGGGGGCACATGGTGCGGCCGCTGCTGACGCAGTTCGAGCGGGGCGAGGGGGGCTTCGAGCCGCGGACGTACGCGGTGGACACGGAGGAGCGGCCGCCGATGGCGGAGATCGCGGAGTACGCGCGGCGCCGCGTGGCGTAACGCGACCTTATGACCCGTTTTACATACATTCACTGCCCATGGGTTCCATGGACTTCGGACGACGACGACGTACGGGCAGGGCGCTGGCGGTGGCGGGCCTGACGTTGGTGGCGTGGGCGCCCGCGCCGGCGGACGCGGCGGCCCCGGCGCCGCCGGTCCCGGCCCACGCGTCCCCGGTGCCGGGTGCGCCGGGCGCACCGGGGAAGGCGGTGACTCCGCCCCGCTCCCGGGGGAACGAGGAGCGCCTCTGGCTGCTCGGGGGCCTGGTGACGGCGCTGGCGGCGACGGGCCTGGTGGCGAGGGCGGCCCTGCGCGACCGCCCCGCCCCCTGAGCCCCGCGGGGGCCCTCACTCACCCTCCGTGGCCGGATCCCCCCGTCTTGTATACGTACGTTTGAGCGTTTACGGGACGGGCTAGGTTCGCCACATGGCTACTGTGCTCGTGGCATCCAACCGGGGTCCCGTCTCGTACGTGCTCGGCGAGGACGGCTCGCTCGACACCCGCAGGGGCGGCGGCGGCCTGGTCTCCGGCCTGAGCACCGTCTCCTCGCAGGACAGCGTGTGGGTGTGCGCGGCCCTCGGCGAGGGCGACCGGGAGGCGGTCCGGCGCGGGGTCGGCGAGCCCGGCGTACGGATGCTGGACATCGATCCGGACGTGTACGCGGACGCGTACAACGGCATCGCGAACTCGGTGCTGTGGTTCCTCCACCACCACCTGTACGACGTCCCGCGCGAGCCGGTGTACGACGCGGAGTTCCGGCGCCGGTGGGAGTCGTACCGCGCCTACAACCGCGCCTTCGCGGAGGCGCTGGCCGGGGCGGCGGACGAGGGGGCGGCGGTCCTGGTGCAGGACTACCACCTGGCGCTGGTCCCCGGGCAGCTCCGGGAGCTCCGCCCGGACCTGCGGATCGCGCACTTCACCCACACGCCGTGGGCGTCCCCGGAGTACCTGCGGATGCTGCCGGACGACGTCCGCGAGGAGCTGCTGTGGGGGATGCTCGGCGCGGACGAGCTGGGCTTCCACACCTCGGCCTGGGCGGAGGCCTTCGCGGCGGGCGCGCGGGTGGAGGGCACCGGGACGCGGGTCGCGGTGCATCCGCTGGGCGTCGACGCGGAGGAGCTGCGGGCGCTCGCGTACCGGCCGGCGGTGGACGAGCGGCTGGCGGAGCTGCGGGCCGAGGTCGGCGACCGGAAGACCATCGTCCGCGTGGACCGCACCGAGCTGTCGAAGAACATCCTGCGCGGCCTGCTGGCCTACCGCGAGCTCCTGACCACCCGCCCCGAGTGGCGCGGCCGCGTGGTCCACCTGGCGTCGGCGTACCCCTCCCGCCAGGACCTGGAGGTCTACCGCTCGTACACGACCTCGGTGGCGGCGCTCGCGGAGGAGATCAACGCGGAGTTCGGCACGGAGGACTGGACCCCGGTCCTGGTCTCGGTGAAGGACGACTTCACCCGCTCCCTCGCGGCCTACCGCCTCGCGGACGTCGCCCTGGTGAACCCGGTCCGCGACGGCATGAACCTGGTGGCCAAGGAGATACCGGTGGTCTCGGAGCAGGGCTGCGCCCTGGTCCTCTCCCGCGAGGCGGGCGCCTACGAGGAACTGCGCGACGACGCCCTCACGGTGAACCCCTTCGACGTCTCGGAGACCGCCGAGGCCCTCCACACCGCCCTGACGATGCCCCCCTCCGAACGCGCCGACCGCACCAAACGCCTGGCCACGGCCTCCACGGCCCTACCGCCCCAGCGCTGGTTCCTGAACCAGCTGGAGGCGTTGAGGGGGCCTGCGTAGGGCCCCGGAGGAGACCCACGTGCCCACCGGACTGCGCCGCTACACGAACGCCCATGAGGTCACCACTCCCCTGATCGCGGTGTACGCGAAGGTGCGCGAGCCCCTGCTGCACTTGCCGAACTACGCGGTGCCGGCCTTCGCCGAGCGCCTGGAGCGGCACGGCCGGGAGCCGGGGTTCGGAGCGGTGCTCGCGTTCGACGCCGAGGGGCAGCCGGTGGGCTACGCGTACGGCAACACGGTCGAGAGCGGGGACCGTTGGTGGACGAGGATGGGCGACGTGGACCCCGCCCTCACCCGCTCCCCGACCCTGGCCCTCAAGGAGATCGGTGTGACGCTCCCCCACCGGGGGACGGGCCTGGCGCGCCGCGTCCACGACGAACTCCTCGCCGGTCGCGACGAGGCGTACGTGTCCCTGATGGTCAACGCGTCGGCGGGCGACGGAAAGGTCCGGCGGGTCTACGAGTCCTGGGGCTACGAGACGATCGGCACGAGCCGCCCGTCCCCGGAGTCCCCCGTACTCACCGCGATGATCCGACCGACCGGGGCCGGTGCCTGACGGGGACGGAGTTCACTCGTCGCCGTCGTCGTCTCCACCGTCGATGACGGTCAGCCCGGCGCCCCTCCGCGTGTACGGGTCGGGGGCGTCGGCCGGAATGCCCTGGACGGCGCGGCCCTGGGCTGCCCCGTTGCCGTTGAACGCGAAGTCGGGACGGATGCGCCAGTCACGGCCGTCGGGGTAGATGAACCCGCCTCGGAGAGCTGCTTGAGGCTTCGCGAGACCGAGGACTGGGATATGCCGACCTACCGGGCTCTATTCATTTCTGGATGATCTCATCCGAAAGTGAATGGCCTTTCGAGCGTTCACGCAGCTCAGCGACCCGACCCGGTCACTCCGTCTTAAGTACGCAAGGGCACCCGCCGTACGGGGCCCTGCGGTACTCGCTCCGCTCCGTTCCTCGGGGGTGCCGCACCCCCGCTCCGGGAGTGCGCGGGCCGTCGTGGGCCGAGGCCGGGGCGTCAAAGGGAAGCGTGGCCGGGGTCCGTGGGTGGTTGCCGTGCACACGTGACGGGTGCCCGTCCGGCTCGCCCGCCGTCTGGGCGGGCTTTCGTGGGCCGGGGTCACGACGGCGCTCAGCGTCGGATGGCTTCCACCACGCTCAGGCGGCGGGCCCGTAGGGCGGGGAGCAGGCCGGCCAGGAGGCCCGAGGCCGCGCTGACGGCCAGGCCGACCGTGGCCGTGGACAGGGACAAGGGGGTGAGGGGGAAACCGCCGAGCGTGCTGCCCAGGGCCGCGCCCGCGGCACGGGAGAGGATCGCCGCGAGCAGTACTCCGGATGCGCCTCCGGCGAGGATCACCAGGGCCGTCTCCGTGAGCACCAGCCAGGCGATGACGCCCGGGGAGGCTCCGAGGGCGCTGCGCAGGCCGAACTCCTGGGTCCGTTCGCGCACGCTCATCAGGCTGACGTTGGCGACCCCGAGGACGCCCACCCCGAGGGCGACCGCTCCGATCACGCCGAGGACAGTGCTCAGCGAGCGGGTCGCGGCGGCGAAGTCGTCCGCGCGGTCGACGCGTTCGGCGGTGGCTTGCGCCGCCGGATGCCCGGCGGAGGCAAGCACCCGCTTCAGCGTCGCCGGTACCGTGTCCTTGCCCGCGCCCGAAGAGCCGTCGCCGGAGAGCAGATACGTCTGTACGGAGCCGGCCGGGCCGGAGAGCCCCGCGAGAGCGGGATGCACGCCGTCGGCGCGCGCGGAGTGGATCGGTACGAAACCGAGGTCGCCCTCCGACTGGAACCGCATCAGCGGACCGTCCGCCGCGACCCCCACGATCCGCAGCCGCAGATCGGTGGGCCGTCCCACCAGCAGCTCCCCGCCGATCAGCGACGAGGCGTCCGCCACCCCTTCCCCGGTGGCCGTCAGGCTCCTGAGCGCGCCGGGCGAGAGCACCACGGGCAGGGCGCCGTCCCGCGCGTCGTCCTCGGTCAGCCACCGGCCGCCGCTGAGCGGCACGGGCGCCACGTCGGCGATCGCGGGGTCGACGGCGAGCAGTCCGATGACCGCGGAGGGCGCCGGTCCGGAGGCGGAATCCCGCACCCGGGCCTTCACCTCGCCCACCCGTACGGCCCGCCCCCACGCCCGGACCCCGGCACCGGGCGCCCCGGCCGCCGCGGCCGAACCGGCCAGCAGGACCTCCGAAGGGGCGCCCTGGGCCGTCACCCGCCAGGTCCCGGCCCGGCCCTGGGTCAGCTCCACCGTCTCGGTCATCGACTGCCGCGCGCCCTGACCCAACTGCATCACCAGCGAGAACGCCGTCACGGCCACGCAGATGCACAGCCCGGTCACCAGCGACCGCAGCCGGTTGACCCTGATCTCCTCCAGGCTGCCGGTGAGGATTCGCCTCCACATCATCGATTCCCCGCCCCCGCCCGCCCGTTCGCCTCGTCGGCTATCTCGCCGCGCACCAGATGGATCCGCCGGTCGCAGCGGTCCGCGATCTCCAGGTCGTGCGTCACCAGGACCAGCGACCGGCCCTGGTCGGCGACGACCGAGAGCAGCAGGTCCACGATCTCGTTGCCCGTGTCCGGATCCAGCGCCCCGGTCGGCTCGTCCGCCAGCACCACGCGCGGTGCGCGCATCAGCGCGCGGGCGATGGCCACCCGCTGCTGCTGCCCGCCCGACAGTTCCGCCGGACGGGCGTGCTCCTTGCCCGCCAGACCCACGTCCGCCAGCAGCCTGCGGGCCCGGCGGCGTCGGCCGCGCCACTCGGTGACACTGCCGCACAGCTGGGGCAATGCCACGTTGTCCAGAGCGTTGTGACGAGGCATCAGAAGATAGTCCTGGAAGACGAAGCCGAAGGTGGCACCGCGGAATCTGGCCACCTGGGCCGGTTTCCTCGCCCACACGTCCCCGCCGTCCACGCGAAGGCTGCCCCGCTGCGGCGGCGTCAGCGCTCCCAGGACGTTGAGCAGGGTCGACTTCCCCGACCCCGACCGGCCGAGGATGGCGACGGATTCGCCCGCCCGCACCTCCATGGACACACCGCGAAGCACGTCCAGGGTGGTGCCGTCCGGCTGGTCGAAGGAGGCGTGGCAGTCGGTCAGGCTGAGGGTCACCGCTGCCCCTCCGAGCGGGCGAGGACCGTCTCACCGGGCCGAAGCCCTTCGGTGATCACGTACGCGAGTCCGTCGGTGGGGCCCAGCACGACGGCCCGTTCCTCGGTGCCGCCGTCCGCGGTCCGTACGGTGACCAGGCCCTTCTCCCCGGCGGCCAGCCGGATGGCCGAGGCGTCCAGGACGGTGGCCCTGGGCAGGTCGACGACGGTAATGGCCATGGTGCCGACGAGCCCAGCGTAGACACGTACGGAACTCGGGACCGCGCAGGACGCTGAGATACCGGGCGCGTCCTCCGCACCGTCCGCTCCGGCGGTCGTACCGGTGCCTCCGGTCGTACCGGCACCGCCGGTCGTACCCGCGCCCTCCGCCGTACCCGACCCGCCGGCTCCCTCATCAGGCGCCGCCCCAGCCCCTTCCCCCGGCTCCGCGCCGCGGTACGTGACGGGCGTGCAGGGGAACTCGGCCGGGCCGCCGGTGATCTTGACGACGGCGGCGGCCCGCGCGGCCTGCGGGGTGTCGAGCCGGTACATCAGGACCGGCGGCACCGCGGCGGACGTCTCGAACCCCTCGGGCCGCACCTCGGCACCGCCCCCCGTCCCGAGGACGAAACGGCCGGCCGCCGGGGCGGTGATGGTCCGGGTCCGGCCCCTCGCGGCGGAGACCTTCGCCTCCAGCCGGGAGATCTGCACGTCCAGCTTCTCCAGTTCCTGACCGGCGACCAGCCGGGTCCTGACCAGCTCGCTCCCGGCGGTGACCTTCTCCTCACCGGTGGCCTTGCGGTGGTTCTCCTCCGCCTGGTCCACGTCGACGTCCAGCAGCCTGGCCCGGTCGGCCCGCTCCCGCCGGGCGTCGGCCAGCTCGGTCTCCATGTCGGCCAGACTCTTCTCCCCGGTCACGGGGACGTGGCGGCCGAGCACCGTGCCCTTGGCGACGCGCGTCCCGTCGGCCACGGACCATTCGGCCTCGCGCGCGTCGGGCGGCCCCACCGGGTGCGGCTGCCGCGCCCGGATCCGGGCGTCCAGGGTGACCACGGATCGGAAGGGACGTTCCTGCACGAGGTGTTCGACGGGCGCGGGCCCTCCGGAGGAGCGCTCCCCCGGCTCCTCGGAGTCCACGGCCAGCGCCGCGGCGGCCACGACGGCGGCAGCCACCACGACCGCGGCACCGACGGTGATCCCCCGCGCGGACCGCGCCTTCGCGCGCCCGGCTCGGCGCTTGCTCACTTCACGCCCGCGCAGTTGGCGACGTGGTAGTCGCGCGCCTCCTGGACGTCGCCGAGCTCGACCTTGTCGGCCAGCGTCCGGAAGTAGTCGGCCTGCTCCGCCTGGCCGCGGTCCTCGTTCGTCTTGGGCAGCGCGGCGAACTTCTCAAAGGCCGGGCCGCTCTTCTCGCCCTTGGCCACGGCGTCCACGACCGCCTTGATCGTGCGGCAGTCGTCCCGGGTCCTGAGGGTCTCCAGGAGCAGTTCGTCGGTCACCTCGAAGCCGCTCCGCTCGCCCTGCTTCCGCAGCATCTCGACCTCCGCGGGGTCGTACGCGGCGACGGCCTCGGCCGCGTCGGAGCCACCCCCGCAGGCCGTGAGCGCGAGGGAGAGGACGAGGGCGGCCCCGAGAGCGCCGAATCCGCGACGGGCCGTGGTGCTTCGCATGGACACGAGATGTTTCCTTTCCAACATGGTTCTATGCTATCCATAGAACCATGCGATCCAGTCAACTACTCAAGGGAGCCCTTGAGCTGGCGGTTCTCCTGGCGCTGGACCGACGCAAGTCGTACGGCCTGGAGTTGGTGGAGCGACTGCGCGACGCGGGGCTGCGGGACGTCGCCGACCCGTCCGTCTACGGAGTGCTGCGCCGCCTGGAGAAGGACGGCATGTTGACCTCCTCCCTGGTCCCCTCCACGGCCGGGCCCGCCCGTAAGTACTACGAGTTGAGCGGGGCCGGGCGAGAGGCCCTGGCGGAGGCGAACGGGGAGTGGGCGCGGCTCGCGGGGGCGATCGAGCGCCTGGCCGACAGAGGCGACAGAGCCGACAGAACGGAAGGGAATCCTGAATGAACGCCGTCAGCGGGCCGGTGGCCGAGCGGGACCGGATGGACGAGTACGCGGCGGAGGTCGACGACCGTCTGCTGGCCCTCCCGCACCGCGAACGGGCCGAGGCAGTAGCCGATCTGACGGCCCATCTGCGTGAGGGCGCGTCCGTGGAAGAGCTGGAGAGCCCCGCCGCGTACGCGCGGCAGCTCGCCGAGGAGGCGGGGGCGCACAACCGCCCCCTCACCTTCCTGGGCCTGACCTCCCGGTCCTGGCCCACCCCCGGCGAGTGGATGGCCTCCGGCCTGCGCGGGGTGGCCGCGCTCTACCTGCTGGCGATCCTGTGGTCGGTGACCCTCGGCATCGGCTCGGACGTGATCGCCGCGGGCGGCCCGCTGCTCCCGGCCCTGGACCACGGCATGGGAGAGGTCATGAGGGTCCCTCAGATATCCGGCTCCGAGCGCCTGGGCGCCCTCGTCCTGCTGCCCCTGTCCTGGGTCGCGGGCCAGCTGGCGACCGGTCTGCTCCTGGAGCGGAACCCGGCCTGGCGGCGACGGCTGCGCGTGGCCACCCGTGGGGCGGTGGCCGTCCTGGCCCTGGTGGCCGTCTACGTCGTCGCCGACCTGTTCCGCTGAGCGCGGCCCGCCTTCCCGCCGGACCCTCCCGCCCTCAGTCCCCCCGCACCGCCTCCCCCAAAGCCGTCAGCAAGGCCACCACTCCCGCCGGGCCCGGGACCGAGAGGTCGGCGCGGGTGGAGAGTTCCGGGACTTCGCCGGAGTCGCTGCAGACCAGGAGGCCGGGGGTGCCGTCGGAGCGGAGCTTCTCGACGGCGGCGAAGGCGGGCAGGTCGCCCAGGTCGTCGCCCGCGTAGAGCACGGCACCGGCGCCGGTCTCCCGTACGTACGAGGCGAGCGCCACGCCCTTGTCCACGCCCGGCGGCCGCAGTTCCAGGACCATCCGGCCCGGTTCCAGGACGAGGCCGTGGTCGGCGGCCAGGCCGGCGAGGGGGCCCTTGAGTGCTTCGAAGGCGCCTTCCGGGTCGGCGGCCCTGCGGGTGTGGACCGCGACCGCGCGGCCCTTCTCCTCGATCCACACGCCCTGCCACGCCCCGGCCCGGTCGAGGAAACCGGGCAGCTCGGCGCGGACGGCGGCCACGCCCGGGTGCACGGGGGCCGCCCGCACGGCGCCGGTGGCGGCGTCCCAGCGTTCGGCGCCGTAGTGGCCGAGGACGACGAGGCTCTCCAGGCCGGGGGCGCCGGCGAAGCCGCCGTTGCGGACGGCGACTCCGGCGGGGCGGCCGGTCACGACCACGACGGAGGCGACCCGGGGCGCGAGGGCGGCGAGGGCGGGTACGGCCCCGGCGTGGGCGCGGGCCGCCTCGGGGTCGGACACGATGTCGGCGAGGGTGCCGTCGAAGTCGAGGGCGACGACGGTCTCCTCCGGCCGCGCGAGGATCGCGGCCAGGCCGTCGCGGCCGGCGGACGTGGTCGGGTGCGGAAGGCTGGTGGCCATGTTCTCGACCCTACCCACGCGAGGCCCTCGCTACCGTCCCGCGCCCGCCGCCTTCCGCCCTACCTCCTGCGCTGCCGCTCCTCGCGGATCCGGCGCAGCCGGTTGACGGTCACCGGGTCGTGCGCGAGGGCGCGCGGGTCGTCGAGGAGGGCGTTGAGGAGCTGGTAGTAGCGGGTCGGGGAGAGCCCGAGGCCCTCCCGCACGGCCCGCTCCTTGGCCCCGGGGCCCGGCCAGGAGCGACGCTCGACGGCGAGGAGGGCCTGCTCCTGCTCGGTGAGACCGGCGGGGTCGGCGGGACAGGCGGGGTCGGCGGGACGGGCGGGGCCGGCGGGGGCCCCACCGCTCCCCTCGTGCGTCGTCTCCCGGTCCTCGGTCATACGACCAACCTATTACTCGTCGGCCTCCGCCGCCGTCGCCACTCGGCCGATCGAGGCCAGGACCTCGGCGGGGCGGCCGTTCGGGGTGACGGCCTTGCCGATGTTCTGCTTGACGTTCTCGCTGACCTTGGCCCACGAGGTCTTGCCGACCGGCGGGAGCTGCGCGTCGGGGAGGACCTTGAGGAAGACGCGCAGGTTGGCGTGTTCGGGGTCGGTCTCCATGCGGCTGGAGGCGCTGACGGTGACCGGCAGCAGGTCGTTGTCCCCGGCGAACTTCAGGACGTTGTCGTCGTTGAAGGCGAAGTTGAGGAAGTCGCCGATCTCCTTGCGGTGGCCGTTCTGCTTGAAGCCCATGATCCAGTCGGCGACGCCCATGGAGGTCCTGGACGGCCCGTCGGCGCCGGGGAGCGGGACCTGCCCGACCTCGACGCCCTTCTTCGCGGCCTCCTTGAGGAGCGAGGGGTGGCCGTTGAGCATCCCGACCTCGCCGTTCGCGAAGGCGGCGAAGGCGGCCTTGCGGTTGAGCTTGCCGGGGGCGACGGGGCCGGTGAGGTCCTTGCCGACGAGGTTCGTCCGGAGCCAGTCGAAGGTGCGGATGTTGGCCTCGGAGTCGACCGCGTAGTGGTCGGTGGCGTCGGTCCAGCCGCCCTCGCCCGCGAGCAGCCACATCATGGCCTCGGCCTGGGCCTCCTCGGGGCCCAGCGGCAGCGCGAAGGGGGTGCGGACGCCCTCCTTCTTGAGCTTCCCGGCGGCCGCGACCAACTCGTCCCAGGTGGTGGGCGGCTCGGCGCCGGCCTTCTCGAAGAGGGCCTTGTTGTAGAAGAGGGGGCGCGTGGAGGCGACGAAGGGCAGGCCGTACTGGACCTGCTTGTGCTCGCCCGCGGCGGCGAGCGGCGCGAGGAAGTTGGCCTGGACGGGTATGGAGAGCAGCTCGTCGGCGGCGTAGAGCTGGTCGGCGGCCGCGTAGTCGGCGTAGGCGCCGATCTGCGCGATGTCGGGGGCCTCGCCGGCCTTGACCATCTCGGCAACCTTGCGGTCGACGTCGTCCCAGGACTCGACCTGGACCTGGACCTTGATCCCGGGGTGCTGCGCCTCGAAGGCGGAGGCGAGGTCGGTCCAGTACTTCTTGGTGGAGTCACCGCCGGTCAGGTCGTACTCGGCGGCGACCAGCTTCAGGGTCACGTCGCCGGAGTCGCCGCCCAGGGAGCCGCAGCCGGAGACCGTGGCGGTCAGGCCGAGGGCCGCGGCGGCCGCGGTCAGTCCAAGAAATCGTCGCCGCTGCACGGGCTTCATCCACCTTTTGCTCGTCGTTGAGCTGCGCTGAGCTGCACGTTTGCTCTCGTCAGGGCCGCAAGTCTGCCTCGCGCGCGTACGTGAGGTCTACACCACTCGGATATCACTTCCGCAACACCCTTCCGAAAAGCCGCGGAACGGACGCGGGAGCGAACGAGGGGGCGGGCGCAGGGTGAACGGGGGGCGCGTCCGGGGCGCGCGCCGCGCGGGAGGAGCCGGGGCGGGAATCGAATTTGTATCCGTTCGCAACAATCCTCGGCAGTGGACTAGACCTTTAGGGCCTCCGCGCGCCAGACTGTTCCACGTGAAACACGTCATCGCCCTGGATGTGGGCGGCACCGGCATGAAGGCCGCCCTCGTCGGGGCGGACGGCACCCTGCTCCACGAGGCCCGCCGCGCCACCGGGCGCGACCGGGGCCCCGAGGCCGTGGTCGAGACGATCCTCGGCTTCGCGGAGGACCTCCGCGCCCTCGGCCAGGAGCGGTACGGAGAGCCCGCCGCGGCCGCCGGAGTCGCCGTCCCCGGAATCGTCGACGCCGAGAACGGCATCGCCGTCTACGCCGCCAATCTCGGCTGGCGCGACGTTCCCATGCGCGAACTCCTCAGCCGTCGCCTCGACGGAATCCCGGTCGCCCTCGGCCACGACGTGCGCACCGGCGGCCTCGCCGAGGGCCGCATCGGCGCGGGCAACGGCGCCGACCGCTTCCTCTTCGTGCCCCTCGGCACCGGCATCGCCGGGGCCATCGGCATCGGCGACCGCATCGAGGCCGGCGCCCACGGCTACGCGGGCGAGATCGGCCACATCGTCGTCCGCCCCGGCGGCACCGCCTGCGGCTGCGGCCAGCGCGGCTGTCTGGAGCGGTACGCCTCCGCCTCCGCCGTCTCCCTCGCCTGGGCCGAGGCCGGCGACGACCCCGAGGCCGACGCCGCCGACTGCGCGAAGGCCGTCGAGTCCGGCGACCCCACGGCCGTACGGATCTGGCAGGACGCCGTCGACGCGCTCGCGGACGGTCTGGTCACCGCGCTCACCCTGCTGGACCCCCGCACGCTCATCATCGGTGGCGGTCTCGCCGAGGCCGGGGAAACCTTGTTCACACCACTTCGGGCCGCGGTGGAGGAGCGAGTCACGTTCCAGAAGCTGCCCGCCATCGTCCCGGCGGCCCTCGGGGACACCGCCGGTTGCCTGGGCGCGGGCCTCCTCGCCTGGGACCTGCTCGCCGCCCAGCGCCCCACCGACTCGGAGGTTTCCGCCTGATGGCCGATCACAAGGTTCTCGCCGGCGCACACGTCGTGCTGCCCACCGGGATCGTCGAGAACGGACGCGTGATCGTCGACGGCGGCCGCATCGTCGGCAGCGCACCCGAGGACGCCGAGACCATCGATCTGACCGGCCACTGGCTCGTCCCCGGCTTCGTGGACACCCACAACCACGGCGGCGGCGGCGCGTCCTTCACCTCCGGCACCGCCGAGGAGGTCCTCAAGGGCGTCCGCACCCACCGCCTGCACGGCACCACCACCACCGTGGCCTCGCTCGTCACCGGCGAGATGGACTTCCTCACCGAGCGGGCCGGTCTCCTCTCCGAGCTGGCCGAGCAGGGCGAGATCGCCGGCATCCACTTCGAGGGCCCGTTCATCTCCCCCTGCCGCAAGGGCGCCCACGACGAGACGCTGCTGCGCTACCCGGACCCGGCCGAGGTCCGCAAGCTGGTCGACGCCGCGCGCGGCCGGGCCAAGATGGTCACCCTCGCGACCGAGCTGCCCGGCGGCCTCGACTCCGTACGGCTCCTCGCCGAGCACGGCGTGATCGCCGCCATCGGGCACACGGACGCCACGTACGAGCAGACCGTCGCCGCCATCGACGCGGGCGCCACCGTCGCCACCCACCTCTACAACGCGATGCCCGCCCTCGGCCACCGCGCGCCCGGCCCGATCGCCGCCCTCCTGGAGGACGAGCGGATCACCGTCGAGCTCATCAACGACGGCACCCATCTGCACCCCGCCGCCCTGGAGCTGGCCTTCCACCACGCGGGCGCCGGACGCGTCGCGCTCATCACCGACGCCATGGACGCGGCGGGCTTCGGCGACGGCCGCTACATGCTCGGCCCGCTGGAGGTCGAGGTGAAGGACAGCGTCGCCCGGCTCGTCGAGGGCGGCTCCATCGCCGGCTCCACCCTCACCCTGGACCGCGCCTTCAAGCGCTCCGTCACCGTCGACGGCCTGCCCGTCGAGTCGGTCGTCCGGGCGATCTCCGCCAACCCGGCCCGCCTCCTCGGCGCGTACGACCGCGTCGGCTCCCTGGAGCCCGGCAAGGACGCCGACATCGTCGTCCTCGACGCCGAGTTCAACCTCCGGGGCGTCATGCGCAAGGGCGCCTGGATCGTGGAACCGGCGATCGCCGCGGCCGCCTGATCAGGAGTCATGCGGAAGGGCGGCGGGCCGGGGTCTGGGCCTGCCGCCTTTCCTTTGGCATGATCAGGGGCCGTCGGAACGTACGTTCCAGAGGTCTTCACAGGAAGTACGGGGGTGGGCAGGTGATCGTGACGGTCACCCTCAACACGGCGCTGGACCTGACCTACCGGGTCCCGGCCCTCACCCCGCGCGCCTCCCACCGGGTCACCCAGGTGATCGAGCGCCCCGGCGGCAAGGGGCTGAACGTGGCCCGGGTCCTCGCCGCCCTCGGATACGAGACCGTCGCCACCGGCTTCGCGGGCGGCGCCACCGGGGCCGTCCTGCGGGAGCGGCTCGCGGCGACCCCGGTCCGGGACGAGCTGGTCGAGACGGCGGGGCCCACCCGCCGCACCGTCGCGGTCGTCGACGCCGCCGACGGGGACACCACCCAGCTCAACGAGCCGGGGCCGAACGTCACGGCCGCCGAGTGGGACGCCTTCCGCGACCGCTTCGCCGCGCTCCTCGACGGCGCCGCCGCCGTCGCCCTCTGCGGCAGCCTCCCGCCGGGCATCCACGTCGGCGCGTACGCGGAACTCGTCCGGCTGGCCCGCGCGGCCGCCGTGCCCGTCCTCCTCGACACCAGCGGCGAACCCCTGCGGCGGGGCATCGCCGCCCGCCCCGACCTGGTCAAGCCCAACGCGGACGAACTCGCCCAGCTCACCGGCGCCCGCGAACCCCGCAGGGCCACCCTCGACGCACGCCGCCGGGGCGCCCACGCGGTGATCTCCTCGCTCGGCCCCGAGGGCCTGCTCGCCGCCACCCCGGAGGGCCTCTGGCGCGCGGCCCCACCGGCCCCCGTCCGGGGCAACCCCACGGGCGCGGGCGACTCCGCCGTCGCCGGCCTGCTCGCGGGCCTGGTCGACCGCACCCCCTGGCCGGACCGCCTCACCCGCGCGGTCGCCCTCTCGGCGGCCACGGTCCTCTCCCCGGTGGCCGGGGAATTCGACCGCACGGCGTACGAGGAGCTGCTGACGCGGGTGAAGGTGACGGAGGAGACCCCTTAGGCGGGAGACCCCTTAGGTGGGAAGACCCCTAGGGGGAGGAGACCCCTTGAGAGGGAGACCTCTTGCGGGGTGACCCCTCGGGGAGAGGTCACCGGCCGGTGTGCCCGGCCTCCAGGTAGACCTGGTCCAGGGCCGCGTCGCAGGAGTCGCCCGCTTCGCAGGAGATCTTGAGCGAGTTCGACCCTTCCTTGAGCTTCACGTAGGAGTAGGTGTAGGTCCACCCCTTCTCCCAGTCGCCCTCGGCGGCCTTCGCCCAGTTCTTCATGTTGATCTCGCGCGGCTTCTCGCCGTTGACCGTCAGGGAGGTCTTCGCGTCCTTGCCGGGCACGCTGTACACGATCCGGAGGGTGTAGTCCCCGGTGTTCGGCACGTCCACGGACCAGCTCGCGGAGCCGCCCTCGCCGTTGAAGGACACGTAGGCGCCGCCCGGGCCCTTCGCGCCCTTCACGGCCGTGTCGAGCTTCGCCGGGCCGCCCAGCCGGAGCGTGGCCGCGTCCTGCCTCGGCAGCTCGGTGGGGGTCGGGGAGGCCGAGCTCGGCTCGCCGCTCGGGGTCTCCGAGGGCTGGGAGGACGCCGTCGGGGTGGGGGCGGTGCCGCCCGCCTTGTCGTCCCCGGTGTCCTTGTTCATGTTCGTGATCACCGCCGCCGCGATGCCGAGCACCACGACCGCGACGACCGCGACCGCGCCGATCAGCAGGCCCCGGGTGTTGGGGCCCCGGCCGGAGCCGCCGCGCTGCGGGGGCGGCGGGGTCTGGCGGGGCGGCTGCTGGCCGCCGTAGGTCTCGGGCGCGGCGTACTGCGCGTGCGGCTGCCCGTACGGCGCCTGCTGCTGCGGCGGCACGTACGGCTGCGCGTGCTGCTGGCCCCCGCCGTACTGGCGGCGGTCGCCGACCGTCCTGACCTGGTTGTACGAGGTCCGGGGCACGCCCGGCTGAGCGGGACCGGGGCCGGGGTAGCCGTAGCCGCCGCCCTGCGGGGGCTGCGCGCCCGCCGCCCGTCCGTCCTCGTACAGGTAGCCGAACGGATCGTCGTCCTCGGGCTTGTTCGAGCCGTCGTTACCGGCAGCCATCCGGGTCATCCTCTCCATGCTCGCCAGCCGTCGCCGACCCGGCGAGCCTACCCC
The DNA here is from genome assembly GCF_044760185.1 of Streptomyces sp. NPDC098101. Classification (NCBI taxonomy): domain Bacteria; kingdom Bacillati; phylum Actinomycetota; class Actinomycetes; order Kitasatosporales; family Streptomycetaceae; genus Streptomyces; species Streptomyces sp. NPDC098101. The sequence continues at coordinate 38,716 of NZ_JBIWAS010000003.1, read as the reverse complement.
GAACGGACCATTCCCCGACTCGGACCCTTGACCTGGTGGGGGCCCGCGGGCACGTCAGCCGGCCCGGCGCTGGACCTTCGCCCGGGAGCGCTTCTCCACGTACATCCGCTGGTCGGCGGAGTTCAGGACCTCTTCCACGGACATCCCGCACTCGGCCCAGCCGATGCCGAAACTGGCCCCCACGCGGACCGCCCGCCCGTCCACCCGGATCGGCGGGATGATCGCGTTGCGCAGGCGTACGGCCAGGTCGGCGGCGTCGGCCGCGCCGAGACCGTCGGCGAGGACGACGAACTCGTCGCCGCCGAGCCGGGCGACGGTGTCCCCGTCCCGGACGCCGGTGGTGAGCCGCCGGGCCACCTCGATGAGGACGGCGTCGCCGGTGTGGTGCCCGAAGCGGTCGTTGATCGACTTGAAGCCGTCGAGGTCGCAGAAGAGGACCGCGAGCCCCTTGGTGCCGTCGTCGACCTCGCCGCCCGAGGGGGCCACCATGTGGACGTGGTGGTCGTAGGGCCCCGCGCCGCCCGCCGGCTCGAAGCCGAAGCCGTGCTCGTGTTCGTGCTCGTACGGCTCGTAGCCGGATCCGGGACCCGTGCCGGGGACCGGGCCGTATCCGTCGCCGTACGAGCCCGGGGCGTCCGCCGGGCGCTCGCAGAGCCGGGCGGAGAGCCGGGAGCGCAGCTCGGCGCTGTTGGGCAGGCCGGTGAGGGCGTCGTGCGAGGCGCGGTGGGCGAGCTGGAGCTCGTGGCGCTTGCGCTCCTCGATGTCCTCGACGTGGGTGAGCAGGAAGCGGGGGCCGTCGGCGGTGTCGGCGACCACGGAGTTCCGCAGGGAGACCCACACGTAGGTGCCGTCGCGGCGGGCGAGCCGCAGCTCGGCCCGGCCGCCCTCGGCGGAGGTCCGCAGCAGGGTGCCGATGTCCTCGGGGTGGACGAGGTCGGCGAAGGAGTAGCGGCGCATGACGGAGGCGGGCCGGCCGAGGAGCCGGCACAGGGCGTCGTTGGTGCGCAGCAGCCGGCCGTGCTGGTCGCCGCCCATCTCGGCGATGGCCATGCCGGAGGGGGCGTACTCGAAGGCCTGGCGGAAGGATTCCTCGCTGGCGCGCAGGGCCTGCTGCTCCCGTTCGAGCCGGACCAGGGCCCGCTGCATGTTGGAGCGGAGGCGGGCGTTGCTGATGGCGATGGCCGACTGCGAGGCGTACATCTGGAGCGCCTCCTGGCCCCAGGGGCCGGGGTGCCGGCCGTTGCGCGGGCGGTCGACGGATATGACGCCGAGGAGCTCGCGGCCGGACCCGGAGGCGTACATCGGGGCGTAGAGCCGGTCGTGGGGGTGCCACTCGTCCTCGAAGCGGGGCGCCGGGCCGTCGGTGTGCCACTGGGGGACGTCGTCCTCCATGAGGACCCAGCCCTCGGTGTGCGGTATGAACCGCAGGTCGCCCCAGGCCCTCCCCATGGAGAGGCGGCGCTCCCAGGAGGCGCGGGAGCCGACCCGGCCGGTGATCAGGGCCTCGGCGGCGGAGCTTCCGGCGAAGGCGGCGACGACGAGGTCACCGTCGGGGCGCACGAGGTTGACGCAGGCCAGCTCGTAGTTGAGGCCGGCGACCACGCCGTCCGCGACGGTCTGCAGGGTGTCCGCCAGGCTGCGCGCGGTGTTGAGGTCCGTCACGACCTGATGCAGCTGCCGCAGGGTCGAGAGACGGACGTACGGCTCCGACTCGGTCTCCATCGCTCGCCCTCCCCGAGACCTCGACAGCAACTCCAGGGTTCTGATCGGCTTCCTGTTGCACGGTGGCATTTCGCTGTGTACTGCGATTGCCACTGAATCACAGTGAGCTGCGCAGCCGGTACACAGGGTCAACAAATACTGGCCGCTGTGACTCAAGTCACAGCAGGTCATGGGGGGTCGCGGGCGTGTCCTCCGGGGTTCCGCCCGAGGGTCCTAGGACCGGCGGGGGGTGGGGTCCTGGTCCTCCCGCCCGATGCGGTCCCCGGGGAGCCGTCCTAGCGTCGGGAGCGTGCCGCAGAAGACCCTCTCCCCGCCCCCCGTGACCGATCTGGCGATCCCCCATGCTGAGGGGGTGAGCAACGAAGAGTTCCGGGCGGCGATGTCCCGCCTCGCGTCGGGCGTGGTCCTGGTGACCGCGCACGACCCCGACGACGGCCCGCGCGGCGAGGACGTCGGCATGACGGCCACCGCCTTCACGTCGGTCTCCCTCGACCCGCCCCTGGTCCTGATCAGCCTGCGCAACGGCTCCCGCATGGACGACCTGCTGACCGAGGTCCCCGTCTGGGCGGTCTCGGTGCTCTCCGAGAACCAGCGGCACCTCGCCGGGCGCTTCTCGATGAAGAACCGCGTCAGCGACCGGCTGCTCTTCGCCGACGTGCCGTACACCCGGGGCGGGGCGAGCGGCGCCCCGCTCATGGGCGGCGCGCTCTCGGTCCTGGAGTGCCGCACCGAGAACCGCGTCGTGGCCGGCGACCACACGCTGGTGGTGGGCCGGGTCCTGACGGTGGGCCTGTCCCCGGCGGACGGCAGCGGGCCCCTGACGTACTTCCAGGGGAAGTACCGGCAGCTGGGCTGAGGGGCGTCCGGGGGTGTCGCGGCTCAGCCCCAGTCGCGGGACTGCCGGGTGCGCTTGGTCTCCGAGCGCTGCTTCTTCTCCCGCAGCCGCCGCTCGTTGATGCCGCGCGGGATCTTCGTCGGCCGGCGGGGCTTGGGCGGCGGGGCCGTCGCCTCGGCGAGGAGGGCGGCCAGGCGGACCGCCGCCGTCTCGCGGTTGCGCCACTGCGAGCGGTGCTCCGAGGCCCGTACGGTCACGACGCCGTCGACCAGGCGGGAGGCGAGGCGCTCCAGGGCGCGGGCCTTCCACACCTCGGGGAGCGCGTCGGTGGCCGCGAGGTCGAAGCGGAGCTCCACCCGCGAGTCGCTGGTGTTGACGTGCTGTCCGCCCGGGCCCGACGAACGCGAGAAACGCCACTGGAGCTCGGCCTCGGGGAGCGAGACGGAGCCGCGGATCGGATAGGGACCGGACATGCCCTCCATGTTCCCCGCACTGGGCCGTCGGAGTCATCCTGATTTCCGTCCGGGACGGAACGGGAACCGTCGGGGGGCCGTGCGCGTTTCTCCAGGCGACGACACCCCGATGAAAGGGACTTTCCATGGCTGTGAGCCTGTCCAAGGGCGGCAACGTCTCCCTGACCAAGGAGGCCCCCGGCCTCGCCGCCGTCACCGTGGGCCTCGGCTGGGACGTCCGCACCACCACCGGCACCGACTTCGACCTCGACGCCTCCGCGATCGGTGTGGACGCCGCCGGGAAGGTCGCCTCCGACGCCCACTTCGTCTTCTTCAACAACAAGTCGACGCCGGACCAGACCATCGTGCACACCGGTGACAACCGCACCGGCGAGGGCGGCGGCGACGACGAGCAGATCAACGTCAACCTCGCGGCCCTCCCGCCGAACGTCGACAAGATCGTCTTCCCGGTCTCCATCTACGACGCGGTCGCCCGCTCGCAGAACTTCGGCCAGGTCCGCAACGCGTACATCCGCATCGTGAACCAGGCCGGCGGCGCCGAGCTCGCCCGCTACGACCTCTCCGAGGACGCGGCCACCGAGACGGCCATGGTCTTCGGCGAGCTGTACCGCAACGGTGCCGAGTGGAAGTTCCGCGCCGTCGGCCAGGGCTACGCCTCCGGCCTGGAGGGCATCGCCCGCGACTTCGGCGTCAACCTCTGAGACGTCCGAGACGTCCGAGACCTCTGACGGACGCGGCTAATAGCCGACCCTGAGCCCCGGCGGGACCCCTCCGCCGGGGCTCAGGGCGTGTCCGGCCTCCCGTCCCCGTACAGCCAGACGTCCCACAGCGCGTCGAGGTCCTTCCCGGCGGCCTCCTCCGCGTAGGCGGTGAAGTCGGCGGTGGAGGCGTTGGCGTGGCGGTGTTCCTCGGGCCAGCCGCGCAGGATCCCGTCGAAGACCTCGTCCCCGACCGTCTCGCGCAGCTTGTGGAGGACCATCGCGCCCCGCTGGTAGACGGGCGGGTCGAAGAGGTTGCGGGCGGTGGGCGGGGCGGCCGGGGGGAAGGCCCAGTTGGCCCGCTGCGCGAAGGCCCGCTCGAAGGCGGTGCGGGCGGGGACGCCCTCGTACTCCTCCGCGTACAGCCACTCCGCGTACGTCGCGAAGCCCTCGTTCAGCCACAGGTCCCGCCAGGTGGCGGGGGACACCGAGTTGCCGAACCACTGGTGGGCCAGCTCGTGGACGAGGGTCGTCCGGTCGAAGGAGGAGGCCGGGAAGACGGGCCGGGTCTGGGTCTCCAGGGCGTAGCCGAGGGTCCCCTCCTCCGTGACGACCGCCCCGGCGGCCGAGAAGGGGTACGGGCCGAAGCGCCGCACCTGCCGGGCGAGGAGCGTCGGGATCTCGGCCCGCAGCGCGGCGCTCTCCGCCGCGACCTCCGGCTCGGCGGCGGTCAGCACGGGCACGGTCCCGAGGGCGGTCGCCGTCCCCGTCTCGTACCGCCCGATCATGACCGTCGCGAGGTAGCTCGCCATCGGCTCGGGCGTGTGCCAGACGGTGGTGACGCGCCCGTCCGCCTCCGTGCGGCGCTCGGTCCTGACGCCGTTGGAGAAGGCGTCGGTCCCGGCGGGGACGGTGAGGGCGATGTCGTACGCGGCCTTGTCGGAGGGGTGGTGGTTGCCGGGGAACCAGGTGGCCGAGCCGGCCGGTTCGCCGACCGCGACGACCCCGCCGTCGTCGTCGCGCAGCCAGCCCTCCTCGGAGCCGTCCGCGTCCGTGAGCGGCTCGGGCACGCCCGCGTACGTGACGGTGGCGCGGAACTCGGCGCCCTTCCGGATCTCCTCGCGCGGGCGGAGGGTCAGCTCGTTCCCGGCCCGGTTGTGGGCGGCGGGGGCGCCGTCCACGCGCGCGGCGCCGACCGTGAGCCCGGACAGGTCGAGGTTGAAGGCGCTGAGGTCCTGGGTGGCGCGGGCGGTGATCTCGGCGGTGCCGTCGAGCCGCCCGGTGGCCGGGTCGTAGGCGAGGGAGAGGGCGTAGTGCCGCACGTCGTAGCCGCCGTTCCCGAGCTTCGGGAAGTACGGGTCGCGGAGCCCGGCGGCGCCGGGGGTGCCCCGGACCCCGCCGGTGGCGCCGGTGCAGCCGCCCACGAGCACCGCGAGGACGGTGAGGGCGGCGGCTCCGGTGCGGGTCCGGTGACGGTGGCGGTGCTTCACGGAACGATCGTATGCAGCGGGCGGGGAAAGGCGGTGGCGCCCGGCGGGGGGTCCGGGCGCCACGGCCGGTCGGGGGGCCGGCCTTAGCGGCCGAGGGAGGCGACGCCGGCCTGGGCGAACTTCTCGTCGAGGTCGCCGGAGGGGGCACCGGCGACGCCGATGCCGGCGACGGGAGCGCCCTTGGCGGTGACGGGCGCGCCGCCGGCCAGGAAGAGGGTGTTCGGGATGTCCTTGAGGGTGGGGGCGTTGGTCAGGCGCTTGGCCAGCTCGGAGGTCGGGGCGTTCCAGGAGACGGCGGTGTACGCCTTCTTCACGGCCGACTCGTAGGACTGCGGGCCGGCGCCGTCGCCGCGCAGGGTGACGATCGTGTTGCCGTTGCGGTCGACGACCGCGACCGACACGCGCTGGTTCTCCTTCTCGGCGGCCTTCAGGGTCGCCTGCGCGGCCTTCGTCGCCGCCTCGATCGTCAGGTGCGTCGACTGCTGGAGGTTGCCGTTCGAGGCGTCGGCGCGGACGGCGGCGGGAGCGGCGGCGGCCGGGGCGGAGGCGTTCGCGGAGACGACGCCGAAGGTGCCGGCGGCGACGACGGCGGCCGCGGTGGCACCGAGGAGGATCTTCTTCATGGGGAACTCCGTGGGATGAGGAGGATGAGTGGGATGACCGGGGAAGGGAGGCGCGGGGCCCCGGGCCGAGCGATCCGTTCGTCCGTCTCGCTCTGTCATCCATCCTGTGGCCGCTCCCGGAGTCTCCCGGTCCACGGTCCGGCTGCCCTCCGGGAGCGCACCGGTGGACGGCGGGGTCAGCCGATCGGCTGATGCCGGACTGGTCCCGTCGGGCCAGGATGAAGGGGTATGCGCAGGTGGGACCGTACGAAGAGCGACGGCCACGACGGCAGCGACAGCAACAGCAACAGCAACAGCAGTGACGACGGCAGCGACGGATCAGAAAGGCCGGGACATGGAGGAGGACATGGAGCGGGACCCGGACGCCCGCCGGCTGGCGCGGATCATGCACACCGCGTTCTTCCTCCTGCTCGGCGCCTCGCTCGCCCGCTTCCTGCTGCGGCACGACTGGGAGGCCCGCAGCCCCTGGATCGTCGCCCTCACCGGCGCGCTCGCCTCCCTCTACCTCCTCGGCCCCGTCCTCGGCACCCGCGCCACCCCGCGCCGGATCGCCTGGCTGGGCACGGTCGTCGCCGTCTGGGTCCTCCTCGTCGTCCTCGCGCCCAGCTTCGCCTGGTGCGCGGTGCCGCTCTTCTACACCGGCCTGCGCACCCTCCCGCCGCGCGCCGCGCTCGGCCTGGTCGCCCTGCTCACCGCCTTCGTGGTCTTCGCGCAGGTCCGGCTCGCGCACGGCGGCTGGGACCCGAACCTGATCGTCGCCCCGCCGGCCGTCGCCGCCCTGGCCACCGGGGTGTTCGTGTACTCGGACCGGCAGGCGGCGCGCCAGCGGGCGCTGATCGACGACCTGATCCGCACCCGGCGTGAGCTCGCCGCGATCGAGCGCCGCGAGGGGACCCTGGCCGAGCGGCAGCGGCTCTCGATGGAGATCCACGACACCCTGGCGCAGGGCCTGTCCAGCCAGCAGATGCTGCTCCAGGCGGCGGACCGCACCTGGGACGGCGACCCGGAGACCGCCCGCCGGCACGTCCGTACCGCCGAGTCCATCGCCGAGCGCAACCTCGCGGAGGCCCGCCGCTTCGTCCACGACCTCGCGCCGGCCGACCTGGCCGGGGGCGGCGGCCTGGAGGAGGCGCTGCGGGGCGTGGCCGCCCGCGAGTCGGCGGCGTTCCGGGTGGACGGGACGCCGGTGCCGCTGCCCGACCGGGCCCAGTCGGCGCTGCTGCGGATCGCGCAGGGCGCCCTGGCGAACATCCGGGAGCACGCGGGCGCGGACTCGGCCGCCGTGACCCTGACGTACCTCGGCGACCAGGTGGTCCTGGACGTGGCCGACGACGGGCGCGGCTTCGACCCGGCGGACCGGCCGGGTGGGGTGCGCGGCCACGGGCTGCCCGCGATGCGGGTGCGGGCCGAGCAGCTCGGTGGCACCCTGACCGTCGAGTCCGCCCCGGGCGAGGGCACGGTGCTCTCGGCCGCGATCCCGCTCTCGCCCGATGCGTGACGCCCCGCTCCCGATGCGTGACGCCCCGCTCCTGATGCGTGACGCCCCACCCGCCCCCGCTCTCCCTGGAGTCGTGATGTCCTCCGTACGGATCCTGCTCTGCGACGACCACGTGGTGGTCCGCGCCGGGCTGCTCGCCCTCCTCGGCAGCACCCCCGACATCGACGTCGTGGGCGAGGCGGGCAGCGGCGAGGAGGCGGTCGCCCTGGCGGCGAAGCTGAAGCCGGACGTCGTCCTCATGGACCTCCAGCTGGGGGCCGGGATCGACGGCGTGGAGGCGACCCGCCGGATCGCGCCGACCGGCGTCCACGTCCTCGTCCTCACCACGTACGACACGGACGCCGACATCACCCGGGCGATCGAGGCGGGCGCCACCGGCTACCTCCTGAAGGCCGAGCGGCCGGAGGAGCTGTTCGCGGCCATCCACGCGGCCGCGCAGGGCCGCACGGCCCTCTCGCCGCCGGTCGCCAGCCGCGTCATGGACCGGATGCGGGGCGCGGCGGGCCCGAGCCTCACCGACCGGGAGCGGGACATCCTCGGGCAGCTGGGGCGCGGCCTCGGCAACCGGGAGATCGCGCGGGCCCTGTTCATCAGCGAGGCGACGGTGAAGACCCACCTGGGCCGGATCTACGCCAAGCTCGGCGTGGACACGCGGGCGGGCGCGGTGGCGGTGGCGAAGGAGCGGCGCCTGCTGCCGTAGGCCCCCTTCCGCACGCCTTTGTACGGCCTTTGCCCCCACCCCTCCCCCTCCACTGCTACCGTGCGTTACTTCCCCACCGCACGGTGTCACGAACCAGTCCCAGTGGAGCGCACGTGAAGCTCGCGATCGTCGGCGGCGGTCCCGCCGGCCTCTACCTCTCGGTCCTCCTGAAGCGGCGGGACCCGTCGCACGAGATCACGGTGTACGAGCGGAACCCGGAGGGCTCCACGTACGGCTGGGGCGTCACGTACTGGGCCGGGCTCCTCGACAAGCTGCGCGCGGGCGACCCGGAGTCGGCGCGGGCCGTCGCGGACGCCTCCGTGACCTGGACCGACGGGGTCGCGATCGTCCGCGACGAGCGGACCCTCCACCGGGGCGACGCGGGCTTCGGCATCGGGCGCCGGCGGATGCTGGCGCTGCTCGCGGACCGCGCCCGCGAGCTGGGCGTGCGGATCGCGTACGAGCACGACGTGAGCGGCCCGGACGCGCCCGAGCTGGCCGGCGCGGACCTGGTCGTCGCCGCCGACGGGGTGCACAGCGCGCTGCGCGAGGCGCACGCGGACCACTTCGGCAGCGAGGTGACGAGCGGCCGCAACCGGTACGTCTGGCTCGGCACGACCAAGGTCTTCGACTCGTTCAGCTTCGCCTTCAAGGAGACGGAGCACGGCTGGATCTGGTGCTACGCATACGGCTTCAGCGGCGAGCGCTCCACCTGCGTCGTCGAGTGCGCGCCGGAGACCTGGACCGGCCTGGGCCTGGACGCGCTGGGCGAGGCCGACAGCCTGCGCCTCCTGGAGAAGCTCTTCCACGACCTGCTCGACGGGCACGAGCTGATCGGCCGGGCCCGGGCCGAGGAGCCCGCCCGGTGGCTCACCTTCCGCACCCTCACCAACCGCGTCTGGCACCGGGGCAACCTGGTCCTGCTCGGGGACGCCGCCCACACCACCCACTACTCGATCGGCGCGGGCACCACCCTGGCCCTGGAGGACGCGCTGGCCCTCGCGGACGCCCTGGGCGACGGCGGCCGGGACCTGGACACGGCCCTGACCCTGTACGGGAAGCGGCGCCGCGCCGAACTCGTCTCGGCCCAGAGCGCGGCCCGCTACAGCGCCCGCTGGTACGAGAACCTGCCCCGCTACATGGTCCTGGAGCCGGCCCGCATGTTCGCCCTCCTCGGCCAGCGCCACTCCCCCCTCCTCCCGCACGTCCCGCCCCAGCTCTACTACCGCCTCGACCGCGCCGCCGGCTCCCTGGAACCCCTCCGCCGCCTCAAGCGCTGGCTGGGCCCCCGGGTGGCGAGGGCGGTGCACGGACGGAGCGGGTGAGCCTCTCGCACGAACCGGTTCCGGGCCCGGGGCCGTAAGAGCCGAGCACGAGCCGTACGAGCCGGGCCCGGGGCCGTACGAGCCGGGCCCGGGGCCGTACGAGCCGGGCCCGGGGCCGTACGAGCCCGGCCCGGGGCCGTGACACCATCGACCCCGTGCTCGACATCGGCTACTCCCTCTCGCGTCGCTTCCCCGACCCCCCGCAGACCGACTACCGCCGCGCGGACGTCCACGCGCTGCGGCACGACCTGTTCTGCGGGGACGTGTACCTCGCGGACACCGAGGCGGACCGGGAGGTGTCCACGGCCTGGGGGTGGGTGCCGGTGCTGGACTTCGCGTGGGCGCTCTGCGACATCGTGGAGCAGCTCGACCGGGACCCGCGCGGGAGCCGGGCCGCGCAGCCGCAGTACGCGGAGCTGGACTTCACCGAGTCCACGGACCGGATGCTGTTCGAGCGCCGCTTCGGCTGGGTGGACGTCGAGGCCGACTGGATGCCGGGCGACGAGCCGCCGGTGACCTTCAACCACGCCGAACTGCGCCGCGAGGCCCGCGACTTCCTGCACGACCTGATCGCGGACCTCACCGACATGCACGAGGGCCTCGCCGACAACCCGGCCGTCTGGTCCCTCCAGGCCCGCTTCCCCCGCCTGCCGGAGAAGCGCTAGCTCTCCACCCGCAGCCCCAGCTGCGCCGCGAGCACCGGGGCCAGGTCGAAGAGCTGGGTCGTCGAGATCACGGCGCCCGCCAGGGACTCCACCCCGCGCGCGATCTCCAGGCGCTGGGCGCCCCTCAGGTCCACGTCCCTCAGCCGCGCGCCCGAGAAGTCGGCCCCGGTCAGGGCGCAGTCCGCGAACTCGACCCGTTCCAGGACCGCGCCCCCGAAGTCCGGCTCGCTGAGCACGCACCCCTCGAAGACGACGTCCTTCAGCTTCGCGGACCGCAGGTTCAGATAGTCGATCTTGCCGCCCCGCACCACCACCCGCTCCAGGACGGCCCCGTGCAGCTGCGTCCCGCCGAGCCGCGCCTCCACGACCTCCACGTCCCGCAGCTGCGCCCCCGCCAGGTCCGTCCCCACGCCCCGCACCCCGCTCAGGACCGAGTCCAGGAACCGCGCGTTCGTCAGCCGCGCCCCGTCGAGGGCGCACTCCCGCAGCGCGCAGTCCAGGAACCGGGCCCCCTCCCCCGACTGCCCGGCCAGGTCGAGCCCGGACAGCTCCAGGCCGTCGTAGTCCCCGTCCGCCTCCAGACCGCCCCCGTACGGCTCCAGGGGCGGCAGCCGCAGCTCCGGCCGCCGCGCCCCCGGCACCTTCCTCTTCCGCCCCGTCGCCCTCGTACCGTGGTTCGCCATTCCCCCATGGTGATGTACGACACCGACAACGCCCCCCGTGTCACGAACACGGGCCCGCGCCCCGTCCCCGTACGGAACCCGAGAACGGGCCCGAGAACGAGGGAGAGCGCCATGCGGAAGCTCACGATCGTCGGCGGCGGCTTCGCCGGACTCACCGCGGCCGTCACCGCCGCCGAGGCCGGCACCGCCGTGACCCTGTACGAGGCCCACCGGGACCTCGGCGGCCGGGCGCGCACCGCCGACGGGCCGTACCGCACCAACGACGGCCCGCACGCCCTCTACAGCGGCGGACCGCACTGGACCTGGCTCAAGCAGCGCGGACTCCTCGGCCCGCTCGCCCCGCTGCCGCCCGCCGAAGGACTCCGGTTCCGCTTCCACCGCGGCGGCGCCCTCCGCCGCGTCCCGCCGCCCGGCCTGCTCCGCCAGTCCCTCCGTACCGCCCGGAAGGCCCCCGTCGGCACCGACTTCCGGACCTGGGCCACCGGGCTCTCGGGCGCCCGGGCCGCCCGCACGGCCGCCGCGTACAGCGGGGTCGCGCTCTTCCACCACGACCCCGGCGCGCTCTCCGCCCGCTTCGTGCAGGAACGGCTGCGCCGGGCCACCGCCCTGCCGCCCGAGGCGCACTACGTCCGGGGCGGCTGGGGCGCGCTGATCGGGCGGATGGCGGACCGGGCCCGGGAGCTGGGCGTACGGATCGAGACCTCGTCCCGGGTCGACGCGCTGCCTGACGGCGGGGGCCCGGTGATCGTCGCCACCGCCCTGCCCGCCGCCGCCCGGCTCCTCGGCGACCCGTCGCTGACCTGGGAGAGCGGCGGCACGGTCCTGGTCGACCTGGCGCTGCGGACCCGGAAGGGGGACCCGTTCGTCGTCTCCGACCTGGACGCGCCCGGCTGGATCGAGCGGTTCACCGCGCAGGACCCCTCGCTCGCCCCCTCCGGTCAGCAGCTCCTCCAGGCCCAGTTGCCCGTCGGCCCGGACGCGTCCAGGGCGGACGGGGTCGCCCACGCGGAACGCCTCCTCGACCTCGGCTTCCCCGGCTGGCGCGAGCGGACGGTGTGGCGGCGCGCGTCGCTGTCCCGGGGGCGTACGGGAGCGGTGGACCGCCCCGGGACCACCTGGCGCGACCGGCCGGCCGTCGACCGGGGCGACGGGGTGTACCTGGTGGGCGACCAGGTCGCGGCGCCGGGCGTGCTCTCGGAGGTGTCGTTCACGAGCGCGGTCGAGGCGGTGTCGCTGGCGCTGCGGGCGGAGCGGGTCGCGTACGGGAGGCGCTGATCCCTCGCGGACCTTGACCTCAAGCGCGCTTGAGGTCGGAGGCTTTTCCCGTCACGACCACCGCGATCCGTCGCACGACGACAGGGGAACCGTCATGCACGCCGTCCGCCTCCACGCCTTCGGCCCCGCCGAGAACCTCACGTACGAGGAGGTCCCCGACCCCGTCCCGGGCCCCGGACAGGTCCGCGTCCGGGTCGCGGCGGCCGGGGTGCACCTGCTCGACACGGCGCTCCGGGAGGGCGGGACCGGCCCCTTCCCGGCACCCGCCGAGCTGCCCACGGTCCCCGGCCGCGAGGTCGCGGGCACGGTCGACGCGCTCGGGGAGGGCACCGACCCGTCCTGGCTCGGCGAGCGGGTCGTCGCCCACCTCGGCATGGCCCCCGGGGGCTACGCGGAACTCGCCGTCACCGACGCCGCCCGGCTGCACGCCCTGCCCGCCCACCTCGGCGAGGCGGAGGCCGTCGCCATGATCGGCACCGGCCGCACGACCCTGGGCATCCTCCAGTTCACCGACCTCGGCCCCGCGTCGGTCGCGATCGTCCCGGCGGCCGCGGGCGGCATCGGCACCCTGCTCGTCCAGTACGCCAAGAACGCCGGCGCCACCGTCGTCGGCCTCGCGGGCGGGCCCGCGAAGACCGCCCTGGTCCGGGAGAACGGCGCCGACCTGGCCGTCGACTACCTGGAGCCCGACTGGCCGGAGAAGGTCCGCGCGTACCTGGAGGGGCCCCTGGGCGGACGTACGGCCACGGTCGTCTTCGACTCGGTCGGCGGCGACACCGGCCGCGCCGCCGTGGACCTCCTCGGCAAGGGCGGGCAGCACGTCGTCTTCGGCTGGTCCGGGGCCGGCCTCCACGACGGCGAGCCGCTCGCCTTCACCCCGGAGGAGCTGGCGGAGCGCGGCATCACCTCCGAATCCGTCCTCGGCCCGGTGATGATCCGGAAGGCGGGCGGCGACGTCCGGAACCTCGAACTCGCCGCCCTCGCCGCCGCGGCCGACGGCGCCCTCCGCCCCGCCGTCCACCGCTTCCCGCTCGCGGAGGCGGCGGAGGCCCACCGCGCCCTGGAGAACCGGGGCACGACGGGCAAGGTGGTCCTGATCCCGTAGGACCCGGCGGGCTTCAGAAGGGCCTCAGACGGCCCCGACGACGTCCCAGGAGTGCGCCTTGAACTCCTTCGCGAAGTCCGGGTGGTCCTCCCACATCCGGGCGACGGACCGCAGCACGTCCCAGTTGTGTTCGAGGGCCTGGTCCACGACCTGCCGCAGCTCCGGGGCCGTCGCCCGCTTCTCCACGAGGCCGGAGACGGCCGACGCGGCCTGCACGGTGTAGCGGGCGGCCCGCAGCGCGCGGGAGGTGTCGTCCATGCCGAAGCCGTGGTCGCTGCCGTTCGCGGGGTCGAAGAGCGGCGTCAGGCGGGCCTCGATGAAGTCGGTGATCCGCCGGAAGCGCCGCTCGATGTCGTTGTCGTCGTTGTCCATGCCCCTTTCCTACACTCCCGCCGCACCGCCGAGCTCCGCCAGGGCCCCGTCCGTCAGCCGGTAGACCGTCCACTCGTCCTGCGGACGGGCGCCCAGGGACTCGTAGAAGTCGATCGAGGGCTTGTTCCAGTTCAGGACGGACCACTCCAGGCGCTCGTAGCCGCGCTCGACGCAGATCCGGGCCAGCTCGCGCAGCAGCGCCTTGCCGTGGCCGCCGCCGCGCGCCTCCGGGCGGACGTACAGGTCCTCCAGGTAGATGCCGTGGACGCCGCGCCAGGTCGAGAAGTTGAGGAACCAGAGCGCGAAGCCGACCGGCTCGCCGGACGCGTCCTCCGCGATGAGCGCGAAGGCGGCGGGCCGCTCGCCGAAGAGGGCCTCGTGAAGCTGTTCGGGGGTCGTACGGACCTCGTCGAGGGCCTTCTCGTACTCCGCGAGGTCGCGGATGAGGGCGTGGACGACGGGGACGTCTGCGGGGGTGGCGGTACGGATCATGGGGCCAGGGTGCCCCGCGAGGGGCCTCCGTGACCAGCGAAATCCACGCCCTGGTCCCGCAGGCGGCCCCGGTCCCTTGAGGATCAGGCCCTTGAGGATCGGGCCGCCCTCACCCCCGCCTCTCCCGCAGGATCCGCGCGACCGCGACCTGCTCGGCGGCCAGGGACGGCTCCCCGTCCTCGACGTCCCACAGGCCGTTCTGGAGGACCCGGCCCAGCGTCCACGCCACCGCGCGCCGCCGGTCCCCGACGACCTCGGCGAGCAGGTCGAACCGCCACAGCACCTCGTCCGGGTCGGGATCGAAGCGGTCCACGAGCGCCGGGAGGAGGTCGAAGCCGGGGTCGCCCGCGAGCGGCTTGGGGTCGATCGACAGCCAGGGCTCGCGCCCGGCGGCCAGGACGTTCCCGAGGTGCAGGTCCCAGTGGAGCAGCCGGTCGCCCGGTTCGCCCGCCACCTCCCGTACCGCCGCCGCGCAGTCCCGCAGGACCGCCGCGTCCTGCGGGCCGAGCCGGGCGGCGGCCCCGGGCGCCTCCGCGAGCATCCCGGCCGCGATGCCGCCGAGCGTCCGCAGGCCGGGCGGCGCGGGGACGGCCGTGAGCCGGGCGAGCAGGCCCGCGACGATCCGCATCGCCTCCCGGGTGTCCGGGAGGGAGGACAGCGGCCGGGACTCGTCGAGGCGCTCCAGGAGCATGGTGCCGGTCGCGGGGTCGTGGTCGAGGAGCCGTACGGCCCCCGCCCCGTCCCAGGCGCGCAGCCCGACCGGCTCGCCCTCGGTCTCCTCGTCGAGGAGCTGCATCTTCAGGGCGGCGGGCACGCCGTCCGCGCGCCGCTCCACCGGAAGGACCAGTGAGGCCATCCCGTACATCGAGGGTCCGGTGACCCGCAGTCCCCACCGGTCGAGGAACTCCCCGGCGGTACGGGGCAGTCCGGCGACGAACGCCCGCCCCGCGTCGCCGTTGTACTTCGCCTGCGAGCGCGCGAGCTCCTCCGGCACGTGGACCATGCCGCCGAGCCTAGACGGCGTACACCCTGTCGGGCCCGGCGCGGAAAGCCCCACCACGGCGCCCGTATCCACGGGTCGCGGGGCCCGGGTAACGTCCCGCCCACACATTCCGCGTCCAGGGGCACACGGGCAGGAGCACACCACAGTGCAGGGGTACACATGAGCACGGTCAACGGCGGCATCTCGTTCTGGTACGCGCGGGAGGGCGCCTCCGCACCCCGCGAGCCGCTCCCCGGCGACACCACCGCCGACGTCTGCATCGTGGGCGGCGGCTACACCGGCCTGTGGACCGCCTACTACCTGAAGAAGGCCGTGCCCTTCCTCAACATCACGGTCCTGGAGGCGAAGTTCTGCGGGTACGGCGCCTCCGGGCGCAATGGCGGCTGGCTCTACAACGGCATCGCCGGCCGCGACCGCTACGCCCGGCTGCACGGCCACGAGGCGGCCGTCCGCCTCCAGCAGGCCATGAACGCGACCGTCACCGAGGTCGTCGACGTCTGCGAGCGGGAGAGGATCGACGCCGACGTGCACCGGGGCGGCGTCCTCGAAGTCGCCCTCTCTCCCGCCCAGTTGGCCCGGCTCAAGGACTTCCACACGGTCGAGATCGCCTTCGGCGAGACGGACCGGGTGCTGTACGGGGCGCGCGAGACCGCCGAACGCGTCCGCGTGACCGGCGCCGTCGGCTCCTCCTGGACGCCGCACGGCGCCCGCCTCCACCCGGTGAAGCTGGTGAAGGGGCTCGCGGCGGCGGTCGAGGCGCTGGGGGTCACGATCCACGAGTCGACGCCGGTGACGGAGATCAGGCCGAAGCACGCGGTGACCCCGTACGGCACGGTCCGCGCCCCGTACGTGCTGCGCTGCACCGAGGGCTTCACCGCCTCCCTGGCGGGCCAGCGCCGCACCTGGCTCCCGATGAACTCCTCGATGATCGCCACCGAGCCGCTCACGGACGCGCAGTGGGAGTCGATCGGCTGGGAGGGCCGCGAGACCCTGGGCGACATGGCGCACGCGTACATGTACGCCCAGCGGACCGCCGACGGCCGGATCGCGCTGGGCGGCCGGGGCGTCCCGTACCGCTTCGGCTCGAAGACCGACAACGACGGCCGCACCCAGCCGCGGACGGTCGAGGCCCTGCGCGAGATCCTGGTCCGCTTCTTCCCGCAGCTCGCGGGGGTACGGATCGACCACGCCTGGTCCGGCGTGCTCGGCGTCCCGCGCGACTGGTGCGCGACGGTCACCCTCGACCGCTCCACGGGCCTGGGCTGGGCGGGCGGCTACGTCGGCTCGGGCGTCGCCACCGCCAACCTCGCCGCCCGCACCCTGCGCGACCTGATCCAGCAGGACTCCGGCCAGTCCGGCCCGACCGACCTCACGGCCCTCCCCTGGGTCGGCCACAAGGTCCGCAAGTGGGAACCGGAGCCGCTGCGCTGGCTCGGCGTCCAGACCATGTACGCCGCCTTCCGCGGCGCCGACCACCGCGAGTCCCTGGGCCTGTCGGCCCGAACGGACCGGGTGGCGGTGCTGGCGAACCGGTTGAGCGGGAGGTAGGCGGGGGCCGACCGGGGACGGCCGGGTGCGGGTCAGCCGGTCGGCAGGGTCACGGACAGGACCTCGCTGGACGGGGAGAGGTTCCCGGCCCCGTCGGAGGTGCGGGCCCGGTACTCGTAGGCGCGCCCGTCGGCGGGCTGGGCGACGCAGACGGTGGCCGTGGCCGGGTCGCGGCGCGGGTCGTAGCCCTTGTCCAGGACGACCGACCAGGCGGTCGTCCCCACGGCGCGGCGCTCGATCCGGAAGCCGGTGAAGTCCCGGATGGGAGCGGGCGTCCAGTCGGTGGCGGTCGCCTGGACGCCGCCCGTGCACGAGCCGAGGGCCAGGTCGGGGGCCTGGGCGGGGGCGATGCCGTCGGGGATGTCGATCCAGAGCTCGTGGGGAGCGGTGGCGTCGAGCGTCCTCGGGTTGTGGGTGGTGGTGCCGCCGTCGTTGGTGACGAGGACGCGGTAGTGGTGGGTCTCGCCGTCGGCGACGACGGGGGTGGTCCAGGTGTTGCCCTTGGTGGTGCCGAGCGGGACCCAGGCGTAGGAGCCTTCCACCAGGTCGTTGCTCAGGACCGTGTAGTGGTCGAAGTGCGGCTCGGTGTTGAGGGGCCACTTCAGGGTGACCTTGCCGGTCGCCTTGTCGTACGTGCCGGTCAGGGAGGCGACGACGGGCAGCGGGCGCACGAGGGCGTCGGCGCTGCCGGCCGAGGTGTTGCCCGCCCGGTCCCTGGCGCGCACCTCGTAGTAGTAGGGCGTGCGGTCGTCGCGGTTCACGAGCGGATCGGTGTGGCTGCGCGCCGTGGTGGCGGTGGTGACGGCCGTCCAGGTGCTGGAGCCGACGGCCCGCCGGTGGAGGGAGTAACCGGCGAGGTCCATCTCCTTGTTGGCGGCCCAGGAGACGGTGGTCTTCCGGGTGGTGGTGTTGTAGGTGGTCCGCACGTCGGTGGGGGCGAGCGGCTTCACCTTGTCCTGGGCGGCCGCGGTCCTGGGCGCGTAGCCGAACGCGACCTTCGCGGCGCCGGACCAGTTCACGTGGTCGACGCGGAGGGTGTGCCGGCCGGCGGGAACGGTCAGGTTCACGCTCTTGGAGCGGGCGGTGTCACCGGTGTTGGTCCACAGGTCGATCTTGCGGACGCCGTCCAGGTAGACGCGGACGCCGTCGGTGGCGGAGACGGTGAACGTGAACGGCCCTCCGGAGCCGAAGTCGCGGGACACCCACCAGCGGGCCCCGAAGTTGTTCGACGGCACTCCGGCGACCGGACTGCCGGACCAGTTCTCGCCGACGGCGGCGTCGCAGTCGGTCTTCACGGGCGTCCCGGTGAACGAGGTGTTCTTGTAGAACGTCCGCATGAAGACGTTGGTCCCGCAGGTGACACCGGCGGCGGCCGCCTGCGGAGCGGCGGCCAGCAGACCGCCGAGGACGACGGCGGACATGGCACCACCGGTGAGGGTGGCGACGAGACTCTTCGGGTACACGGAGGCCTTTCACGCTGTACGTACGGAACGTTCAGCACACAGACCACCGGGGAGGGCGGAAGGTTGCACGCCCGGAGGGATCAGACGGTGGCGTGGTCCTCCCACTCCAGCACCCGCACCTCACCCAGCGGCCAACACCGGTCCCGGTCCCGGCCGGGGCGCCGGGCCTCGGCCTCCTGGACGTACTGCTCGTGCCACCGCACCTGCTCCCTGTGGAGCGCGGGGCGGGAGAGGCGGCCCGCGGCCGGATGGCAGGCCCCGATCACCTGCGCGAGGACGAGCGTGGTCTCGGCGTCGCAGGAGGGGTCACCGGGCCGCTCGTGCGGAATGCCGTACCACTCGGCGACCGTCTCCAAGGCCCGTCCTCCGGTCCGGAAGGGCTCGGCGTGCCGGTCCAGGACGAGCGGATCGCACACCGGCGCCACGCCGCCGGCGAGACGACCGGAGAGCGGCACCAGCCCGTGCCGGACCAGTTCGGTCTCCAGCGTGGTGAGCACGAACGGAGCGTGCCAGACGACCAGGGGCTCCTTGGCGGCCAGGTGTCCGGCGAGCACGACGGCCAGTTCTTCCAGCGCCTCGGCGGCGGGCCGCCCGTCGGCACGCGCGCGCTCGACCGGGATCCCGTGCCCCTTCCCGGGCGCGACCGAGACCGGCCCGGGACCGGGGTCGACGAGCCAGGACCGGCGTGTCCCGTCGCCGGCGCACACGGCCGCGCCGAGGACGCGGTCGACGCCGCGGCGGTTGCCGGTGGTCGCGATGTCCAGGGCCATGAGACGGCGCCGGTGCCAACCGGTGTGGTGACGGCGGGGTGGCGGCGCGGGCTCGCGGACGTGCTCGCGGTGGTAGACCTCCCACCCGCCGAAAGCCGTGCTCACGAGCACCCCGTCCCCGGCCGGCACGCTCGACCCGCAGGCCTCGCACTCCCCGTCCCGCCGGTTGGAGCGCATCGCGGAGGCGTCCGAGGTGGTGCCGTCCGCGTCGGGGACCGGCGCGTGCTCCGGGTGGTAGACCACCCACCGCCCCCACGCGCTGCGGAGCAGGACCCCGCTCCCGGCCTCGACGTCCGCGCCGCAGCGTGCGCAACGGCCCGCGTACGAGTTCGTCCGCACCGAGCCGCTCACCGGGTCACCTCACTCATGGCCTGCCACCGGAGGAGATCGGAACACAAGGCTCTTGGCGGCGCCAGTGGTTCGGTGACGATCGCTGAGGCCATACTGCGTTCCGTGCGCACAGACGGACGCTCCCACCTGGCCCTCCGCTGCGGCATCACCCTCGCCGCCGCGCTCACCGCCCCGCTCCTCCTCGCCGGCGGCTTCGCGTACGACCGCCTCGTGCACCGCCTGTACCGGGGCGAGGGCCCGGGCCCGTACTCCAAGGAGGAGGGCTGGGTGCGCCCGGAGTACTTCGTGGTGAACAACGCCCTGGTCCGGGCCCTGACCTGGCCGACGCGCCGTGACGGGATGCTGCGGCGGCGGCCAGCCCGTACCCCCGGCCACGGCACCGGATCCGATCACTCGGACGCGTAGGAGCCCGTGAAGTAGTCGAGGCCGGGATCGGGCGGACCGCACCGCAGGATCGCGTCCACCGCAGGCCACACCTCGACGGGCACCTCGTACCCGAGGAACATCCAGGGGTCGTCCGCGTCCGGCTCGATCACTTCCCGGAGCCGAAGGATCTGCTCGCGGCTGATCGGAAACTCGGTACGCAGAAACTCGTCCGCCTTGCTGAACCCCTGGAGGGACCAGACGACCCCGGACACCTCTGAAGACATCCGCCGATCGTATTGCCGACGCCTCCCCGCCCGCCCCGCCCGCCCCGTCAGCCGGGGAAGGAGAAGTAGAGCGCGTCGGCGTAGAAGGACGCGAAGTGCTTCTGCCAGTCGGCCCGGACCGAGGCCAGCCAGTCGTCGTCCCGGCCGGCGATCGCCGCCTCGGCCCGGGCGACGGCACGGGGGATCTCCCCGGCCACCAGACTCCGCACGCTCCCCACCGGGTCGTCGTCCGTCATCGAGACGATCTCCCCGGTCTCCAGCACGAAGTACTTCGCCCGCTGCTTGTCGAGGTGCGCCGTGGTCCTGGCGACGCACTCCGCGAACTCGCCGTCCCCCTCAAGGCCTTCACCGACCACGCGCAGAAGGTCGAGCAGCAGGGCCGCCCCGTCGGCGTACTCCCCGGCGATGCCGATCGGAGGGTTCCAGATCATGGACGGAACGATCGTCGTTCCGCGCCCGACCAAGAGCTTGTGCGCGAGCGGGATGTCCCAGTTGTGCTCGGATATGCACCGGATCCGCTGGGGGTTCTCCGTCTCGCTCGGCATCGAGTCGGCGGAGTAGAGATATGAACGGTTCGCCATGCCGCTGAAGCTAGCACCGGGCACCGACAACACACCGAGGCGCGAAGCCGGTCGAACACGACGGCACCGGTGTGCTGCCGCCCCTTCAAGAACCGGAGGTACGACACGCGGGGGCAGCCACTCAAGACGAAGGAACGTCGAGGCCAAGCCCTCCCGTCACTCCCCCTCCCCCGCACCGCCCATGAGCTCCATCAAACGCCCCCGGGCCGCCGCGAGCCGCTCCTCGTAATCGGGCGCGAAGATCCCCGCGAGCTCCTTCTCCAGAGTCCCGGAGATCGCGTAGAGCCCGGACCAGACCGCGCGATCCGGCACGATGGCGTCCAGCTTGTCGGACTCCATCATCACCTCGTACAGCCAATCGGACAGAACGAACGCCTGGTCAGGCGTGAGCGTGATGAGTACGGGTTCTTCGTCCACCCGGTCACGCTACAAGGGCGCTCTGCGGATACCGGTCCTCGGTCCTCGGCCCTCGTTCAGAAGGGAGGTACGAGATCGCCGCGCCCATCACTGTGCGGCCCCCAGTCCCATGCCTCCTCGCGGGGAGGTGCGACACCGGTGAGGTCGTGCCCCCACGCGTCGAGGGCCTTCCACGCGACCCGCCGGCCGAAATCGCCGTCGCCACGGGTCTCCAGGATCCGGCGCGCGTGCACGGCGAGCCGATCGCGGTGCCCGGCGAGCGCGGGATGCTCGGCGAGGACGAGCGCGGCAAGAACGGCAGCTTCGCGCACGTCCTCATGACCGTCCTCAAGGAAGGGCTCGACGGCCCGATAAAGCGCCGGTCGCAGCTCCCGGAAGGCCGACACGACGGTGTCGCGGGCGAGGAAGCCGGGAGAGCACCGCTCGATGCACCCGACGACCTCGTCGGAGGCGTCGTAGACCGTGGAGAACAGCCGGCCCAGCAGCGCCGCACGGACGGGAACGTCGCGATAGGCCCGGAGGGACATGGCTGCCGGGTGGTCGAGGATGCCGGCGACGTACACGACGACGGGGGCGGTGGCTTCGTAAATGCTGTTCTGATGCCCGACCAGCTCACCCACCTCCGCCAAAGCGGCCACCTGAACCTTGGCATCGGGCACCAACAGCCGCTCCAGAACCGGGGGAAGCCCTTCCCCACTCCCGAACGCCGTCTGGAGCGAGCCCCAGTCGGTCTCCGCCAGGACTGCCCGGTAGGACGGCAGGTCGGGCTCGCGGGGCACTCCGGCGCTGGAATCGCTGTGGTTCACAGGCCAAACGTAGACCGGGCTTGAACTGGGACTGCTTTGGAGCGAGTGACTGTGGCCCCGTGAACTTCCGGCGCGTCGGGGAGCCTGTTGCACCCACCCGGCAAAGCAAGATGCTGGGGCAATGACCTCCAGGGCTCGCCTCATGCTGGTCGCCTGAACCCGTGGAACCGACCATCCCGGCCGGAGTGGGGCGAAGACGGGAGCGCGACCCGAGTCGTCGAGCGCGCGGCAGATGCACCTTGTTGAAACGACGGTCGGTCTGACCGGTGCACGTTCCGCACGGGGGCGGATCAGTGGAACCAGACGACGAGGCGTACGTTCTCCGCGCCATGGACCTCGGCGAGAACGTGCATGACCCTCCAGACCCGACCCCAGTCCGTGTCGGGCCCCGCAGCCGATACACGGCTCCGAGTACCGGAACCGTCCGTCTCCTGCCAGTCGACGGCCGCCAGCTCGGCCCAGGTCAGCCATGTCGTCCCGTATACGCAGTCGGGACCGCCGTAGTCGGCGAACTCCTCCCTCAGCCCTTCCGACGCGTCGCCCGGGAAGCCGCGGTCCTCGGCGAGCGGACGGAAGCCGAAGGTGTTGCGGATCCCGAAGAGACAGGCCAGGCCGTCGTAGGCGTTGCCCCTGTTGAGCAGGAAGAGGTCGATACCCGCTTCCCAGACCGTGTCCTCGTCGTCCGGGCCCCACAGTCGGGCCCCCGGTCGGCACTCGATCATTCCGCTGACATCGGTCGACATGGCGCGATCATGCCTGCCGAACCCAGCACCCGGCATCCACTTTTCGTCCCACGCGCCCGCGCCCGTCCCCAGCCGCCCTACATCTAATGCCACTCCCTGTAGACACCGAAAACCAACGATCATGATCAGTCCGGGGGGCTCCGCTCGTGAACTTCTGCCGGATTCGCACTGCTGGCTTCGTCCATGAGAACGGACAACGGACAGCGGATGTTCACGACTTCGGGAGGCGCCAGAGCACACCAAGGATTCGAACGCTGCCTGAGTTTCAGCCCGAGAGGCGGCTGCCGAGATCTAACAGGCGGCGTGCGGCGGGCTACCTGCCGACACCCAGCCGTGGTCGCGACGTTCTCGCGATTCAGTGTTCGGAGCCGACTGCGTCAGAGTCGCAGCGGCTGCCTGAACGGCTCAGTGGTCGCCCGTGTGCGAGTGCACGGGGCGTGGCAGTGGCTGACGCCAGTCGCCCAGGCTAGCGAGAAGAAACCGGCGGGCCAGGAAACGTATGTCATCCCACGCCGGATCCGTGGCCAGGGCGTTGCCCCAGAGGCCGACTCGGCAAGTGCCATCGATCTCGCCGAGGCGACGTCCGATGGCCCGAAGACCGCGCAGATCCTCGAGCTCGAAGGCTCCGCGCTCCGCGAGTCCTTCGGAGACGCGGCAGAGGAGCTCGACCTCTTCAACGATGTCCTTCGTCTCCAGCTCATGCTCACCCAGCCAGACAAGTTGATCCTGGGTGTCGGCTGCCAAGAGGGCCATAAAGCGCAGCGTCCAGGTGTGCAGGTACGCGTCACCAAGATGGTTCATACGTGCAGGATCACACCCCTCTCCCACAACTGCGTTCGACGATGCGGAGGGCGGCAACGGCTGTCGCGGCGGCCGCGGACATTGAAGCGCGATTGCTGCTGTCGCAATCGAACAGTGCCAGACGGCGGTGCCTCCCGAAGTCGTGAACATCTGCTGTCCGTTCTCATGAACAAAGCCACACCGCCGACCAGGCTCCGCCGACGGCCAAGAGGGCCCTGCCGCCGCCGGCAGCGCGCACGCTTCCAAATCCGCTGGGGCTTTTCAGGGTACGTTCGGCGCCCTTCGCCTGCGTTCACATACGGATGACCGTTGCTCTTGCAGCAGCTCTGCCCCTGCCTGAATGAGGCCGAACGGCGCTGAATGAGACGGAAACCGAGACGGCGAATCAGGCTGTGGTCATGCTTCCCCAGGCGGAATGAGTCGATCAGCGCCCTCGGCGTCGTCGACGTGACCATGAGCATCGACAGTGATCGGCGCAGCTCGCCCCTTCGCGGTGATCAGCCATGCGAGAACCTGCTCGGTCAGCGGTCCACGGTCCGGCCCTTCGTCCTTCCAGTAAGCCCGCCAGCCTCCTCCTGGCACAGCGGCCACCACCTGATCCACCTGCTCCAGATGGGAGAAGTCCGGATAATCCGTGACCGCTCGCCGGGTGCCGCGCTTGGGATCGACAACGAGGGCTACTCCCGTCGTCTCGTCCCAGGCGTCTACGTGAACGGTCCGTCCGATCATCGTCTCGGTGCCGGTGAAGATGGCGAGCCAACCGGTCCCGTTGAAGTAGCGCATACGGTCATCTTCTTCGGTACCTGCCGACGCTTCGGCGACTGGGGGTGAGGCCGCGCCAACAACTGCTTGCCCTCGTTCTTGATCGAGCCTGGGCGCTCTCCGGCTGGTGGCTTCCGGCCTGCGGTCGAGCGGCCACCTGTTGTCACGCGTGGCAACCGTTGGTCGGCCCCTCCTCGGCCCGTGGGCGGCCCGGCAGCTGACCACTCCATCACTTGCCGAACAGGTGCGGGACCGGACACAGCTCCATGGGTGCGTCCGGTTGATCGGCCCAATGCCACCAGAGCTGCCGGTCCGGGCACCGCCACAGGACACGGCAGGTCCGCTTGCCGTCCTCCTCCCGCTGCATGAGGACAAGGCCGCCCGACTTCATCGGCTGAGCGCACTCGGGACAGACAGGAGGACCACCGGACATGCCGCGCACCGTACCCGGGGATCGATGAGCCTGAGAGACCGGCCCCAGAACACAGAAGCACCGAAGCCGTCGCTCGTGACAGGTTGGCCCCATGAACGAGACACCACACCCCGGCAACCCGAACGGCATCCAGGTGGGCGACGTCTACGAGGACTGCTCGTTCCACCCGGTCCTGTGCACAGCGGTCGATGACGTGGCGGGCGTGGTGCTCAGCGGTATCTCGCTCATCGACGGCAGCTTCCCCCGCTCGTGCGATGCCCTGTACTGCGGGCCCGTCCGCATCCGTGTGGAGGAGGTCGTAGCCATCAAGCAAGACCTCGACGGCTACACCCGCCGACGAAAAGCCGAGCTACGAGCCGGCGACACCACCTGATCGCTACTCAGCGCCCTGAGCACCTAGGCCCACTCGAAGAGGTGCCCATCGGTCTCCCCTGTGACCTTCATTGATTCCGGCACTTGGAACAGGCGTGCCCGCCCCAAGCTCGGAGGCCGAGTCGCCAAGAACCCTAACCATGTGGCATACGGCGGCCACCTCGCCCAGGACGCCGCCGCCCTGGTCGCGTTCCTCACGGGCCCTTCCTCCTCGTTCATCACGGGACAGGGGGAGACCGTACGACCGGATCACACGAAAGGGCCGGCCCCGGTGGATCGCTCCCCCCGTCCAGCCCCTTGCCACAAGCCCCCCGTCGGATTCGGCCCGACAACCCCCTTCGCGGGGGCGAGGGCTCAGAAGATCAGGTCGTAGGCGTTCCATCCACCACCGACAAGAGTGCGGGCGGAGCCGGGGACGAGACCGGACAGGGGCTTGTGCACGCCCTGGTAGAGCCAGAGCCTGCCGTCCTTGCCCCGGGCGACGAGGTCGGGGCGATCGTCACGTCCGAGTTCGGCGGTGCCCGCGATCGCCGTGTACGTGTTCCAGCCGCCGCCGACGCGCTGGCGCTGCTGGAAGGGCGGGGAGGGGTAGAGGCCCCAGCGGTTGTACTTCCACAGCACGCCGTCCTTGTCGCGGCCCAGGGCCCCGTCGCGGGCGCCCGACATGGTCAGGGCGGTGTACGTGTTCCAGCCGCCGCCCACCCGCTTCCGCGGTCCGTACACCGTGCCGTACTCCCCCTTGTAGCGCCACAGCACGCCGTCCCCGTCCCGGGCGACCAGACCGCCGTCACCGACGCCGACGAGGGCCGTGTACGCGTTCCAGCCACCGCCGACCCGCTGGCGCGGGGCGAAGGGCGCGGAGGGCTTGCCGGTGCCCGCGTAGTACCAGAGGACACCCGCCTTGTCGCGGGCGACGAGGTCGCCCCGGCCGTCCGCCGTGGCGGTCGTGACCGGGACGACGGCGGTGTAGGCGTTCCAGCCGCCACCGACCCTCTTGCGCGTCCCGAACGGCCGGTTGACGTCGCCCGTGCCCTCGTACCGCCACAGCACGCCGTCCTTGTCCCGCGCGTGGACGGCGCCGCGCCGGTCCGCGGAGGGCGTCCCGGCGACGAAGTCGAGGCCGAGCGTGCCCCGGGCCACGGTCGCGCCCGTACTGTCCCTCAGCTGGACCAGGGCGTTCAGGCGGCCCAGAAGGGCCGCGGTCTGATCGGCGTCCAAGGTGACGGTGTAGGCGAGGCTCTCGGCGGCCGGCACCGCGGGAAGGTCGAGGGAGGGCCGGGTGGGCGGATCGTGCAGGACGGGCGGGTGGTAGGGCATGTGCCACGCACACTCCCCGTACGAGACGCCGTTGACCGCGCAGACGGAGCGGATCACGTCCGGGCTCACCGGCGAACTGCCCGCCTCACCCTCGGTCAGCCAGGTGTCCAGCTCGAAGGAAGCGGTCACCGGGCCCTCGACGCCCACCGGCAGCATGGCCGTGAACCGCAGCGTCACCGCCCCTTCCTCACCCGCCGGAACGGTCAGCCGACCACCGTCCTGGACGACCGTCCCGACCTCCGCCGCCGCCGTGACGGCGACCGGCGTCACGGGCGCGGCAAAGGCCGCCGACCCCCCGAGCGCCACGGGCGCCAGCACGGCAACCAACGCCACCGCCACCACTGCCGTACGCGTACGCACCACGAAATCCCCCTCGCCCCCAGACACAAAGGCACCCGGTACTGCCGGAAGCGCCGACCCGCTTCCCGTGCACCCCTTCGACCCCGCGACGCCACGAAAGGTTGCAGGAGCCCTCGTGCGGGGTTGCGGAGTGCGCGTCGCCTCCGACACGAAGACGGGCTCCGACGTCCGGGGCCTTGCGGCACGCAGGTGGCACGGCCGCGATCATGCGAAAGGACGGGCACCGGGGAATCACACTCCCGCACCCACAAAGCCTCCTGTCGGGTTCCGAACCGACGACCCCCGCTTTACAAGAGAGGGAAGACAGGACCGCATCTGACCTGCATAGACGCTGCGGGAGCTGATCGACACCGTAGAGCCCGACAACGCCCTTCGTTCCCCGTAGTTCCCCGCACGATCTGGCACGGATGTGGCACGGTCTTCGCGGCCGTCTGTCAGTGCCGCAGGATAGCGTCCACCTGCGCGCGGTCGGCTTCCGAGGTGTCCAGCTCTGTAGTGCAGCTGCATCCCTGGCTCTGTCCGGGGGTGGTCCGGTGCAAACCCGGGACCCGACCGACGACCAGGCTCCGCCGATGGCCAAGAGTGCCCTGCCAGCGCCAGCCGCGCGTGAACTTCCAGGTCTGCCTGTGCGCGGCAACGGCTCCGTAGGCCCCATATGCTCATGCCACAGCCATAGCCACAGGTCAGCGACTCGCAACGGCCTAGATGAGGCTGCCGGCCATAGTGCTGCCTAGGGGTCAACTTCGGCAGGATCTCATTCGGCAGGTGATTGGTGACCGCCACTTCGAGAGCCTGAAGCCTGGGCCGGATGCAGGCTTCGCAACAGTGCCTCACCCGCTGCGCACATGGCGCACCAGCGGTAGCCCTAGATCGTTATCAGTGTCGACCTCTTCAAACTGCTGAAGTCTCGGAGAGCTGTCACTAATGTGGGGCCCATGGGGACTGACGAAGAGCGTACTTTTGGATCATGGCGCCTTAGGGGAGGCCGCTACGAGCAGCATGGCCTACCCGTGGAAGTCCTGTCCGAATTCGCACGCTACGAGCGCCTAGTGGTGGACGTAGCGAAGGCGCTCTACATGCAGCGCCATCCGCAACGCCAGCGAGCGCCGAGGCAGTTCTCTCGATTCAACCTTCGCCTGGCCGGGGTGAGAAGCGGCAGCGTGGTGCCCGTGCTCGTAATGCCACAAGATTCAGAGGCGGCACTGTTCCAGACCGATGACGCTGATGTTTTCGACGAAGCACGAATTTTGATTCAAACTGCATTGCGCTCCGTCGGACAGGGGTCCGGAATCCCGCCAAAATTCCCGGTTCAAGCACTAAGGGAATTCGCACGCTTCGGCCGCAGCTTGCAAGAGGCGGAGTTCATTAGCTTCGACGAGGGAACCCCGAATGCGGCTGTATATTCACGAGGGATTCGACAATCAATTCAAGAGCTGGCCAGCTTTGAGCGTTTCGAAGTCGAGACCCTTGTTGTAGGCCAAGTAATCGGCGTAGCAGCCGATGAAGGCACCTTCAAGGTAAGGCTCGCCCGCAATGGCCGAGTCATCGTCGGCCGCTTCTCTTCCGACGACATCATTCCAGATCTACGTCAATACCTCGATGTATCCGCTCTCGCCCCCACTGTTGCCGTAAGCGCCGTAGCAATTCAGTCGACGGCGGGCGAGATCATCGAGATTCAAGATGTCCTAGGGATTGAACCAGTCCTCCCATCCGACTGGTCCGAACGACTGGCGGAGTTGCAGAAGCTGGAAAATGGCTGGCTGGAGGGCTCCGGGGAGGGCATCGCCAGGAAGGTTCTACGGCAAGCCGAGTCTCTCCTACTAGAGCTGCTCGATTCAGGAGCGAGTAGGCCGTACATCTATCCCACCGAAAAGGGTGGCGTCCAGCTCGAATGGAGTTCCAGTGCGGGTGAAGTGACCGCTGAGGTCACGCCCGAGGGGAAGGTTGAGATCTACGCTTTCTCCAACACTGACGACGATGAACTCGATGCGACCTTCGCGCCGCATCAACTGCAGGAAGCGGCAGAGAGCCTGGTGGGGGGAATTCAGCAGTATGCCCGATGACGAACTGCGCGCAGGTGAGTTTGAACTGACGAAGGGAGAGGAGATGGTTTGGCGTCAGATACACCCGTCATTTGTGCACGACGGGCGTGTATCGAGCCAAGCCTTTACTCCAACCCAGAAGGATGACGGAGAGCTTTCAGTTACTCGCAGCTCTCTTGTTAGCGCACAAGATGCATTCGAGCATTACACAGAAAACATCGGCCGCCCATCGGCAGGCGTGTGTTCGGTTACAGTCGGAGAAGTGGTTCAAGAGGGTCTACGAACCATAGATGACTCGGATGTACAGGATAATGAAATCCGGCCGCCAGCTCATTCCTACATCGACTTCAAGGGTGTCTCTGGGAAGGCAGCCAAGAGAGTAGGTGGGGCTCTCCGTTCTAAAGCCGAGGCGCGAGGCTGGGCCTATGACACCGGCACATCCACCACTTGAGGCTAGGGATATAGCCCCACACTGAGCGGTCTCAGGCCATCGGTCCTAGCCGCCACTCACCTCCAATTCCCATCCCGTCTGCCGTCGCCCCACACCGTGGAGCGGGCGCGGCGCCGGGCGTCCAGGTGGAGCGCGCCACTGTACGAACGACCTGGACGCCCGGTGCCGTGTCTGCTCGGCTTTGCCTGGGTCGATGGCAGACGGGATGGGAGTTCCCCACCGCCACACCCCACGGGCTGGCACCCGCGTAGGGAGCCCCCGCCATCCCGGAGCCTGAGCGCCCCCGCCGGAGGCACTGTTTTGGCCCGAGCACTGTGGCCGCTGCCCCTGGTTCGTCGCCCATCAACCCAAGCTGTCAGGCGTGCGGCCAGCGGCCGGGCTGGAGCGGGGCGCAGACAGGAGCGCAGGCCCGGACGACGGGCCGCGCGCGCCGCGCCGTGCACGGTGGGTGCCTTGATGAGGTGGAGAAACCTGTAACAGGTCACCACGCCGGCCTTACGGACAGGTGACGTCAGCATGGTGTCCGTATCAGTGCCGGAGGAAAGCATCATGGAACGGTTCCCTCACGGCGTTCACTAGCCCGTGATTCGGCTGGCCCGCTCGCGAAGTTCCTGGGCCTCCGGGACCCCGTCGTACCGGCGCAGGCGGACCCGCATGTCCTGCAAGGCCGCCTGGACCTTCACCGAGCGGATGCCGTCCGCGCAGTCGAGGAAGTCGCGCCAGGTGGCCAGGGCGCCATCGACGTCGCCTTGGCGGAGGCGGACGCCGCCGAGGTCGGCGAGGACGATGGCGCGGGTGCGGCGGCGGTCGAGGCCGTGGATGTCGAGGGCGAGGTGGAGGTGCTCCTCGGCGGCGTCGAGGTCGCCGAGGCGGGCGAGGATCATGCCGGATTCGTGGGCCCAGCGGCCGGGGGAGTAGTGGGCGGCCCAGGAATCGCCGGGCGCGGCGGCCAGCTTGCCGATGGCGGTCTCGGACAGGGCGAGGTGCTTGGTGGCCGCGCGGCGGTCGTCGTCCTGGGCGGCGGCGTTGGCGAGGGTTGCCTCGTAATAGGCGACGGCGCGAGGGTTGTCGAGGTGGCGGCCGTAGTCCACGCAGGCTTCGCCGAGTTGGACGGCTTCGGCACGGTAGCCGAGGTCGACGCACTGCACGGCGAGGCCGCGGAGGGCCGTCGCCGACAGTTCCGGATCACCGGCTTCGGCGGCCAGCCGGAAGGAGTGCGCGTAGTAGCGCTGAGCGAGCCCGCGCAGCTCGGGGGTATCGCCCTCGTCCTGGGCCATCCAGCCGGCGAGGTGGACGAGCTGGGAGGTCGCGGCGAACAGGTCGCGTCCGGTGGCCTCGGTGAAGCGGCCCTCCAGCCAGGGGGCGACGTCCTGGGTGAGGTAGCGGACGGCCAGGTGGCGGGCGTGGCCGCCGCCGAGTTCGGAGGCGGAGTCGCCCAGGGCCTTGACCATGTGGCGTACGGCGGCCACCTCGCCCTGGCCGACGCGGGCGGCTGAGGGAAGGGCGGTCTTGGTCCGGCGGGTGATGCTGTCCATGTCGGGCAGGCCGAGTGCGGACAGCGCGTATCCGCTGGAGGCGAGGATGAACTCCCGACGTTCCACGTCGCTCCTTCCCAGATGCAGGACTGATGCCACGGTATCCGTGTGGGGTGCCGCAGGCATGGGCTCCGGAAGGTCGATCGCCTCGGGGTCCAGCCCCAACACCTGTGCGATGTAGGGCCACCAGTGGCCGGGGGTGCGTTCGCCTTCGATCCACCGCCGGGCGTGCTGGCGCTGCAGTCGGCGCGGGTCGCCGCATTCGGCGAGGCCGAGCGCGCGCGCCAACTCCGAAGGACCCCAGCCACGTTCCTGGCAGGCCCGTTTGATCAGTTCCGCGACGGCCGGGTTCCTCGGCACCCCGTCATCCTCCCCACCTGGATTACGCGGGATTACGCAGGACTACATCCTGGGCCCTGTCCCGGGGGCGTGGTCCGCCGTTCACTGAACATCACCCCGCAGATCTCCGAATGGCTCGAACAGGCCCCGTCCAGGGCCTGTTGGCGACTGCCCGGACCCGTGAGAGGACCCGATGGTGGCGATGCTCGCTGACAGCGCACGGACCCGTACGATCCCGCCTCCGCGACGGCCCGGTGCGGCACGGCACCTCGCCGTACGAGAGGTGACCCGGTGAGCCGTTCCCCGTTATCCGACCCGCTGGAGACGGTCCTGAGCTGGATCTGGGCCCTCGGGACGGCCGCCGGGCTCGCCACGGCCGGCCTTCTGGCCCACACCGAGCACTCCTCCGCACAGGTCCCGTCGGCGCGGCCGACGCTCAGTGCTGAGGACGTTCCTCCGGCAGACGGACCCGTATAGGCCCTCCGGCCTCGGTCTGGCCTCCCCGGCCGGGGCCCGCCTCGTTCGCCGCAGGCCGTCCGCGGTGCCTCACCGACGTACCCCCCTTTCCGCATCTCCAATGAAGGGAAGCCGATGTCCAGCCCGCCCAACAGCGACACGTATCCCCTCCCCGTGTCCGTCGCCTTCAGCGGCCCCGACAACACCGGGAAGACCAAGCAGATCGGAATCCTCGCCCGGCGCATGGGCCCGGCCGCGACCTCCGCGGGCCCTCTCGACCACTACGACCCGCGCTGGGCCGCCATCAAGGCCGACGGCACGGCCCGCTGGTGGTTCGAGACCGGACCGGTCGAGGAGATCGCCGACGTCCTGGCCACCTCCTACCTCGCACGCTCCCGGCACCCCTTCTCCGCGCCGGTACGCCTGCTGGACCGGGGCATCCCGATGCTGGAGGCGTCCGTCGCCGCGACGGTGGCCGTACGGGAGGAGCTGGGTGCGGCGCAGGCCGCGGACCGGGCCCGCCTCCTCCTGGCTCCGTACGAGACCGATCTGCGGGCCGCTGAGGAGAACGAGTACGTCCTCGTCCTCCTGCACTGCGACGACCCGGAGGAAGGCGCCCGCCGGAGTCTGGCCCACGAGGCGACCGTCACCGACACCTACGCGGCGTACCAGCGCCACCTCCACGAGCAGATCAACCGGCTCGTGGACGAGGGCCGTTTCCCGATGGCGATCCGTATCGGCGACCGGCCCACCGTCGCCGTCCAGGACGAGGTACGCCGACTCCTGGCACCCCTGCACCCGGACGTACCCGGCAGGGCCCTGGCCGGAGTCCACGTCACCGCGCTGGGCGGCATGTCGGAGAGCGGCAAGAGCACGGCCGGCGAGTACCTGCGCACCCAGCACGGTCACGCCCGCCTCAAGATCGGGTACCTCGTCGAGGACGCGGCCGATCGGGCCGGGATCCGCGACCCGTACCGGCTCGCACCGGTCGTGCGGGCCGAGCTGGTCGTGGACGCCCTGGACCGCTTCTGCCAGGCCCACCACTTCCTCGACTCCGTCAGCATCGAGTCGCTGCACGACGTCGACTCGACCGTCGAACTCGCCCGTATGCTCGGGCCCCAGCTCACCATCGTCTACCTGGACGCCTCCGAGGCCACCCGCGCCCGGCGGGGCACCGCCGACGCCCAGGACGTCGCCGACCGCGACGCCGTCAAGAGCGCACGAGGCGCGGACAAGGTCGCCGCCCTCGCCCACGAGGTCATCGGCAACGACGGACCGCGCCTGATGCTGGAGCGCCGGCTGGACCGCATCGCGCTCGACCGCCGCTGGCCGGAACGCCAGCCCTCCACCATGCCGGTCAACGCGCTCGGGCTCCCCGTGCACCTGGAGTCCTACCTGACCGAGTTCCTCGACCGCACCACCGGCCTGCGCCCGCTGATCGACCTGCTGGCGGTCACCGGCAGCGGCGCCCGGGGGAAGTACCAGCACGGCTGGAGCGACCTCGACGTCCTCGTTATCGCCGACGCCTCCTCCCTCGACGAGATGCGTCAGATCCTCGCGGACCTGGAAGCGGAACTCGGCGGGGTCAAGCTGGGCATGACCGTACTGACGCGGGCCGAGTGCCGGACCGGCGCCGTCACCTCTCGCCTCCTCCACGTCCTCGCGCTCATCGGCAGCGGGGCTCTGCTCCCTCTGTGGTCCACGCCCGGCCTGGCCCTGCCCGCTCCGGACGCGGCCACCGACGTCACGGCCAGCCTGCGCGACGGCATCCAGGCCGCCGTCGAGATCCGCCGCCAGCTCCTCAAGGGAACCCCCGACCTCCGCGCCCTCTACAAGGTCACCGCGCTGCTCGCGAAGATCCAGCTCCGCTTCGGCGGGATCGAGTGCCCCTCCGACAGCGACGCCCTCACCGTCCTCCTCGACGCCACCCGGCAGGACACGAGCATGGTCACCACCGCCCGCACCGAGCGACCGGTCGCCGAGGCGCTCGCAGGCCTCGTTCTCCGGGCTTGGCTGGACACCCTCCCCGGGGAGACGCGGTGAGCGCCCGCCGAGCACCGACGGGCATCTTCCACAAGCCGGTGGCGACCCGCGAGCGGGCCGAAGCCGAGGCGAAGGGATGGGCACGACTCGCCTCCCGCGTCGCGGTCCCCACCCTTCACGGACAGATCGCGTTACCGGACGGGCGGCAACTCCTCGCCTACGAGGACGTCTTCGCCACCGGCCGGTGCGGGTTGCTCCTGGGCGACGTGATCGCCCTCGCCGACCGCGATCCGGCCGTACGGCCCCGCTTGGACCGTCTCGTGAACGGCGTCTGCGCCGACCTGTGGGCGGCGGCCGAGGAGACCGGGAAGCATGTACGGCTGGCCGAGTGCGTCCCGGACCTCTACCTCGACCGCATCCGCCCCCGGGGCCGCCTCGACCGCTGGTACCTGCGCCGCGATCTGCCGCTCACCCTGCCCCGGACCGACACGACCCTCACCCTCCGGGAACTGGCCGGCTTCACGTTCACCGCCAACGGCAGACCGCTGACGGTGAACGTCGCCGACACCATCGACCGCCTCCGCCACGCCCTGGCTCCCGACCGCCACCGGCTCGCCGGCCTGACGCAGGGCGACCCCACGGAACCCAACATCGCCGACCCGCTGTGCTGGCTCGACTTCGAGTTCGCGGGACGCAACACCGTCGCGGGCGAGGCCGCGAACCTGCTCTGGTACCTGATGGGCCTGGGCGGCTGGCTCGTCCCCCGCTACCGGCCCGACGTGCACGCCCGCACCCTCCGGCTCGCCCTGCCGCCGTTGTCCGGCCCGCGCATCGAGCACCTGGAACTGCACCGGAGCAGTCGGCACATCGACGTCCGGTACTCCTGGAACACCGGCCCCGGTCGCGCCGCGGCCCTCACCCGTGCCCTGGACGGCCTTCGCGGGGAGAACGGGAGCGACCCGGAGGAGATCCGCCCCTTCCTCGCCCTGCGCATCCTCGGTGTCATCCCGCCCACTCGGCTGTCCGGACACGACCTCCTGCTCGTCCTGATCAAGCTCGCCGAGAGCCAGGACCCGCGCACGACGCTCGACACCTTCTTCACCACCGCACCAGCCCCTCACCCCGCCCCCGGCGAACGGAGCAGCAATGTCCCTGCCCCTGCTTGAGCCCCCTCTCCGGACCCGGCCGCTGCGAGGCCGCACCGCCCTCGTCACCGGCGGAGCCACCGGCATCGGAGCCGAGATCGGCCGGGCGCTCGCCGCCGCCGGAGCGACCGTCGCGGTCAACCACCTCGGCCAGGACCCCGACGCCCACGCCCTCCTCGCCGCCTTCGAGCGCGCGGGCAGCCCCGGGATCGCGGTGAACGCCGACCTGACCGATCCGGGCTCCGTCCGGACCATGGCCGACCTCGTCCGCGCCGAGATCGGCCCCGTCGACATCCTGGTGAACAACGCCGGCTCCTACCCACGCGTCGCCTGGCAGGACACCGACGAGACTGCCTGGAACCACTCCCTCGACGTGAACCTCACCGCCCACTACCGCACCTGCCACGCGTTCACCCCCGGCATGGTCGAGCGCCGCTGGGGCCGGATCGTGAACATCGGCAGCGTCAACGCCCGCGCCGGCCGGACGAGCCTCGTCGCGTACAGCACCGCGAAGGCCGGACTCCTTGGCCTGACCCGCTCCCTCGCCCGCGAGCTGGGCCCGTACGGGATCTGCGTCAACACGGTCCTGCCCGGAGCCATCCAGGTCGAGGCCGAGAACAGCCTCCCCACCCGGCACCGCGCGCGGCCGGAGGACCAGATCAAGCGCCAGTGCGTCCCGCGCCGGGGCCGCCCCGAGGACGTCGCGGCCCTGGTGGCGTTCCTCGCGGGCCCTTCCTCCTCGTTCATCACGGGACAGTCCGTCCACGTCGACGGCGGCTGGCTGCTGCACTGAGACCGCCGCGAGCAAACCGTCGACAAGCAAGGAGAAGAACCGACATGAGCGAACGAGTCCGCGCCGTCCTCGTCACCCCCGAGAACACGATGCTGGTCATCCGCCGCACCAGGCCCGGCATCCCCGAGTACTGGGTCCTGCCCGGCGGCGGCGTCGAACCCGGCGACGCGTCCCGGGAGGCTGCCCTCCACCGGGAGATCCACGAGGAGGTCGCAGGGAAGGCCGACATCGTCCGCCTCCTCCACACCATGGAGTCCGAGGATGAGCGCCAGCTCTTCTACCTCGCCCGCATCACGACCTGGTCCTTCGACGACCGCACCGGCCCCGAGTTCAGCGCCGAGGGCCGCGGCGAGTACGCGCTGGAGGAGATCCCGCTGACCGTGGAGGGCCTCGACGGCATCGACCTCAAGCCCGAGGAGATCGCCCACGTCCTGCGGGGTGCCCTCATCGCCGGAAGCCTCGAGGACGAGGCGACACCTTGAAGATCCCGTACGGCACACGGACGGCACACGCCCCTTAAGAGGTCCCGCCATCCGCGAAGCCCCGGGCACCTGACCTGGGGCTTCGTTCAAGGCACCCCCTCACACGCGAAAGGGCCGGCGCCGGGGAACCACACCCCGCACCGGCCCTCACACCCGCAGAGCCCCCTGTCGGGTTCGAACCGACGACCCCCGCTTTACAAGAGCGGTGCTCTGGCCAGCTGAGCTAAGGAGGCAGCCCGTGCAGTGTATCCAACGAGCGTGCCCCGGTGGTCGGGAATATCACCGGGCGGGGAGTGCTGACAGATCCCCCCGCGGCGGGTAGCGTCACTTGCGGTTCACCCAGGTGGACTAGACCTCAATCACTCCTTTACTCGGATCGTCCGGCACGTTCCTGCCGGTGAAGGGACACATCACCATGGCTTCCGTCACGTTCGACAAGGCGACCCGGATCTACCCCGGTGCCACCAAGCCCTCCGTCGACCAGCTCGACATCGAGATCGCCGACGGCGAGTTCCTCGTCCTCGTCGGGCCCTCCGGCTGTGGCAAGTCGACCTCCCTGCGGATGCTCGCGGGTCTCGAGGACGTCAACGCCGGCTCCATCCGCATCGGTGACCGCGACGTCACGCACCTGCCGCCCAAGGACCGGGACATCGCCATGGTGTTCCAGAACTACGCGCTCTACCCGCACATGACCGTCGGCGACAACATGGGCTTCGCGCTCAAGATCGCCGGGGTCAACAAGGCCGAGATCCGCGCCAAGGTCGAAGAGGCCGCGAAGATGCTCGACCTCACCGAGTACCTCGACCGCAAGCCGAAGGCGCTCTCCGGCGGTCAGCGCCAGCGCGTCGCCATGGGCCGCGCCATCGTCCGCGAGCCGCAGGTCTTCCTCATGGACGAGCCGCTGTCGAACCTCGACGCCAAGCTCCGCGTCTCGACCCGTACGCAGATCGCGAGCCTCCAGCGCCGTCTGGGCATCACCACGGTCTACGTCACCCACGACCAGACCGAGGCCCTCACCATGGGCGACCGCGTCGCCGTCCTCAAGGACGGTCTGCTCCAGCAGGTCGACTCCCCGCGCAACATGTACGACAAGCCCGCGAACCTCTTCGTCGCCGGCTTCATCGGCTCCCCCGCCATGAACCTCGTCGAGGTCCCGATCACCGACGGCGGCGTGAAGTTCGGCAACAGCGTCGTCCCGGTCTCCCGCGACGCCATCGCCGCCGCCTCCGCCAACGGCGACACCACCGTCACCGTCGGCGTCCGCCCCGAGCACTTCGACGTCTCGGGACCGACCAGCAAGGACGGCCTCGCCGTCACCGTGAACGTCGTCGAGGAGCTCGGCTCCGACGGCTTCGTCTACGGCTCCACCCGCGTCGGCGGCGAGGACAAGGACCTGGTCGTCCGCGTCGGCGGCCGCGACGTCCCCGCCAAGGGCTCCACCCTCCACGTGGTGCCCCGCGCCGGCGAGCTGCACGTCTTCTCCACCTCCACGGGCGCCCGCCTCAGCGACTGACCCGGGAAGCACCACCCGAACGGCCCCGCGTCCACCCCGGACGCGGGGCCGTTCGGCCATCCGGATCCCATAGAGGGGTTTACGGCGGGAAACCCCGGCATTCCGGTCCCACAACGGCCCCTCGGCGCCCTCCGCGTCAACACGCGATTCGAAAAGCCACCTCGAACCATCCCCCGCGAGAGTGACTAAATGTCGCCATATCACTACCTCCCGCTACGCTCGCCTGCGTGACCCACTCTGCCCGCCGAATCGGCCGCTCCCTCGCCCTCGTCCTGCCCGTCGTCCTGGTGCTCTCGGGAACGCTCGCGGTGTCCGCCGTTCCGTGGGCCGGCCAGGACTCCTCGACCCAGCTGACGGCGTCCGCCAAGGACGTCTCCGTCCCGGCCAAGTCCCGCGCCCCGCAGGACGTCCTGCGCGACCAGCTCCTCGCCGAGCTCCGGGCGACGGACCCCGGCGTCGCCCTCACGCACCTCCAGCGCGAGGTCGAGAACCGTCCCTCCCTCGCCCAGCACTGCGTGTCGATCGCCCGGGACCTCGGCCGCGCCGCCGTCCAGCGCTACGGCCCCGCCCGCGCCCAGTCCTTCTCCCGCCCGGTCTGCGACACCTCGTACGCGACCGGCGTCATGCGCGCCAGCTGACCCCCGCACCGGGCGGGCGACCGCCCCCGCACCGGGCCGGACACCGGGGCCGACCGGCTGACCCCCGAAGGGCCCCGCCCCCGTACCGCCGGGACGGAGCGCCGGACGCCTATCGTTCCCCGTATGCACTCCACTCCGACGCAGGCCGTGATCCTGGCGGGCGGCCAGGGCTCGCGGCTGCGCCCCTACACCGACGACCGCCCCAAGCCGATGGTCGAGATCCCGGGCACCGGGACCCCGATCATCGGCCATCAGCTCTCCTGGCTGGCCGCCGAGGGCGTCACCCACGCCGTCGTCTCCTGCGGCCACCTCGCCGAAGTGCTCCAGGAGTGGCTGGAGGCCGCCGTCCTCCCCCTCGAGGTGACCACGGTCGTCGAGACCGAGCCCCTGGGGCGGGGCGGCGGCCTCAAGTACGCCGCCGCGCACCTGCCCTCGTCCGACGAGCCCTGGTACGCCACCAACGGCGACATCTGGACCCGCTTCTCGCTGCGCGAGATGGCCGCCTTCCACGCCGAGCGCGACGCCCTCGCCACCCTCGCCCTGGCCCGCCCCCGCATCCCGTGGGGCGCCGTCGAGACCGACACCTTCGGGCACATCACCGACTTCATCGAGGCGCCGCCGTCGCCGTTCCTCATCAACGCCGGCGTGTACGTCTTCTCCGCCGACTTCACCGAGCTCCTCCCCGACCTCGGCGACCACGAGCGGACCACCTTCCCCCGGCTCGCCCGCGAGCAGCGCCTGGCCGGCTTCCCGCTGCCCCAGGGGGCGTACTGGCGGGCCATCGACACCGCCAAGGACCTCACCGAGGCCGCCAAGGAGCTCGCCGCCCAGAAGGTCTGACGGGCGTACGCACGCGCATACGTAAGCGCATACGCACGGAGAAGGGGGGGCCCCCCGCCGCCCCCCCCCCCCCATAGTGTTAGCGGGCGCGAGCCGCCCCCCCCCCCCCCGCGGGTGGTGGCCCCCCCCGGCTGTGCGGCCCACGGCCCGGGGCCCCCCCCGGAGG
>NZ_JBIWAS010000002.1:726162-1271896 GCF_044760185.1 Streptomyces sp. NPDC098101 | reverse complement strand
GGCTTCATCGTTCGACTTGCATGTGTTAAGCACGCCGCCAGCGTTCGTCCTGAGCCAGGATCAAACTCTCCGTGAATGTTGACCCGTAATCGGGTGCGACACTCGCGTTGAGCGGAACCACCCGTCGGAATAAGACGAGTGGTTCACAGCGTCCTCGCTGTGTGTGCCACCCCAGGGGGGTGGACTTTTTCAAAGGAACCTCGACCAACCGGAGATCCGGTCGGACGGGGTATCAACTAATCTGGCGTTGATTTTTGGCACGCTGTTGAGTTCTCAAGGAACGGACGCTTCCTTCGTACTCACCCTCGCGGGCTTTCCTCCGGGCTTTTCCCTTCGGTCTTGCGTTTCCGACTCTATCAGATCTTTCCGATCCGATTTCCTCGGTGCTTTCCGGTCCCATTCGCTTTCGCTCCGGGCCCTTCCGGCGTGGTCACTACGTTAGCCGATTTCCTCGGTGACTCATAATCGAGTCATTCGAAACGCATTACGGCACGCCGAAATACGCCCCCGCCGGGGGAATCTTCTTGAGTAGTGGATGGCCGCTACGGGGGTGCTTGAACAAGCAGGCCCTGATCCAGCGGCTCGGGCCACATTACGCACTTCCCCGACCGGAGTCAAGGCGCCTCTTGCGGGGGGTGTGGGCGCGGTACGGGCTCACCGTCCGGTCGCCCTCGATCCAGAAGCGCCAGGGGTGCGGGGCGCCCTCGCCGCCGACGCCCGTGCGGGGGCCGCTGCGGATCAGGGCCGGGGCCGGCGGGGTGCCGGTGAGGACGGCGAGCGGGGCGTCCGGGCCGGCGCAGGCGTCCTCACCGTTCAGGGAGAGTGCCACGTCGAGGGCGGTGGCCAGGCGGGCCGGGCCCTTGGCCAGCTCCTCGTCGTTGCGGGCCGAGCGGCGCCGGGGGCGGGCCTGCTCGGCGCCGCTCACGATCTCCCCCGCGCGCAGCAGGACCCCGCTCGCGCTGCCCTCGGGGCCGCACACCAGGTTCAGGCAGTGCCACATGCCGTAGGTGAAGTACACGTACGCGTGTCCGGGCGGGCCGAACATGACGGCGTTGCGCGCCGTCCGTCCCCGGAAGGCGTGCGAGCCCGGGTCGATCGCTCCGGCGTACGCCTCCACCTCCGTGAGGCGCAGCTCGATCCGTCCTTCCTCCGTGGTGCGAACGAGGATGCGCCCGAGGAGGTCGGGGGCCACCTCCAGGACGGGGCGGTCGAAGAAGGACCGCGGGAGCGGCGTACGGTCGGGGCTCTCGTTCATGGCGTCCGAGCGTAGTGGGGGTGCCGGCGCGGAACCGGTTACCGTCTTCGCGCGTATGTAGGGGTCAGGACTAGAAGGAGTGAAGGCCATGGGATTCAAGAAGCTGCTCGCGAGCCTGGGTGCCGGTGGGGCCACCGTGGAGACGGTGCTCACCGAGGAGAACGTGGTCCCGGGCGGGGTCGTCCAGGGCGAGGTGCGGATCCAGGGCGGGAGCGTCGACCAGCAGATCGAGGGGCTGTCCGTCGGGCTCCAGGCGCGCGTGGAGGTCGAGGGCGGCGACCAGGAGCACAAGCAGGACATCGAGTTCGTGAAGGTGCGCCTCGGCGGGGCCTTCCAGGTGCAGGCCGGTGCGGTGCACGTGGTGCCGTTCGGGCTGGAGATCCCGTGGGAGACGCCGGTCACGGCCGTGTCCGGGCAGCAGCTGCGCGGCATGAACATCGGCGTGACCACGGAGCTGGAGATCGCGCGCGCCGTGGACTCCGGTGACCTGGACCCGATCAACGTGCACCCGCTGCCGGCGCAGCAGGCGATCCTGGACGCCTTCCTCCAGCTGGGCTTCCGCTTCAAGAGCGCGGACATGGAGCGGGGGCACATCCGGGGGACGCGGCAGAAGCTGCCCTTCTACCAGGAGATCGAGTTCTTCGCGCCGCAGCAGTACCGCGGTCTGAACCAGGTCGAGGTCAGCTTCGTCGCCGACGACCGCGAGATGGACGTCGTCCTGGAGATGGACAAGAAGCCGGGTCTGTTCACCGAGGGCAGCGACTCCTTCCGGTCCTTCACGGTGGGCCTGCACGACTTCCACACCACCGATTGGGCGGCTTACCTGAACCAGTGGCTCGCCGAGGTCGGCGGCCGTCGCAACTGGCTCTAGGCTCGGGTGCGCAAGGCCGTCGAGGCGGGACCGCCGAGGCGGCGACGGGCGATACGGAGGGTTTCTACGTGTCCGAGGGCAAGAGGGCGCCGCTCCCCCACGACTTCCATCCGCCGGTGGCGGCGTTCACCGTGGTGAGCGACGACATCGCGCCGGGCGGGGTCCTGAAGGACGCTCAGGTGTACGCGGAGGGGAACACCTCTCCGCAGCTGCGCTGGGAGGGGTTCCCCGCGGAGACCAAGAGCTTCGCCGTCACCTGCTTCGACCCGGACGCCCCGACGGGCAGCGGGTTCTGGCACTGGGTGGTGTTCGACATCCCGGCGTCGGTGACGGAGCTGCCGGCCGGTGCCGGGTCGGGTGCGTTCGAGGGGCTGCCGGCCGGTGCCGTGCACGCCCGGAACGACTACGGCGCGAAGGAGTTCGGCGGTGCGGCTCCCCCGGAGGGGGACCCGGCGCACCGTTACGTCTTCACGGTGTACGCGGTGGACAGCGAGAAGCTGGGACCGGACGCCGACGCCTCGCCGGCGGTGGTCGGGTTCAACCTGCGGTTCCACACGCTGGGCCGCGCCCAGTTGGTCGGTGAGTACGCGGCTCCCGCGGCAGGCTGATCGTTCGTTTGTTGTTTGCCCGCTTCTGGTCTTGGAGAGATCAGAAGCGGGCACCTTTTGTTTCGCGAGAAATTGCGTTGTCCGACCCGGCCGGCCCGGCCATCGTTGATCCAAGCCCGCCAGGGGGGCGGGCCGGCATACGGGAGGTGGGCAACATGCGGGACACGCTGGTACTCAACGCGAGCTTCGAGCCGCTTTCGACGGTCACTCTGCACCGTGCGGTGGTGCTCGTGCTGCAGGCCAAGGCCGTCGTCGAGCAGGCCCATCCCGAGCTGCGGGTGCGCGGTGCCGCCGTCGATCTGCCGGTGCCCCGGGTGATCAGACTCTGCAGATACGTACGGGTGCCCTTCCGAAGACAGGCTCCGTGGTCGAGACGGGGGGTGCTGGTCCGGGACCAGCACCGGTGCGCGTACTGCGGGAGACGGGCGACGACCGTCGACCACGTCGTGCCGCGCGCCCAGGGCGGCAAGGACACCTGGCTGAACACGGTGGCGTCCTGCGCCGAGGACAATCACCGCAAGGCGGACCGGACGCCGGAGCAGGCGGGGATGCCGCTGCTGCACCAGCCGTTCGAGCCGACCCCGGCGGACGCGATGCTGCTCGCGATGCGGGCGAGCGAGCGGTCCGCGCTGCCGGAGTGGCTGGCGAAGTCGGCCGCGTAGTCCGCGTACCCGCGGATCCGTTCCGTATGCGAGGGCCCGTCTCCCCCGGGGGAGGCGGGCCCTTCCGCGTCACTTGAGGGTCAGCTGGAGGATGGCGACGACGCCGACGGCGATGATCACTCCGCGCAGGACCGTGGGCGGGAGCCTGCGGCCGACCTTGGCGCCGAGCTGGCCGCCGATCGTGGAGCCGACGGCGATGAGCAGGACGGCCGTCCAGTCGAAGTCGGCGACGAAGAGGAAGAAGACGGCGGCGACGCCGTTGACGAGGGCTCCGAGGATGTTCTTGACGGCGTTGATCCGCTGGAGGTCGTCGTGGAGCAGCAGGCCCATGAGGGAGAGGTAGAGCACGCCCTGGGCGGCGCCGAAGTACCCGCCGTACATGCTGGCGAGGAGGAGGCCCGTGAGGAGGGCGGGGCCGCCGTCGGGGTGGGCCTCGGATCCGGTCCGTTCGCGCCGGCGCTTGACGGCGGCCGCGATGCGGGGCTGGAGGAGGACCAGGACGAGGGCGAGTCCGATGAGGACGGGGACGATCGCGTCGAAGGCGTCGGACGGCAGGGCGAGGAGCAGGATCGCGCCGACGAGGCCGCCGACGAGGGCGGCGGCGCCGAGGCGGAGGACGCGCTTCCTCTGGCCCTTGAGTTCGCGGCGGTAGCCGATGGCCCCGCTGATGGAGCCGGGGACGAGGCCGAGGGCGTTGGAGACGTTGGCGGTGATCGGTGGCAGGCCGGTCGCGAGGAGGACCGGGAACGTGATCAGCGTTCCCGATCCCACGATCGTGTTGATGGTGCCGGCGCCGATGCCGGCGGCGAAGACCGCCAGGGCTTCCCAGAGGGACAACGCCTTCTCCTTACAAGGTCGGTGAGTCGCCTCCCCGCTCCGGGACCGCCGGGGTCGAGGGGCTCGCACCGATCATGCACGAGAATTACGTGTACGTGTCAGTCAACCGGCGGTTCGTCTCGCCTTTCGGGCGCGCCGGTCTTGGTGTTGAAGCCGGGGGCGCCGCCGCCGATGTTGCCGAAGGCGCCGGAGAGGCCCTTGAGGGCGTCGCCGATCTCGCTGGGCACGATCCAGAGCTTGTTGGCGTCGCCCTCGGCGATCTTCGGGAGCATCTGGAGGTACTGGTACGAGAGGAGCTTCTGGTCGGGGTCGCCGGCGTGGATGGCCTCGAAGACCGTGCGGACGGCCTGGGCCTCGCCCTCGGCGCGCAGTGCGGCGGCCTTGGCCTCGCCCTCGGCGCGGAGGATCTGTGACTGCTTCTCGCCCTCGGCGGTGAGGATCGCGGACTGGCGGGTGCCCTCGGCGGTGAGGATCGCGGCGCGCTTGTCGCGCTCGGCGCGCATCTGCTTCTCCATCGAGTCCTGGATGGAGGTCGGGGGCTCGATCGCCTTGAGCTCGACGCGGTTGACGCGGATGCCCCACTTGCCGGTGGCCTCGTCGAGGACGCCGCGCAGGGCCGCGTTGATCTCCTCGCGGGAGGTGAGGGTCCGCTCCAGGTCCATGCCGCCGATGATGTTGCGGAGGGTGGTGACGGTGAGCTGCTCGATGGCCTGGATGTAGCTGGCGACCTCGTAGGTGGCGGCCCGGGCGTCGGTGACCTGGTAGTAGATGACCGTGTCGATGTTCACGACCAGGTTGTCCTGGGTGATGACCGGCTGCGGCGGGAAGGGGACGACCTGTTCGCGGAGGTCGATCCTGTTGCGGATCGAGTCGATGAACGGGACGACGATGTTCAGTCCCGCGTTGAGGGTGCGGGTGTAGCGGCCG
Source organism: Streptomyces sp. NPDC098101 (assembly GCF_044760185.1). NCBI lineage: Bacteria > Bacillati > Actinomycetota > Actinomycetes > Kitasatosporales > Streptomycetaceae > Streptomyces > Streptomyces sp. NPDC098101. The sequence goes on along the minus strand of NZ_JBIWAS010000002.1, from coordinate 1,266,736 downwards.
AAGCGCTCCACGATCGCCGCGCTCGCCTGCGGGATGACCTGGATCGTCTTGATCAGGGCGATGAAGACGAGCACCACCAGAATGATCAGGACGATGATGACTGCTGACATCGTGTTCCCCGTGCCCTTCGCTGCCGGTTGACTGCCGGTTTGCTTTCGATGATCGAGTCTCGCAGACGCCGGAACGTCATGGGCGGGGTTCGGTCACATGACCACGGCGGTGGCACCGTCGATCTCGACGACGTCGACCTGTTCGCCCGGTTCGAAGGTCTGTCCGGCGTCGAGCGCGCGGGCGGACCAGATCTCTCCGGCGAGTTTGATGCGGCCCCCGCCGGTGCCGTCGATCCGTTCCAGGACGACGGCCTGACGTCCCCTCAGGGCGTCGACCCCGCTGGAGAGTCCGGGGCCGTCGCCCCTGTGGCGGGCGGCGAGGGGGCGTACCACCGCGATCAGCGCCACGGAGACGACGACGAAGACGAGTACTTGGGGAACGATGCCGAAGCCGAGGGCGGCGGTCACCGCTCCCGCGACCGCTCCCACGGAGAACATGCCGAACTCCGGCATCGCGGTGAGGACCAGGGGAATGCCGAGCCCCACCGCGACGATCAGCCACCACACCCACGCGTCGATGTCCACGTGGTCATGGTAGGGCGGTGGGGCGCCTCCGGGACAGGGCGCGGTGCCGTGCGGTCACGGCGCCCGGCCGGTCACTTGAGCGGCAGGCCCCGGGCGGTCCAGCGGTCCTCCAGTCGCTCGACGACGAGCGGGAGGCCGAAACAGAGCGAGAGGTTGCGGGAGGTGAGCTCGGTCTCGACGGGGCCGGCGGCGAGGACCTTGCCCTGACGGATCATCAGGACGTGGGTGAAGCCGGGGGCGATCTCCTCGACGTGGTGGGTGACCATGATCATGGAGGGGGCGTACGGGTCGCGGGCGAGGCGGCCGAGGCGGCGGACCAGGTCCTCGCGGCCGCCGAGGTCGAGGCCGGCGGCGGGCTCGTCGAGGAGGAGGAGCTCGGGGTCGGTCATCATCGCGCGGGCGATCAGGGTGCGCTTGCGCTCGCCCTCGGAGAGCGTCCCGAACCTGCGGTCCAGGTAGTCGTTCATGCCGAGGCGGTCGAGGAAGGCCTTGGCGCGGTCCTCGTCGACCGGGTCGTAGTCCTCGTTCCAGGTGGCGGTCATGCCGTACGCGGCGGTGAGGACGGTCTGGAGGACGGTCTGGCGCTTGGGGAGCTTCTCCGCCATGGCGATGCCGGCCATGCCGATGCGGGGGCGGAGCTCGAAGACGTCGGTGCCGACGCCGCCGAGCTGCTCGCCCAGGATGCGGGCGGTGCCCTTGGTGGGGAAGAGGTAGCTGGAGGCGACGTTCAGGAGGGTGGTCTTGCCGGCGCCGTTGGGGCCGAGGATCACCCAGCGTTCGCCCTCCTTGACCGACCAGGAGACGTCGTCCACCAGAGCCCGTCCGTCGCGGACCACGGATACGTCCACCAGCTCCAGTACATCGCTCATGAGCGCGTTGTCTCCCCTTGGGGTCGAGTGTCGTCGCCTTGCGCCGGCGGGCGCGGCGTCCAGGGGAAAACCTACGTTATCGCCGGAGCGGGCCGGACAGGCCCTGGTGTTTCCCCCGGGTCCTTAGTCTGGGGGGATGTTTTCGGAACCACGCTCAGGACGTCTGGCCGCCTGGGGCAATGCCCTGCTGGCCGGGGAGGTGTCGCCGGACGAGGCGGCGCTCGCCATTGTCGGGGAGGACGCGGTGCACCGCGTGGAGGGGCTGCCGGGTGAGGCGGGGCCGGTGGGGCTGACGCTGGCCCTGGGGCGGCTGCGGCGGCTCGGGGTGACCGGGTGGCGGGTGGCGCTGCCGGCGCCGGGGCATCCGCTGGGGCTGAGCGGGCCGCCGGACTTCAACGCGCGCGCGTTGGAGGCGGAGGAGGCGGTGGTGGGCTTCGGCGCGCCGTACGGTCTCGTGCCGGAGGTCTCGGAGGCGGGTCCGGCGGGGGACGTGCACGTGGAGGTGGTGTGGCGCTGTCTCGCGGTGCGGGAGGCGCCGCCGGCGGACGTGCCGTCGCTCGGCGAGGCGGAGCGGGAGCTGGCGGAGGCGCTGCGGGACGCGACGGCGGTGCTGACCCGGCTGGACGTGGCGGCCTCGGGCCCGGCGGCGGACGCGGCACGTGAGGCGTACCGGGCCCGGTCGGAGGTGGGCCGCGAGGTCCTGGCCCCCGGTTATCCGCCGCGCGCGGTCCGGGTCCTGGAGCTGGCCCAGCGGATCGGCCTCCTCGTGGACCTGGCGTACGACCACGGCCACGGGGGCGCGGTCAGCGCCTCGGAGATGACGGCACGGGGGGAGGCGCTGCGGCCGGTGGAGCGGGTGGCACGGCGGGCTCAGGTCGCCGCGTACAACGCGTACGTGGAGGAGAGGGAGCGGGAGCGGGGGTTCTGAGGTCTCCGCCTGGGGCGGGGCGGCTGCTGTGGTCGTCGTGGGCCTGGTGCTGCGGCGGCGGTGGGGACAAGGGAAACCCCCGGCCCCGGGGGGATCGTCCGGGGCCGGGGGTTCGGTGGCGGGTCAGTCGTTGACGGCGCCGTTGCCGAAGGCCGGGTTGAGCAGGCCGATCACGTTGACCGTGTTGCCGGAGACGTTCACGGGGACGTGGACTGGGACCTGCACCGCGTTGCCGGAGGCGACACCCGGGGAGTGGACGGCCGCGGCCTCGGCGCCCGCGTCGGCGGAGGCGACGCCCGCACCGGCGGCGACGATGCCACCGGCGACCATGGTGAGGGCGGCGGCCTTCTTGAACTTGTTCACTTGGTGATTCCTCCTGGTCGTCGCTGCGGCCGGTCCGCCGCAGCACGCCCTGGAGAACGCCCCGCCGCCCGGGAGGTTGCGCCGAACGGGGGACGTACACACGACGGTATGAAGGGGTGAACGGTCGTGCGCCCGGCGCGCGACGGGGGCGCGTCAGCGGGTGAGGCCGTGGCGGACCGCCCAGAGGGCCGCCTGGGTGCGGTCCGCGAGGTCGAGCTTCATCAGGATGTTCGATACGTGCGTCTTGACCGTCTTCTCGGAGAGGACGAGGGCGCGGGCGATCTCGCGGTTGGAGCGCCCGTCCGCGATCAGGCCCAGGACCTCCCGCTCGCGTTCCGTGAGGGACGGGCCCCGGCCCGTACCGCCGTGGGAGTCGTCCGGGGAGAGGAGCGCGCCGGCGACCTCGGGCTGGAGCAGGACGTGTCCGGCGTGGACGGAGCGGATCGCGCCGGCCAGGGCGTCGGGGTCGATGTCCTTGTAGACGTATCCGGAGGCGCCGGCGCGAAGCGCGGGGACGACCGTGCGCTGCTCGGTGAAGCTGGTGACGATCAGGACCCTGGCGGGGTTGGCGAGCTCGCGGAGCCGCTTCAGGGCCTCGATCCCGTCCGTACCGGGCATCTTCACGTCCATGAGGACGACGTCGGGGCGGAGCTCCTCGGCGCGGGCGACGCCCTCGTCGCCGTCGGAGGCCTCCCCCACGACCTCTATGTCGTCCTGCACCTCCAGGAAGGTGCGCAGGCCTCGGCGGACGACCTGGTGGTCGTCGACCAGCAGGACGCGGATCGGCTTGTCAGCCACCGGGAACCTCCATCTCGATCGTGGTGCCCTCGCCCGGGGCCGAGGTCACGGTGAGCCGTCCGCCGACGCCGCCCGCCCGGTCCCGCATGGAGACCAGGCCGAGGTGGCGTCCGGCGCTGCGGACCGTACGCGGGTCGAAGCCCTTGCCGTCGTCGGTGACGGTGAGCCGGGCGCCCTGGCCGCTGCGGACGAGGGAGACCCGGACCAGTTCCGCGTCGGCGTGCCGCAGGGCGTTGTGCAGGGCCTCCTGGGCGACCCGGAGGACGGCCTCCTCCTGGGCGGCCGGCAGGGCGCGGGTGCCCGGGCTCTCGAAGGTGACCCGGGCGGAGTGGGCGCGGTCCAGGACCTGGATCTGGGTGCGGAGGGTGTGGACGAGGCCGTCCTCGTCGAGGGCGGCGGGGCGCAGCTCGACGACGGCGGCGCGCAGTTCGTCGGCGGCCTCGGCGGCGAGCGCGGCGACCTGCTGGAGCTCGCCCTTGGCGCGGGCCGGGTCGCGGTCGACGAGGGCGGCGGCGGCCTGGGCGGTCAGCCGGAGCGAGAACAGCTTCTGGCTGACGGCGTCGTGCAGCTCGTGGGCCAGGCGGGAGCGCTCCTCGACGATGGTGAGCTCGCGGCTGCGCTCGTACAGGCGGGCGTTGGTGAGGGCGATGGCCGCGTGCTGGGCGAGGATCGCGAGCAGGGCCTCGTCGTCGGCGGTGAAGCCGCAGCGGCCGTCCTCCTTGGGGCAGCGCTTGTTGGCGAGGAAGAGGGCGCCGAGGGTCTCGTCGCCGTCCCGGACGGGCAGGCCGATGAAGTCGGACATCTCGGGGTGGGCGTCGGGCCAGCCCTCGAAACGGGGGTCCTTGCGGACGTCGGCGAGCCGCTCGGGCTCGGCCTTGTGGAGCATCGAGGCGAGGATGCCGTGCTGGCGGGGCAGCGGGCCGATCGCCCGCCACTGCTCGTCGCTGACGCCGTCGACCACGAACTGGGCGAAGCCGCCGTGGTCGTCGGGGACGCCCAGGGCCGCGTACTCGGCGTCGAGGAGCTCGCGGGCCGAGGCCACGATCGTCTTGAGGACGTCGCGGACCTCCAGGTGGCGGCTCATCGCCAGGAGCGCGGTGCTCACGGCGGCGAGGCCGGAGCTGGGTCGATGGCTCATGTGTTCACCGTACCGGCGGGGCGTGACCGTCCGTATCCGTCCGGGGACGAGGCCGGGGCGGGTCCCGGGACCTAGGTCGAAGTGCCCCCGGCGGTCCGGGCGCGGGGACGAGGCGGCGGGCGGGGGCCGCGCCGGAGGGTGGAGCCGTAGGGGTCCGACCGGAGGCACGGGAAGGTGTGGTCGTCATGGCTGTCGCGATCGTGACGGGGGCGTCGAAGGGGCTGGGCCGGGCGCTGGCCCACGCGCTGGCGGGACGGGGCTGGGACCTCGTGCTCGACGCCCGGACGGCGGAGGTCCTCGAGGAGGCCGCGGCGGCGGTCCGCGCGGCGCACGGGACGCGGGTGGTGGCGCTGCCCGGGGACGTCCGGGACGCGGCGCACCGGCGGGAGCTGGTGGCGGCGGCGCGGGGGCTCGGCGGGCTCGACCTGCTGGTGAACAACGCGAGCGCGCTGGGCGCGGCCCCGCTGGTGCGCCTGGAGGAGCAGTCGCTGGAGGGCCTGCGGGAGGCCCTGGAGACGAACGTGGTGGCGGTGCTCGGTCTCGTGCGGGAGGGGCTGGCGCCGCTGCGGGAGAGCGGGGCGGGGACGGTGGTGGTGGTCAGCTCGGACGCGGCGGTGGAGGCGTACGGGACGTGGGGCGGGTACGGGGCGTCGAAGGCGGCGGTGGACCACTTGGCGGCGGTGCTCGCGGTGGAGGAGCCGGGGCTGCGGGTGTGGGCGGTGGATCCGGGCGACATGGAGACGGACCTGTACGCGGCGGCGGAGCCGGAGGGGGCCGGGGGGCGGCCGGCCCCGGAGACCGTGGTGCCGGGCTTCCTGGCCCTGCTCGACGGGCGTCCGGCGAGTGGACGGTACGGGGTGGCGCCTTCGGCTTCGGATGCGGGGTCGGGTTCGGGGTCGGGTTCGCCTTCGGGCCCGAGCACGGGCGCGGGGTCGCCTTCGGAAGCGGACTCGGCTCCGGGAACGGACTCGGCTCCGGCGGGGGCGTCTTCGGGCGCGGGCGCAGCTGCGGATTCGGGCTCGGCTCCGGGCTCGGACTCGGACTCGGGTTCAGGCTCGGCCTCCGTGGAGGTGGTCCGGTGATTCCGGTGGTGGGCGGGCTGGAGGGGCTGCGCGTGCCGGAGGAGTTGTCGGCGCGGGTGCCGGCCGAGCAGCGGGGGGCGGGGCGCGGCCGGGACGGCGTACGGCTGCTGGTGTCGCGGGGCGCGGCGGTGTCGCACCACGCCTTCCGGGAGCTGCCGTCGCTGCTGCGGGCCGGGGACGTGCTCGTCGTCAACACGTCGCCGACGCTGGCGGCGGCGGTGGACGGGCGGCTCGGGCCCGAGCCGGGCGGGGAGCCGGTGGTGGTGCACTTCTCGACGCGGGGCGACGACGGGCGGTGGGCGGTGGAGCTGCGGTCGCCGGAGCCGTCGGGCAGTACGCGCCCGCGTGCGGGCGGTCCCCCGGGGGCGGTCGTACGGCTGCCGGGAGGGGAGCGGCTGGTCCTGGCGGGGCCGCTGACGCCGGGGAGCGGGCGGCTGTGGTGGGCGCGGGCGTCCGGGGACGTGCCGGGGCTGCTCGGGGAGTACGGGCGGCCGATCCGGTACGGGTACACGGAGCGGGACCAGCCGCTGTCCGCGTACCAGACGGTCTTCGCGCGCCCCTCCCCCGACGGCGCGGGCTCGGCGGAGATGCCGAGCGCGGGGCGGCCCTTCACTCCGGAGCTGGTGGCGGAGCTGGAGGCCCGGGGCGTGCGGATCGCCCCGCTCTCCCTGCACACGGGGGTGGCGTCGGCGGAGGCGCACGAGCCGCCGTACCCGGAGCGCTTCGAGGTCCCGGAGGCGACGGCGGCCCTGGTGAACGCGGTGCGGGCGGGCGGCGGGCGGGTCGTCGCGGTGGGGACGACGGTGGTGCGGGCGCTGGAGTCGGCCGCGTCCGGTGGAGCGGTGCGGGGTGCCCGGGGGTGGACCGGTCTGGTCGTGACGCCCGCGCGGGGCGTGCGGGTCGTGGACGGGCTGCTCACCGGGCTGCACGAGCCGGAGGCCTCGCACCTGCTGATGCTGGAGGCGGTCGCCGGGCGGGCGGCGCTGCGGAGCGCGTACGCCGCGGCGGTGAGGGACCGCTATCTCTGGCACGAGTTCGGGGACGTCCACCTCCTCCTTCCGGAGGAGACGGCTCACTGTGCGCATTGCTGACGCAACGCGGGGTGAGTTCGGGGCCGACCCCGTGTGAGGCGCCGCATAGGACCCACGTCACTTACGAAGCTCCTTAGTGGACACCTTAAGGTCGGATAAGGACGGAGAAAAACGGGCACAGAGGACAGCTGACGACCCGTCCCCGACCCCCCGATCCACTACCCGGCTTCGTACGTCACACCTTTGCCAGCAGATTTTGCTGCCGCTAAGAATTGCATCCGTCGCCGCCGAGTGAGGCGTGTGCCGCCCCCGGCCGGAGCGACCCCCAGCGATTCGAAGAGGTAGTCCTGCATGTCTGCGAACACCCCTGGCCACAGTCGTCGTGGTCTGAAGAAGACCCACAAGGCCACGATCGCCGGCGTCGCCGCTCTGGGCGCCGCGGCCCTCACGCTCTCCCTGGTCCCCGGCAACGGTTCCACCGAGACCGAGCCGCAGGCTCTTTCCGGTACTCAGAAGGTCGCGTGGTCCTACAACGCGAACAGCACCCAGGCCAAGGCGCTGGCCGCCAGTCTCAACGAGCAGCAGACCGCCCTCGGCCTCCAGGCCCAGCAGGAGGCCAAGGCCAAGGCGAACCTCGCCGCCCAGGCGAAGGCCGCCGCCGAGGCCAAGGCCGCGAAGGCCAAGGCCGCCGCCCAGGCCAAGGCCGCCGCGAAGGCGAAGGCCGCTGCCAAGGCGAAGGCCGCCGCGGCGAAGCGCGCCGCCGAGAAGGCCGCCGCCAACCGCTCCGTCACCCGCACCCCGGTCTTCGCGAACAACCTCGACGGCTGGATCCGCGAGGCGCTGTTCATCATGGACAAGCACGACATCCCCGGCACCTACGCGGGCATCCACCGCAACATCATCCGGGAGTCCAGCGGCAACCCGCGCGCCATCAACAACTGGGACATCAACGCCATCAACGGCATCCCCTCGAAGGGCCTGCTCCAGGTCATCCAGCCGACCTTCGAGCGGTACCACGTCAAGGGCACCAAGTTCGACCTGTACGACCCGGTCGCCAACATCGTCGCGGCCTGCAACTACGCCGCCGACCGCTACGGCTCGATGGACAACGTCAACAGCGCGTACTGATCGCGCGCCGGTACGCCGAAGGGCGGCACCCCGCACGGGATGCCGCCCTCGGACGCGTTCGCCGGCCGGTTACTTGCGCATGACCTCGGGCTCGTGGCGGCGCAGCAGCCGCGCCACGAGCACGCAGAAGACGGTGGCCATCAGGAGCTGGACGCCGAGGTCCAGGCTCCACTGGCCGACCGTGTGCTCCCACAGGGGGTCGGTGTCCGTGGGGTTCTTCGGGTCCCACGGCGGCATGAGCCGGGCCAGGTCGAGGGTGGTGCCGGCGCCGGCGATGCCCCAGCGCGACGGCATCAGCCAGGCGAACTGCTCCAGGCCGGGCGAGCCGTACACCTGGAACAGGATGCCGGTGAAGACGACCTGGACGATCGCGAACATCACCAGGAGCGGCATGGTCTTCTCGGCGGTCTTCACCAGCGCGGAGATGACCAGGCCGAACATCATCGAGGTGAGGCCCAGGGCGATGACCTGGACGCACAGCTCGACGGCCGGCGGCATGAAGAGGCCCTCCTCGGGCAGCGCCCGGGTGGAGAAGCCGATGCCGCAGATGATGACGCCCTGGAAGGCCGTGATCAGGCCGAGGACGATGACCTTGGACATCAGGTACGCGGAGCGGGAGAGGCCGGTGGCGCGCTCCCGTTCGTAGATGACCCGTTCCTTGATCAGTTCGCGGACCGAGTTGGCGGCGCCGCTGAAGCACATGCCGACCGCGAGGATCAGCATGATGGTTCCGGCGTCGCCGTTGAAGCGGGACGGCGGGGTCGGCGAGCCGAGGCCGAAGTCGGCCGGGATGACGACCGAGACCGCGCCGAGGACGGCCGGCAGGATCACCATCAGGCCCAGGAAGCCCTTGTCGGACGCGATCACCGAGACGTACCGGCGGATCAGGGTCCACAGCTGGGAGCCCCAGCCCTGCGGCTTCGGCGGGCGGGACATCGCCTGCTGCGGCACCTGGACGGGCTGGGCGGCGACGGCGTCGATGTCCGCGGCGTACATCTGGTAGTGCTGCGAGCCCTTCCAGCGGCCCGCCCAGTCGTACTCGCGGTAGTTCTCGAAGGCGGAGAAGACGTCGGCCCAGGTGGAGTAGCCGAAGAAGTTCAGCGCCTCCTCCGGCGGGCCGAAGTACGCCACCGAGCCGCCGGGCGCCATCACCAGGAGCTTGTCGCACAGGCCCAGCTCGGCCACCGAGTGGGTGACGACGAGGACCGTGCGGCCGTCGTCGGCGAGGCCGCGGAGCAGCTGCATGACATCGCGGTCCATGCCCGGGTCGAGGCCGGAGGTCGGCTCGTCCAGGAAGATCAGCGAGGGCTTGGTGAGGAGCTCCAGGGCGACGGAGACGCGCTTGCGCTGGCCACCGGAGAGGGAGGTGACCTTCTTCTCCTTGTGGATGTCGAGCTTGAGCTCGCGCAGCACCTCGTCGATGCGGGCCTCGCGCTCGGCGGTCGCGGTGTCGCCGGGGAAGCGGAGCTTGGCCGCGTAGCGCAGCGCCTTCTGGACGGTCAGCTCCTTGTGCAGGATGTCGTCCTGCGGGACCAGACCGATGCGCTGGCGCAGCTCGGCGAACTGCTTGTAGAGGCTCCGGTTGTCGTAGAGGACGTCGCCCTCGTTGGCCGGGCGGTAGCCGGTCAGCGCCTTGAGGAGCGTGGACTTGCCGGAGCCGGACGGGCCGATGACGCCGATCAGCGACTTCTCCGGGACGCCGAAGGTGACGTCCTTGAGGATCTGCTTGCCGCCGTCGACGGTGACCGTGAGGTGGCGGGCCGAGAAGGAGACCGAGCCGGTGTCGACGAACTCTTCCAGCTGGCCGCCGACGATCCGGAAGGTCGAGTGGCCGACGCCGACGATGTCCTGCGGGCCCAGGAGGGCCGTGCCGCCCTTGGGGATCGGCTGGCCGTTGACGTACGTGCCGTTGTGCGAGCCGAGGTCGCGGATCTCGAAGCGCCCGTCGGGCGTCGCGTGGAACTCGGCGTGGTTCCGCGAGACCTGGAGGTCGGAGACGACCAGCTCGTTCTCCAGGGCACGGCCGATGCGCATGACGCGGCCGAGGGAGAGCTCGTGGAACGTGGTGGGGCTGCGGTCGGAGTAGGCCGACGACGCCCCCGCGACGGCGCCGGGGTGACCCTGGCCGGGCCCCTGCTGGTGCGGGACCTGCGGCGGCTGCTGCCAGCCGGGCTGCTGCGGTGCCTGGTGCGGCTGGTGGTGCTGCGGCTGCTGCTGGTGCTGCGGCGGTGCCTGGTGGGTGAGCCACTCGGCCTGCTCGGCGGCCTGGTGGGCCGGGACGGGCTGGGCCACCGGCGGCTGCTGGTGCGGCGCGGGCTGCTGCGCCGGCTGCTGGGGCTGGTGCCCGGCCTGGGCTCCGGCGGCGAGATTCAGCCGCGGGCCGTCGGTCGCGTTGCCCAGGTGGACGGCCGAGCCGGGGCCGATCTCCATCTGGTGGATCCGCTGCCCCCGGACGAACGTGCCGTTCGTGGAGCCGTGGTCCTCGATGACCCAGCTCCGGCCGCCCCAGCTGATCGTGGCGTGCCGCCACGAGACCCTGGCGTCGTCGATGACCAGGTCCCCCTGCGGGTCCCGGCCCACGGTGTACGACCTGGACGGATCGAGGGTCCAGGTCCTTCCATTCAATTCCAGTACGAGTTCTGGCACTCCATGCCCCACTACTTGTCCCCCGATGTACCCCCGTCGCTGGGAGTCCAGGGATGGCGAACATCCGGGGGGAACTATTTCAGGCCCGGTCCCCTCTCCGAAAGTCGGGCCGCGGGACGGGGGCCGGAGGAGCCTCCCGGGCGCCCGGGTGTCCGGTACGCGGGACGGGGGGCCGGGGGGCGCGCGGTGCCCGATACGGTGGGACCACCATGAGCGCATCGCAGATCTCAGACGTTCCCCCCTCGGACGTTCCCACCCTTCTCGTCAAGATCTTCGGGAAGGACCGCCCCGGGATCACCGCGGGACTCTTCGACACCCTCGCCGCCTACTCCGTCGACGTCGTGGACATCGAGCAGGTCGTCTCGCGCGGCCGGCTCGTCCTGTGCGCGCTCGTCACCGAGCCGACCGTCGCCTCGCAGGGCGAGCTCCGGGCGACCGTGCACAGCTGGGCCGAGTCGCTGAAGCTCCAGGCCGAGATCATCTCCGGTACGGGCGACAACCGCCCCCGGGGCGAGGGGCGCTCGCACGTCACCGTGCTCGGCAACCCGCTCACGGCGGAGCAGACGGCGGCCATAGCGGCCAGGATCGCGGAGACCGGCGGCAACATCGACCGGGTCTTCCGCCTCGCGAAGTACCCGGTGACGGCGGTCGAGTTCGCGGTCTCGGGCTGCGAGACCGAGCCGCTGCGGACCGCGCTCGCGGTCGAGGCGCACACCATCGGGGTCGACGTGGCCGTGGTCTCCGCCGGTCTGCACCGGCGCGCCCAGCGGCTGGTCGTCATGGACGTGGACTCGACCCTGATCCAGGACGAGGTGATCGAGCTCTTCGCGGCGCACGCGGGCTGCGAGGACAAGGTCGCCGAGGTGACGGAGGCCGCGATGCGCGGCGAGCTGGACTTCGAGCAGTCCCTGCACGCGCGGGTGGCGCTGCTCGCCGGTCTCGACGCCTCGGTGGTGGACAAGGTGCGCGCCGAGGTGCGGCTGACGCCCGGGGCCCGGACCCTGATCCGTACGCTCAAGCGGCTCGGCTACCAGGTGGGCGTGGTCTCCGGCGGGTTCACCCAGGTCACCGACGACCTGAAGGAGCGGCTGGGGCTCGACTTCGCCTCGGCCAACACCCTGGAGATCGTGGACGGGAAGCTCACCGGGCGGGTCACCGGGGAGATCGTGGACCGGGCGGGCAAGGCGCGGCTGCTGCGCCGGTTCGCCACGGAGGCGGGGGTGCCGCTGGCGCAGACCGTGGCGATCGGCGACGGGGCCAACGACCTGGACATGCTGAACGCGGCCGGGCTCGGGGTGGCGTTCAACGCCAAGCCGGTGGTGCGCAGGGCGGCCGACACGGCGGTGAACGTGCCGTTCCTGGACACCGTGCTCTATCTGCTCGGGATCACGCGCGAAGAGGTCGAGGCGGCGGACGGCGGCGAGGACCTGCTGCACTGAGCCGTGGACCGGCCTTCACGGCGAGGAGGGCCCGGCCGTCCTGGGGACGGCCGGGCCCTCGTGCGTACGGGAAGGGGCGCGGGCCCGTCGATCACGCGGCCCGTCAGCGTGCGGGGCCGTCAGTCGTGGGGGTCCGTCAGTCGTGGGGACCCGTCAGTCGTGCGGGGTCCAGAAGTCGACGAGGCTGCCGACGCCGTGCTCCACCGACTTCCAGGTGCCGTCGAAGGTGAGGACGGCGAAGGCGGAGGTGGGGAAGCCGCTGCGGTTCATCCGGGTCGCGGTGTCGCCCTCGGCCCGGCCCGCGAGGGCGTCGGCGAGGGCGTGCATCCCGGGGTTGTGGCCGATGACCAGGAGGTCGGAGACCTCGTCCGGGACGTCGTTGAGCAGGGCGATGAGTTCGCCGAGCGAGGCCTCGTACAGCCGGTCCTCGTACACGGTCCTGGGGCGCTCCGGCAGTTCCTGCACGGCGAGCTTCCAGGTCTCGCGGGTTCTGACGGCGGTCGAGCAGAGGGCCAGGTCGAAGCCGATGCCGGTCTCGGCGAGCTTGCGGCCCGCGACGGGGGCGTCCGAGCGGCCTCGTTCGGCGAGGGGGCGCTCGTGGTCGGACACCTGGGGCCAGTCTGCCTTCGCGTGCCGGAGCAGCACGATCCTGCGGGGTGTATCGACGCTCATGGTCCACAGCTTCGCACGAAAAGGGCCGCTCCGACTCAGAGAGTCAGCGTTTGCCTGACCTGCTCCAGGAACCGTCCGACCGTCGGGTCTCCCCCGGTCGCGTGGGCCTCTCCCGGCCCGGTCATGAGCAGCAGGAGGGCGACGAACGCGGCCGCCGGGAGGGCGAGGGCCCACCAGGACAGCCGGGTGTCGACGCCGGTCGCCGTGGTTCCGCTGCCGCTGCGCGTACGGACCGACATGGCCGCCTCCGGGGTGGGTGGGTCTCCGCTTTCGCCGTCGACTCCACCGTACGGAGCGCGGGGGCGGCGGCCCATCCGGTGATCCACCCACTCGACCCTGAGACCCGCCCCCTAGGGGATGCGGGGGCTAACCCCCCTGCCGGGGACCGGCCTCCCGCCGGAGGGTCACGGGGCGGCGATGGAGGCGATGACTCCGATGACGACGGTGATGGCGATCATCGCGCCGAAGACGGCGAGCAGCTTCTTCTGGCCGTTCGGCGGATTGGGTTCGAGGACTGGCATGGGAACAGTCTCGCACCTCAGCATTCGTCCTCGACCGTCCGGTCCCTGCCCGCCAGGATTCCGACGATCATCTGAGGCACCATCAGCCCGCCCATGAGCGCGATGGGCAGTCCCCAGCCGCCGCTGTGCTGGTAGAGCACGCCGACGAGGAGGGGGCCGGGGATAGAGATGAGGTAGCCGACGCTCTGGGCGAAGGCGGAGAGGCGGACGACTCCGGCGCCGGTGCGCGAGCGCATTCCGATCATGGTGAGGGCGAGCGGGAAGGCGCAGTTGGAGACGCCGAGCAGCACCGCCCAGACCCAGGCTCCGGCGGCCGGGGCGAGGAGGAGGCCGGTGTAGCCGCCGAGGCCGCACAGGGCGAGGGCGACGACGATCGGGCCCTGGGTCTTCATGCGGGTGGCGAGCCGGGGGATGACGAAGGCGAGCGGGACGCCCATGACCATGGTGACGGCGAGGAGCACGCCCGCGGTGGAGGCGGGGACCCCGGCGTCGCGGAAGATCTGCGGCATCCAGCCCATGGTGATGTAGGCGCCGGTGGCCTGGAGGCCGAAGAAGGCGCCGAGGGCCCAGGCGGTGCGGCTGCGGGTGACGCGCGGCGCGGCGGCCGGCGCCTTCGCCTCCGTGCGGGAAGAGCCGGTCTCCGTGCGGGAAGAGCCGGTCTTCGTAGAGGAAGGGCCGACCTTTGTACGGGAGTCGCGGTCGCGGTCGCGCAGGAGCGGGAGCCAGGGCAGGACGGCGAGGGCGGCGAGGGCCGCCCAGACGCCGAGGCCGAGGCGCCAGTCCCCGCCGAGCGCGTCGGTCAGGGGGACGGTCGCGGCGGCGGCGACGGAAGTGCCGAGGGCGAGCGCCATGGAGTACAGGCCGGTCATGGTGCCGACGCGGTCGGGGAAGTACCGCTTGACGATGACGGGCATCAGGACGTTGCTGACGGCGATGCCCATGAGGGCGAGGGCGCTGGCGGCGAGGAAGCCGGCGGTGCCGCCGGCGAGGGGCCGCAGGAGGAGGCCGGTGAAGATCGCGGCCATGCCCGCGCAGACGACGGCGGCGGGGCCGAAGCGGCGGGCGAGGCGCGGGGCGGTGATGCCGAAGACCGCGAAGCAGAGCGGCGGCACGGAGGTGAGGACGCCGGCGACGCTGCCGCTCATGTGGAGTCCCTCGCTGACCTCTTCGAGGAGGGCGCCGAGGCTGGTGATGGCGGGGCGCAGGTTGAGCGCGGCCAGGACGAGTCCGACGGTGACCGGGACGAGGAACCGGCGGGCCGGAAGGGCCGGGGCGGCCGGGGACGCCGTACCGGCGGGGCGGGCGCGGTCCGGTGCGGGAGAATCCCCGGCGGTGGCGGCCGGTCGTGCGGCGGGGTCGAGGGTCTTCGGCTCGTCAGGCATGAGGTCATCATAGAATCATGGGATGATTGGTTGTCCAATCTCGAACGTCCCGAAGCAAGCCCCGAAGCAAGCCCCGAACGAAGCCCCCGAACGAATGGGAAGGTCCCCCATGGCCCTCGGCCATCCCCGGCGCGCAGGTCTCTCCGACCAGGTGATCGCCGAGCTGCGGAACCAGATCACCTCCGGCGAGTGGCCGGTGGGCTCGCGCATCCCGACCGAGCCCGAGCTGGTCGAGCAGCTGGGCGTGGCCCGGAACACGGTGCGCGAGGCGGTCCGCGCGCTCGCGCACAACGGGCTGCTCGACATCCGGCAGGGCTCCGGGACGTACGTGGCGGCCACCAGCGAGCTGGCGGGCGTCATGCACCGGCGCTTCGCCGGCTCCGACCCCCGGCACGTCGCCGAGCTGCGCTCGACCCTGGAGTCCGCCGCCGCGCGGTTCGCGGCGGAGCGGCGCACGGAGCGGGACCTGAAGCAGCTCGACGCCCTGCTCGTACGGCGCGAGGAGGCGTGGGGGACGGGGGACGCGGAGCGGTTCGTGACGGCCGACGCGGCCTTCCACCACGCGGTCGTCGCCGCCTCGGGCAACGAGGTGCTGACGGAGCTGTACGCGGACCTGGGCGATCTGCTGCGGCAGTGGCTGCGGGACGACGTGGGGCAGGAGCTGCGGCCGGAGAACCACATGGACCACGCGCGCCTGGTGGACGCGATCCGGGACGGCGACGCCGAGCGGGCCGGTGCGGAGGCGGCCGGCTACCCCTTCATGTGCCTGCGGAGCCCGGCGCCGGACGCCGTACCGGGCTCAGGGGCCCGATGAGCCCGGCGCGGGTTCCGGGTCCGCCGGCTGGTGGGTGATCCAGGCGGACCGGACCTCCTTCCAGCAGCGGCCGGTGAGCTGGGCGTAGTCGGCGGGGCCGACGTCCACGGGGGCGCTGTCGGTGTCCACGTCCCACCACTGCTCGCACTCGACGTGGAGGCGGACCCGGTCGGTGCGCGGGTAGGGGTTCTGGCAGTGGGCGGTGACGCGGGAGCCCTCGACGTCGGTGCGGCAGGAGGCGCCGAAGTTCTCCGGCTCACCGGCCGCGGGAGCGGCGGGTTCCTCGGCCGGGGCGGGCGCCGCGCGCACCTCGGCGGCGAGGGCGACCCCGGTCAGCAGCACGGCGACCGAGGCGAACGCCCCGAATCCCTGGCGTATCACGCGCATGTCCGTACCTCCTCCCCGTCAGCAGCAGACCTTCACGCTCCGCACCAGTCTGGGGTCGTTCGGGCTACTTTTCGAGTCGAGTGTTCGATTACGGCGTTCGGGAGCCCGTGGCCGGGGAGACGGCGAAGGGCCGTGCGCACCGCCCCGGAGGGCGGGCACACGGCCCTGGAGTCCGTACGGAAGGCGTCAGGCGCCGATCGCGTGCAGACCGCCGTCGACGTGGACGATCTCGCCGGTCGTCTTCGGGAACCAGTCGGAGAGCAGCGCGACGATGCCGCGGCCGGCCGGCTCCGGGTCGGTGAGGTCCCACTCCAGCGGGGAGCGGCTGTCCCAGACGGAGGCGAGCTCGCCGAAGCCCGGGATGGACTTGGCGGCCATGGAACCGAGCGGGCCCGCCGAGATCAGGTTGCAGCGGATGTTCTGCTTGCCCAGGTCACGGGCGATGTAGCGGCTGGTGGCCTCCAGGGCGGCCTTGGCCGGGCCCATCCAGTCGTACTGCGGCCAGGCGAACTTCGCGTCGAAGGTGAGGCCGACGACGGAGCCGCCCTCGCTCATCAGCGGCAGCAGCGCCATCGTCAGGGACTTCAGGGAGAAGGCCGAGACGTGCATGGCGGTGGCGACGGACTCGAACGGCGTGTTGAGGAAGTTGCCGCCGAGCGCGTCCTGCGGGGCGAAGCCGATGGAGTGCACGACGCCGTCGAGGCGGTCGCCGAGGTGCTCGCGGACCTGGCCCTCCAGGCGCGCGAGGTGCTCGTCGTTGGAGACGTCGAGCTCCAGGACCTTGACGTCCTCGGGCCGGGGCAGCTTCTTGGCGATGCGCTCGGTCAGGGTCGGCCGGGGCCAGGCGGTGAGGATGATCTCCGCGCCCTGCTCCTGGGCCAGCTTCGCGGCGTGGAAGGCGATGGAGGACTCCATCAGCACACCGGTGATGAGGATGCGCTTGCCCTCGAGGATTCCACTCATGGTGATCAGTGACCCATGCCCAATCCGCCGTCAACCGGGATGACGGCTCCAGTGATGTACGCGGCGTCGTCGGAGGCGAGGAACCGCACCGCGGCGGCGATCTCCTCGGGCTGCGCGTAGCGGCCCAGCGGCACCTGGGACACGATGCCCGCGCGCTGCTCGTCGGTGAGCACCGCGGTCATGTCGGTGTCGACGAAGCCGGGGGCGACGACGTTGAAGGTGATGTTGCGGGAGCCCAGCTCGCGCGCGAGGGAGCGGGCGAAGCCCACCAGACCGGCCTTGGAGGCGGCGTAGTTGGCCTGGCCCGCGGAGCCCAGCAGGCCGACGACCGAGGAGATCAGGACGACGCGGCCCTTCTTGGCGCGCAGCATCCCGCGGTTGGCCCGCTTGACGACCCGGAAGGTGCCGGTGAGGTTGGTGTCGACGACGGAGGTGAAGTCCTCCTCGGACATGCGCATGAGGAGCTGGTCCTTCGTCACGCCGGCGTTGGCCACGAGGACCTCCACCGGACCGTGCTTCTCCTCGATCTCCTTGTACGCCTGCTCCACCTGCTCGCCGTCGGTGATGTCGCACTTCACGGCCAGGCAGCCCAGCTCGGCCAGTGCGGCCGGCGGCTCGCCGGAGCGGTACGTGAAGGCGACCTTGTCGCCGGCCTCGGCGAACGCGCGGGCGATGGCGAGGCCGATGCCCCGGTTTCCTCCGGTGACGAGAACCGAGCGGCTCAACGGATCACCCTTTCGATAGCGGTCTGGTAGCCGAAAACCTATCTGCATCGCTCCCGACATGAGGAATCGACCTCCGACAGTGGCGTAAGGGCCGCTCTGTCGGGTCCCTACAGCCCGGGGGCTCCGGAGGGCGGCCGCCCGGCGGCCCGCGACCGGGCCCGCGCGGGGTGCCGTCCGGGGGCGCGAGAGGCGTGGTCCGGGGCGGGGGAGCCCGTCCTCCGGCCGCCGGACCGCCGGCCGGGAAGCGCGGCCCGTACGCGGCCGGGCGGCCCTGCGAGTACCGGAGCGCCTTGTGTCGTCACCCCAAGGCCCGCTGTGCGGTGGCCGGTTGGGTCCGGTTCCGCCGAGGGCGCACGGCAATGCGCCGCCCCGACCGCCCCTCCCGTGATTGACTTCCCGGGCAGTTCCGTGACCGTCTTCCGATCACCGAGAGCGAGGCCGCTCGTGGGCCATCAGATCGACCCTTCGTTCGTCGCGCTGCCCCTTCGGGCACTCGCCGACGCCGCGCTCGCCCGAGCGCGCGCGCTGGGTGCCGAGCACGCCGACTTCCGCCTGGAGCGGGTGCGCAGCGCCGCGTGGCGGCTGCGCGACGCCAAACCGTCCGGATCCTCCGACACCACGGACCTCGGCTACGCGGTGCGGGTGGTGCACGGCGGGGCCTGGGGGTTCGCCTCCGGGGTCGACCTGACCATGGACGGGGCGGCCAGGGTCGCCTCGCAGGCGGTCGCCATGGCCAAGCTGTCCGCGAAGGTGATCGCGGCGGCCGGCTCCGAGGAGCGCGTGGAGCTGGCGGCGGAGCCGGTGCACGAGGACAAGGTGTGGATCTCCTCGTACGAGATCGACCCCTTCTCCGTGCCCTCTGAGGAGAAGAGCGCCCTGCTCGCCGACTGGAGCGCGCGGCTGCTGCGGGCGGAGGGCGTGGCGCACGTGGACGCCTCGCTGCTCACCATCCACGAGAACAAGTTCTACGCGGACACGGCCGGCACCGTGACCACCCAGCAGCGCGTGCGGCTGCACCCGCAGCTCACGGCGGTGGCCGTGGACGGGACGACCGGTGAGTTCGACTCGATGCGGACGATCGCGCCGCCGGTCGGGCGCGGCTGGGAGTACCTGACCGGCACGGGCTGGGACTGGGACAAGGAGCTGGACGAGATCCCGGCGCTGCTGGCCGAGAAGATGCGGGCGCCGAGCGTCGAGGCCGGGCGGTACGACCTGGTCGTGGATCCGTCGAACCTGTGGCTGACCATCCACGAGTCGATCGGGCACGCCACCGAGCTGGACCGGGCGCTCGGCTACGAGGCGGCCTACGCGGGCACCTCCTTCGCCACCTTCGACCAGCTGAACAAGCTGACGTACGGCTCCTCGGTCATGAACGTGACGGGCGACCGGACCGCCGAGCACGGGCTCGCGACCATCGGCTACGACGACGAGGGCGTCGAGGCGCAGTCCTGGGACCTGGTGAAGGACGGCACGCTCGTCGGCTACCAGCTGGACCGGCGGATCGCGAAGCTCACCGGCCTCGGCCGGTCGAACGGCTGCGCCTTCGCGGACTCCCCCGCGCACGTGCCGGTGCAGCGGATGGCGAACGTCTCGCTCCGGCCGGACCCGGGCGGCCTGTCGACGGAGGACCTGATCGGGGGCGTGGAGCGCGGGATCTACGTGGTCGGCGACCGGTCCTGGTCGATCGACATGCAGCGGTACAACTTCCAGTTCACCGGGCAGCGCTTCTTCCGCATCGAGAACGGGCGGCTGGCCGGGCAGCTGCGGGACGTCGCGTACCAGGCGACGACCACGGACTTCTGGGGCTCGATGGAGCAGGTCGGCGGCCCGCAGACGTACGTGCTCGGCGGCGCCTTCAACTGCGGCAAGGCCCAGCCGGGCCAGGTCGCCGCGGTCTCCCACGGCTGCCCCTCCGCCCTCTTCCGGGGCGTCAACATCCTCAACACGACGCAGGAGGCGGGACGATGAGCGCACGCCACCAGATCTGCCGGGGGTCCGGGGGTCGTCCCCCGGGCAAGCACAGTCTGAACACGACGCAGGAGGCGGGACGATGAGCCGCGTCAGCAAGCCGTACGAGATCGTCGAGCGGGCCCTGGAGCTGTCCCGGGCCGACGGGTGCGTCGTCATCGCGGACGAGGAGTCCTCGGCCAATCTGCGCTGGGCGGGGAACGCCCTCACGACGAACGGCGTCACCCGGGGCCGCACCCTCACGGTGATCGCGACCGTCGACGGCGCGCAGGGCACCGCCTCCGGCGTCGTCTCCCGGTCCGCCGTGACCGTGGACGACCTGGAGCCCCTGGTGCGGGCCGCCGAGGCCGCCGCCCGGTCCGCCGGGCCCGCCGAGGACGCGCAGCCGCTGGTGGAGGGCGTGCCCGTCTCCCCCGACTTCACGGACGCCCCGGCGGAGACCTCCTCCGCCGTCTTCGGGGACTTCGCGCCCGCGCTCGGCGAGGCCTTCGCCCGGGCCCGGGCCGGCGGCCGCGAGCTGTACGGCTTCGCCCACCACGAGCTGACCTCCACCTATCTGGGCACGTCGACGGGGCTGCGGCTGCGGCACGACCAGCCCAACGGGACCCTGGAGCTGAACGCCAAGTCCCCCGACCGCTCGCGCTCCGCCTGGGCCGGGCGCGCGACGCGGGACTTCAAGGACGTCGACCCGGCGGCGCTCGACGCCGACCTGGCGGTCCGGCTCGGCTGGGCGGAGCGGCGGATCGAGCTGCCCGCCGGGCGCTACGAGACGCTGCTGCCGCCGACCGCCGTGGCCGACCTGCTGATCTACCAGCAGTGGAACGCCGCGGCCCGGGACGCGGTGGAGGGCCGTACGGTCTTCTCCAAGCCCGGCGGCGGCACCCGGCTGGGCGAGACCCTCTCGCAGCTGCCGCTGACGCTGCGCACCGACCCGAACGAGCCGGGCCTGGAGTCCGCGCCGTTCGTGATCGCGCACTCCTCCGGCGACGACTCGTCGGTCTTCGACAACGGCCTGCCGCTGGGGCCGACGGACTGGGTGCGGGACGGGAAGCTGGAGCGGCTGGTCACCACCCGGCACTCGGCGGGGCTTACTCGGTTGCCCGTGGCCCCCGGAGCGGGGAACCTGATCCTGGACGGCGGCGGGGAGCGTTCCCTGGAGGAGATGGTGTCCTCCACCGAGCGCGGTCTGCTGCTGACCTGCCTCTGGTACATCCGCGAGGTCGACCCGGCGACGCTGCTGCTCACCGGGCTGACCCGGGACGGCGTCTACCTCGTCGAGAACGGCGAGGTGGTCGGCGAGGTGAACAACTTCCGGTTCAACGAGTCGCCGGTGGACCTGCTGTCGCGGGCCTCGGAGGCGGGCCGTACGGAGAAGACGCTGCCGCGCGAGTGGAGCGACTGGTTCACCCGGGCCGCGATGCCCGCCCTGCGGGTGCCGGACTTCAACATGAGCTCGGTCAGCAAGGGGGTCTGACCCACCTAGACTGGGCCCCGGCACCACCCCGATCAATCAAGGAGACGGACGACCGTGACGGACATCGTCGACGAGCTGAAGTGGCGCGGGCTCTTCGCCCAGTCCACCGATGAGGACGCACTGCGCAAGGCTCTCGCGGACGGTCCCGTCACGTTCTATTGCGGCTTCGACCCGACCGCGGCCAGTCTCCACGTCGGTCACCTGGTCCAGGTCCTCACCGTCCGCCGGCTCCAGCGGGCCGGTCACCGGCCGCTGGCGCTGGTCGGCGGGGCCACCGGGCAGATCGGCGACCCGCGGCCGTCGGCCGAGCGCACCCTGAACGACCCGGAGACGGTCGCGAACTGGGTGAACCGGCTGCGTTCGCAGATCGAGCCGTTCCTCTCCTTCGAGGGGGAGAACGCGGCGGTCATGGTGAACAACCTGGACTGGACCGCCGGCCTCTCGGCGATCGAGTTCCTGCGGGACATCGGCAAGCACTTCCGGGTCAACAAGATGCTGACCAAGGACTCCGTGGCCCGGCGCCTGGAGTCCGAGCAGGGCATCAGCTACACCGAGTTCAGCTACCAGCTGCTCCAGGGCATGGACTTCCTGGAGCTGTACCGGCGCTACGGCTGCGTGCTCCAGCAGGGCGGCTCGGACCAGTGGGGCAACCTGGTGGCCGGGCTCGACCTGATCCACCGCCTGGAGCCGGGGGCCGAGGTCCACGCGCTCGCGACCCCGCTGATGGTCAAGGCGGACGGCACCAAGTTCGGCAAGACCGAGGGCGGGGCCGTCTGGCTGGACCCGGAGATGACCACGCCGTACGCGTTCTACCAGTTCTGGCTGAACGTGGACGACCGGGACATCTCCACGTACATGCGGATCCTCTCCTTCCGTTCCCGTGAGGAGCTGGAGGAGCTGGAGGCGCAGACCGCCGAGCGGCCGCAGGCCCGGGCGGCCCAGCGGGCGCTGGCCGAGGAGCTGACCACCCTGGTGCACGGCGCCGAGCAGTGCGCGGCCGTCATCGCCGCCTCCAAGGCGCTGTTCGGCCAGGGCGACCTGGCCGAGCTGGACGGGCCGACGCTGGCCGCGGCCCTGTCCGAGCTGCCGCACGCGCGCGTGTCGGAGCTCGGCCAGGTGGTGGACCTGTTCGCCGAGGTCGGCCTGGTGGCGAGCAAGTCGGCGGCGCGCCGCACGGTGAAGGAGGGCGGGGCGTACGTGAACAACGCGAAGGTCACCGCCGAGGACGCCGAGGTGTCGGCGGACGACCTGCTGCACGGGCGCTGGCTGGTGCTGCGGCGCGGCAAGAAGAACCTGGCGGCGATCGAGTACACCGGCGCCTGACGGGTCCGCCCGTACGGCATGACCGGAGGCCCGGTACGGCACACCACGTGCCGTACCGGGCCTCCGGTCGTGTCACCCCTCGGGGGTCAGGCCCGTCGTCTGTTGCCCTTCATCGAGACCCAGAGCATGTCGCCCAGGCCGACGACGACGACCGCGCCGATCAGCTGGAGCAGATGGCGGATCCAGTCGATGCCCTTGGTGTCGTTCACGCCGATCCAGGTCGCGACCGCGTTTCCGAGGACGCTGCCGAGGATGCCGAACACGACCGTCAGCCAGAGCGGGATCTGCTGCTTGCCCGGCAGGATCGCCCTCGCGATCAGACCGAGGACGAGTCCCACGATGATCGCCCACAACCAACCCATTGTCGCCTCCTTGTAAGCATGTGGGGCCAGTCTCGGCCTTGCCGACATAGGGCGCATGTCGGACAGCGCCATACGTGCCCCGGTCTCGTACGCGCCGGAGGGCGGGCGTACCGTGGAACGAGGACCGGACCGGGGTGGGTCCGGCGCGACCGGCGGGTGGTGAACGGTGATGCCGAAGCGTGGCGGAACCGAGGTCTTCCGGATCACGGGGGCCCGGCAGGGGCTCGCCGACGACGTCCGGGGGCGGCAGCGGAGGTACGTCATCTCGATGACGGTCCGGACGCTCTCCGTGATCGCCGCCGCGGTGCTGTGGAACGTCGAGCGGCACGTGGCGGTCGTGGCGCTGGCCCTGGGCATCCTCCTGCCGTACGTCGCCGTGGTGATCGCCAACGCGGGACGCGAGTCGACGCCGTCCCTTCCCTCCACCTTCGTACCGACTCCGGTGCGGCCCGCGCTCGGCGCGGAGGGGTCGGAGACGGCTCCGGAGGCGGACCGCGCGCACGGCCGGAACTGATCACCGAGCGTGGCCGGAAACCTCAAGAAAAGCTCAGATCAATCATGAAGTTCCAGTGCACCGCACCCCATGTGCCGTGACATACTGCCTACGCGCTCCGCATCCCCCGTCGGAGCGACGGACCGGTGCCGGGCAGCTCCCCCCGTGGCTGCTCGGCATCGCCCTTGCTGGACAATGACCGGATGATCATGGGTCCAGTGAGCGAAGAGAAGCCGATCTGTTCCGCCAAGGGCTGCCGCGCCGACGCCGTCTGGGTGCTCGCGTGGAACAACCCCAAGCTGCACACGCCGGAGCGGCGCAAGACCTGGCTCGCGTGCGAGGAGCACCGCGAACACCTCTCCCAGTTCCTGGGCGTACGGGGCTTCCTCAAGGACGTCGTGCCGCTGGCCGACTGGGAGCCGACCGACTCCTAGGGGGTGCCCGGCACCCCCCAGGTCCTCACGTCCTCAGCCGCCGATCGCCGACATCGGACGGTCGGGCTGGAGGAAGCTCGGGTCGTCGAGGCCGGAGCCGGCCTTCTTGCCCCACATCGCCTTCTTCCAGAGCTCCGCGACCTCGGCGTCCCCGGCGTCCGAGCGGAGCGCGGCCCGCAGGTCGGTCTCCTCGGTGGCGAAGAGGCAGGTGCGGACCTGCCCGTCGGCGGTGAGCCGGGTCCGGTCGCAGGCCCGGCAGAACGGGCGGGTGACGGAGGCGATGACGCCGACCGTGTGCGGTCCGCCGTCGACGACCCAGCGCTCGGCGGGGGCCGAGCCGCGCTCGTCGGCGCCCTCCGGGGTCAGGGCGAAGCGGGTGCGCAGGGACTCCAGGATGTCCCCCGCGGTGATCATGCCGTCGCGCTTCCAGCCGTGCTGGGCGTCGAGCGGCATCTGTTCGATGAAGCGGAGCTCGTACCCCTCCTCGATCGCCCAGGCCAGCAGGTCGGGGGCCTCGTCGTCGTTGAGCCCGGGCATCAGGACGGCGTTGACCTTGACCGGGACCAGGCCGGCGTCGCGGGCGGCGGCCATGCCGTCGAGGACGTCCCGGTGCCGGTCGCGGCGGGTGAGGGTCTTGAAGACGTCGGGGCGCAGGGTGTCGAGCGAGACGTTGACCCGGTCGAGGCCCGCGGCCTCGAGCGCGGTCGCGGTGCGCTTGAGCCCGATGCCGTTGGTGGTGAGGGACATCCGGGGGCGGGGCTCCAGGGCCGCGCAGCGCTCGACGATGCCGACGAGGCCGGGGCGGAGCAGCGGTTCACCGCCGGTGAAGCGGACCTCGGTGACGCCGAGGTCGGTGACGGCGATGCGGATGAGCCGGACGATCTCGTCGTCCGTGAGCAGGTCCGGTTTGGCGAGCCACTGGAGGCCCTCCTCCGGCATACAGTAGGTGCAGCGCAGGTTGCACCGGTCCGTGAGCGAGACGCGCAGGTCGGTGGCGACCCGGCCGAAGGTGTCGATGAGCACGGTGGGCCCCCTCCCCGTCTGTGGATCGGTTCGTTTCGATCGCCTGTTCCGAGCCTACGCGAGCGGTGCGACATCGAGCAGGACAGATTGTCACGAGGACCGGCGCGGCCGCGTCGTAGAAGCCTACGACGCGGCCGCCCGGGGAACGCGGAACGTGTGCGGTTCAGTGCGCTCCGACACCGGTGAGGGACTTGACCTCCAGCTCCGCGTACTTGCCCTTGTCGGCCTTCTCCTTGGAGAGGACCGAGCCGAGCCAGCCGAGCAGGAAGCCGAGCGGGATGGAGACGAGCCCGGGGTTCTCCAGCGGGAACCAGTAGAAGTCGACGCTCTTGAACATCGAGGTCGGCTTGCCGGAGACGACCGGCGAGAACAGCACCAGGACGACGGCGGAGACCAGGCCGCCGTAGATCGACCACAGGGCGCCCTGGGTGGTGAACCGCTTCCAGAAGAGCGAGTACAGGATCGTCGGCAGGTTGGCGGAGGCGGCGACCGCGAAGGCGAGGGCGACCAGGCCGGCGACGTTGAGGTCGCGGGCGAGGGCGCCGAGCGCGATGGAGACGACGCCGATGAGGACGGTCGCCCAGCGGGCGGCCCGCACCTCCTCCTTCTCGGTGGCCTGTCCGCGCCGGATGACGTTGGCGTAGATGTCGTGCGCGAAGGACGACGAGGAGGCCAGGGTCAGGCCGGCGACGACGGCGAGGATGGTCGCGAAGGCGACGGCGGAGATGACGGCGAGGAGGATCGCGCCGCCGGTGGAGCCCGCTCCGCCGCCGATCTCCAGGGCCGCGAGCGGGGCCGCGGTGTTGCCCGCCTTGTTGGAGGCGACGATGTCGCTGTTCTTGAGCAGGGCGGCGGCGCCGAAGCCCAGGACGATCGTCATCAGGTAGAAGGCGCCGATGATGCCGATGGCCCAGTTGACCGACTTCCGGGCGGCCTTGGCGGTCGGGACCGTGTAGAAGCGGATGAGGATGTGGGGCAGGCCGGCCGTGCCGAGGACGAGCGCGATGCCGAGCGAGAGGAAGTCCAGCTTCGAGGTGGCGGTGGCGCCGTACTTGAGGCCGGGCTCCAGGAAGGCCTGGCCCTTGCCGCTGTTGGTGGCGGCCGCGCCGAGCAGCTCCGACAGGTTGAAGTGGAACTTCCACAGGATGAGGAAGGTGATCAGGAGCGTGCCCGCGATGAGCAGGACGGCCTTGACCATCTGCACCCAGGTGGTGCCCTTCATGCCGCCGATGGTCACGTACACGATCATCAGGACGCCGACGAGGGCGACGATCGCGACCTTGCCGCCGTCGCTGGTGATGCCGAGGAGCAGCGAGACGAGGACGCCCGCTCCGGCCATCTGCGCGAGCAGGTAGAAGATCGAGACGACGATGGTGGAGGTGCCGGCGGCGGTGCGGACCGGGCGCTGGCGCATCCGGTAGGCGAGGACGTCGCCCATGGTGAAGCGGCCGGAGTTGCGCAGCGGTTCGGCGACCAGGAGCAGGGCGACGAGCCAGGCGACGAGGAAGCCGATCGAGTAGAGGAAGCCGTCGTAGCCGAAGAGGGCGATGGCGCCGGCGATGCCGAGGAAGGACGCGGCGGACATGTAGTCGCCGGAGATCGCCAGGCCGTTCTGGAAGCCGGTGAACTGGCGTCCGCCGGCGTAGAAGTCGGCGGCGCTGCGGGTCTGCCGGCCGGCCCACACGGTGATGACGAGGGTGGCGATCACGAAGGCGCCGAACAGGGCGATGATCAGGGGCCGGTGCTCGCCGGTGGCGTTGCCCGCCGCGAGCAGGACGGGGGTGCTCATGCGTCGCCCTCCATACGGGACTTGATGGCCTCGGCCTTGGGGTCGAGCCGGTTCGCCGCGTGCCGCGAGTAGAGCCAGGCGATGAGGAAGGTGGTGAGGAACTGGCCGAGGCCCAGGACCAGCGCCACGTTGATGTTGCCGAAGAGCCTGGTGCCCATGAAGCCGCCCGCGTAGTTGGAGAGCAGCACGTAGAGCAGGTACCAGGCGATGAAGGCGAGGGTGAGGGGGAAGGCGAACGAGCGGTAGGTGCGGCGCAGCTCGCCGAACTCCTCGCCCTCCTGCACCTCGACGAACTGCTCCGTGGTGGGCGGCACGGGACCCCGATCGGTCTCCGTGCCGTTTCGGGCTGGCGGCGGTGCTTCGGTAGCCACGGAATCTCCTCGTGACGCGGGGGCGGACGGCTGGGTCAAAGGGGGCCTCACCGGGGGTGCGGGAGCCGGGGCTCCGGGTGGAGCCCTCCCCTGCACAACGGCACGGAGGAGGAAGCGAAGCGGTTCACCCCGAGGATTTTCTCGGGCAGATCTTCATGAAGTCTTCTCAACTCATTGATGGGACAGGAAGATCAGCGATAGCTTCACTCGTCATGCACCTGTCCGTGCGCAAACCCGCGCGCGGACAGTACATACGGATGATGTGGAGAACCCATGGCTCATCTGGGATCGAGGCGCGGCCGAGCTCTCGCTCTGCCGGTCGGCCTCGCGCTCACGGCCTCGCTCGGCTTCCTTCCCTCCGGTGCCTCGGCCGCGGAGCTGAGCGACGCCCCGGCCGCCGCCGTGGCGACGGACGGGCCGAAGCTGTCGTACGTCGTGAACGTCGACGGGGGCCACTCGACCGCCAAGTCGGTGAAGAAGGCGATAGCCGCCGCGGGCGGTACGGTCGTCATCTCGTACGACCAGATAGGCGTGATAGTCGTCCACTCGCAGAACCCGGACTTCGCGAAGCAGGTCCGCAAGGCGCGCGGCGTGGTGTCGGCCGGCGCGACCCGTACCGCCCCGCTCTCCGTGCAGGGCGACAAGTCGGTCGGCGGCGGCACGCAGGAGCTGACCGAGGCCGAGGCCAAGGCCGCCGCGGCCCGGGCGACGGACGAGCAGGACGCCCTCGAGCCCCTGCAGTGGGACCTGCCGGCGATCAAGGCCGACAAGGCGCACAAGCGGACGCTCGGCAGCAAGCGCGTCACCGTCGGCGTCATCGACACGGGCGTGGACGACACCCACCCGGACCTGGCGCCGAACTTCAACGCCAAGGCCTCCGCGAACTGCGTCTCCGGCAAGCCGGACACCACCCCCGGTTCGTGGCGTCCGAACCCGGGCGAGAGCGACCACGGCACGCACGTCGCCGGTACGATCGCCGCCGCCAAGAACGGCATCGGCATCACCGGTGTCGCCCCGGGCGTGAAGGTCTCCGGCATCAAGGTGTCCACGCCGGACGGCTTCTTCTACACGGAGGCCGTGGTCTGCGGCTTCGTGTGGGCGGCCGAGCACGGCGTCGACATCACGAACAACAGCTACTACACCGACCCGTGGATGTTCGCGTGCAAGAACGACGCGGACCAGAAGGCCCTGATCGAGGCCGTCACCCGCGCCACCCGCTACGCGGAGCGCAAGGGCACGGTCAACGTGGCGGCGGCCGGCAACTCCAAGTTCGACCTGGCGGCCGACTCGATCGTCGACGACAGCAGCCCGAACGACTCCACGCCGGGCGGCCGGACCATCGACCCGAAGAAGTGCCTGGACTACCCGGCGATGCTCCCGGGCGTCGTCACGGTCTCCGCGACCGGCGCCAAGGACCTCAAGGCGTCCTACTCGAACTACGGCCTGGGCGTCATCGACGTCGCCGCGCCCGGCGGCGACCGCACCGCGTACCAGACGCCGGACGCCCCGGCGGTGAACGGCCTGATCCTGTCGACCACGGTCAACGGCGGCTACAACTACAAGGGCGGCACGTCGATGGCCTCGCCGCACGCGGCGGGCGTCCTGGCGCTCATCAAGTCGAAGCACCCGCACGCGAGCCCGGCGGCGCTGAAGGCCCTGCTGTACGCGCAGGCCGACAAGCGCGCCTGCACCAACCCGTACGACATCGACGCCGACGGCACGATCGACGCCGTCTGCGAGGGCGGCAAGAACAAGAACGGCTTCTACGGGGCCGGTCTGATCGACGCGCTCGACGCGGTCCGCTGGTAACCAGCGGTCCCCGGGGCCCCGGTGCGGTACGCCGCGCCGGGGCCCTTCCGCGTGCTCACGGGGTGGACCATGGACTCCATGGACAACACGGTGCGCACGGGTACGGAGTCGCTGTGGTCGGCCCTCGGCGGTGATCCCGCCCTCGTCGACCGGGTGTCGTTCACCGGGCCCTCGGGGCTGCTGCCGGCCCGGCTGCCGGTGATGGACCTGGCGCGGGCCTCGGTCGCGGTGGCGGGGCTCGCGGCGGTCGAGCGGGCGGGGCTCCCGGGGCCGGTGCGGGTGGATGACGGGGCGGTGGCCACCGCCTTCACGAGCGAGCGGCACCTGCGGGTCGACGGGCGGGCACCGGTGAACTTCGCGCCCCTCTCCCGGTTCTGGCGGGCGGCAGACGGCTGGGTCCGCACCCACGCCAACTATCCGCACCACCGGGCGGCGCTCCTGGCCGCCCTCGGCGTGCCGCCGGGGACGGTCGACGACGGGGCGGTGAAGGCCGTGGCGGCGGCGATCGGCGGGCAACGGGCCGTCGAGGTCGAGACGGCGGTGTACGGGGCCGGGGGCCTGGCCGTCGCCCTGCGCACGCCCGGGGAGTGGGCGGCGCACCCGCAGGGCCGGGCGGTGGCGGAGGGCCCGCCGCTGACCCGGGAGCGGCTCGACGAGGCGCCGCCCCGGCCGCGTTCGGGGCCGCCGCGGGTCCTGGACCTGACCCGGGTGCTCGCGGGGCCCGTGGCGACCCGGACGCTCGCGCTGCTCGGCGCGGACGTGCTGCGGATCGACCCGCCGGGCAATCCTGAGCTGCCGGACCAGCACGCGGACGCGAACGTCGGGAAGCGGACGTCCGTCCTCGACCTGGAGCGGCCCTCGGACCGGCGCACCTTCGGCGAACTCCTGGACGCGGCCGACGTGCTGGTGACCGGCTACCGGCCGGGCGCGCTCGACCGCTTCGGTCTCCACCGCCCGGGGCTCGTCACGGCCCGGGTCTCGGCCTGGGGCGAGCACGGGCCGTGGGGCGGGCGGCGCGGCTTCGACTCGCTGGTGCAGGCGGCGACCGGGATCGCCGTGGTGGAGGGCTCGGCGGAGGAGCCGGGCGCGCTGCCCGCGCAGGCCCTGGACCACGGCACCGGCTATCTCCTTGCGGCGGCGGTCCTGCGGTCGCTGACCGAGCGGGACCGGGACGGCGGCACCCGGCTGGTCCGCGTGGCCCTCGCGCGGACGGGCCACTGGCTGACGCACGCGCTGCCCGCGTACGACCCCGGGCGGCACCTCACCGAGACGGAGGGCCCGCTCGGACGGCTGCGGCACGCGCTGTCCCCGGTCGCGTACGAGGGCGGCCCGGCGGGCTGGTCGCGGCCGCCGGGCCTGCCGGGGGCGGACGCGCCCGCGTGGACGGGCCCTACGGCTTGACGAGGACCTTGAGGGCGGTGCGCTCGTCCATGGCCCTGTAGCCGCCGGGGACGCCGTCGAGGCCGACGGTCAGGTCGAAGACCGGGGACGGGTCGATCGTGCCGTCGAGGACGTCCGGGAGGAGTTCCGGGATGTACGCGCGCACGGGGGCGACGCCGCCGCGCAGCGCGATGTTCCGGTCGAACATGACGGACAGGTCGAGGCCGGTGCCGCTGCCGTGCGGGACGCCGACGTAGCCGATGGACCCGCCGTCGCGGGCGATCGCGACGGCGGTCCGCATGGACTGCTCGGTGCCGACGGCCTCGATGACGCCGTGGGCGCCCTGGCCGCCGGTGAGCTCGCGGACGGCGGCCTCGGCGGCCTCCCCGCGCTCGGCGACGACATCGGTGGCGCCGAAGGCGCGGGCGATGTCGGTGCGGGCGGTGTGCCGGCCGAGCGCGATGATCCGCTCGGCGCCGAGCCGCTTGGCGGCGAGGACGCCGCAGAGGCCGACGGCTCCGTCGCCGACGACGGCGACGGTGGAGCCGGGCCCCACTCCCGCGCCGAGGGCGGCGTGGTGGCCGGTGCCCAGGACGTCGGAGAGAGCGAGGAGCGCGGTCAGGAGCCGGTCGTCGGAGGCCGCCTCGGCGGGCAGCTTGACGAGGGTGCCGTCGGCGAAGGGGACGCGGACGGCCTCGCCCTGGCCGCCGTCGGAGCCCGCGGAGCCCCAGAAGCCGCCGCGCGGGCAGGAGGTCTGGAGGCCTTCGGCGCAGTACGCGCAGGTGCCGTCGGACCAGACGAAGGGGGCGACGACGAGGTCGCCCCTGCGGAAGCCGCGGACCCCGTCGCCGGCCTCCTCGACGACGCCGAGGAACTCGTGGCCGATGCGCTGGCCCGGCTGCCGGGCGGACTCGCCGCGGTAGGCCCACAGGTCGCTGCCGCAGATGCAGGCGCGCAGGACCCGCAGGACGACGTCGGCGGGGTCCTGGACCACCGGGTCGGGCACGTCCTCCACGCGCATGTCGAACGGGGCGTGGATGGTGGTGGCGCGCATGACGGACGGTCCTTGCTGTCAGACGGTTGTACGACTTTCACCGTACATCGCCCGGAGGGCTCCGGTCGTCAGCAGGCACTGCGCCGCGATGTAGGTCAGCATGATCCAGAAGTCGGGCGCGGGCGGCTGGGGCCACTCGGCGACGCCGGTGGCGATGAGGGTGTCGGACAGCAGGAAGAGGGCGCCGCCGAGACCGGCGAGGAGTCCGAGGGAGCTCGCGCGGTAGGCCATGGCGGTGAGCAGCAGCGAGTATCCGGCGACCGGGATCCGCAGCTCGGCGGGGAGGTCGGGCCACAGGAGCGCGACGGTGCCGGCGAGGGCGGCGGCGTAGAGGGCGCCGAGCGCCGGGGACGTGCGCCGGCGGCCGAAGAGCACCAGGTAGCAGACGTGTCCGGCGGCGAAGGAGCCCATGCCGACGAGGAAGGCCCAGTCGGCGTCGGAGAGCAGGAAGACGTCGCCGCCCCAGCCGAAGAGGAGCGCCACGACCAGGAGCTTCGGGGCCCCCTTGGTGGCGGCGTACGCGGCGAGCAGCGGCATCAGGAGCGGCTTGGCGATCCGGTGGCCGAGCTCGGCCCCGGCGAGCAGGGAGACCAGGTCGACGGCGACGGCGATCCCGAGGGCGACGAGCAGCGCGCGGGAGAGGACGGGGACGCGCGGGACGGACGACTCGGCCCGCGGCGCGACGGGGGCGCTCACGCGGCGGACTCCGCGGCGGGGGCGGCGGCGGGGGCGGGGCCACTCGCGCCGGGGCCGCTCTTCGGCGAGACCGGGGCCGGGGCCGTGACTGGTGTGGGGGCCGGCTGCCAGCCCGGACCGCCGAAGACCCGCCCGGCCCGCTCGCGCCAGCCGTTCGCCGCCCGCAGGTCGCGGGCGATGGCGGCGTACTCGTGGGTGGCGACCCGGAGCGGGTTGTACGTCTCGATGTTCTTGGTGAGGCCGTAGACGGGCCGCTCGGTCTCGCCGACCCAGGAGCCGAACATCCGGTCCCAGACGATGAGGATCCCGCCGAAGTTCCGGTCCAGGTAGCCGCCCTGGGAGGCGTGGTGGACGCGGTGGTGCGAGGGGGTGTTGAAGAGGTACTCGAAGGGGCGCGGCAGCTTGCCGACGCGCTCGGTGTGGATCCAGAACTGGTAGACGAGGTTGACCGAGTAGCAGAAGGCGACGGCCGCCGGGTGCACGCCGAGGGCGATCATCGGCAGGTAGAACGGCCAGGAGGTCACGCTGGTCCAGGGCTGGCGCAGGGCGGTGGTGAGGTTGAACCTGCGGCTGCTGTGGTGGACGACGTGGCAGGCCCAGAGGATGCGGATGACGTGGTGCCCGCGGTGCTGCCAGTAGTAGAAGAAGTCCTGGGCGAGCAGCATGAGCGGGATCGTCCACCAGAGGACGGGCACGCGGAGCGGGGTCAGCTCGTAGACGGCGGTGTAGATCGCCACCACGGGGATCTTCCACAGCGCGTCGAAGGCCAGGCTCCCCAGACCCATGCCGATGCTGGTGGCGGCGTCCTTGGTCTCGTACCCGGCGGCGTCCTCGTCGGGATGGATCCGGTGGCTGACCATCTCCAGGACGGTGAGCAGGACGAACGCCGGTATGGACCAGAGCACGACATCGGGCAGGTTCGGCATGTCGTCGACGGTAGAGGCGGGGGTCGGGGCGCGGCTAGACGTTGTTACCAACAAGTATGCGAGACGGGTTGTCAGCAGGCTTTGGCACCTTCCGACAAGCCCCCGGCCGGTCACCGGCCGTGGAACGACCCGCCCGGAGGCCCGGCGGGCGGGGTGCCCCCGGAGTCCGGGGAGGGGATTGTCGGTCGTGGGCCGTATTCTCAATGACCATGCTCGACGACCTCACGACAGCAGCAGCGTGGCCGGCCGCCTACCCGCAGGGGTACGCGGTCGTCGACGTGGAGACCACCGGTCTCGCCCGCGACGACCGGATCGTGTCCGCCGCCGTCTACCGGCTGGACGCCCAGGGGAACGTCGAGGACCACTGGTACAGCCTCGTCAACCCCGAGCGCGACCCGGGCCCGGTGTGGATCCACGGGCTGACCAGCGACGCGCTGGAGGGTGCGCCGCTCTTCCCGGAGATCGCGGCCGAGTTCGCGGCCCGGCTCGACGGACGGGTGCTCGTCGCGCACAACGCGATCTTCGACTGGCAGATGATCGCCCGGGAGTACGCGCGCGCCGAGTCCGCCGCGCCCGTGCGGCAGCGCCTGTGCACGATCGCGCTCTCCAAGCAGCTGTCGCTGCCGCTGCCCAACCACAAGCTGGAGTCGCTCGCCGCGCACTTCGGCGTCGAGCAGCGCCAGGCGCACAACGCGCTGGACGACGCCCGGGTGCTCGCCGAGGCGTTCCGGCCGAGCCTGCACGCGGCGGCCGAGCAGGGCGTGCGGCTGCCGCTCCTGGAGTGCCGGCCGCTGACCGAGTGGGCCGCCTCCCCGGCCGTGCCCGCCGCGTACCCCTCCTCCTCGTACCGGGCGAACAGCTGGCGTCCCTCGCGGAAGCGGCCGGCCTGCCCGTACCCCAATCCCGGCCGTTACACGAGCGACGAGCCGCTCAAGCAAGGGATGCGGGTGGCGTTCTCCGGGGACACCTCCATCGACCGCGAGCTCCTGGAGGACCGCACCGTCGAGGCCGGTCTGCACGTGGCCACCAGCGTCTCCCGGCTGACGAGCCTGCTCGTCACCAACGACCCGGACGCGGCCACCTCCAAGACCCTCAAGGCCCGGTCCTTCGGCACGCCCGTCGTCGACGAGGCCGCCTACACCCAGCTGCTGCGGGACGTGGCCCCGGCAGACGGGTGATGCCCCGGGCCCTCCGGGCGTGCCGGACCGCGCGCGCCCGCGCGGAGCCCCACCCTGTGGCGCATGGCACGTTGTGAGGTCTGCGGAAACGATTACGGCATGTCCTTCGAGGTGCACGCGCAGGGCGCGGTGCACGTCTTCGACTGCTTCGCCTGCGCCATCCACCGCATGGCGCCCATCTGCGAGCACTGCCGGGTCCAGATCATCGGCCAGGGCGTCGAGGTGGAGGGCAGCTGGTACTGCGGCGGCCACTGCGCCCGCGCGGAGGGGAAGGTGGGCATCGTCGACAAGGTGTGAGGACAGGACCCGAAGAAACGATTCCGGAGGGCGCGCCGACGCCCCCAACCCCCCTGCGCGCACCCCGTGGCCCCCGCTGTACGGTCATGGGGTGTACCGCTTCCTGTTGTCCCGGCAGTGGGTGATCCTCACCCTGATCGCCCTCGTCCTCGTCCCCACGATGATCGAGCTGGGCTTCTGGCAGTTCCACCGGCACGAGCGCCGGGTCGCCCAGAACGCTCTGATCGAGGACAGCGTCAGCGCGAAGCCGGTGCCGGTCGAGGAGCTCACCTCCCCCGGCCACACCGTCCCGCGTGCCGACTACTGGCGCCCGGTCACCGCCACCGGCACCTTCGACACCGCCCACGAGGTGGTCGTCCGCCGCCGCACCTCCTCCGACGACCGGATCGGCGTCCACGTCCTGACCCCGCTGGTCCTGCGGGACGGGAAGATCCTGATGGTCAACCGGGGCTGGGTGCCGGCCGCCGCCGACCAGCACTCCTACCCGGCGGTGCCGCCCGTCCCGAAGGGCGAGGTCACGATCACCGGCCGGCTCAAGGCCGACGAGACGACCGGCGCCAGCGGCATCAAGGACCTCAAGGGGCTGCCCGACCGGCAGGTCATGCTGATCAACAGCCGGCAGCAGGCCGAGCTCATCGGCCGCGAGGTTCTCGGCGGCTACGTCGAGCAGACCGCGCCCGACCCCGCCGACGGCACCCTCGAACAGATCCCCGAGCCCGACCACGACTCGATCGGCGCCCACATGGCGTACGCCGTGCAGTGGTGGCTCTTCGCGGCCGGCGTGCCCGTCGGCTGGGTGATCCTGGTGCGCCGCGAGAAGCGCGACCGGGAGGCCGGAGCCGCCGCGGGGACCGCCGGAACGCCGGAACCGGACGCCGCGGAGACCCTGGCCGCGCCGTCGCGCTGATTGACCGCCGCCGCTTCCGGGAACAGCCCGAGCGTGACGCAACACATCGACGACTACGCCCTCATCGGCGATCTCCAGACCGCCGCGCTCGTCGGCCGTGACGGATCGGTCGACTGGCTGTGTCTGCCCCGGTTCGACTCGGCCGCCTGCTTCGCCGCCGTCCTCGGCGACGAGGAGAACGGGCACTGGCGGATCGCCCCCAAGGGCGCCACGACCTGCACCTCCCGCCGCTACGCCGAGGACTCCCTCGTCCTGGAGACCTCCTGGGAGACCCGTACCGGCACCGTCAAGGTCATCGACTTCATGCCGCAGCGGGACGCCTACCCCGACGTGATGCGGATCGTCGAGGGGGTCAGCGGCAGCGTCGAGATGAGCGCCGTCCTGCGGCTGCGCTTCGACTACGGCTCGATCGTGCCCTGGATGCGCAGGGCGGACGGCCACCGGGTGGCGGTCGCCGGGCCCGACGCGGTCTGGCTGCGCAGCGAACCGCACGTGAAGACCTGGGGCCAGCAGTTCTCCACCTGCTCCTCCTTCACCGTCGCCGCCGGCGAGAAGGTGGCCTTCGTGCTGACCTGGCACCCCTCGCACGAGCCGCGCCCCGACCTGATCGACCCCTTCGAGGCGCTGGAGCAGTCGCTCGCGGACTGGCGGGAGTGGGCGGCCCGCTGCACCTACCGGGGACCCCACCGGGAGGCGGTGATGCGCTCCCTGATCACCCTGAAGGCGCTGACGTACGCACCCACCGGGGGGATCGTCGCCGCCCCCACCACCTCCCTGCCGGAGGAGGTCGGCGGCGTGCGGAACTGGGACTACCGCTCCTGCTGGCTGCGCGACTCCTCCCTCACCCTGGGCGCGCTGCTCGCCGCCGGATACGTGGAGGAGGCCGCCGCCTGGCGCGACTGGCTGCTGCGCTCGGTCGCGGGCGACCCGGCCGACCTCCAGATCATGTACGGCCCGGCCGGGGAGCGCCGGCTGCCCGAGACGACCCTGCCGTGGCTGCGGGGGTACGCCGACTCGGCGCCGGTGCGGACCGGGAACGCGGCCGTGGACCAGTTCCAGCTCGACGTGTACGGCGAGGTCATGGACTCGCTCAACCGGGCGCGGGAGGCCGGGATCCCGGCGGAGCGGCACGCCTGGAACCTCCAGCTGAGCCTGCTGGGCTTCCTGGAGTCGACCTGGCGGGAGCCCGACGAGGGGCTGTGGGAGGTGCGCGGGCCGCGCCGCCACTTCACCCATTCGAAGGTGATGGCCTGGGTGGCCGCCGACCGGGCCGTGCGCACCCTGGAGGCCGACCCGTCGCTGCCGGGGGACGCGGCCCGCTGGCGGGCCATGCGGGACGACATCCACGCCCAGGTGTGCGACAAGGCGTACGACCCCGTGCGGAACACCTTCACCCAGTCGTACGGCTCGCGGGAGCTGGACGCCGCCACCCTGCTCATCCCCCAGGTGGGCTTCCTGCTGCCGGACGACCCCCGGGTGGTGGGCACGGTGGACGCGGTCATGACGGAGCTGATGCACGACGGGTACGTGCGCCGCTACAGCGCCGACTCGACGGCGGTGGACGGCCTGCCGGGGCAGGAGGGGACCTTCCTGGTCTGCTCGTTCTGGCTGGCGGACGCCCTGCGGATGACCGGGCGGCCCAGGGAGGCGCGGGCGCTCTTCGAGCGGCTCGTCGCGCTCGCCAACGACGTGGGGCTCCTCGCGGAGGAGTACGACCCGGCGACCGGCCGCCAGCTCGGCAACTTCCCGCAGGCCTTCAGCCACATCGGCCTGGTGGGCACGGCGCTCGCGCTGGCAGCGGACGAGCCGGACCCGGCAGGATAGGGCCATGGATCTTGGACTGAAGGACCGTGTGTACGTGGTGACCGGCGCGACGCGGGGGCTCGGCCGTGCCTCGGCGGAGGCGCTGCTCGCGGAGGGCGCCAAGGTGCTGGTGACCGGGCGCGAGGAGAAGACGGTCGCGGAGGCCGTGGAGGCGCTGGGCCCGGGCGCGGCCGGGATCGCGGCCGACAACACCGACCCGGGGACCCCGGCCCGGCTGATCGCGGAGGCGCGGTCCCGGTTCGGCGGCTTCGACGGCGTCCTGATCAGCGTCGGCGGTCCGGCGCCCGGCTTCGCCGCGGACAACACCGACGAGCAGTGGGCCGCCGCCTTCGACACCGTCTTCCTGGGGGCGGTGCGGCTGGCCCGCGCGGCGGCCGAGACGCTCGGGGAGGGCGGGGTGATCGGCTTCGTCCTGTCCGCGTCGGTCCACGAGCCGATCGCCGGCCTGACCCTCTCCAACGGGCTGCGCCCGGGGCTCGCGGGCTTCGCGAAGTCCCTCGCCAACGACCTGGGGCCGCGCGGGGTGCGGGTCGTCGGGCTGCTGCCGAGCCGGATCGACACGGACCGGGTGCGTTCCCTGGACGCGCTGTCCGGGGACGCGGACGCGACCCGGGCGGCGAACGAGGCGACGATCCCGCTGCGCCGGTACGGCACGCCGGAGGAGTTCGGGCGGACGGCGGCCTTCCTGCTGTCGCCGGCCGCCTCGTACCTGACGGGTGTGATGCTGCCGGTGGACGGCGGGGCCCGCAGCGGCTTCTGAGCCGCCCGGTCCGCCCGCCCGTCAGTTGACCTCAGTTGACCCGGCGGGCGCGGTGCTTCACCGCGCGCAGGCGGGCCTCGGTGGGCAGCGAGGGCAGGCCGGTCGCGGTGCGGGCGTTGGCGAGGGCCTGGGAGCCGAGGGTGGCGAGGGCGTCGGCCGGGGCCGCGTACGGCTCCAGCTGGAGCTTCACCCGGGCGCGGGGGGCGGTGCGGCGGCCGGTGAGGGAGACCCTGGCCCGGTCCACGCCGTCCTGGGAGGCGGCGTCGGCCTCCAGGACGCCCTCCAGGGCCCGGCCGCGCAGGACCGCCTCGTCGCCGTCGCCGCTGTCGACGGCGACCTCGGCGAGCCGGGCCCGGCGGAACTGGGCGATCAGCCACCACAGGGCGAGCAGGACGAGCACGCCGAGGACGGCGATGACCACCGGCCACCACCAGCCCTCGTCCCGCCAGCGCTGCCGGTCGGCGGTGGTCAGCAGGACGTCGGAGGGGCCCGACCAGGGCCACCAGGACGGTACGGACAGGCCGGCCGCGGCGGCGAGGACGGAGCCGCCGAGGACGACGAGGACCAGCCCGGCCAGACCGAGCAGGAAGCGGTTGACGCGGCGCAGGACGACGGTCACCTGCGGGCTCCTTCCGGGGGCGCGGGGGACGTGGCGCGGGGCGGGGTCTTCTCGCGGGGCGTCATCGGGCCGCTCATCCCTTCCGGGGCGGCCGGGCCACCCGTACCTTCGGCGCGGGCGGGCGGGCGAGGCCGAGTTCGTCGACGCCGGTGGTGACCGCCCGCTCCAGGTCGGCCCGGACCTCGTCGAGGTCCCGGAAGTGCGAGACCGCCCGGACGGCGGCCTTGGAGCGGCGGACGCGGACCTTCGCGGACTGCACGCCGGAGACCTCCATGGCGCGGTCCCGCAGGATGAGGGCCGCGGCCTTGCGGTCGAGTCCGGCCCGTACGTCGGGGTGGTCGCGGCGCATGGGGAGCACGGAGCGCAGCCCGGGGGTGAGGGCCAGGAGCAGCAGCCAGAGGCCGAGGAGGGCCGCGAGGGACGCTCCGGCGAGGACCCAGGTGGAGTCGAGCGGCTCGGTCGCGAGGCCCTCGGCCGTCTCCTTCCGCCAGGCCATGGCCGAGTGGTCGGCCCGTACGGCCGCCACGTCGTAGAGGAGCAGCCCGGCGCCACCGAGGACGACGGCGGCGAGCAGGGCGGCGGGAACGCGGCGCACCGCCCAGAAGCGGCGGGCGGGGGCCGCGGGGGCGGTGGTGCCGGGCTCCTCCTCCCGGGCGGGGGCGGGAGCGGGTGCCGGGGTGGTGGTCATGAGAGGCGGCCCCTCGGCGTGTCGTCGCGGGTGAGGGCGGAGTGGAGGCGTTCCACGTCGACGGTCACCTCGTGGACCTCCAGGCCGACGAGGTGTTCCACCCGGCTGCGGACCCTGCTGCGCACGGCGCCGCACTGGCGGCCGACGTCGGAGGGGTAGTCGAGTTCGAGGGTCACCGCGACGCGGGCGGCGTCCCGGTGGACGACGACCGAGGCGTGGGGCTTCGAGCCTCCCCTCGGGACGCGGTCGAGCGCCTCCCGGGCCGCCTGGGCGGCGATCTTCGCGACGACCCGGTCGGCGATGTCGGTCGCTCCCCGCCCGCGCACCGGGTCCCGCGCCGTGTCCGTCGGAGAGGCTGCAAGGTCCGTCGCCACCCCGCGTCACCGCCGCCGGTCGCCGCGATCGCGTCCCCGGAACAGGTCGCCGGGTTCGAGGTCCCCGTCGGCGAAGCGGCCGACCACGAAGCCGACCGCCCCGAGGGCCGCGACCAGTACGAACGCTCCGAAGCCGCCGAAGTATCCGGCGAAGCCGAGAGCCATGCCGGCCAACAGGCCGACCACCGCCATGCTCATTCCGAGTCCCTTTCCTGGCCCTGGCCGCCGGGGTTCCGGTGCCTACTGGAGTCGACGCTGGTCCTCGTCGTCGTCCTCGTCGTCCTCGTCGTCGGGCAGCTTCACGTCGCTGACCGCGATGTTGACCTCGACGACTTCGAGGCCGGTCATCCGCTCGACGGCGTTGACGACGTTCTCCCGGACGTTGCCCGCGACGTCGGAGATGGCGTAGCCGTACTCGACGACGATTTCCAGGTCGAGCGCGGTCTGCACCTCGCCGACCTCGGCCTTCACGCCCCGGGTGACGTTCGACTTGCCGCTGCCGCCGGGGACCCGGTCGCGCACGGCGCCGAAGGTGCGGGAGAGTCCGCTGCCCATGTCGTGGACGCCCTCGACGTCCCGCGCGGCGAGACCGGCGATCTTCTCGACCACGCCGTCGGCGATGGTCGTCTTGCCACGGGTGGCCGCGGGGCCGCCGCCCCGCTTGGTCACGGAGGTGCGGCGCGACTCGTCGGCCGAGGAGTCTCCGGTGTGGGTGGTGTCCGTCATCAGTTTTCGCCCCTTCTGGGATATTTCGGGGTTCCTCGCTCACATTAAGGGCGCTTTCCCATATCTGCTCCGTGAATGCGGCAGTCTGGGGGAATGACGACGGCTGAGGGTTGGACGACGGCGGTCCGGGACCGCCTGGCCCCGGGCAGACTGCTGCCCCTGGGCACGGCGGAGGACGGCGCCTGGATCACGGAACGGGCGGCACGGCGGGTCCTCGACGGGGCCGCCGCGGCGGTACGGGGGGTGGTGCCGGGCGCGATCCGGGTCGGCGCCGATCCGGACGGGGAGCAGGAGGCCGGGCCGTTCCCGGTGCCGCCGGGCGGGCTCGCGCCGGGGCCGCTGCGGATCGCAGCGGACTTCGGGGCAGTGGCGGGCCGGCCGCTGCCGGAGGTGTCCGAGGAGCTGCGGGCGGCCCTGCTCGGGGCGGCGGCGGACGGGATCGGGCTGCGGGTGACGGCCGTGGACCTGCGGGTGACGGAGCTGCTCGACGCGGCGCCGGAGGAGGAGCCGGCCGCTCCCCCGCCGGGGCGGCCCTCCCCGGCGACGGACGATCCGGTGGCCCTGGCGGTGCTGCGGGTCGAGGGGGTGGCGGGCGTGACGGACGCGCTGGGGCCGCCCGTGCGCCGGAGCGGGGACGCGGTGCGGGTCGAGCTGGCCGTGACGGCGGGCCGCCGCCCGCTGGACGTGGCCCGCGCGGCCCGGAGCGCCGCGACCGCGGCCGCCGGTGGGGCGACCGCGGTCACGGTGCTCGTGTCGGAGCTGCGCTGAAAGGGGTCGGGCGTCAGTCGCCGAGGCCCGCGAGGTCGCGCAGGCGGCGGCCCTGGGCGGCGCGCTCGGCGACGCGCTGCTCCTCGTAGGAGCGGCCGGAGACGCCCTGGAGGAGCGCCTTGGTCTCGTTGACCGCGTCGCGGGGCGCCGCGAGCAGGGCGGCGGCGAGGTCCCGTACGGCCGCGTCGAGCTGGTCGGCGGGCACGGCGAGGTTGGCGAGGCCGGTGCGCTCGGCCTCGTCGGCGTGCACGAAGCGTCCGGTGGCGCAGATCTCCAGGGCGCGGGCGTAGCCCACGAGGGAGACGAGGGGGTGCGTGCCGGTGAGGTCCGGGACGAGGCCCAGGCTGGTCTCGCGCATGGCGAACTGCACGTCCTCGGCGACGACCCGCAGGTCGCAGGCGAGGGCGAGCTGGAAGCCCGCGCCGATGGCGTGGCCCTGGACGGCCGCGATCGACACGAGGTCGCCGCGGCGCCACCAGGTGAACGCCTCCTGGTACTCGGCGATGACGGCGTCGAGGTCCTCGTCGGACCCCCGCGCCATGTCGAGGAAGGACGGCTCGCCGTCGAAGCCCTCGGGCGTGAACGCCTGCCGGTCGAGCCCGGCGGAGAAGGACTTGCCCTCGCCGCGCAGGATCACGACCCGCACGCTGCCCGGCAACGACCGTCCGGCTTCCGTCAACGCCCGCCACAGAGCGGGAGACTGGGCGTTGCGCTTCGCCGGATTGGTCAAGGTCACCGTGGCAACGGCGTCCTCGACGGTGAGCCGTACACCGTCCTTGTCGAATACGGGCTCAGAGTCGTCGAGCGTGGTCATGGGGCGCCTCCGGTTCCGGTGCAGCACTGCATCCGATGCTAAGTGACTGCACAGTAACCACCTGGCCGACCGCGGAGCCGACCGGGTGGCCACCGGGAGACCCGGTGGCCCGGTGGGGGCCGCCCCGTGTCAGGCCGAGGCCGCCTTCTTGCCCCGGGTCGCCCCGCCGCGTCCGCGCAGCGTGACTCCGGATTCGCTGAGCATCCGGTGGACGAATCCGTAGGAGCGGCCGGTTTCCTCGGCCAGCGCCCGGATGCTCGCACCGGAGTCGTACTTCTTCTTCAGGTCTGCCGCGAGCTTGTCGCGCGCGGCGCCGGTCACCCGGCTGCCCTTCTTCAGAGTCTCGGCCACCCGTGCCTCCTCATGGGAAGTGCGCTCTGGACTTCTCATGATCACCCCTCCCGTCCGTCCTGGCCACCCATTCGACAAGGTCCGTGCCGCTTCGTTGGTGGACGAGTGCGGCATCGCCATGAGCGGAAGCCTGGATTCCGGTCTTCGGGAAAGCCGCCTCCGCGCCGGGCGGAACGGGAAGTGCCAGGTCAGCGGGGCGCCGGGAACACGCGTGCGGCGCGGGCCTGCCGGAAGGATTCAGCAGGGCACCGCGCCGACGGGTACGAGACGTCCTCACTCAGATGATGGATCACCCATGAGCCGAATGATCCAGTCCGGAATGATCGTTTCGGGTCCGGATCGGGTCCGGAGCCGGTCCGGACCGGCTCCGGAAGGGGCTCCCGGGGGCTCCTCCGAGGCCCCGGGGAGCGCCCCGGCGGGTCAGGCCAGGGCCACCAGGTCCGCGTAGTCCGCGCCCCACAGGTCCTCGACGCCGTCCGGGAGCAGGATGATCCGCTCCGGGTCGAGCGCCTCCACGGCCCCCTCGTCGTGGGTGACGAGGACGACGGCGCCCTTGTACGTGCGCAGCGCGCCGAGGATCTCCTCGCGGCTGGCCGGGTCCAGGTTGTTGGTGGGCTCGTCGAGGAGCAGCACGTTCGCCGAGGAGACGACCAGGGTCGCCAGGGCGAGCCGGGTCTTCTCGCCGCCGGAGAGCACCCCGGCCGGCTTGTCGACGTCGTCGCCGGAGAAGAGGAACGAGCCCAGCGTCTTGCGCACGTCGACCAGGTCGAGGTCGGGCGCGGCCGAGCGCATGTTCTCCAGGACGGT
Source organism: Streptomyces sp. NPDC098101 (assembly GCF_044760185.1). Lineage (NCBI taxonomy): Bacteria > Bacillati > Actinomycetota > Actinomycetes > Kitasatosporales > Streptomycetaceae > Streptomyces > Streptomyces sp. NPDC098101. Next base: position 1,224,000 of record NZ_JBIWAS010000002.1, on the reverse strand, counting down.
CCGGTCCGGGTCGAGGGTCTCGTGCTCCTGGGCGTAGTACCCCAGCTTCAGGCCGTGGCCCGGGGTGACCTCGCCGGTGTCGGGCTGCTCGACCCCGCCGAGCAGGCGCAGCAGGGTCGTCTTGCCGGCGCCGTTGAGGCCGAGGATGACGACGCGCGAGCCCTTGTCGATGGCGAGGCTCACGTCGGTGAAGATCTCCAGGGAGCCGTACGACTTGGAGAGCCCCTCGGCCGTCAGCGGGGTCTTGCCGCAGGGCGAGGGCTCGGGGAAGCGCAGCTTGGCGACCTTGTCGGAGGCGCGCACCGCCTCCAGGCCGGAGAGCAGCCGCTCGGCGCGCTTGGCCATGTTCTGCGCGGCGACGGTCTTGGTGGCCTTGGCGCGCATCTTGTCGGCCTGCGAGTTGAGCGCGGCGGCCTTCTTCTCGGCGTTCTGGCGCTCGCGCTTGCGGCGCTTCTCGTCGGCCTCGCGCTGCTGCTGGTAGAGCTTCCAGCCCATGTTGTAGACGTCGATCGTGGAGCGGTTGGCGTCCAGGTAGAAGACCTTGTTGACCACGGTCTCGACCAGGTCGACGTCGTGGGAGATCACGATGAAGCCGCCGCGGTAGGTCTTCAGGTAGTCGCGCAGCCAGACGATGGAGTCGGCGTCGAGGTGGTTGGTGGGCTCGTCGAGCAGGAGCGTGTCGGCGTCCGAGAAGAGGATCCGGGCGAGCTCGACGCGGCGGCGCTGACCGCCGGAGAGGGTGTGCAGCGGCTGGCCCATGACCCGGTCGGGCAGGCCGAGGGCGGCGGCGATGGTGGAGGCCTCGGCCTCGGCCGCGTAACCGCCCTTGGTCAGGAACTCGGTCTCCTGGCGCTCGTACTGGCGCAGGGCCTTCTCGCGGGTGGCGCCGGAGCCGGTGGCGATGCGCTCCTCGTTCGCCCGCATCTTCTTGAGGAGGGTGTCCAGGCCCCGGGCGGAGAGGATGCGGTCGCGGGCCAGGACGTCGAGGTCGCCGGTGCGCGGGTCCTGCGGGAGGTAGCCGACCTCGCCGGAGCGGGTGATGGTGCCGCCCGCGGGCTGGCCCTCGCCGGCGAGGCACTTGGTGAGGGTGGTCTTGCCCGCTCCGTTGCGGCCGACCAGGCCGATGCGGTCGCCCTTGGCGACGCGGAAGGAAGCGGACTCGATGAGGACGCGGGCGCCGGCGCGCAGCTCGATGCCGGAAGCGGTGATCACGGACAGACTCCAGGGCGGTGGGGATACGGCGGAAGGACGGGGTGGAGGGCTTCGACGCCGCTAATGCACGGGGAGAATGGCCATACGGCCAGTCTAACGGGCCCCTGCAACTGGTTTTCGGCCACGCGGGGCGCCGGGCCGCGCCCCGGACCCCTCCCGCCCGCGTTCCGGTGGTCCCGCCGGCGCTTCGTAAAAGGGGCGGCGGGTAGGCGGTCGTCCGATACTCGGCGCAGGGCGGCGGCCACTGCCCGGCAGACACGCGGAGGGTGGTGGACCGTGCAGTTCGACGACGACGCCGACCTGGACACCTCGGAGGTCAAGGACGTCCGGAGCAGCCGCATCCCGGGCGGCGGGGCGACCATCGGCGGCGGGATCATCGGTTTCGTCGCGCTGATCCTGGGGCTGTTCTTCGGGGTCGGGCCGGAGCAGCTCGGGCTCTCCGAGGGCGGTGACGAACCGGCCGCGACCTCGTCCTCGGCGGCCCAGGTGAACCAGACCTGCCGGAAGGGCTCGGACGCCAACACGCGCGACGACTGCCGGATCGTGGCGGTCGTCAACAGCGTCCAGGACTACTGGCGGAGCGAGTACACCCGCCGGGGCGGCACCTACGCCACCGCGCCGACCGTGATGTTCACCCAGCGGGTCGGGACCGCGTGCGGCACGGCGACCTCGGCGGTCGGGCCGTTCTACTGCCCCGGCGACCGGCAGGTCTATCTGGACCTGGGCTTCTTCGAGGAGCTGCGGACCAAGTTCGGGGCGAGCGGCGGGCCCTTCGCCCAGGCGTACGTGGTGGCGCACGAGTACGGCCACCACGTCCAGAACCTGATGGGGACCCTGAGCCGGGCCCAGGACGGCCGGACCGGCGCGGACTCCAACGCGGTGCGGGTCGAGCTCCAGGCCGACTGCTACGCGGGCGTGTGGGCGCGGCACGCGACGACCACGCCCGACGAGAAGACCGGCAGGCAGCTGCTGACCACGCTGACCGACCAGGACATCAAGGACGGCCTGGACGCGGCGGCGGCGGTGGGCGACGACCGGATCCAGGAGCGGTTCCAGGGCCGGGTGACGCCGGAGAGCTGGACGCACGGCTCGGCGGCGCAGCGGCAGCAGTGGTTCTACGAGGGCTACCGGACCGGCGACATGGCCCGGTGCAACACCTTCCGCTGAGTTGTCAGTGGCGACTGCGAGACTGAGACCTGGATCACATACGGCCGATTCGAGAGGACGTGGTCGGGATGACCGGGGCACCCCACATCTGTCCGACGCTGCTGTACGAGGACGCGAAGGCGGCGATCGAGCTGCTCACGGAGGGCTTCGGCTTCACCGCGACCGGCGTGTACGAGGGCGAGGACGGGCGCGTCGCGCACGCCGAGCTGTCCTTCGGGAACGGCGTCGTGATGCTGGGCAGCAAGGGCACCGGGAGCGCCTTCGACAAGGCGATGGCCGGTGCCGGTCCGGCGGGCGTCTTCGTGCGCGTGGACGACGTGGACGAGCACCACGCGCGCGCGGTCGCGCACGGGGTGGAGGTCCTGACGCCGCCCGCGGACCAGGAGTACGGCGCCCGGGACTACATGGCCCGGGACGCCGAGGGGAACGTCTGGAGCTTCGGGACGTACGCGCCCGGCGGGGCGGAGTAGCCGGGGTCCGGCGCGGGGCGGACCGGGTGCCCGGTCCGTCCCGCGCCGGGCGTCACGCGCCCCCGGTGTGGACCTGGAAGGCGGCCCTGCGGACCGCCTTGGCCAGGGCCGGGTCCGGGTGGGCGGCGGCGAGGGCGACCAGGACCTGGACGGTACGGGGGTGGCCGACGGCCCGGACCTCGTCGAGCAGCGCGGGGACGGTGCCCTGCACGGCGGAGTCGAGGTGGCGGACCAGGAGCGCGGTCTCGCCGTGGTCGGCGACGGCCGCGGCGGTGTCCACCCAGAGCCAGGTGGCCTCCTCCCGGGTCAGCACCTCCTGGGCATCGTCGGGGTCGGCGCCCTCGTACTCCGCGAGCCAGAGCAGCGCGTAGGGGCGCAGCGAGGGCTCGGAGACGGTGGCCCGGACCCCGGCCTCGGCGGGGGCGCCGACGACCCGGAGCGCCTCGAAGGCGAGGCCGCGCAGCAGGGCGTCCTCGCCCCGGGCGACGGCGAGCAGCTCGGCCACCGCGCTGGAGAGGGTGCGGGCCGCGAGCCAGGCGCGGTACTCGTCGCGAGCCGGGCCCGGGGTGAGCCGGGCGCAGCCGCGGAGCATGTCCTCGGCGGACTGCTCGATGTTGCCCGCGGGGCTCTGCGCGGCGACGCAGATCTGCTCCAGCTTGACCCACACGGCCCAGTTGCCGAGCGGGGTCAGGGTGGCGTGGCGCTCGCCGGCGCCGGAGTCCAGGGTGAGCGCGCCGACGGCGGCCAGGCCCTCCAGGGCCCAGTCGAGGAGGGCGGGGAGCCCGTCGACGCCGCCCTCGGCGGGTGCCTCGGGGGCCTGTTCGGGCGCGGGGACCTCGCAGCGCTCGCCGCGGAGCTCCTCGACGCGCTGGCCGAGGAGGTCGAGGAGGGCGGGGACGAGGACCGGGCCCTGGGAGAGCTGGAGCAGGGAGAGCACCTGCGGGAGGGCCTCGACGACCTCGGCGACGGCGCCCGGGGCGACCCCCTCGGGGGCCGGGTGCACCAGGGACCAGGCGTCGAAGAGGGCGACCCAGCCGCGCAGCACGGCGGAGTCGTCGCGGTCCCAGGCGTGCAGCCGCCAGCCGGGGCGGACGGTGTCGCCGTGGAGCTCGACGAGGCCGGCGAGCCGGGCGCGGTCCCAGCCGGCCCGGACCTGGCCGGGCGTCAGGTCGAGGGCCGCGGCCGCCCGTTCCCGCGGGGGGACGGCGTCGGGGCCGGTGCGGGGGGTCTTCCCGGCCCCGCCGTCGACGGCCGCCCAGCGGGCGATCCGTACGGCGTCGGCGAGGACGTGCCGGGCCTGGCGGGCGAGTTCCGCGCGGGGCGGAGTGCCCTCGGGCGGCCGCGGCGCCGGCCGGGTGCGCCGGGTCGTCACGGCCCGTCGGGCGGTGGCCAGCGACCGTGGGCGGACGAGTCGGAGTCTGGAGTTGCGCGCCAATGGTTCATCGGGCTTTCGAGACGTCACGGGAGCAGTCTTCCCGCTGACGGCCCGAAAGCCCAATCGGAACCGGCCGCGCCGTCGGAACGGGGCTCGCGGAGGGCCCGCGAAGACGGTACGGAGGCCTGGCGGAGGCTTCCCGGAGACCTCGTGGAGACCGCGTGACGCCGCCCGGCGGGGTCTTCCGGCCGGTCCGGGAGTGCCCCGGGTCGGGGTGCCGGGAAACCCGGGCCGGCGCGGGGGTCCCGGGCCGGTGCCGGGCGGCCCTCGGAGCGGTGCCGGGCCGACCCGGCGCGGGGGGGGGCTCAGAGCAGGGGGGTCAGGAAGCGCCGCAGGGACTCCTCGTAGCGGAGGGGGTCCGGGTTCCACATCGCCGCGTGCGGGGCGTCCCGGACGGTCTGGAGGCTGATCAGGTCGGGGCGGCGGGCGGCGAGTTCGACGGAGGGCTCCCAGGGGGCGATCGTGTCCTCGGGGCCGTGGAAGAGGAGGGCCGGGGCGCGCAGGGCGCCGGGGGCCGAGGCGAGCTGGAGGAGGTCGCCGTGCGGGCCGGTCCTGCCCTGGGCGGCGCGGACGGCGAGCGGGACCAGGGGGCCGGGGACGTGCCGGGCCGACGCGAGGTTGCGGAGGGTGACCTCCCAGTCCAGGACCGGGGAGTCGAGGACGAGGCCGCCGATCCGGTCGCGGACCCCCGAGTCGGCGGCGGCGCGCAGGGCCATCGACGCCCCGGGCCCCCAGCCGTGCAGGACGACCTTGCGGGCGCCCCGGCGGACGGCGTAGCGCAGGGCCGCGTCGACGTCGCGCCACTCGGAGTCGCCGAGGTGGGCGAGGCCGTCCGGGGACGGGGGCGCGCCCTCGTCGCCCCGGTAGGCGGGGACGAGGACCGGGATCCGGTGCCGGTGGTAGAAGGGGACGAGGTTCAGCGGGTGCTCGCGGGTGGTGCCGAGGCCGTGCAGGGCGATCACCCAGGTGGTGCGCGGGGCGGGCACGAGCCAGGCGGGCAGCGGGCCGAGCTCGCCGGGGATCTCGACGTCCTCGTGGTCGAGCCCGAGGGCGCTCGTGGGCGTCCCCCGGTGGAGCGCGGGGGTGAGCCGGACGCGGGCGCCGGGCCCGGGGGTGCCGAGCTCGACCCGCTCCAGGCGCCGGACGGCGGTGTCGGCGGTGTGCGGGGCCCGGTCGAGGACGGGGCCGAGGACGGCGTGCAGGCCGGGGCCCTCCATGCCGTACGTGCCGGGGCGCAGCGAGGCGAGGCTGCGGGTGAGGGTGATCCGGTCGGGGCCCGTGGCGTGCACGGTCAGTCTCGGATCGCCGGGCAGGGGTCGTATCGACGACGCCTTGAGGGCGAGGTCGCTGGCGTACCGGCCGGCCGCGACCGCGGCCGCGCCGACACCGAACAGGGTGGTGACGGCCGCTGCCGTCGCTGTAGCCGGGCGCACACCCCCAGTGTCCGCAGGACGGGGCCGGGGTGCCACCGGAGGGTCGAACGGGGGCGAAAGGGGCGCGCGCCGGGGCCCGGCGGGACCGCTCGGGAGGGTGACGTGGCTCTCCCCGGCGGGGTCCCCCGGTCGGGTGGTCCGGTCCGGGGAGCGGAACGGGGCGGCGCGGGAGGAACCGGGGCAGGCCGCCGAGGGCCCGTGGGGCCCGGATTACCCGGGGTCGCAGGGTGCCCGCATCGTGGACACCCCTCCCCCGGACCCCCTCGGGAGGGCTAAGCGGAATCTCTTGACACCGGATAGGGACACCACGCCGCCCGCCCCAGTTCATCTTCCGTTCACCCAGGTTGCCTACGTTCGACCAGCCACTGACGTCGAACGATTGCCTGGGTAAATGGAACACATCACGCTGCTGCTCGCCATTGTGGTCGTGACAGCTCTCGTGTTCGATTTCACGAACGGTTTCCACGACACCGCCAACGCGATGGCCACGACCATCTCGACCGGTGCGCTCAAGCCCAAGACGGCGGTGGCCATGTCCGCCGTGCTCAACCTCGTCGGCGCGTTCCTGTCCGTGGAGGTCGCCAAGACGATCTCCGGCGGGATCATCAACGAAGAGGGCATCCGGACAGAGGTGATCTTCGCCGCGCTGGTCGGCGCCATCCTGTGGAACCTGCTGACGTGGCTGCTCGGACTCCCGTCCAGCTCCTCCCACGCGCTCTTCGGCGGCCTCATCGGCGCCGCGGTCATGTCGGCCGGCTGGTCGGCCGTGAACGGCTCCACGATCGTCACCAAGGTCCTCATCCCGGCCGTCGCCGCGCCGCTGGTCGCGGGTCTCGCCGCGATGGCCGCGACCAAGCTGACGTACAGGATCAAGGCCAACCCCGAGGCGAAGGCCACGGCCAAGGGCTACCGGGCCGGCCAGATCGCCTCCGCCGGTCTCGTCTCCCTCGCCCACGGCACCAACGACGCCCAGAAGACGATGGGCATCATCACCCTCGCCCTGGTCACCCAGGGCGTCGTCGCCCCCGGCTCGAACCCGCCCCTCTGGGTCGTCGTCTCCGCCGGCGTCGCGATCGCGCTCGGCACCTACCTGGGCGGCTGGCGCATCATCCGCACCATGGGCAAGGGCCTCACCGACCTCCAGCCGCAGCAGGGCTTCGCCGCCCAGACCAGCGCCGCGACGGTCATCCTGGCCTCCTCGCACCTCGGCTTCTCCCTCTCCACCACCCAGTCCTGCTCGGGTGCCGTGATGGGCGCCGGCCTCGGCCGCAAGGGCGGTGTCGTCCGCTGGTCGACCGCGACCCGGATGTTCGTCGCCTGGGGCCTGACCCTGCCCGCCGCGGGCCTGGTCGGCGCCGGCGCCGAGTTCCTCACCAAGCAGGGCCCCTGGGGCATCGCCGTCGTCGCGGTCCTCCTCGTGGCCGGTTCGGCCGTCATCTGGGCGCTCTCCCGCCGCAAGCCGGTCGACCACCACAACGTCACGGCCGACGACCCGCACGCCGAGGAGCCCGCGGGCGTGGTGACCACCGCCATCGCGGCCGTCACCCCGCCGCCGGCCGGCTCCGTCGCCGCCGTCACCGACGAGGACCTCAAGGCGACCATCCTCGCCCCGGCCCCCACCGACCCGACCGCTCCCCCGGCCCCGGCCGCGAAGGTCTAAGGAAAGAACCACATGAAGATCGACTGGGCAGCCCTCGGCTCCGTCTTCGGCGTCAGCCTCGTGGCCACCGTCGCCCTGGTGGGCCTCTTCACCCTCGGCATCGTCGGCCTCACCAAGCAGGAGGAGGCCGCCGCCCGGGGAGGCTCCGCCGCCCTGGCCCGCACCGGCGCCTACGCCTGCTTCGGCCTCTGCCTGGCCGCCGTGGCGTACGGCATCTACCTGATCGTCGCCTGACGGTCCCCGCTCCGCCGGCCGGGCGGTCCGCACCTTCGGGTACGGGCCGCCCGGCCCCTTTTCTGTGGCGCTCCGCACAGTGCGCCGCCGCAGGTCAAGGGCGGGTTGACGCCCGTTCTCGGGGCGTGGTGGACTGCCCGGGCCATTACGGCGGCAGCAGAGGAAGTCCGGTGCGAATCCGGCGCGGTCCCGCCACTGTGACCGGATCCGAGGGGTCCGGGAGTCAGGAACTCTCGCCGCCGGTCACGTCGATCCAGGGCGCGGACCCTGAGTGAGGACGGAGCGCCATGCCCGGCCGTCCCAGAGCCACCGGTGTCTTCGCCTACGGAGCGGCCGCGGGCCTCGCCCTCGACCTGCTCCTCGGCGACCCCCGCCGGGGGCACCCCGTCGCCGCGTTCGGCCGGACCGCCGCCGCCGTCGAGAAGCGCCTCCACCACGACCACCGGGGCTGGGGCGCCCTGCACACCGCCGTCTGCGCCGGGTCCACCGCCGCCCTCGGCGCCCTCGCCGCCCGGGCCGTGCGGGACCGGCCGGCCGCCGCCGTCGCGCTGACCGCCGCCTCCGTGTGGGCCGTCGTCGGCGGTACGACCCTGGGCCGGGAGGCCCGCGCGATCGGCGGGGCGCTGGCCGCCGGGGACCTGGAGGTGGCCCGGGAGCGGCTTCCCCACCTGTGCGGGCGCGACCCGCAGTCCCTGGACGGTCCCGCGATGGCCCGCGCGGTCGTCGAGTCGGTCGCCGAGAACACCTCGGACGCCGTGGTCGGCGCGCTGTTCTGGGGCGCGGTCGCGGGCGTGCCGGGACTCGTCGGCTTCCGGGCCGTCAACACCCTGGACGCGATGGTGGGCCACAAGTCGCCCCGGTACCGCCGCTTCGGCTGGGCCTCGGCCCGCCTCGACGACCTGGCGGGCTGGCCGGGCGCGCGCCTGACGGCCGCGCTCGCCACCGTCGCCGGAGGCGATCCGCGCGGGGCCGTACGGGCCTGGCGGGCGGACGCGTCGAAGCACCCGAGCCCCAACGCGGGCCCGGTCGAGGCCTCCTTCGCGGGCGCGTTGGGCGTACGGCTCGGGGGCACCCTCTCGTACGGCGGGCGCGTCGAGCACCGGCCGGTGCTCAACGGGGAGGGGCGGGCCGTCGAGGTGGCGGACGTCGAACGGGCGGTGGCGCTCTCGCGCCGGGTGACCGCGCTGACCCTGGCCGCCTGCGTGGGCGGCCGTCTGATCGCCGGCGCCGTGCGGCGCGGGAAGCGGAGGAGCGCATGACGGGCGGGAGGGGCGGGGGGCTGCTGGTCGCCGGGACCACGTCCGACGCGGGCAAGAGCGTCGTGACGGCCGGGATCTGCCGCTGGCTGGTCCGCAAGGGTCTGAAGGTGGCGCCGTTCAAGGGGCAGAACATGTCCCTCAACTCCTTCGTCACGCGCGAGGGCGCCGAGATCGGGCGGGCCCAGGCCATGCAGGCGCAGGCCGCCCGGGTCGAGCCGACCGCGCTGATGAACCCGGTGCTGCTCAAGCCGGGGAGCGACCGCTCCAGCCAGGTCGTCCTGATGGGGAAGCCGGTGGGCGAGCTGAGTGCCCGGGGCTACCACGGGGGACGCCAGAGGGAGCTGTTCGAGCCGGTCATGGCGTGCCTGGAGGAGCTGCGGAGCACGTACGACGCGGTGATCTGCGAGGGCGCGGGCAGCCCGGCCGAGATCAACCTGCGGCGCACCGACATCGTGAACATGGGCGTGGCGCGGGCCGCGAAGCTGCCCGTGGTGGTGGTCGGGGACATCGACCGGGGCGGGGTCTTCGCCCAGTTCTTCGGCACGACGGCGCTGCTGTCCCCCGAGGACCAGTCGCTCGTCGCCGGGTACCTGGTGAACAAGTTCCGGGGCGACGTGAGCCTGCTCGAACCCGGGCTCGACATGCTGTACGGGCTGACCGGGCGCCGGACCTTCGGCGTCCTGCCGTACGCGCACGGGCTCGGCATCGACGAGGAGGACGGCCTGCGGGTCTCCCTGCGGGGCACCGTCCGGGAGTCGGTGGTGGCGCCGCCGGTCGGCGCGGACGTGCTGCGGGTCGCCGTGTGCGCGGTCCCCCTGATGTCCAACTTCACGGACGTGGACGCGCTGGCGGCCGAGCCGGGCGTGGTCGTCCGGTTCGTGGACCGGCCCGAGGAGCTGGTCGACGCGGACCTGGTCGTCGTACCGGGCACGCGGGGCACGGTGAGGGCGCTCGCCTGGCTGCGGGAGCGCGGCCTCGCGGACGCCCTGGCCCGGCGCGCGGCCGAGGGCCGCCCGGTCCTCGGCATCTGCGGCGGCTTCCAGGCGCTGGGCGAGCGGATCGAGGACGAGGTCGAGTCGAAGGCCGGTGTGGTCGACGGGCTCGGCCTGCTTCCCGTACGGGTGCGGTTCGGGGTCGAGAAGACCCTGGCCCGGCCGGTCGGCGAGGCGCTCGGCGAGCGGGTCGAGGGGTACGAGATCCACCACGGCGTCGCGGACGTACGGGGCGGGGAGCCGTTCCTGGACGGCTGCCGGGTCGGCTCCGTGTGGGGCACCCACTGGCACGGCTCCCTGGAGAGCGACGGCTTCCGGCGCGCGTTCCTGCGGGAGGTCGCGACGGCGGCCGGACGCCGGTTCGTCCCCGCCCCGGACACCTCGTTCGGCGCCCTGCGCGAGGAACAGCTCGACCGGCTCGGCGACCTGATCGAGGAACACGCGGACACGGACGCGCTGCTGCGGCTGATCGAGCAGGGCGCCCCGACGGGGCTGCCGTTCGTGCCGCCCGGGGCGCCGTGAACGGGCCCGCCACCGACGGCCGTGTGCCGTCGTCCGAACACCAGCGATTCGAAGGAGAGACCACCCGATGAGCACCCGGTATCCGTTCACCGCCGTCGTCGGCATGGACGACCTGCGGCTCGCGCTGCTCCTGAACGCCGTCAGTCCGGCCGTGGGCGGTGTGCTGGTCCGGGGGGAGAAGGGGACCGCGAAGTCCACCGCCGTGCGGGCGCTCGCCGAGCTGCTGCCGGTCGTGCCGGTGGTCGCGGGCTGCCGGTTCAGCTGCGACCCGGCGTCCCCCGACCCGGGCTGCCCGGACGGGCCGCACGGGGCGGGGCCGGGGGCCGAGCGGCCCGCGCGGATGGTCGAGCTCCCCGTCGGCGCCTCCGAGGACCGGCTCGTGGGGTCGCTCGACATCGAGAAGGCGCTCGCGGAGGGCGTGAAGGCGTTCGAGCCGGGGCTGCTCGCCGACGCCCACCGGGGCATCCTCTACGTCGACGAGGTCAACCTCCTCCACGACCACCTGATCGACCTGCTGCTCGACGCCGCCGCCATGGGCTTCTCGAACGTCGAGCGCGAGGGCGTCTCCGTGCGGCACGCCGCCCGGTTCCTGCTCGTCGGGACCATGAACCCCGAGGAGGGCGAGCTGCGGCCGCAGCTCCTCGACCGGTTCGGGCTGACCGTGGAGGTCGCCGCCTCCCGCGACCCCGAGCAGCGGGTGGAGGTCGTGCGGCGGCGGCTCGCCTTCGAGGACGACCCGGCCGCGTTCGCCGCGCGCTGGGCCGGCGAGGAGGCCGCGCTGCGCGCGCGGATCGTCGCCGCGCGCGCCCTCCTCCCGCAGGTGACCCTCGAGGACGCCGTGCTGCTCCAGATCGCCGCGACCTGCGCCGCGTTCGAGGTGGACGGGATGCGCGCCGACATCGTCATGGCCCGCACGGCCACCGCGCTCGCCGCCTGGGCCGGACGGACCGAGGTCACCTCCGAGGACGTGCGGCAGGCCGCGCTCCTGGCCCTCCCCCACCGCCGCAGGCGCTCGCCCTTCGACGCGCCGGGCCTCGACGAGGACAAGCTCGACGAGACCCTCGAACAGTTCAAGGGCGAGGACCCGGACCCCGATCCGGAGCCGGACGGCCCGGGAGACGGCGGGCCTGACGACGGCGGCCCGGGAGACGGCGGCCCCGGCGGGGGCGGCCCGGACGGCGGCGGGATCCCGCCGCAGGGCGACGGGCCCGCGCCCGAGGACGTACCGGCGCCGGAAGAGGCCCCCGTGCCCGAGCCCGCGCCGCAGAAGGCCGAAGCGGGCGCCGGTTCCGGCGAGCGGGCCGCCGTCAAGGCCGCCGAGCCCTTCCGTACGAAGGTGCTGAGCGTGCCCGGACTCGGCGAGGGCGCGGCCGGGCGCCGCTCCCGGGCCCGGACCGAGCACGGCCGGACGACCGGCTCCACCCGGCCCCGGGGCACGCTGACCAAGCTGCACCTGGCCGCGACCGTGCAGGCCGCCGCCCCGCACCAGAAGGCGCGCGGGCGGACCGGGCGCGGGCTCGTGGTCCGGCGCGACGACCTGCGGCAGGCGACCCGGGAGGGCCGCGAGGGCAACCTCGTGCTCTTCGCGGTCGACGCCTCGGGCTCGATGGCGGCCCGGCAGCGGATGAGCGCGGTCAAGGGCGCGGTGCTGTCGCTGCTCCTCGACGCCTACCAGCGGCGCGACAAGGTCGGTCTGGTCACCTTCCGGGGCCGGGACGCCGAGGTGGCGCTGCCGCCGACCTCGTCCGTGGACGCGGCCGCCGCCCGGCTCGAACAGCTTCCGACCGGGGGCCGCACCCCCCTGTCGGCCGGGCTGCTCAAGGCCCACGACGTGCTGCGGGTCGAGCGGCTGCGGGACCCCTCGCGCCGCCCCCTGCTCGTCGTCGTGACGGACGGGCGGGCGACCGGGGGACGGGCGGCCGGGGACCCGGTGGCGCTCGCCGCCCGCGCGGCGCGGCTGCACGCCGCCGAGGGCACGGCGTCGGTCGTCGTGGACTGCGAGACGGGGCCGGTGCGGCTCGGCCTGGCCGGGCAGCTCGCGCGCGAACTCGGGGGCACGGCGGTGACGTTGGACGAGCTGCGCGCCGACTCGATCGCCGGCCTCGTCAGGGACGTACAGGCAGGACAGGCAGGGCACGCAGCACAGGCAACCAGGAGGGCCGCTTAATGCCGCAGGGACAGCCGACCGTCGTTCCCGACGACGGTCTGACCACCCGCCAGCGCCGCAACCGCGCGCTGGTGATGGTCCACACGGGCATCGGCAAGGGGAAGTCGACCGCCGCCTTCGGCATGGCGCTGCGCGCCTGGAACCAGGGCTGGCCGGTCGGGGTGTTCCAGTTCGTGAAGTCCGCCAAGTGGAAGGTCGGCGAGGAGAACGCCCTCAAGGCGCTCGGCGAGACCGGCAAGGGCGGCACGGTCACCTGGAACAAGATGGGCGAGGGCTGGTCCTGGATCCAGCGCGAGGTCGCCGAGGGCGAGCAGTCGCACGAGGACAAGGCCCGCGAGGGCTGGGAGCAGGTCAAGCGGGACCTCGCGGAGGAGACGTACAAGTTCTACGTCCTCGACGAGTTCGCCTACCTCCTGCACTGGGGCTGGATCGACGTGAACGAGGTCGTGGAGGTGCTGCGGAACCGTCCCGGGCAGCAGCACGTCGTCATCACCGGCCGCAACGCGCCGCAGGAGCTGGTGGACTTCGCGGACCTGGTCACCGACATGTCCAAGGTCAAGCACCCGATGGACGCCGGTCAGAAGGGCCAGCGGGGCATCGAGTGGTAGCACGTCTCGTCATCGCCGCGCCCTCCTCGGGCGCGGGCAAGACCACGGTCGCGACCGGCCTGATGGCCGCGTTCGCGGGCCGCGGCCTGGCCGTCTCCCCGCACAAGGTCGGCCCGGACTACATCGACCCCGGCTACCACGCGCTCGCGACGGGCCGCCCGGGGCGCAACCTCGACGCGTACATGTGCGGTACGGGCCTGGTGGCGCCGCTCTTCCTGCACGGGTCGCGCGGCTGCGACCTGGCCGTGGTCGAGGGGGTCATGGGCCTGTACGACGGGGCCGCCGACCAGGGCGAGCTGGCGTCCACCGCGCAGGTGGCGAAGCTCCTCAAGGCGCCGGTGGTGCTCGTCGTGGACGCGTCCTCGCAGTCGCGGTCGGTGGCCGCGCTCGTGCACGGGTTCGCGTCCTGGGACCCGGAGGTGCGGATCGGGGGCGTGATCCTCAACAAGGTCGCGACCGACCGGCACGAGCACCTGCTGCGGGAGGCGCTCGGGGAGTCCGGGGTGCCGGTCCTCGGCGTGCTGCGGCGGGCGCCCGCCGTGGCGACGCCCTCGCGGCACCTGGGGCTCGTACCGGTGGCCGAGCGGCAGGCCGCCGCCGTGGAGGCGGTGGCGGCGCAGGCCGAACAGGTCCTGGCCGGGTGCGACATGGAGGCGCTGCTCGCGCTCGCCCGGTCGGCGCCGGAGCTGCGCGCGGAGGCGTGGTCACCGGAGGTCGTGGGGCCGGCGGTCGCCGGCGCGCGCCCCCGGATCGCGATGGCGGGCGGGGCCGCGTTCACGTTCTCGTACGCCGAGCACACCGAGCTGCTGACCGCCGCCGGGGCCGAGGTCGTCACCTTCGACCCGCTGCGCGACGAGGCGCTGCCCGAGGGGACCTCGGGGCTGGTGATCGGCGGCGGTTTCCCCGAGGTGTACGGGGGCGAGCTGTCCGCCAACGAGCCGCTGCGGAAGGCCGTGGCGGACCTCGCCGCCTCGGGCGCGCCGGTCGCGGCCGAGTGCGCCGGGCTGCTCTATCTGGCGCGGTCCCTCGACGGCACGCCCATGTGCGGGGTGCTCGACGCGGACGCGCGCATGTCGGAGCGGCTGACGCTGGGGTACCGGGACGCGGTGGCCGTCAGCGACAGCGTCCTGGCGCCCGCCGGGGCGCGGATGCGGGGGCACGAGTTCCACCGCACCGTGATCGAGCCGGGCGCCGGGGAGCGGCCCGCGTGGGGGCTGCGGCAGCCGGGGCGGCGCGTCGAGGGCTTCGTGCGGGGCGGGGTGCACGCCAGTTACGTGCACACGCACTGGGCGGGCGCTCCCGAGGCGGCGACGCGGTTCGTGGCGTCCGCCGCGGGCTGGAGCGCGGGCGGTTCGGTCGCGGACGGCTCTGTCGCGGGTGGTCCGGTTTCGGGCGGTCCGGTTTCGTGAGGTCAGCCGCCGGAGGCCCCGACCACCAGCCAGATGAAGCCGACGCCCGTCACCGTGCACAGCAGGGTGGAGCGGGCGGGGTGGTCGTGGTGGGCCTCCGGCAGGATCTCGGCGGCGGCGAGGTAGAGCAGGGCGCCGCCGAAGAAGCCGAGATAGCCGCCGAGAAGTTCCTCCGGAAGGGTGAACAGCAGAGTGGAGGCGGCGCCGAGGACGGGGGCGACGGCGTCCGCGACGAGCATCGCGAGGGCCTTGCGGCGCGCGTTCCCGTAGAGGCTCGTGATCGTGTACGTGTTGAAGCCGTCGGCGAAGTCGTGGGTGATGACGGCGAGGGCGACGGTGGCGCCCATGCCGCCGCCGACCTGGAAGGCGGCGCCGAGCGCGATGCCGTCCATGAGGCTGTGGCCGACCATCGCGGCGGCGGCCGTCATGCCGACCTGGGGCACCCTCTCGCCGGCCGAGACCCCGTGCGCGGCCCGGCGTACGGCGAGCAGGCGCTCCACGACGTGGGCGAAGAGGAAGCCGCCGACGAAGAGCAGCAGGGCCTCCGGGACGCCGAACACCTCGTTCCCGGCGGCCTCCAGGGCCTCGGGCAGGAGGTCGAGTCCGACGACGCCGAGCATGAGCCCGCCGGCGAGTCCGAGGACGAGGTGACGCCGGTCGGTGACGCGCCCGGCGACCCATCCTCCGAAGAGCGTCATGAGGAACGCGCCGAGCGCGACGACCACAGCCATGGGGCTTTGCTATCGGATGGGGAGGCGTCCGCGCACCTCGGTGTGGGCGCCCGGTCGGGCGTTCCGGCGGACGAGGTGCTGGCCCTCGTGGACGCGGTCCTGGCGGAGGCGGGGCTGGCGCGCACGGCCGTCCGGTCCCTCGCCACAATGGACGCGCGGGCGGCGGAGCCGGGGATCGCGGGGGCGGCGGCGGTGCTCGGCGTGCCGGTGCGGGGTTTCGCGGCCGGGGAGTTGGCGGCCGTGTCCGTACCGCACCCGTCCGCGCGGCCCCTGGCGACGACGGGCACGGCCTCGGTGGCGGAGGCGGCGGCGCTGCTCGCGGCGGGCGGGGGCCGGGGGGCGGGTACCGGTACGGGTGCGGGTGCCGGTGACGGGGTGGGTGCGGGTGCCGACGCGGGGACGGATGCCGGTGTCGGGGCGGGTGCGGGTGCCTGGACGGGTGCGGGTGCCGGGGCCGGTGCGGTCGCGGGGGCGGGCGGGGACGGGGTGGTGGAGCCCGTGGCATACGCGCGGGGCGTGCTGCTCGTACCGAAGCGGAAAACCCGGCGCGTAACGTGCGCTCTCGCCGCTTCCGTCCCGGTTCGGCCGCGCGAAGACGCCCCGGGCGCGCGGTTGTTGCCCCGAACTCACGGGTACATCGCTGGCGAGCCTGGCTCACCCCCCACCATCCCCACCCCCCACACGACGGCGGCCATGGACATGCACACGCATACCGACGCCCACGACCTTCGCCACCACGGTGACGCCGAGGTCAGGGACGAGAAACTCATCGACCTGGCGGTCAACGTCCGGACGGACACCCCTCCGGACTGGCTGCGCAGACGCATCGCCGACTCCCTGACCGGTCTCGCCGCCTATCCCGACGGCCGGGTCGCGCGGGCGGCGGTCGCCGAGCGGCACGACCTGCCCCCGAACCGGGTGCTGCTCACGGCCGGCGCGGCGGAGGCCTTCGTGCTGATCGCGCGGGCGCTGCCGGCGCGGCGGCCGGTGGTGGTGCACCCGCAGTTCACCGAGCCGGAGGCGGCGCTGCGCGACGCCGGGCACGCGGTGGACCGGGTGCTGCTGCGCGAGGAGGACGGCTTCCGGCTGGATCCGGCGGCGGTCCCGGAGGACGCGGACCTGGTGGTGATCGGGAACCCCACCAATCCGACCTCCGTGCTGCACCCGGCCGCCTCGATCGCCGCGCTCGCCCGGCCGGGGCGGACCCTGGTGGTGGACGAGGCCTTCATGGACGCGGTGCCGGGCGAGCGGGAGTCGCTCGCCGGGCGGACGGACCTGCCGGGGCTCGTGGTGCTGCGGAGCCTCACCAAGACCTGGGGCCTGGCCGGGCTGCGGATCGGGTACGTGCTCGCCGGGCCCGAGACGGTCGCGGCCCTGGAGCGGGCGCAGCCGCTGTGGCCGGTGTCGACGCCCGCTCTGGTGGCGGCGGAGGCCTGCATGTCGCGGGCGGCGCTCGCGGAGGCCGAGCACGCGGCGCACCGGATCGGGATGGAGCGGGCCCATCTGCTCGCCGGGCTCGCGGAGTTCGACGAGGTGCGGACGGTGGCGGGGGCCGAGGCGCCCTTCGTGCTCGTGCGAATCGACGGGGCGGACGCGGTGCGGGAGCGGCTGCGGTCGCTGGGCTTCGCGGCCCGCCGGGGCGACACGTTCCCGGGGCTCGACCGGAACTGGCTGCGGCTCGCGGTCCGGGACCGGGCGACGACGAACCGCTTCCTCCAGGCGCTGGACCAGGCGTTGTTGATGGGGGGCTGAGGAGGTCTCCGCCGCCCGTCCCCGGGAACGGGTCCGGGTCCCGGGCCGGCTTTCAGGGTCACCCGGGGCCGGGGCGGCCTCGGGGTCCTGGGCCAGCCTTCGGGGTCCCCGGGGCCTTCGGAGTCACCCGGGGCCTTCGGGCCCTCCCGGGAACGGGCCGGGGCCCGGGAAGGGCGGTGTCGTCACCGCCGCCCTTCCCGGGCCCCGCCGTTTCCTCTTCCCCCCGCGCCCCCCGGCGCCTCCCCCTCGGGCCGTCAGCCGCGCGAGCGGGCCCGTGAGCGGGTCAGCGCGAGCGCGCCGCCGCCCGCCACGACGAGGGCGAGCGCCCCGGCCGCGATGTACGGGGTGGTGGAGCTGCCGCCGGTCTCGGCGAGGTTCTGGGTGGGGGTGGTGCCGTTGTTGGTGGTGAGGCCGCCGCCGTCGCTCGGCTCGGCGGAGGGCTCCTGGGTCGGCTGCTCGGAGGGCCGTTCGGTGGGCCGCTCCGTCGGCTTCGCGGTGGGCTTCTCGGTCGGCTTCTCGGTCGGCTCGGTGCCCTTCGGCGTCTCGCAGGTCGCCTCGGCCAGGGTGACGGTGCCGTCGACCTTCGCGACGCCCAGGTCCAGCGGGTTGACCTTCACCTTGAGTTCGAGGGCGGTCGCCGCGGCGGTGCGGGAGGTCGTGGAGGTGCGGGAGAGGTCCAGGGTGACCTCGCCGACGCCGGGCACGGTGACCTGGGTCCGGCCGCCCGCCGAGAGGGTGGTCTTCTTGCCGAGGACGGTCACGTGGCCGAGGACGTTGGACTCGGCGACCGGCCGCTTCCCCACCTCGCACAGCGCCTTGGAGGTGACCTTCTCGACCTCGATCAGGGAGAGCAGCGGGAGACCGGGGACGTGCACGCGCGCCTTGACGAGGTTCACGTGCCCCTCGGCCTTCTCCTCGTCCACCGTGGCCTCGGAGGTGGCGACGTCGGCCTTGAGGATGTCGACCGGCTTGCCGTCCTCGGCCCCCTGCACCTTCACGGAGAGCGCGGTCTCGTTCTCGCTCTCCGGCGCCTTGACCTCGTTGAGGGAGGCCCGGACCGGCACGTTCACGGTCTTGCCGAGGAGGGAGACGTCGAGGCCGGTCCGCAGGACGACGGCGGTGGCGCGTCCTTCGCCGCCCGTGGCGTGCGCCGCGGGGGCCGCGAGGAGCACGGGGCCGACGACCAGGGCGGCGACGGTCGCGGCGGCCGCGGAACGGCGTACGGGCAGGGAGAAGGTGTTGCTGTTCAAGGTGGTGGAACCCCCACAGGAGACATGGCGTCGCCGGCCGCTCACCACGGGGACGGTGGTTCGGCGCGGTCCGGCGACTTGGGACACCGGAATCTTTACGCACGGAGAGTGAACCGGCAGTCACCTGGAGCCAGTTCACTCCAAAGGGGGGTTTCCGTTTTCCTTTTCGATTCTTTTCGCTACAACCGTTCTCGCTCGCCCCGTGCGTTTCGCACGAACGGGCGGGTGCGGGCGCGGGCGGGAACGGCGGGCGGGGTGCGGGCAGGGGTGTGAACGACCGGTTCCGCTCCGGGGTAACGGATCGTCAACCTGGCGCGCTCAGCCCTCGCGCCAGTACCCGAGCGCGTGGACGCGCTCCTTGGGCAGCGCCAGCTCCTTGCGCGCGTATCCGCCGAGGGCGCGGGTGGTCGCGGTGTCGCAGGCGATCCAGACGTACGCGGCGGGGTCGGCGAGCGCGGGCAGTTCGGCCTTCACGCGGGCGACGAGCGCGGCGCCGCCCTTCTCGCGGGGCACCCGGCGCAGGTCGTGCCGCTCGGGGTCGACACGGAACGGCAGTTCGTCGTCGGAGGCGTGCTGGGTCTCGAACCAGACGGTGGCCGGGAGGTCCGGGAAGGCGTCGAGCAGGGAGTTGACCGCGGGCAGGGAGGCCGCGTCGCCGACCACGAGCAGGCGCCCGGGCAGCGGGGCGGGGGCCTCGAAGCCGGTGCCCTGGAGGGTGGCCTCGACGGTGTCGCCCGCGGCGCAGTCCCGGGCCCAGCGGCTCGCGACCCCGTCGTGGAGCGCGAACTCCAGGCTGAAGGTGCCGGCCTCCACGTCCGGGTCGACGAGGGTGTAGGCGCGCTGGTGCGGCTTGCCGCCGTTGTCGAACCAGACGCGGACCCACATCGTCGGGTGGACCCCGGCGGCGGCGAGGAGGCCGCCGTCCGTGAAGTGCACCCGCCGGTAGTCCTCGGTGACCTGCTCGGCGCCCGTCACGGTGAACGTGAAGTCCTTGCCGCGCATCAGCTTGAGAACGGCGCCCTGCCAGCCGTGACCCACCGCGATCCCCTCCCCTGTGGTTACTGCCGATTAATTTAGGTCACCCTAACCTGAGGATCCGCGGGGCAGGAGGGGGCGGTGGTCCCCACGGGCCGGGAAGGCCGCCGGTCAGCCGACGATCCGCCCGTTGACGACGATCCGCCGCGGCGCCGCCAGGACGCGGACGTCCGCGCGCGGGTCCTCGTCGTAGACGACGAGGTCGGCGGGGGCGCCCTCCTCCAGGGCGGGGCGGCCCAGCCACGCCCTGGCCCCCCAGGTGGTGGCCGAGAGGGCGTCGATCGGCGGGATGCCGGCCCGGGTCAGCTCCTCGACCTCCTCCGCGACCAGGCCGTGGGCGAGGGAGCCGCCCGCGTCGGTGCCGACGAAGACCGGGACGCCCGCGTCGTAGGCGGCGCGGACCGTGTCGTACCGCCGCGCGTGCAGCCGTCGCATGTGGGCCGACCAGCGGGGGAACTTCTCCTGGCCGCCGTCCGCGAGGTGCGGGAAGGTCGCGATGTTGACCAGGGTCGGGACGATGGCGACGCCCCGCTCCGCGAAGAGCGGGACGGTGTCCTCGGTGAGCCCGGTGGCGTGCTCGATACAGTCGATGCCCGCTTCGACGAGGTCGCGGAGGGAGTCCTCGGCGAAGCAGTGGGCGGTGACCCGGGCGCCGAGCCGGTGCGCCTCCGCGATGGCCGCCTCCACCTCGGGGCGCGGCCAGCAGGCGGTGAGGTCGCCGGCCTCGCGGTCGATCCAGTCGCCGACGAGCTTGACCCAGCCGTCGCCCCTGCGGGCCTCCCGGCCGACGTACGCGACGAGGTCGGCGGGCTCGATCTCGTGGGCGTAGTTGCGGATGTAGCGGCGGGTGCGGGCGATGTGCCGCCCCGCGCGGATGATCTTCGGCAGGTCCTCGCGGTCGTCGATCCAGCGGGTGTCGGAGGGCGAGCCCGCGTCGCGGATCAGCAGGGTCCCGGCGTCCCGGTCGGTGAGGGCCTGCTTCTCGGCGGTGTCCGCGTCGACGGGCCCGTGCCGGTCGAGGCCGACGTGGCAGTGGGCGTCGACGAGTCCGGGCAGCACCCAGCCCGTCACCTTCAGGGCCTCCACCGGGGGCCGTTCGAAGGTGATCCGCCCGTCCACGCACCAGAGTTCCTCCCGTACGTCCTCCGGGCCGACGAGCACCCGCCCCCGCACGTGCAACACCTCGTGATCGCTCATGCCTGCACTGTACGAGGGCGCGCGGGAGGGGTGGGCGTACGCTGGCCGGGCCCGTACCGCCGACCCGAGAAGGCACCACCGTGACCGTGACGCACCCGCTCCTGGACCTCGCCCCGCTGACCGCCGCGCACTTCGCGTCGATCGAGCGGCGGGTGGCCGCGCTGCTCTCCACGGAGCAGGACGTGGTGATCACCCAGGGCGAGGCGCTGCTGCCGCTCGAAGGGTGCATCCGGAGCGGGGCGCGGGCCGGTTCGACCGCGCTGAACGTGGTCACCGGCCCGTACGGGCAGACCTTCGGGAACTGGCTGCGGGACTGCGGGGCGACCGTGGTCGACCTGGAGGTGCCCTTCCACGCGGCGGTGACGGCGGAGCAGGTGGAGCGGGCGCTCGCCGAGCACCCGGAGATCGACTTCGTGTCCCTGGTGCACGCGGAGGCGGCGACCGGCAACACCAACCCGGTCGCGGAGATCGGCGAGGTCGTACGGGCCCACGGCGCGCTGTTCTACCTGGACGCGGTGGCATCGATCGGCGCGGAGCCGGTGCTTCCGGACGCGTGGGGCGTGGACATGTGCATCATCGGCGCGCAGAAGGCGATGGGCGGCCCGGCGGGCGTGTCCGCGGTGTCGGTGAGCGCGCGGGCCTGGGAGCGGTTCGCCGCCAACCCGGCCGCGCCGCGCCGCTCGTACCTCTCACTCCTGGACTGGAAGGAGCGCTGGATCGACGGCGGCCGGAAGGCGCTCCTTCACGCGCCGGCGCAGCTGGAGATGCTGGCCCTGGAGGCCTGTGTGGAGCGGATCGAGGCGGAGGGCCTGGACGCGCTGATGGCGCGGCACGCCTCGGCGGCGGCCGCGACCCGCGCGGGCGCGCTCGCGCTGGGCGGCGGTCTGGAGCCGTACGTGTACGAGGCGAAGGACGCGGCCCCGGTGGCGACGACGCTGCGCACCCCGGCGGGTGTGGACGCGGCCGGGCTGGTGGCGAAGGCGCTCGCGGCCGATCCGTCGCTGCCGTTGATCGCGGGCGGCGGGGCGCTGTCCGGGGAGATGATCCGGGTGAACCACTACGGGGTGGACGCGACCCCGGGTGCCGTCCGGTCCTCGCTCGCGGCGCTGGGCGCGGCGCTCGGGGAGACGGGCCGCGCGGTGGACCTGGAGGGCGCGGGCCGCGCGGTGACGGAGGCCTGGAAGTAGAACGCCGTACGGGCCGGGGGGCGGGGACCCGACACCGGGATCCCGCCCCCTTCTCCGTGCGCCCGGCCGGTTACAGCGCCGGGTAGTCCGTGTAGCCGCGGTGGTCGCCGCCGAAGAAGGTGGCGGGGTCCGGGGTGTTGTACGGGCCGCCGGCCTTCAGGCGGGCGGGCAGGTCGGGGTTGGCGATGAAGAGGGCGCCGTAGGCGACGAGGTCGGCGGTGCCGTCCTCGATCAGGGCGAGGGCCTCGGGGCCGGTCGGGCCCTCGGTGGCCGGGTTGAGGACGAAGGTGCCGGAGAACGCCTTGCGCAGGGCGAGGGTCAGCTCGCGGACCTCGGGCTTGGCCTCGGTGACGTGCAGGTACGCGATGCCGATCGGGTCGATCGCGGCGACGAGGGCCGGGTAGATCGCGTCGGTGTCGGTCTCGGCGATGTCGTTGTAGGTGTTGGCCGGGGAGACGCGCAGGCCGGTGCGCTCGGGGCCGATCTCGGCGGCGACGGCCTTGACGACCTCGACGGCGAAGCGGATGCGGTTCTCGACCGGGCCGCCCCACTCGTCGGTGCGGTGGTTGGAGCCGGTGGCGAGGAACTGCTGGATCAGATAGCCGTTGGCGCCGTGGATCTCGACGCCGTCGAAGCCGGCCTCGACGGCGTTGCGGGCGGCGGTGGCGAAGCCGGCGATCGTCTCCGTTATCTCCTCGGCGGTGAGCTCGCGCGGGGCGACGAAGTCGATGAGGGTGCCGGCGAAGATCTTTCCGGCCGGGGCGACGGCGGAGGGGCCGACGGGGTGGAGGCCGCCGCCGAGGACCTCGGGGTGGCTGATCCGGCCGGCGTGCATCAGCTGGGCGAAGATCCGGCCGCCCTTCGCGTGGACGGCGTCGGTGACCTCGCGCCAGGCGGCGATCTGCTCGGCGGTGTGCAGGCCGGGGGTGTTGGGGTAGCCCTGGCCGATGGCGGTGGGCTGGACGCCTTCGGTGATGATGAGGCCGGTGGAGGCGCGCTGGGCGTAGTACTCCGCGACGAGCGCGGTGGGGGTGCGGCTCTCGCCCTCGGCCCGGCTGCGGGTCATGGGGGCCATGGCGATGCGGTTGGCGAGCCGGGTGCCGGCGAGGTCGATCGGGTCGAAGGCGGTGGTCATGGCGGTCCCTTCGCGCAAGGTATGTGGTCGACCAAGTATCGGGTTTATGTGGTCGGCCAATCATCTGGTCCGGACGCCACTGTAACCCATTCCTTGGCCGACCAAGGTAATCTTTGTGTGACGACGTCCCGAGGAGCCACCGTGTCCGGAACCGACCCCGTCTGTACCGAGCCGCCGCCCGCCGCCACGCGCTGCGGGCCCGTCGGCCACTCCCTGGCGCTGGTCGCGCGGATGCACCGGATCGCCATGGGGCGGCGGCTGCGGGAGCTCGGGCTCTACCCGGGCCAGGAGCTGATGATGATGCGCCTGTGGGACTGCGGTCCGGTCCGGCAGTCGGAGCTGATCCAGTCCCTGGGCCTGGACCCGTCGACGGTGACGAAGATGCTCCAGCGGCTCGAACAGTGCGGGCACGTCCGCCGGGGCCCGGACCCGGCGGACCGGCGCGCGGTCCTGGTCGAGGCGACGGAGAAGGGCCAGGCGCTGCGGGCGGGCGTCGAGGACGCCTGGCAGGACCTGGAGTCGCGCTCGCTCGACGGACTCGGCGCGGCCGACCGCGCGGAGCTGGCCCGGCTGCTCGGTCTCGTCGCGGAGAACCTGCGGGAGGAGACCGAGGAGGCGGGCGAGTGCCCGCCGGGGCCGGAGGCCTGCTGAGAGCGTCCTCAGCCCGCGAGGACGTCCAGGGCGCGGTCCACGTCCGCCGTCGTGTTGTACAGGTGGAAGGAGGCCCGCAGGTTGCCCGCGCGGGCCGAGAGCAGGACGCCGGCCCGCTCCAGGGCGTCCGCGCGGTCCCCGAGGCCCGGGACGGCGACGACCGTCGAGTCGTCCGCGACCGGCTCGTGCCCGAGGGAGCGGAGCCCGGCGCGGAAGCGGGCCGCCAGCCCCTTGTCGTGGGCCTCGATCCGCTCGATGCCGATCTCTTCGAGGAGGGCGAGCGAGCGGGCCGCCCCGTGGTACGAGAGGAAGGCCATCGGCTCGTCGAACCGGCGGGCGGAGCGGGCGAGTTCGCGGACCGGTCCGTAGCTGTTGGCCCAGCGCTCCTCGCCGGTGACCCAGTTGGCGTGGATGGCGAGGAGCGAGTCCTGCGCCTCCTCGGTGACGGTGAGGAAGGACGCCCCGCGCGGGCAGAGCAGGTACTTGTAGCCGCCGGCGACCGTGTAGTCCCACTCCCCCGCGCGCAGCGGCAGCCAGCCGGCCGCCTGGGTGGCGTCCAGGAGGGTGCGGGCGCCGTGGGCGGCGGCGGCCTCCCGTACGGCCGCGAGGTCGGCCGTACGGCCGTCCGACGACTGCACGGCGGAGAGGGCGACGAGGTCGGTCTCCGGCCGCACGGACGCGGCGAGCCGCTCCAGGGGCGCGAAGCGGACCTTGAGGTCGCCGCGGATCGTGAAGGGGGTGATGACGGAGGAGAAGTCGCCCTCGGGGAAGAGCACCTCGGACCCGGCGGGCAGCGACTGGGCGACCATTCCGCAGTGCACGGCGACCGAGCTGCCGACGGCGACGCGCTCGGGGGCGACCGCGACGAGCCGGGCGAAGGTCGCCCGGGCCTCGTCGACGATCTCGAAGCTCCCGGACCCGCCGGGACGCCCGTCGGCGGTCTCCCGCGCGAGGAGCGTGACGGCCTCGACGGTCCGGCGGGGCATCAGTCCGCAGGTGGAGGTGTTCAGATAGGTCTTCTTGGGCGCGAACTCGGCGCTGCCGAGCGGCTGGTCGAGGGAATCCATGCCCCCACCCTGGATTCCCGACGATCACCCGTCAATCGTGCCCGCACCCGGGGGAGCGTCCAAGCGCGGCTTATCGCCGCAGGTCGGAGGGGGTACGGGCGCTCGGCCGGCGACCGGGGGCACCGAAATCCGGCCTGCGGACCGGGTCGGGCCCGGCTCAGGCCCCCGGGACCTCGCAGCCGTCCGGGCCGCAGGCCTCGGCGTCCGGGGCGGTGCCGAGCGGCTGGAGGGCGCGGCCCTGCCAGGCCTGTTCGAGGGCCTGGGTGAAGACCTCGGCGGGCTGGCCGCCGGAGACGCCGTAGCGGCGGTCGAGGACGAAGAACGGCACGCCGTTGGCGCCGAGCTCGGTGGCCTCGCGCTCGTCCTGCCGTACGTCGTCGGCGTAGGCGTCCCCGTCGGCGAGGACGGCCCGGACCTCGGTCTCGTCGAGACCGGCCTCCACGCCGAGCGCCACCAGGGTCTCGGCGTCGAAGACGGAGCGCTCCTCGGCGAAGTTGGCCCGGTAGGCCAGGTCCAGGAGCTCGCTCTGCCGGCCGCGCGCCTTGGCGAGGTGGAGCAGCCGGTGGATGTCGAAGGTGTTGCCGTGGTCACGGCCCTCGGTGCGGTAGCCGAGCCCCTCGGAGTGCGCGTTGGAGGCGACGTGCGCCTCCATGGCCCGGGCCTCGTCGAGGGTGCGGCCGTACTTCTTCGCCAGCATCTCCAGGACGGGCGCCGTGTCGCCCTTGGCCCGCCCGGGGTCGAGCTCGAAGGACCGGTGCACCACCTCGACGTCGTCACGATGGGCGAAGGCCGCGAGGCCCTTCTCGAAGCGCGCCTTGCCGATGTAGCACCAGGGGCAGGCGATGTCGCTCCAGATCTCGACGCGCATGGGGGTTCTCTCCGGGGGTGTGACGGGGGTGATGACGGGGTGTTCTGTGCGGGGAACGCTCCGACCTGCCCGTTTCATTCCCTGGGTGGGGGTGGTGTGAGGCGCGTCATCATCGGCCTTTTCAGCACTGTCCCCTCAAGGGTGGGGCGACGAGGCGGGAGAAATGCGGTGGGGCTGCCGTCATGCGTTTATCGATACGCCCCGAATCGACCAGGGGATAGTCGTCCAGCGCGAGCGTCCACGTCTGACAGACGGCTTCCAGGTGTCCGACGTCCCATTTCCGTTCGGCGAGGATCGCCCGTTCCTTCGCACCCACAGTGGGGTAGTGCGTCCCCATTTTGAAGGCTCTCGCCGGCCTGAATCCGGGCTACCCGAAGTGATGCCGGCGCCTTGCTCAGTACAGGGCATCGAAGGCCGCCATAATGAGCGCGCGGGCTTCTGTTCCGTATGCGGCAACCTCTTTCAAGTTCTCAAATGCCTTGAGGTACAGCGCTACGTCGCTGGGTTCTGTTTCCTTGATGGCCGCCGAGAGGGTTTCCACATGGACGCGCTTACGGTCGAAGATCGTGAAAGTCTCCAGCGGCCAGGCTGCCCGGGGTGCCGTGAACGGAATGACTCCCAGCGAGATCGACGGGAGTCCCATAACAGACAGCAGGTGTCCCAGTTGGGCGGCCATCACTTCCGCGCCGCCGATCCGGTAACGAAGGACTGATTCCTCGATCAGGACGGCGAATCGGTGATCGCCCTCATGGATCACCTGCGATCGGTTCACGCGCGCTGCGACAGCTCCGGATACGTCGTTCGGCGTTTCCCGAAACCGCGCGATCGAGGTCAGCAAGGCGGTTGCATAGTCCGGTGTCTGGAAGAATCCGGGTACCACGTTGGAGCAGTAGACATGAAATTGCTGGGTCTGTTCATAGAGCGGCACTCCCGACTCTTGCAGTCGCTTGAGTCCCGTTCGCTGTAGCCGCTTCCACTGAACGTACATGGAGTCGGCTTGACGGTTGGCGGCAATCAGGTCGGCGGCTAGCTCAGGGACGCCGCACGCTGTGCACCAGGCCCTTATGTCGGCGTCGCCAGGGGCAGTCTTCGCGTGCTCGATACGGGATGACTTGCTTTCGCTCCACCCGCACCGGACAGCCAACTCACGGGCCGTGATTCCCGCGTCAAGCCTCAATTCCCGCAGTCGAGCCGCTACGGCTTCCCTGGCTTCTTGGACTCTGGACGAAGGCGACGACATAAGTCAGCTGTCCGGGTGCTCAGATTTCGTATTCGCTGTGCGGGGTGGCGCGCTGCCAGACGTCTTCGAATGCCCGACCGCAGAGCGCCAACGTTTCGGCCTCCGTGCTGAGTTCATCCGTGACGTGGCTGCCGTCCCCGGCGAAGTGGTGGAGGCGGATCAGGTTGCCGTCGAACAGCCAGAAATCATTGGCGGGCACCAGGAAGCCCGTCGCCTGACTTCGGGGCAGCCAGCGCACTTCTTCGCCGGCAATGACGTTGGCGTGCGTGGCGTAATGCTCCCAGCGGATGTATTCACTGACCGGCTCCGACACGATGCGGGCACGGCGAACGGCGACACCCCGCGCTACGGCGTCCGCAATGTTCTGATGGAACGGGTGCCACCAGGATTCGCGGTCGTCCCACTTGATTCGCTCTCCACGCTGCCACGCTTCCAGCCGGGGATTCGTCCCGTAGTCGTCCCGCGCTTCGAAGTGCACGGCGGATTCACGGGTGTTGGCCAGTAGCTCACTGAACGGCGGAACGCTCGACGGCATCGCACGCTTCCCTGATCATCGGCATCATGCTCGCCGGAATCCTGATGACCTCTTCGCTGTCCGGGATTCCTCCCTTGGCCGGGCTGTTCCCCTCACAGGCCGTGCGAAGTTCCGGGCCGGCCTTCCAGCCCTGCAATACCAGCTCCCCCGCCGCTTCGTCCGCCCAAACGGTGGGGCAGTGCTCAAGGTCGGTGTTCGGATCGATGCCGACGAACCGTAGCGCCATGACAGCCTCGCTTTCCGTGTGTGGCTTGCTCGAACTTGTATGACCATCCTCCCTTCGACGCGCGGGCAGTCAAGGTCGCTCCGGAAAATCGTGCGCAAGTTCATGCAAGTTCGTGGAGGGCTTCCCTTGGCCGGCTGTTGACTGGACACCAGACGGCAAGGCCCCAGGAGGGACGGCGAGGGATGGCCAGCAAGACCAGTGAACCGGACACGGAAGACGCCAGGCAGTGGGAGTACGTGACTTACGCGCCGAAGGGCGAGACGTGCCCCGCGTGCTTGAAGCCGATCAGGTCGCTTGAACGGGTCCGGCGGGGAACGCTGGAAAGGGCGTCGAGTGCCCCTGTCGTGATCTACCGGCACCACGGGGAGTGCCCGGCATGACGCGCGCGCTGCTCCGGTTCGTGAAGCATTCCATCCGCCACGAGCCGGCGGGAGGGGTCACGTACGAAGCGTTCTGCACCGCCTCCGACTGCGAGGCGCGGTCAGGCCCTCAGGAAGCCCAAGAGACCGCACAGGACTGGGCACTGGGGCACACCGGCCTGAACCCCGGCCACGACCTCTTCCGGCGCGTCTTCACCGACCATGCGCGCGTGACCCGCGCCGAGTGAGCCCCGACCCGCCGAGCGACGGCGAGCAAGACAGTTCAGCGAGTCGGCCTCGGCCCTGCTTGTGCACTTACGCGCCCCGGCGGTACTGCCCCGGCGCCACCCCGTACTCCCGCTTGAAGGCCTTGGCGAAGGCGAATTCGGAGGAGTAGCCGGAGCGTTGGGCGACCGCGCGGAGCGGGAGGTCGTCGGAGCGCAGCAGGCGGCCCGCCGCCGTCATGCGCCACCAGGTGAGGTACGCGAGGGGCGGGCGGCCGACGAGGGCGGTGAAGCGGCGGGCGAACGCGGCGCGGGAGAGGCCGCCGAGCGCGCCGAGCTCCTCGACCGTCCACGCCCTGGCCGGGTCCCGGTGGAGGGCGCGCAGGGCGCCGGCGACCGCCGGGTCCGCGAGGGCGGCGGACCAGCCGGTGGAGCGGTCGGCGCGCTCGGTGAGCCACCAGGTGCGCAGCAGGTAGAGCAGGAGGGTGTCGAGGAGGGCGGGCACGACGGCGTCGGAGCCCGGCTGGGGTTCGGCGAGTTCGGCACCGAGCAGTTCGACGGCGGCACGCAGCCGGGGGTGCGCGCCGACCCGGGCGGGGAGGTGCACGTACGGGGGCAGTTCGGTGAGGAGCGGGTGGGCGCGGGCCCGGCTGAGCTGGTAGGCGCCGCACAGCAGCAGGGTCTCCCCGGCGGCCGCGGGTCCCCGGTCCGGCGGGGCGGGCCAGGAGCCGTCCGGGGCGGGCAGGGTGTCGACGAGCGGGGTGTCGGGCCGGTCGGCGATGCCGTGGCCGGTGCCGTGGGCGAGGAGGACGACGTCGCCGGGGCCGAGCCGGACGGGGGCGCCGTCGTCCGGGGGCAGGAGCCAGGCGGTGCCCTGGAGGACGACGTGGAAACCGGCGCCCCCGTTCGCGGGGAAGCGGAAGCCCCAGGGGGCGACGTGGACGGCGCGGGAGGAGTGGGGGCGGCCGGTGCGCATGGCGGTGACGGCGTCGCTCAGTACGTCCATCCCGGCACCGTACCGCCCGTCCCCGCCCGCGTCCGCCCGTGTCCGTCCGTGTCCGTCCGGGCGGGGTGGCGAGACGTTCGGACATCGCGGGGAGCCGGAGGGACATGGATCGTCTCGCCGGGGCCTCCTACGGTTGGGTCCATGACGACGACGAGCACGACGGCGGGCACGACCACCAGGGCCGTTCTCTTCCACGAGCTGGGCGGCCCCGAGGTGCTGACGGTGGAGGAGGTGCCGCTGCCGCCCCCGGTCCCGGCGAGGTGCTCGTACGGGTCGAGGCGATCGGCGTCAACCGCGCCGAGGCGCTGTTCCGCGCGGGCACCTACTACTACCGGCCGACGCTGCCGGGTTCCCGGCTCGGCTACGAGGCGGCGGGGACCGTCGAGGCGGTGGGCGCGGGGGTCACCGCGTACGCCCCGGGCGATCCGGTGATGGCGGCGGCCGACTTCGACTTCGGGACGCACGGGGTGCACGCGGAGCGGGTGGTGCTGCCGGAGGAGCACCTGGTGGCCCGGCCCGCCGGGACGGACGCGGTGACGGCGGCGGCGGTCTGGCTGACGTACTCCACCGCGTACGGCGGGATGGTGCTCACGGGCGGTCTGCGCCCCGGCGACCACGTGGTCGTGACCGGGGCGTCGAGCGGGGTGGGGACGGCGGCGCTCCAGACGGCGCTGCGGGTGGGGGCGGTGCCGATCGCCACCACGCGGGGCGGGGGCAAGCGCGCACGGCTCCTGGAGCTGGGGGCCGCGCACGTGGTGGTCACCGACGAGGAGGACCTGGTCGGGGAGGTGCGCCGGATCACCGGCGGGGTGGGCGCCGACCTGGCCTTCGACGCGATCGGCGGACCCGGGTTCGCCCGGCTCGGCGACGCGCTGCGGCCCGGCGGCACCGCCGTCCTGTACGGCTGGCTGGACCCCCGGCCGGCCGAACTGTCCACGAACTGGCCGCTGACCACGCACGCGTACGCCAACGGAGAGCTGGTCGGGGCCGGGGAGGGGCGCCGCCGGGCGGCCGGGTTCATCGGCTCGGGGCTGCGCGACGGCTCCCTCGCGCCGGTGGTCGCCGAGGTCTTCGACGGCCTGGAGCGGATCGCCGACGCCCACCGGCTGATGGAGTCCGGCACGCACACCGGGAAGATCGTGGTGCGCGTGCGCCACTGAGCACTCCCGTCGGCTCAGCGCCTGGGCAGTCCCAGCGGGTTGCCGTCGCGGAGTTCCGGCGGGAGGAGGTGGTCGGGGGTCGACTGGTAGGTGACCGGGCGGAGCCAGCGCTCGATCGCGGTCGCGCCGACCGAGGTGGAGGTGGAGGTGGTGGCCGGGTAGGGGCCGCCGTGGTGCTGGGCGGCGGCGACGGCGACGCCGGTGGGCCAGCCGTTGACGAGGACGCGTCCGGCCAGCGGGGTGAGGGCGGCGAGCAGCGGGGCCGCGTCGGGGTCCTCGGCGGTCCCGGTGGTGTGCAGGGTGGCCGTGAGGTTGCCCGGCAGCAGGTCCAGGACGGCGGTGGCCTCCGCCCGGGTGGCGTAGCGGGCGACGACGGTGACGGGGCCGAAGCACTCCTCCAGGAGGAGGTGGTGGCCGCCCGCGAGGAGCCGCTCGGCGTCGACGGCGAGGACGCCGGCGCTGACCGTGTGCGCGCCGCCCGCGCCCGGGGTGACGGGGGTGGCGACCCCGGGGAGCGCGGCGCGCTCCGCGACCCCGGCGACGAAGGCGTCCCGCATCCGGTGGTCGAGCATGACGGAGGGCTCGGTCTCGCTGACGCCGGCGGTGAGGGCGTCGAGGAAGCGGTCGCCCGCCCCGCCCCAAGGGGCGAGGACGAAGCCGGGCTTGGTGCAGAACTGGCCCGTGCCCAGGGTCATGGAGGCGGCGAGCCCGGCGCCGAGCCCGGCGGCCCGCTCCTCGGCGGCGGCGGGGGTGATCACGACCGGGTTGAGGGAGCCGAGTTCGCCGTGGAAGGGGATCGGCACGGGCCGGGCGGCGGCCGCGTCGAAGAGCGCCCGGCCGCCGCGCACGGAGCCGGTGAAGCCCGCCGCCGCGACGAGCGGGTGGCGTACGAGCCCGACGCCCGCGTCGAAGCCGTGGACGAGGACGACGACGTCCTCGGGGAGACCGGCCTCGACGGCGGCCCGGCGCAGCAGGGAGGCGCAGAGCTCGGAGGTGGCCGGGTGGTCGGGGTGGCCCTTGACCACCACGGGGCAGCCGGCCGCGAGGGCGCTGGCGGTGTCGCCGCCGGGGACGGAGAAGGCGAGCGGGAAGTTACTGGCGGCGTAGACGGCGACGACGCCGAGCGGGACCTTCCAGCGGCGCAGGTCGGGCCGGGGCGGGACGGCTCCGGGGTCGGGGAGGTCGATCCGGACGTCCAGGAAGGAGCCTTCCTCGACGGTGTCGGCGAAGGACCGCAACTGGGCGGTGGTGCGGGCGAGTTCGCCGGTGAGCCGGACGGGCCCGAGGGCCGTCTCGGCGTCGGCGGCCTCCACGACGTGCTCGCGGGCCCCGTCGAGGAGGTCGGCGGCGGTACGGAGGAGGGCGGCCCGCGCGGTCCGGTCGGCGAGGGCGCCGCGGGTGCCGTGGGCGGCCCGGACGGCCCGGTCGACCTCCTCCGCCGTGGCCTCCACCGCGACCTGTTCGCGCGGCTTCCCCGTCCGGGGGTCCACGCTCCACACTGGTTCCGCCGCCACCGCCACGCCCCTGTTCGCTACCCTGAACACCGTTTCCGCACATGAACGCGTTTCCGGTGGACTCTATTGACGGCCCGGCCGTCTCCACAAGGGGCGGCCGGACGGCGGAGGAGGGGGCGAGGGGCATGGCGACTGCCGACGCGGGCGGGGCCCAGGTGAAGTCCGCGGTGCGGACCGTGGAACTGCTCGAGTACTTCGCCGGGCGCGCCGGGATGCACTCGCTGGCCGCCGTCCAGGAGGCCGTCGGCTATCCCAAGTCCAGTCTGTACATGCTGCTCCGGACCCTGGTGGAGCTGGGCTGGGTGGAGACGGACGCGACCGGCACCCGGTACGGCATCGGGGTGCGGGCGCTGCTCGTCGGCACGGCGTACGTCGACGGCGACGAGGTGGTGGCCGCCTCCCGGACCGTCCTGGACCGGCTCGCGGACGCCACCGCCGAGACGATCCACCTGGCGCGGCTCGACGGGACCGACGTGGTCCACCTGGCGGTCCGCCGGTCCCCGCACCACCTGCGGCCGTCCACCCGGGTCGGGCGGCGGCTGCCCGCGCACTCGACCGCGCTCGGCAAGGCGCTGCTCGCCACCCACGACGACGCGCGGGTGCGCGAGCTGCTCCCGGAGGTCCTGCCGGCACCGACCGGGCACACGGTCACCGACCGCGAGGAGCTGATCGGGGAGCTGGGCGTCATCCGCGAGCGGGGCTTCGCGGTGGACCGCGAGGAGAACACGCCGGGGCTGTGCTGCTTCGGCGTCGCGATTCCCTACCGGACCCCGGCGCGGGACGCGGTCAGCTGCTCGGTGCCGGTAGCGCGGCTCACCCCGGACCGCGAGCGGGCGATCGGGGACGCGCTCCTCGACGCGCGGGACCGGCTGGCCCTGATGACCCGCCGCCTCTGAGCGCCGGGGCGCCCCCGTACGGGAGGAGGGTTCCTCCCCCGTGCGGCGGAGGCGGTTCGCCGGTGGGGAGGAGGCGGCGCGCGGGGTCCACGCGGGAGCGTGGGGGCATGACACCGACCGTCCGCCTCCCCGGCCCGGCGCCCGTCGCGGGCCGCCGTCCGGCCGCCACCGGCCGCTGGGGCGCCCGCCTGTCGCTCGTGGTGCCGCTCCCCGTGGCGGATCCCGTCGGGCGGGTCACCGCCCCGACCCGGCCGGTCTACGCTGGCGGCATGATCGCCGGTTTCCTGCCGGCCGCGTGCGCGGCCGCCCTCCCGCGGCGGCGGAGCGCCGGGACGTGAGGCGGTGGGCGGGGGCCCTCCTCGGGCAGCGGGCCAGGCTGCGCTGGCTGCACCTGATCCTGGGCGGCGCGCTGTTCATGCCGTACTGGCTGGTCGGCACCGTGGTCATGGCCCTCCTCACGGGCAGGGGCGGGATGCTCGCCGGCGACCTGGGGACGCGGTTCGGGGCGTACGCGGTGGGGCTGCCGCTCGCGGCCGTCACCGCGCTGTTCCCGCCGGCCCGGCCGATGTCGGTGGCGGCGGCCCGGGCGCTGTGCGGGGTGCCCGCCGAGCGGTTCGCGGACGGTCCGGCGCGCGGGCGCGGGGCCAGGGCGCGGACGGCGGGCTGGTTCGCCCTGCACCTGGGCGCCGGAGCGCTGGTCAGCGGTGCGAGCCTGGCCCTGCCGCCGTTCGCGGCGACGGTGGCGGCGCTGCCGTTCGTGCCGTCGCTCCGGGAGTCCGAGGCCGTCCGGCACTGGGGGCTCGACGGGTCCCCGTGGGTCTGGGCGGCGGTCCCGGCGGCCCTGCTCATGCTGCTCGCCCTGGCGGGCGCCGCCGCCGCGACCGGGGCCCTGCTCGCCCGGCGGGCGCCCCGGCTGCTCGGGCCGGACCCGGCGGAGCGGCTCGCGGCGGCCGAGCGGCGCGCGGCGGAGGCGGAGGCGCGCAACCGGCTGGCCCGGGAGCTGCACGACTCCGTCGGCCACGCCCTGAGCGCGGTGACCCTCCAGGCGGGCGCGGCCCGCCGGGTGCTGGACGGCGGGCACGCCGACCCGGAGTTCGTACGGGAGGCGCTGACGGCGATCGAGGAGACCGCCCGGCGCACGGTCGGGGAGCTGGACCGGGCCCTGGGCCTGCTGCGGCGCGGCGAGGAGGCCGTGGAGGGCGTGGGCCCGGGGCTCGACGCCCTGGAGGCCCTGGTGCGCGGGGCGGGGCCGGGGGTGGCGCTGACCGTGGACGGGGCCCTGGGGCCCGTACCGGAGACGGTGTCGCGGGAGGCGTACCGGATCGTCCAGGAGGGGCTGACGAACGCGGCCCGGCATGCGGGCGGCGCGCCCGTGACCGTACGGCTCGGCGCCCGTGCCGAGGAGTGGGAGATCGTCGTGGAGAACCCCCTGCCCGCGCGGCCCCCGGCCGCCCGTCCGCACGGCGGGCGGGGCCTTCCCGGCATCGCGGAGCGGGCCCGGCGGCTCGGCGGCACCGCCGGGGCGGGCCCGGCGGACGGCGTGTGGCGGCTCGCGGTCAGGATCCCCCGGTGAGCGGGGCGGAGCCGGGACGGGCCGTGCGGATCGTCCTCGCGGACGACGAGCGGATGGTGCGGACGGCCCTGCGGGTCGTCCTGGACGCGGAGCCGGACCTGAAGGTCGTCGGGGAGGCGGCCACCGGCGCCGAGGCCGTGTCGGTGGTGCGGGCGGCGCGCCCGGACGTGGTCCTCATGGACGTGCGGATGCCGGAGGTCGACGGCATCCGGGCCACCGAGCGGATCCTCGCCGGGACGGCCGAGCCGCCCCGGATCCTGGTGGTGACCACCTTCGAGAACGACTCCTACGTGTACGACGCGCTGCGCGCGGGCGCGGCCGGCTTCCTCCTGAAGCGGGCGGCGGTGGAGGAACTGGTGGGCGCGGTCCGGCTGGTCGCGCGGAGCGACTCGCTGCTCTACCCGGAGGCGGTGCGCGGTCTGGCCGCCGAGCACGCCCGCCGCCGGCCGCGACCGGCCCCGCCCTGGGCCGCGCGGCTCACCGAACGGGAGGCGGAGGTGCTGCGCCTCGTGGCGACGGGCCTGACGAACGCGGAGATCGCCGCCCGGCTGGGCGTCGGCCCGGCCACGGCCAAGACGCACGTGGCGGCGGTCCTGTCCAAACTGGGCGCCCGCGACCGCACCCAGGCGGTGATCCTGGCGTACGAGTCGGGATTCGTGGGGACGGGGTGACGGGGCTCCCCGGGGCCCGGGATCAGGGGGCCGGGGGCCGGGGGCCGGGGCCCGGGGGCCGGGGGCCGGGGCCCGGGGGCCGGGGGCCGGGGCCCGGGATCAGGAGACTGAGGCCCGGGGGCCCGGGGTCAGGAGGCCAGGGCCCGGGGTCCGGAGCCCGGGATCAGGGTCCGGGTCCGGGTCCGGGTCCGGGGATCAGGGGGCCAGGGTCGGGGGCCGGGGGTCCGGGATCAGGGGACTGAGGCCCGGGGGCCCGGGAACCCGGGGTCAGGAGGCCGGGGCCCGGGGTCAGGGGTCCGGGATCAGGATCAGGGTCCGGGGATCAGGGAGCCAGGGCCCGGGATCAGGAGGCCGTCGCTACGACCGTGTCGCCGTGCCGCAGCCCGTTCCGCCCCGGTCCTCGCCCAGCGGCTCCGTGCGGGCGTAGGGGTCGACCGTCCCGGCGTCCGGGTCGGTGTCGACCGCTCCCCCGCCGAACTCCGGCCGGAAGTAGCCGGTGGGGGCGCCGCAGCCGCCGTTGGTCATGTGGAGCTTGTACGACAGGAGGGTGAGGGGCCCCTCCTCGGTGGTCACCTTCGCCGGGTCGTCCCAGCTCACCACGGTCTCCCGCCGCACGATCACGCGCACCACCTCGTCGCCGCCGCCGGCCGGGGCGACCGGGTACACGTACGTGACGTCGGCGGTGACCTCCAGGGCCCCGAGCCGCCCCTCCCGGTAGGAGAGCCGGCCCCGGGTCCTGACCTCGTCCCCGACGAGGCGGGCCTGCGCCGGGTCGAAGCGGCTGAAGAGCAGCAGCGGGTCGTGGTCCTCGCCCGGGGTGCTCAGGGCGGTCGACACGAAGGTCCGGACGTCCTTCTGGTGCGGGTTCACCAGGGCGACGGCCTTCTCCGGGCGGGCGCCCCGCAGCACCGCCGGGTCCAGGCCGGCCGCGGCGAGGAAGTCGCGCGTGCGCGTGAGGGCCCGCGCCACCTCCGCCTTCGTCATCCGGCCGGTGGCCCGGGCGTCGGGCACGGTGATGCCGGCCGTGCCGCTCGCCCAGCGCGCCGCCGGGGAGCCCCGGAACGGGTCGTCGAGCGTCGCCCGCCCGCCCGCCTCCGCGGGAGGCGCGTCCGTGGGCCGCTCCGTCTCCTGCGCGAGGGGCGCGCCGGCCCGGTCCCCGTCGCCGGACCAGCCGACGACGCCTCCCGGGTCCACCGCCACGAACAGCAGGGCGAGGGCGGCCGCGAAGCCCGCCACGTACCAGCCCTTCCGGGACCGGGGCCGTACGGGCGCGGACGTGGGCGCGCGCCACGGCGCGGGTCCGGCGGGCTCCGCCCGCAGCCGGGCCGCCGTCTCGCGGGCCCGTGCGGACGGCTCCTTCGGCGCGTCCCCCGCGCCGTCGGCCGAGGTCCGGAGGAACTCCTCCCACACCTCGTCCGGCACCGACGAACCGTCCCGGTCCCCGCTCACTCCCGGCCCCTCCCCGTTCCCACCCGTCTCCGGCCCCTCCCCGGGGCCTCCGCATGATCGCACAGCCGACCGAACGGATCCGGACATGAAGGTTCGCTGAGAAAGGGGGCGCATCCGGAACGTCCGCCGCCGGTCCGTTCGTCCCGACAAGTGCGATGAACAAGACGATCAGGAACACCTCGGTCTTCGTGCTGCTCCTCGTGCTCGCCCTGCTCGGCCGGGCCACGTGGGTGCAGGCGTACGAGGCCCGGGCGCTCGCGGACGACCAGAAGAACCGGCGGAACACGATCGCGCAGTACGCGCAGCCGCTCGGGAACATCGTCGTGGCCGGCTCCCCGGTCACCGGCTCGGAGAGGAGCGGAGGGGGGACGGACCTGGAGTACTGGCGGACCTACACGGACGGCGAGCTGTACGCGGCCGTCACCGGCTACAGCTCGCAGGCGTACGGCGCCACCCAGCTGGAGGGCATCTACGCCGACGTCCTCGACGGCACCGACGACCGGCTGAAGAACCCGCTGGACGCGGTGACCCGCAAGCAGCAGGAGCCGGGCACGGTCCTCACCACGATCGACCCCGCCGTGCAGAAGGCCGCCTACCGGGCGCTCGGGAACAAGAAGGGCGCGGCCGTCGCCGTCGACCCGGCGAGCGGCCGGATCCTGGCCCTGGCCTCCACGCCGTCCTACGACCCGTCGAGGATCTCCGGGACGAACGACGGGACCGCCTGG
Organism: Streptomyces sp. NPDC098101; assembly: GCF_044760185.1. Classification (NCBI taxonomy): domain Bacteria; kingdom Bacillati; phylum Actinomycetota; class Actinomycetes; order Kitasatosporales; family Streptomycetaceae; genus Streptomyces; species Streptomyces sp. NPDC098101. The sequence goes on along the minus strand of NZ_JBIWAS010000002.1, from coordinate 1,186,981 downwards.
AAGGAGCTGACCGGCGACGAGGACAAGCCGCTGGTCAACCGGGCGCTGCGGCAGCCGCTGCCGCCCGGTTCCACCTTCAAGCTGGTCGTCGCGGCGGCGGCCCTGGAGGACGGCCTGTACCGCTCGGTGGACACGGCGACGGAGAGCCCCGACCCGTACACGCTGCCGCACACCCGGACCGTGCTGCGGAACGAGAACGCGTCCGCGCCCTGCGAGAACGCCACGATCCGCACGGCGCTGCGGTACTCCTGCAACAACGTCTTCGGCAAGATGGCCGCCGACCTGGGGCAGGACAAGGTGCGGGCGATGGCCGAGAAGTTCGGCTTCAACGACGCCGGGCTGGACGTCCCGGTCCGGGCGTACGCGAGCGTGTACCCGTCGAAGATGGATCCGGCGCAGACGGCGCTCAGCGGCATCGGCCAGTTCGACGTGACGGCCACCCCGCTCCAGATGGCCATGGTGTCGGCGGCGATCGCCAACGACGGGCTCCTCGCGGCCCCGCACATGGTGTCCGAGGTCGTCGACTCCGACGGCGACCCGCTCGCCTCCTTCGAGGACGGGGACACCCGGCGGATCGTCTCCTCCTCGACGGCCGGGCAGCTGCGCAGCGCGATGGTGACCGTGGTGGAGCGGGGCACGGGCACCAACGCGGCGGTCGCCGGGGCGGAGGTCGGCGGCAAGACGGGCACGGCCCAGCACGGCGAGAACAACAGCAAGACGCCGTACGCCTGGTTCACCTCGTACGCCAAGGACCCCTCGACCGGGAAACAGGTCGCCGTCGCGGTGATGATCGAGGACTCGGGCGCGGCCCGCTCCGAGGTCAGCGGCAACGGCCTGGCGGCCCCGGTGGCCCAGAAGATGATGGCGGCGGCGCTGAAGTGACGGCGGTGACGCCGGACGGGGTCCGGGCGTCGGCGGCGCCCGGACGGCGGTCCGCCGGGGCGAAGTGACGGCGGACGGGGCCCGATTGGCCGTCGGGCCCCGTCACGCGATATGCAGGGGCACGCTCGCATCCGAGCACGCATTCGATCCGTACCCCCTGCTTCCCCCTCACGGAGGACCGCCGTGCGTCTGCCCCGTTCCCTGTCCGGCTGGACCATGGCGGTCTTCGGCGTGCTCGCCGCCGCGCTCGGCGTGGTGGGCCTGGTCGCCCCGGACGCCCTGCTCACGGTCATGGGCTTCGAGCCGGTGCCCGACGGCGGGCGGGCGGACGGCGACCACACCCTGGTCTTCCTGACGGCCTCCTCGATGGCCGCGCTCAACATGGGCGTCTACTACGTCCTGGCCTCGCTCGCCGACTGGAAGCCGTTCTTCCGCTGGACGGTCCCCTTCCGCCTCCTCACCTGCGCGGTCTTCACCCTCGCCGTCGTCACCGGCCGCGCCCCGGCCGGCTTCCTGGGCGTGGGCCTGTGGGAGGGGCTCGGCGCGCTCGTGACGGGGGCGGCGCTGCGGTACGAAAAGAGGAAGGGCTCGGGCGCCTCCTAGGTGCGGGGCGGCCTCCGGGCGGGGAGCATGGAGGAAAAGCACGGGCGCGGCGGGAGGAGGCAGGGTGACGGCCGGTTCCTTCCCTGGGACGGCGGGGCGGGTCGGGGTGCCCCTGGGCGGCAAGGGTCTGCTCGACGTGCTCGGGGTCGCGGCCGTCGTCGTGGACGCGCGCGGCCGGATCGTGCTGTGGAGCCCGCAGGCGGAGAGCCTCTTCGGCTTCCGCGCCGAGGAGGCCCTCGGCCAGTACGTGGCCCCGCTGATCGTCGGCGAGGACCACCGCGAGGAGGCGATGCGGCTCTTCGGCGAGGTGCTCGCCGCCGGCACGACCTGGGCGGGCACCTTCCCCGTACGGCACAAGGACGGCACCACCCGGCAGGTGGAGTTCCGCAACATGCGGCTCACCGACGACCTGGGCGGGCTCTACGCCCTGGGGATCGCCGCCGACCACTCCGTCGTCGAGCGGGTCGAGGCCGAGCTGGCCCTCTCCGACCGGCTCGTCTCCCAGTCCCCGATCGGCCTCGCCGTCTTCGACACCGCGCTGCGCTTCGTCCTGGTGAACCCGGCCCTGGAGCGGATCAACGGCATCCCCGCCGCGCTGCACACCGGGCGGCGGATCTCCGACATGCTGCCGGGGATCGACGCGCCGGGGGTGGAGGAGGTCCTGCGGACGGTCCTGGCGACGGGCGAGCCGCTGCTCGACCACTCCACGGTGGGCCGGACCCCGGCCGACCCGGACCACGACCACGTCTGGTCGGTGTCCTTCTACCGCCTCGAAGGGGGCGAGGGCCGGGTCCTGGGCGTGGCGGCGTCGGTGATCGACGTGACCGAGCGGCACCGGGCGGACGCGGAGGCGGACCGGTCCCGGCGGCGGCTCGCGCTCATCGCGGACGCCTCGGCCCGGGTCGGCACCACCCTGGAGGTGGAGCGGACCGCCGACGAACTGGCCTCGGTGGTGGTGCCGGCCCTCGCGGACGTCGCCGCCGTCGACGTCCTCGACTCCGTCCTGTCGCTGCGCAGGCCGGGCGCGCCGGACGAGGGGCCCGCGCTGTTCCGGGCGCTCGCGGTGAAGGCGGCGGGGCCCACGGAGGCGCTGCCGGCCGCCGACCCGCCGGGGTCGGTCGCGATGTACGGGGCGGACCGGCTGGTCACCCGGTGCGTGCACACGGGCCTGCCGGTCCTGGTGGAGCGGGTCGGGCCCGGGGACCTGTCCCGGATCGCGCGGAGCCCGGAGGCGGCGGAGATGCTGGCCAGGGCCGGGGTCCACTCGTACCTGGCGGTGCCGCTGATCGCGCGCGGCGAGGTGCTCGGCGCGCTCGACCTCAAGCGGGACCGCAACGCGCTGCCGTTCGACGGGGACGACGTGCTGCTCGCGACGGAGCTGGCGGCCCGGGCGGCGGTGAGCATCGACAACGCGCGCTGGTACCAGAGCGTGCGGAACTCGGCGGTGACGCTCCAGCGCAGTCTGCTGCCGGGGGCTCCGCCGGCGCGGGCGGGCCTGGAGGTCGCGGCCCGCTACCAGCCGGCGCAGGCGTCGAGCGAGGTCGGCGGGGACTGGTACGACGTGATCCCGCTCCCCGACGACAAGACGGCGCTCGTCGTCGGGGACGTGATGGGCAGCGGGATCGACGCGGCGGCGACGATGGGCCGGCTGCGGACGGCGACCTGCGCGTTCGCGGACCTCGACCTGTCCCCGGCGCAGGTGCTGCGGCACCTGGACCGGATCACGGAGGGCCTGGAGCACTACATCGCGACCTGTCTCTTCGCCGTGCACGACCCGGCCAGGGAGCGGTGCCGGATCGCGAACGCCGGGCACCTGCCGCCCGTGCGGGTCCCGGTGGACGGTCCGGCCGAGCTGGTGCGGCTCTCGACCGGGGTGCCGCTGGGGGTGGGCGGCGGCACCTTCCGCACGGCCCGGGTGCCGTTCCGGCCCGGGGACCGCCTGGTGCTCTACACGGACGGTCTGATCGAGACCCGCGACGAGGCGATCGACGAACGGCTCGCGCTGCTCGTGGGCCTCCTCGACGAGGCGCGCGGGCCCCTGGAGGAGACCTGCGACCTGCTCCTGAAGGCGCTGCGCCGGCCGGGCGCGCCGGACGACGTGGCGCTCCTGATCGCCCGGAGCACGGGATGACCTCGCGGAAGCGGCGGGACGGCCCGGGCACCGGTGACGGCACCGGCACCGGCCGGAAGGGGGCGCGGCGGGGGAAGGAGAAGGGGCGGAAGCGCGAGACCGGGCTGCGGAGCGTCGCCGGGCAGGTCTTCGCCCTGGAGGCGCTGATCGCGCTCCTGGTGATCGTGGCGGCGGTGTTCGTCACGTTCTACCAGGAGCGGCGGGACACCGAGCGGGACGCCCGGGCCCGTTCGCTCGCGGTCGCGGAGGCGCTGGCGAACGCCCCGGGCATCGACGCGGCGCTGGCCTCGCCCGATCCGACGGCGCGGCTCCAGGACGAGGCGGAGGCGATCCGGCGGGCCACCCGTCTCGACTTCATCGCGATCCTGGGCCCGGACGGGATGCGGTACACCGACTCGCAGCCGGACCTGATCGGCCGCAGGGCGGTCGGCGACCTCTCGCGGGCGGCGGTGGACGGCGAGTCGTACACGGAGATCTTCGAGGGCGCGCCGAACGACGCGGTGCGGGCCGTGGTCCCCGTGGTGGACGACCGGGGCAAGATCGTCGGCCTGGTGACCAGCGGCATCGAGGTGGAGAACATCGCGCACTCCGTCCAGGACCGGCTGCCGCTGCTGGCCGGGGCGGCGGGCGGCGCGCTCCTGGTGGCGGTGGGCGGGGCCGCGCTGGTGAGCCGGCGGCTGCGGCGGCAGACGCACGGCCTGGGGCCGGCCGAGATGACCCGGATGAAGGAGCACCACGAGGCGGTGTTGCACGCCGTCCGGGAGGGCGTCCTCATCATCGACTCCGACCACCGGCTGCTGCTCGCCAACGACGAGGCCCGCCGGCTGCTCGGCCTCGGGCCGGAGGCCGAGCGGCGGCACGTCTCGGAGCTGGGCCTGGACCCGCGCACGGTCGAGCTCCTGGAGTCGGGGGAGGCGGCGACCGACGAGGTGCACCGGGCGGGCGACCGGCTGCTCGCGGTGAGCGTGCGGCCCACGCTGCCGCACGGCTCCGAGTCCGGCTGTGTGATGACGATGCGGGACACCACCGAGCTGGCCGCGCTGTCCGGCCGGGCGGCGGTGGCCCGGGGCCGGCTCCAGCTGCTGTACGAGGCGGGGGTCAGGATCGGGACGACCCTGGAGGTCGTACGGACGGCGGAGGAGCTGGCGGAGGTGGCGGTGCCCCGGTTCGCGGACTTCGCCACGGTGGAGCTCCTGGAGCCGGTGCTGCGCGGGGAGGAGCCGTCCGAGATCGTGGAGACGGCGGCCGCGTCGGCGGAGATGCGGCGGACGGCGCTGAGCGGGGTGCGGCGGGACCAGCCGCTCCAGCCGGTCGGGGACACGGTCCGCTTCGACGTCCCCAGCACTCCGATGGCCATGGCGCTGGCCTCGGGGCACGCGGTGGTGCAGCCGGAGCTGGCGGCGGCGGAGGGCTGGCGGGCGCAGGACCCGGAGGGGGCGGCGCAGGCCCTCGCGTACGGGATGCACTCCCTGCTCACGGTGCCGCTGCTGGCCCGCGGGGTGGTCCTCGGGATGGCGAACTTCTGGCGGGCGGACACGCGGGAGCCGTTCGGGGAGGAGGACCTGTCCTTCGCGGAGGAGCTGGCGGCGCGGGCGGCGGTCGCGATCGACAACGCGCGCCGGTTCACCCGGGAGCACGCGATGGCGGTGTCGCTCCAGCGGAGCCTGCTGCCCCGGGTGCTGCCGGAGCAGAGCGCGGTGGAGGTCGCCCACCGCTACCTCCCGGCGAAGGCCGGGGTGGGCGGCGACTGGTTCGATGTGATCCCGCTGCCGGGGGCGCGGGTGGCGCTGGTGGTGGGGGACGTGGTGGGGCACGGGCTGCACGCGGCGGCGGCCATGGGGCGGCTGCGGACGGCGGTGCACAACTTCTCGACCCTGGACGTGCCGCCGGACGAGCTCCTCGGCCACCTCGACGAGCTGACGGGCCGGATCGATCCCCGGGGGTCGGAGGGGACGGACGGGGAGGGGCGGCGGCGCGACGAGGGGATCACGGGCGCGACCTGCCTGTACGCGATCTACGATCCGGCGTCGGGCCTGTGCACGGTGGCGAGCGCGGGCCACCCGGGGCCCGCGCTGGTCTCCCCCGACGGGCGGGTGGAGTTCCCCGAGCTGTCGCCGGGGCTGCCGCTCGGGCTCGGTCTGGGCGAGGCGCCGTTCGCGTCGACGGAGCTGCGGCTGCCGGAGGGGAGCAAGCTGGTGCTCTTCACCGACGGCCTCCTGGAGGACCACGGGCGGGACTTCGACACGGGGCTCGGGATGCTGCGGTCCACGCTCACCCGCCCGGACCGGAGCCCGGAGCAGACCTGCGCGGACGTCCTGGCGACGCTCCTGCCGCCCTCGCCGCGCGACGACATCGCGCTCCTCGTGGCGCGGACCCGGCTGCTGGACCGGGAGCGGATCGCCGAGTGGGAGGTGGCGCGGGACCCGTCGGCGGTGTCGCCGGTGCGGAACGCGGCGGCGGCGAAGCTGTCGGAGTGGGGGCTGGACGGGCTCGCGTTCTCGGCGGAGCTGATCCTCAGCGAGCTGATCACGAACGCGGTGCGGTACGGCGCGGATCCGGTGCGCGTGCGGCTGCTCCACGACCGGGCGCTGATCTGCGAGGTCTCGGACGGCAGCAGCACCTCGCCGCACCTGCGGCACGCGGCGGCGACGGACGAGGGCGGGCGCGGGCTCTACCTGGTCGCGCAGTACGCGGAGCGCTGGGGCACCCGGTACGGGCGGCGCGGCAAGACGATCTGGGCCGAACTGCGGGCGGGCGCGGGCGACCCCGAGCCGGCGGAGGCGGCGGTGCCGGACCTGGACGCCCTGGAGGACCTGGCCTGGTGAGGACCCGGCCTGGTGAGGACCGGCCGGGTGGGGACCGCGGGCTCCGCTAGGGTGCGCGGATGACGGACACGCGTACGCACGGCGGTTATCGGACGGGCGGGTTGTGGGCCGCGGTGGGGATCTCGTTCACCGTGGTGCTGATCGGCTCGGGCCTCGCGCTGTTCCTGATGCTGGAGTACGACGAGCGGTGCTCCCAGGGGATGGTCCGGGGGCCCGGCGGGCTGCGGGGGATCCGGAACCAGGCGTTCCCCCCGGCCACCGTCTGCGAGTTCGAGCGGGGGGACGTGTCCTCGCTCGGGAACGCGTGGGTCCTCGGCGCCCTCCTCTGGGTCGCCCTGGTGGTCCTGGTCGTCTGCCTGTTCACGGCGCTGGTGGCGGACTGGTTCGAACCGCGCCCCGGCGATCCGCTGGTGGAGCCGAGGAGCAGGACCGAGCAGGTGAGCCGTACGGGGGCCGCCTTCTTCGTGACCGGATCCCTCTTCCTCCTGCTGTACGCGCTGGCCGGCTGGGAGCTGTTCACCGGCCCGTCGTCGGCCTGTTCGGCGGCCGGGGACTGGGGATACCACCCGCCCAGGACGCTGGAGTACTCCTTCTTCCCGCCGCAGGCGACCTGCCAGTACGCGAGCGGCACGACGGAGCACCTCACCTCCGACTGGCTGTCCTCCCTGACGGCGCTGTCCGCCCTCCCCGCCCTCGTCGCGGGCGTCGGTCTCGCCCTCGCGTGGCGCCGCCGCCGGGAGGAGCTGCGGGGTGCCGCCCGGCCCGCCGCCCCCACGGAGGAGCGCTCCCCCGAACTCCCTTGACGGCCCGTCAGGCAGCTTTCTAGCGTGTCCGGGGACCGACCGAAGGAGAGCCGCCGCATGTCCCGTCCCCTCGCCCTCGTGACCGGGGTCGGCCGTACCGTCGGCATCGGCGCGGCCGTCGCCCGGCGCCTCGCGGACTCGGGCTGGGACCTCGTCCTCACCCACTGGACCCCCTACGACCTGCGCATGGAGTGGGGCGTCGAGCGGGGCGCGACCGAGGCGATCGTCCGCGACCTCACCGACCGGGGCGCGACCGCCGGGGCCGTCGAGGCCGACCTCGCCGACCCGGAGGCCCCCGCGTTCGTCCTCGACAGCGCCGAGCGGCTTCTCGGCCGCCCGGTCACGGCCCTCGTCCTGTGCCACTGCGAGTCGGTCGACTCCGGTCTGCTCGACACCACGGTCGAGAGCTTCGACCGCCACTTCGCGGTCAACGCGCGCGCGTCCTGGCTGCTGATCCGCGAGTACGGCCGGCGGTTCACCGGGCCCCCGGGCACCGGCCGCGTCGTCGCCCTGACCAGCGACCACACCGTGGGGAACCTCCCGTACGGGGCGAGCAAGGGCGCCCTGGACCGCATCACCCTGGCGGCGGCCCACGAACTCGCCCACCTCGGGGTCACGGCGAACGTCGTCAACCCGGGCCCCGTGGACACCGGCTGGATGTCCGGGGAGCTGCGGGAGGAGATCGTCCGGAAGACCCCGCTCGGCCGCCTCGGCACCCCCCGGGACGCGGCGCACCTGGTGGACTTCCTCTGCTCGCCCGAGGGCCAGTGGGTCAACGGGCAGCTGCTGACGGCCAACGGCGGCCTGGTCTGACGCGGAGGCGCGCCGCGCGGGCACGCTCCGGAAGCACGCAGGACCCGGCCGGACTGATACGGGGGAGCCGGCCGGGTCCGGGTGACCGTCCGCACGGGCGGACCGGACCCGCTCACCGTAGGCCCGGCCGAAGATCGTCGCGAGCCGCGGAACGCGGGGCCTGTCCGGAATGCGCGACGGATCGGAGCAGCGGAAGCACGCCCCGGCCGGGGGAAGCGCCCCCCGGCCGCCCGGGCCCGGCCGACGGCTTTGGCGCGATACCGCCGTCGGGACGCCGGAGACCGCCGTCGGGGCCCGGAGACCGCCGTCGGGGCGCCGGAGGCCGTCGTCGGGGCGCCGGAGGCCGTCGGCGCGGCCCGGGCCGGGGCCCGGGGGAAGGCCCTACGGGGCGAGGCCCCACGGGCGAGCCCCGCGACCCCGCCGCCCCGCGACCCCCGCTCCCCTCAGCGTCCCGCCCGCAGCGTCCGGGACGGGGACTCGCCGTACTTCTCCCGGTAGCGCGCCGCGAACCGGCCCTGGTGGCCGAAGCCCCAGCGCCAGGCCACCTCGCTCACGCTCACCTCGTCCGGCGCGGCCGCCCGCAGCTCCTCGCGGACCCGGTCGAGGCGGACCTCCCGCACGTACGCCATCGGGGACATCCCCACGTACTCCCGGAAGGACTCCTGGAGGCGGCGCACGCTCACCCGGGCCAGGGCGGCGAGTTCGGTCGTGGTGAACGGGTGCTCGGGGCGCTCCCGCACCGCGTCCATCGCCCGCTTGACCGGGGCCGGGCGCCGGGCCTCCCCCGGATGGTCGAGCGCCTCGCGCCAGGGGTGCTCGGCGGCCAGGAGCAGCCCGTTGAGCAGCGCCTCCTGGAGGGGTCCCGCCACCAGTTCGTGCCGGGCGATGTCCTCCCCGGCCAGCGCCCCGTACGCGACCTGGCGGGCCAGGCGCACCCAGCTCAGGCCGGGGCCGCGCGTGATGTCCAGGCGGGGCGCGAAGACGAGCGGGCCGCGCGGCGGCCGTCCCGTCAGCCGTTCGAGGCGCTCGCGCAGCGCGGCCGCCCCGATCTTCACCGCCAGGGTCCGGCAGTCGCCGCTCCAGCGGTCCAGGAAGGTGTCCCCCGCCGGGTCGAGCAGCAGCGCCTCGGAGGCCGTCGCGACGAGCGGCGGGCCGCCGCCCTGGCGCAGTTCCATCGTCCCGGTCAGCGGGGCGTTCAGGTGGTAGGCGCCCAGCTCGCCGAAGCTCATCCGGACGTCGGCCCCGCAGCTGAGGTCGCCGATGACCAGCGGCCCGAGGACGACGGTGTCGAACCGCGCCGCGAAGGGGCGCGAGCCGCGTTCGACCAGGTCCATGCGGCTCGTGTAGTACCGCGCGTCGAGCTCCTCGCGCGCCTCGTCCACGTCCCCCGTCCGGAACGAGCCCCCGCCCTCCGGTCTCTCCCGCCCCACCGCGCCCGCCCCCGTTCCCCCGGCCCCCACAGCACCCATGGGTCGAAAGAATATTCATATGACGGATCTGACCGGGAACGGCAGGATGCCCGTCATGCCACGACCTCATGGATTCACGTACGAGCAGCGGGGCGACGGCTCCGTCGTCCTCACCCACCAGGGCCGCGCCGCGGGCGTGCTGCGCGGCGGGCGCGCCGAGAAGTTCCTGGCGGAGGTGGAATCGGGCGACGCCCAGCTGGTCATGGCCCGCTGGACGGGCGCGTACCGCTTCGGCAACGAGCGGCAGGCCCGCGACCATCCCCGTAATCAGGGTGGCCGAACCGGGCGAAGGTAAGGGAACGGCAAAGGGGCCCGGATCGTTAGCCCTGGCATGACCGCTATGACCCCCGGCTCGAACATTCCTCTCACCGCCACGCGCGTGGCGGTGGACGTCGCCGCCCCCGTGCGGCTCGACGTCTCGGGCCTGCTGCTCGGCGCCAACGGCAAGGTGCGCTCGGACGACGACTTCATCTTCTACAACCAGCCGGCCGGGCCCGGTGTCACCTACCGCTCCGGCGGCGGGACCGCGCCCGACGCGATCCTGGTCGACACCGGCGCCCTGCCGGCCGGCGTCGAGAGGATCGTCGTCACGGCGAGCCCGGACGCCGCGGGCCAGACCTTCCAGGGCGTCGAGCCCACGGCGACGATCCGCGACGCGGACGGCGGCGCCGTGCTCGCCACCTTCACCCCGCCGCGCCTGGCCACGGAGACGGCGCTCGTGGTCGTCGAGATCTACCTGCGCAACGGCGCGTGGAAGGCCCGCGCGGTGGGCCAGGGCTATGCGAACGGGCTCGCCGGGATCGCGACCGACTTCGGCGTCTCGGTGGACGAGGAGCCAGCCGCTCCCCCGGCCCCCGCCGCGCAGGCCGCACCCCCGGCGCCCCCGGCCCCGCCCGCGCCGCCCGTCGCCCCGGTGGACCCCCGGCTCGCGCCCCCGGCCCCGGCCGCTCCCCCGGCCGCCCCCGCCCCCGGTGCCGGCAAGATCAACCTCGACAAGGGCCGGGTCAACCTCCAGAAGAACCAGACGGTGTCCCTGGTCAAGGGCGGCCGTCCGCTGCTCTCCCAGGTCAAGATGGGCCTCGGCTGGGAGCCCGCCTACCGGGGCAAGGACATCGACCTGGACGCGTCCGTCATCGCGTACGGGCCCCAGCGCAACCATCTGGACAGCTGCTACTTCGGCAAGCTGACCATCCTCAACGGCTCGGTCAAGCACTCCGGTGACAATCTCACCGGCGAGGGCGCGGGCGACGACGAGGTGATCGTGGTCGACCTGGGCCGACTGCCCGCCGAGGTCTCCGGTCTCGTCTTCACGGTGAACTCCTTCTCCGGCCAGAAGTTCACCGAGGTCGCCAAGGCCTACTGCCGGCTGATCGACGCGGCGACGGGCGAGGAGCTGGTCCGCTTCGACCTGACCACCGCCGAGCCGCAGACCGGCGTGATGATGGCGAAGCTGATCAAGCAGTTCTCCGGCGAGTGGGAGATGACGGCGATGGGCGAGTTCGTGAAGTCGCGGACCGTCCGGGGCATGGTGAAGCCGGCCGCCCAGGCCCTCTGACCGACCGGACCGACCAGACCGACCGGACCGACCGGACCGCACGGGCTCCCGGGACCTCCCGGGAGCCCTCTTCCGTACGGACCGTCAGGCGCCCGACCGCGAGCGGGCCTTGAAGGCGGCCTTGCGGGCCTCCTTCGCCGCGCCCTTGTCCCGGTGCAGCCGGCCCATCGCCTCCAGGACCTCCGCCGTCGCCGGGTGCTCCACCCGCCAGGCCGCCTCGAAGAAGCCGCCGTGGCGCCCGGTGAGGCCCTCGATCAGCTCCTGGAGCTCCTCCAGGTCGCCCTCCGCGTCGAGCTGGGCCGCGATCGTGTCGATCGCCAGCCAGAAGATCATCGACTCCGGCGGCGCGGGCACGTCCGCCGCGCCCCGCTCCGCGAGCCAGACCCGCGCCAGGCCGCCGAGTTCCGCGTCGTCCAGGACCTCCCGCACGGCGGGTTCCGCGTCCGGGCCCACCAGGGAGAGCGTCTGCTGGCAGTGGAGGCGGCGGAGCGGGGAGCCCGCGTCGGAGCCCCGGGCGGCGTGCAGCAGTTCGCGGGCCGCGCCGAGGGCGTCGCGCCCGGCCAGCCAGGCGGCGGTCTCCTCGCGGGCCGCGGCCTCCGGGTAGCCGGCGATCCCGTCGAGGAGGGCGTCGGCGCCCTTGTCGGCCAGGTCGCCGACGGCGGGCGCGTCGACGCCGGCCTCCAGCATCCGGGCCCGGACGCCGTAGAGGCCGAGCGGGGTGAGCCGGACCATGCCGTAGCGGGTGACGTCCTCGTCGTCGACGGAGACGGCGGGCTCCTCGCCCTCCTCGACCATCAGGGCCTCGTCCAGGGGCTGGTACTCCACGAGCCCGATCGGTTCGAGCAGCCGGAACTGCTCGTCCAGCCGCATCATCGCGTCGGAGACCTGCTCCAGGACGTCGTCGGTGGGCTCGCCCATGTCGTCGGGGACGACCATCGACGCGGCGAGCGCGGGCAGCGGCACCGGGCCCTCGCCGGCCCCGCCCTCGCTGACGGTCAGCAGGTAGAGGTTGCCGAGCACGCCCTCCAGGAACTCGGCCTCGGCCTCGGGGTCCCAGTCGAGGGCGTCGACGTCGATCTCGCCGTCCTCCCCGATGAGGTCGTCGAGGTCGTCGAGGACGGGGGCGACGGCGTCCGCGAAGACGGTGTCGAAGCCGTCCAGCCAGAGCGCGAGGACGTCCCGGGGCGAACCGCCGGTGAGCAGGGCCAGGTTCTCGCCGGGCCCGGCCCGGCCGGGGACGTCCTCCCCGTCGGCCCCGTCCGCCGGTTCGCCGTCCTCGACCTCCACGAGGCCGGTGTCGACCGCGAGCCGCCAGGCGTCGCCCGCCCGGAGCTCGCCCTCCTCGTCGGCGGTCAGGCCCAGGGCCCCGGCCGCCGCCGGGAGCTGCTCGTCGACGAGTTCGCCGCCCGCGTCGACCCGGGTGTCGGGCCCGGCCCAGCGGGCGAGCCGGGCCGCGTCGGCGAGGAGGGGGGCGGCCAGGGCGTCCCGCGCCAGCTCCGCGTCCGCACGCAGCCGAACGGGGGGAAGGGTGGGGTGCTCCGCTGACATTCTGGGGGGTCTCCTCGGCGCGTACGGGGTGAGCGGGTGAACAGGGGTGGGAAAAGCGGTCGGTGGGCGGGGGCTCGGGAGCGCGTTCGGTGAGCGGGCTCGGGAAAGCGGTCTCGGCGAGTGGTCCCGGAGAGCCGTCCCAGCGTAGACGCATCCGGGGGGAGGTCCGCCGGTTCACGGATTCGTCAGCCTTCGTACACCCGTCGACCCTTGACAAGTGGGGTGCCCTGCCAAGAGATTGACGCGCGTAGATCCATCTGCCGTTCCTCCAAGCACCCTCGGAGTCCCTGATGTCTTCCTCCATACCGAGAACCGCGGCCGTCGCCGCCGTCGTGTCCGCCGCCCTGGCCGCCGGGCTGCTCGCCGGTTCGGCGAGCGCGTCCGCCGAGGACGGCGCCGGTGTCCGCATCCACGACATCCAGGGCACGACCCGCGTCTCGCCCCTGGTCGGGCAGCAGGTCACCGGTGTCACGGGCATCGTGACCGGCGTCCGCACCTACGGCTCGCGCGGCTTCTGGATCCAGGACCCCACCCCCGACGCGAACCCGGCCACCAGCGAGGGCCTGTTCGTCTTCACCAGCTCCGTCCCGACCGTCGCCGTCGGCGACGCGGTGAGCGTGAACGGCACGGTCACCGAGTACGTCCCCGGCGGCCTGGCCTCCGGCAACCAGTCGCTGACGCAGCTCTCCAAGCCGGTCGTCACCGTCGTCTCGCAGGGCAACCCGGTGCCGGCCCCGGTGACGATCTCGTCCTGGTCCGTCCCGGACGCGTACGCCCCGGCGGGCGACCCGGCCGCGGACGGCTCGATCAACGGCCTGACCCTGAAGCCCCGGAAGTACGCCCTGGACTACTACGAGTCCCTGGAGGGCACCAACGTCCGGATCGGCTCCTCGCGGGTGGTCGGCGCCACCGACCCGTACTCCGAGCTGTGGGTCACGGTGAAGCCCTGGGAGAACCGCAACCGGCGCGGCGGCACGGTCTACGGCTCGTACGAGGACCAGAACACCGGTCGGCTCCAGGTCCAGTCGCTGGTCCCGACCGCCCAGCAGCCGTTCCCCAAGGCGAACGTGGGTGACGTCCTTGCCGGCGCCACCGAGGGCCCGCTCGACTTCAACCAGTACGGCGGCTACACCCTGACGGCCCGCACCCTCGGCACGGTCGTGGACCGGGGCCTGAAGCGCGAGACCACGGACCGGCAGCACAGGAACGAGCTGGCCGTGGCGACGTACAACGTCGAGAACCTCGACCCGAGCGACCCGCAGGAGAAGTTCGACGCGCTCGCGAAGGCGGTCGTGGAGAACCTCGCCTCGCCGGACGTCGTCGCCCTGGAGGAGATCCAGGACGACAACGGCGCCAAGAACGACGGCACGGTGACGGCCGGCCAGACGGTGAAGAAGTTCACCGACGCGATCGTGGCGGCCGGCGGCCCGGCGTACGAGTGGCGCTCGGTCGACCCGGAGAACAACAAGGACGGCGGCGAGCCCGGCGGCAACATCCGTCAGGTCTTCCTCTTCAACCCGGCGCGGGTCTCCTTCACAGACCGCCCGGGCGGCGACGCCACCACCGCGACCGGCGTCACCGGCCGCAAGGGGCACGCGGCGCTGACCGTCTCCCCCGGCCGGATCGACCCGGCGAACACGGCCTGGGCGGACAGCCGCAAGCCGCTCGCGGGCGAGTTCGTCTTCCGGGGCCGTACGGTCTTCGTGATCGCCAACCACTTCGGCTCGAAGGGCGGGGACGAGTCGATCGTCTCCCACCACCAGCCGCCGAACCGTTCCTCCGAGGCGAAGCGCCTGCTCCAGGCCCAGGCCGTCAACGGCTTCGTGAAGCAGCTCCTCGCGGTCGAGAAGCAGGCCGACGTGCTGGTGGTCGGCGACATCAACGACTTCGAGTTCTCCGGCACCACGAAGGCGCTGACGGCCGGCGGCGCGCTGTACCCGGCGGTGAAGTCGCTGCCGCGCGGCGAGCGCTACTCGTACGTGTACCAGGGCAACAGCCAGGTCCTCGACCAGATCCTGACCAGCCCGGGGATCCGCCACTTCACGTACGACAGCGTCCACATCAACGCGGAGTTCGCCGACCAGGACAGCGACCACGACCCGCAGGTCCTGCGCTTCCGCCCGTAGGCGAGGCCCTTTACACGCCCGCGCCGAGCCTCGGCGCGGGCGTGCGCCGTCCCACCCTTCAGCAACCCTTATCTTTCCGGCCAAGAAGATCTAAGTGGACCTTCACCGTCCGCCGCGCCCAGACTTCCGGCATGACCACCGCACCGCCTTTCGGCCGCGCGCTCTGCGCGATGATCACGCCCTTCACCCCCGTCGGCGCGCTCGACCCCGACGCGGCGGGCGCCCTCGCCGTCCGGCTCGTGGCGGAGGGCTGCGACGGGCTCGTCCTCAACGGGACCACCGGCGAGTCCCCGACCACCACCGACGCCGAGAAGACCGCGCTCGTCCGCGCCGTCCGGGAGGCCGTCGGCCCCGGCCCCTCGGTCCTCGCGGGCGTCGGCAGCGCCGACACCGCGCACACCGCCGGACTGGCCCGGGCGGCCGAGGAGGCGGGCGCGGACGGGCTGCTCGTCGTCACCCCGTACTACAGCCGCCCTCCGCAGGCGGCCGTCGAGGCGCACTTCCTGAAGGTGGCGGACGCGACCGGCCTGCCGGTGATGGTCTACGACATCCCCGGCCGCACCGGCACCCGCGTCGAGCCCGCGACGATGCGGCGGCTCGCCGCGCACCCCCGGATCGTCGCGGTGAAGGACTGCTCGTACGACCTGCTCGGCGCGGCCCGGCTGATCGCGGAGACCGGGCTCGCGTACTACTCGGGCTGCGAGGAGCTGAACCTGCCGCTGTACGCGGTGGGCGGCGCCGGGTACGTCAGCACGGTGGCGAACGTGGCGCCCCGTCAGCTGCGGGCGGTCCTGGACGCCTTCGACGCGGGCGACACCGCCGGGGCGGCCCGGCTCAACGCCCGGCTGCTGCCGCTCGCCGAGCGGATGATGGCCTCGGGCCTGCCGGGCACGGTGACCGCCAAGGCCCTGCTCGGCGGTCCCCTGCGGGAGCCGCTGCTGCCCGCCGACCGGGAGACGGCCGACGGGCTGCGCGCGCTCCACGAGGCGCTGCCGCGGCCGGATCAGGCGGAGTCCCCGCTGTAGGTGTGGCCGAGGATCGCGGCGTGCTCCAGGACGTCCTCCAGGGGGTCGTCGATCTGGCCGGTGGAGACCAGGGAGACGTTCGGGCCGTTGTGCGCGTGCAGGTGCGTCTCGTCCGCCGCCGCCGTTCCGGCGGACAGCAGGACCGCCACCGCCGCGCCCACCCCGGTGGCCATGGTCCTCGTCCTCATGTCGGCTCCTCGCCTCGTCTGCGTACGGGGCTCTCCGCCCCCGCACTGATAACGCAGCGTCACCGGATCGGTTGTCGTGCGTGTCACGCGCGCGTCGCCGTGTGACGGGATCTTCACGGTGCCGTCCGGAGTTTCACGGCCCTGTCCCCATCGCGTACCGCCCCGGGGCGGCGCCCGGCCCCCCGGTTAGCCTGGGCCCGCTCCGGGCGCCGGACGGCTGCCCGGCCGTGGAACGACAGGACGAGGGAACGGGGAGCGGACACATGCCGATACACGGGGGAAGCACGACCGGGACGACGGCCGCCGGGGCGCACGTGCCGTCCCGCAGGCGTCTGATCCGGCTGGCCGGGACCGGTCTCGGCCTGGCGGCGCTCGGCGCGGGCGCGTGGGGCTGCGGCCCGGTGGAGGAGCCGGCCGCCGACGCCACCGCGCCCGGGAGGAACGGGAAGAACCCGTCGGCCGGGGAGGCCGCTCCCGGGGACGCCTTCACCACCCCTCCGCCCGGCACCGCCCCGGGCCCGCTGTGGCAGGCCGACGCCATGGCCGGGGCGCTCGGCGCGATGGACGCGCTCGCCGTCGCCGGGGACGTGGTCATGGTCTCCGGCGATCCGCTGACGGGCCGCTCCCTCACCACCGGCAAGGAGCTCTGGTCCCGCGAGAAGGTCGCCGTCCCGGGCGCGAAGCTGCTGGTCGCGGGCGGCACCCTGTACCTCGCCAGCGCCCGGTACGACGGGGACGTGGTCGGCCTCGACCCGGCCACCGGCGAGGAGACCTGGCGCAGCAGGCTCGGCGGGAAGAAGTACGCGCAGCCCCGCACGATCGCCGTCGACGAGCGGCGGGTCTACGTCCTCGCCGGGATCCTGGAGGCGGACTACCGCGTCAAGGAGAACGTGATCGCGGCCCTCGACATCGCCTCCGGCAAGGTGGTCTGGCAGGAGCGGCGCGACAAGGGCACCCAGGAGTTCGGCATCACCGCCGCCGTCTCCGGCCGCCACCTCGTCTACACCGACTTCCGGGAGAACGTGACGGTCCGCGACACCGCCACGGGCCGGCAGGTGTGGACGAAGAAGATCGGCCGCTCCAACAGCGAGCGGATCGCCGTCCACGGGGGCCTGGTGGTCGTCGCCGACGGCGGGCGGCTGCGCGCCTTCGCCCTGGCCGACGGCACGGAGCGCTGGTCCCTTGCGGCCGACGAGTCGTACACCCGCTTCCACAGCCCCGCCGTCCTGGACGGGGTGCTCTACGCCTCCGACTCCGCGCACGTGCTGCGGGCGGTGGACCCGGCGACGGGCGAGGAGCGCTGGCGCAACGCGGAACTCCTGGAGGTCGCGTACCCCTGGCAGTTCGTCACGGCGGGCGGGAACCTCTACGCGGCGACGGAGCTCGACCCCAAGGGCGGGATCCTCGCCTTCGACGCCCGCACCGGCAAGCTGCGCTGGACGTACAACGACGGCACGGGCGCGGTCGACAAGTGGTACGTGGCGGCCTCGGGCAAGCGCCTCGCGGCCCTGCACGGAAAGCGGCTGACCGCCCTGCCCGCCGTCTGACGACGGGGGCGAGGGCGGCCGGCGGCTCACGGGGCCTCAGTTGTGGCTGTGCAGGACCTCGTTGAGGCCGCCCCAGACCGCGTTGTTCGGGCGGGCCTCGACGGCGCCGGTGACCGAGTTGCGGCGGAAGAGGATGTTCGAGGCGCCGGAGAGGTCGCGGGCCTTCACGATCTCGCCGTCGGGCATGGTGATCCGGGTGCCGGCCGTGACGTACAGGCCGGCCTCGACGACGCACTCGTCGCCGAGCGCGATGCCGACGCCCGCCTCGGCGCCGATCAGGCAGCGCTCGCCGATGGAGATGACGACGTTGCCGCCGCCGGAGAGGGTGCCCATGGTGGAGGCGCCGCCGCCGATGTCGGAGCCGTCGCCGACGACGACGCCGGCCGAGATGCGGCCCTCGACCATGGAGGTGCCGAGGGTGCCGGCGTTGAAGTTGACGAAGCCCTCGTGCATGACGGTGGTGCCGGCGGCGAGGTGGGCGCCGAGGCGGACGCGGTCGGCGTCGGCGATCCGGACCCCGGCGGGCGCCACGTAGTCGGTCATGCGGGGGAACTTGTCGATCGAGGTCACCTGGAGGTGCAGGCCCTCGGCGCGCGCGTTGAGCCGGACCTTCTCGACGTCGTCGACGGCGACCGGGCCGAGCGAGGTCCAGGCGACGTTGGCGAGGAGGCCGAAGACGCCGTCCAGGCTCTGGCCGTGCGGCTTGACCAGGCGGTGGCTGAGCAGGTGCAGGCGCAGGTACGCGTCGTGGGCGTCGAGCGGCTTCTCGTCGAGCGAGGCGATGACGGTGCGGACGGCGACCACCTCGACGCCCCGGCGGGCGTCCACGCCGAGGGCCTTGACGGCGCCCTCGCCGAGGGCGTTGAGGGCCGCGTCGGGGTCGAGCCGCTCGGTGCCGGCGGGGCCGGGCGCGTCGGTCAGCTCGGGGGCGGGGAACCAGGTGTCGAGGACGGTGCCGTCGCCGGCGATGGTGGCGAGGCCGGCGGCGACGGCGCCGGTGGTGCGAGGAGCAGTGGTCATGACGGAAAACCTAACCGGCGGGCCCCCGCCCGGGCCAACCGGTCTCAGGTGTCGGTCCGGCGCGCCGTCGGTTCGGACGAGCCCCGGCCCGGGGTTCTCGGTGCTTCGTCCGGGGCCCCGGGACCCAGGATCCGGCCCAGCATCACGCGCGCGTACTCCTCGTCGTACGTCCCGTCGGCGAGCAGGACCTGGAGGCAGACGCCGTCCATGAGGGCGACCAGGGCGCGGGCGGTGACGGGGTCGGTGCGGGGGGCCAGGGCGGCGGTGACGGCCTCGGTCCACTCGGCGGCGACCGGGCGCAGGGCGGGGCGGCGCAGGGCGGCGAGGTAGAGCTCGTACTCCAGCTCCACGCCGGTGCGTTCGCCGCCCAGCCACTCCCCCAGGAAGCGGGCGAGGACGGCGGCGAGGTCGGTGTCCGGGCCCAGGAGGGCGGTCCGCTCGCGCAGTTGCCGCCCGAAGTTCTCGTTGGCCTTGCGGAGCGCGGCGACGAGGAGTTCGTCGAGGGAGGCGAAGTGGTACGTGGTGGAGCCCAGCGGCACGTCCGCCTCGGCGGCCACCGTGCGGTGGCTCAGCCCGGCGATGCCGGACCGTCCGACGACCCGGAGGGCCGCGTCCACGAGGCGTTCGCGGCGGTCGGGGTCGTGGCGGCGGGGGCGGGCCATCAGTGGGCGCCGCCGAGGTTGAGGACGGCGACCCCGGCGACGATGAGGAGGATCCCGGCGACCTTGGCGAGGCCGAGGGTCTCGCCGAGGAAGAGGACGCCGATGGTGGCGACGGCGGCGGTGCCGACGCCGGACCAGATGGCGTACGCGGTGCCGACCTGGAGCGTCTTGAGCGCCTGCGCCAGGAGCGCGAAGGCGATCAGGTAGCCGACGCCGGTGACGAGCGAGGGCCAGAGCTTGCTGAAGCCGTCGCTGTACTTCATCGAGGTGGTGGCGAGGATCTCCGCCGCTATGGCGCCCGCCAGCAGTCCGTAACCCATGCGTACGAGCGTACACAGAGATGTGTACGGGCGTACATACCGTCTCGTACGGGTGTGCGGGGCGGCGACCGATACGGTGTCGCCATGACCTATCCCACGGGGCCCTACGGCTACGGCCACACTCCTCCGCCCCCGCCGCCGAAGCCCGGCGTGATACCCCTGCGGCCGCTCGACCTCAGCGAGGTCCTGACGGCCGCCTTCAGCACCCTCGGGCGCCACTGGAAGCAGCTCGTCGGCGTCACGGCCGTCGCCTACGGCTTCGCCCTCCTGCTGGTCGCCGCCGCGTTCGGCGTCGGCTACCTGGCCGTCGCGGACCACGTGCCCGGCGTGTTCGACCTGCCGGAGGACGCGGACCCGTCGTGGGAGGACGGCCTTCCGCTGCTGATCGCGTTCGGCTGCGTCTGGCTGTTCTCGATGGTCGTCATGCTGGTGGCGAGCGCCCTGGTGTCGGCGGCGGTGCCCGTGGTCCTCCAGGAGGCGGTCCTGGGCGGCCGCGTCGCGTTCGGGACCGTGTGGGGGCGCGCGTGGGCGCGGATGCCCGTGGTGCTCGGCACGATCCTGTTGACGTCGCTGACCCTGCTGGTGCCGTTCCTGCTCGTCGGCGGCCTGTTCGTCGGCCTGATGGCCGTGCTGATCGCCAACGACTCCGGCCCCGCCGCGACGCTGCTGCTCCTCCCCGCGCTCCTGCTGATCGCCCCGCTCGGCACCTGGATCTGGGTGAAGCTCGCCTTCGCCCCGACGGTGGCGGTGATGGAGCGTCAGGGCGCCACGGCGTCCCTGCGGCGGTCCTGGCACCTGGTGACCGGCTCGTGGTGGCGGACCCTCGGCGGTCTGCTGATGGCCTCCGTGATCACGGGTGTCATCAGCGTGGTGTTCCAGCAGGTGCTGGGCGCGGTGGCGTCCGCGCCCCTCTCCTTCGACGGGGACCAGGCCCCCGAGACGGCCGGGGAGTTCTTCTCCCTGCTCGCGCCGGCGGTGATCGTCATGATCGCCGGATCGCTGATCGCCCAGGTGTTCTCCGCGCTCTTCCCGCCGCTGGTGTCGGGGCTGCTCTACGTCGACCGGCGGATCCGCCGGGAGAACCTGGCGCCGGTGCTCGCCCGGGCGGCGGCGGAGCGGGCGCAGGACTCCTGACGGCCCGGCGGGGCGGCCGCCTCAGTCCGTGAGCGACCGCTTCGGCCGCAGCACGCAGAACTCGTTGCCCTCGGGATCCGCGAGGGTCACCCAGGTCGCGTCCTTGCCCTGCCCGACGTCGATCCGGGTCGCCCCGAGGGCGAGGATGCGCTCCACCTCGGCGTCCCGGTCGTCGGGCGTGAGGTCGATGTGCAGCCGGTTCTTGACCGTCTTGGACTCGGGCACGGGCAGGAAGCACATCCCCGGCAGAGTGTGCTCGTCGGCTCCGACAACGACCTCGTGCTCGTCCTCGTAGAGCACCTTCCAGTCCAGGACCGAGGCCCAGAAGCGGGCCTGGGCGGACGGGTCGTGGGAGTCGACGGTGAGGTGGTACATGCGAACGGCCATGCTCCCCAGTCTGTCAGGGGAGCACGGCCGTTCGCGCGAGGGGCTCGCTCAGACGTTGAAGCCGAGCGCGCGCAGCTGCTCGCGCCCGTCGTCCGTGATCTTGTCCGGGCCCCACGGCGGCATCCAGACCCAGTTGATCTTCAGCTCGCTGACGATGCCGTCGGTGGCGGACTTCGCCTGGTCCTCGATCACGTCGGTCAGCGGGCAGGCCGCCGACGTCAGGGTCATGTCCAGCGTCGCGACGTTGGAGTCGTCGATGTGGATGCCGTAGATCAGACCCAGGTTGACGACGTCGATGCCCAGCTCGGGGTCGACGACGTCGTACAGCGCCTCGCGGACTTCTTCCTCGGAGGCCGGCTTCATGGTGGCCCCGGCGTTCTCGGTCATGCCGACTTCCTCTCGGACTTCTGGTCGTCGTCCCCCAGCGCCTGGGCGGTCGCGTCCTTCCAGGCCATCCAGCTCAGCAGGGCGCACTTCACCCGGGCGGGGTACTTGGAGACCCCGGCGAACGCGACCGCGTCCTCCAGGACCTCCTCCATCGCCTCGTCCGGCTCGATCTGGCCCTTGGACTGCATCAGCTCCAGGAAGGTGCCCTGGATCTTCCGCGCCTCGGCCAGCTCCTTGCCGACGAGCAGCTCGTTGAGGACGGACGCCGAGGCCTGGCTGATGGAACAGCCCTGGCCCTCGTACGACACGTCCTCGATGCGCGAGCCGTCGTACTTCACGCGGAGCGTGATCTCGTCGCCGCACGTCGGGTTGACGTGGTGCACCTCGGCGTCGCCGTCCCGGAGACCGCGCCCGTGCGGGTGCTTGTAGTGGTCCAGGATGACGTCCTGGTACATCGAATCCAGCTTCACGAGCGTCCCCTAGCCGAAGAAGTTCCGTACGTGCTCCAGTCCCTCGACCAGGGCGTCGACCTCGGCCGGAGTGGAGTACAGATAGAACGACGCCCGCGTGGTCGCGGGAATTCCGTAGCGGAGGCAGACCGGCCGCGCGCAGTGGTGGCCGACCCGGACCGCGATGCCCTGCTCGTCGAGGACCTGGCCCACGTCGTGCGGGTGGATGTCGCCGAGCGTGAAGGAGATCGCCGCGCCGCGGTCCTCGGCCGTGGTGGGGCCGATGATCCGCAGGTCCGGGACCTCCTGGAGGCGCCGGACGGCGTACTCGGTG
This sequence comes from Streptomyces sp. NPDC098101, assembly GCF_044760185.1. Taxonomy (NCBI): domain Bacteria; kingdom Bacillati; phylum Actinomycetota; class Actinomycetes; order Kitasatosporales; family Streptomycetaceae; genus Streptomyces; species Streptomyces sp. NPDC098101. Next base: position 1,164,773 of record NZ_JBIWAS010000002.1, on the reverse strand, counting down.
ATCGCGTGCTCGTGGCGCGCGATGTTCTCCATGCCGATCGCCGACAGGTAGTCCACGGCCGCGCCGAGGCCGACGGCCTGCGCGATCGGGGGCGTGCCCGCCTCGAACTTGTGCGGGGCCGGCGCGTACGTCGAGGAGTGCATCGAGACGGTCTCGATCATCTCGCCGCCGCCGAGGAAGGGCGGCAGGTCCTCCAGGAGCTCCTGCCGTCCCCACAGCACGCCGATGCCGGTCGGGCCGCACATCTTGTGGCCGGTGAAGGCCACGAAGTCGGCCTGGAGCGCCTGCACGTCCAGGACCATGTGCGGGGCCGCCTGGGAGGCGTCGATGCAGACGAGCGCACCGACCTCCTGGGCGCGGCGGATGATCGTCTCGACCGGGTTGACCGTGCCCAGCAGGTTCGAGACCAGCGTGAACGAGACGATCTTGGTCTTCTCGGTGATGACCTCTTCGATGTTCGAGAGGTCGAGACGGCCGTCGTCGGTGAGGCCGAACCACTTCAGCTTCGCGCCCGTGCGCTGCGAGAGCAGCTGCCACGGCACGATGTTGGAGTGGTGCTCCATCTCCGTGATGGCGATCTCGGTCTCGTGGTCCACGCGGTAGGGCTCGTCGGCCCAGCCCAGCATGTTGGCCACGAGGTTGAGCGACTCGGAGGCGTTCTTCGTGAAGATGACCTCGTCGCGGCTCGGCGCGTTGATGAAGGCCGCGACCTTGTCACGGGCGCCCTCGTAGAGCGCCGTCGCCTCCTCGGCCACCGTGTAGACGCCGCGGTGGACGTTGGCGTTGTGGCGCTCGTAGTACGTGTTGAGCGCGTCGAGGACCTGGCGCGGCTTCTGCGAGGTCGCCGCGGAGTCGAGGTACACGATCTTCTTGCCGTCGTGGACCGTGCGGTCCAGGAGCGGGAAGTCCTTGCGGATCGCCTCGGTGTCGAGGAGGCCGGAGAGCCCCTGATGGGCAGAAGTCACGCGGACGCGCCACCCTTCACGTACTTGTCGTAGCCCTCGTTCTCCAGCACGTCGGCGAGCTCGGCGCCACCGGACTCGGCGATGCGGCCGTTCGCGAACACGTGCACGAAGTCGGGCTTGATGTAGCGCAGGATGCGCGTGTAGTGGGTGATCAGCAGGGTGCCGACCTCACCGGTCTCGCGGACGCGGTTGACACCCTCGGAGACGACGCGCAGGGCGTCGACGTCGAGGCCGGAGTCGGTCTCGTCGAGGATCGCGATCTTCGGCTTGAGGAGCTCCAGCTGGAGGATCTCGTGGCGCTTCTTCTCACCGCCGGAGAAGCCCTCGTTGACGTTGCGCTCGGCGAAGGCCGGGTCCATCTGGAGCTGCTCCATCGCGGACTTGACCTCCTTCACCCAGGTGCGCAGCTTGGGCGCCTCGCCGCGGACGGCGGTGGCGGAGGTGCGCAGGAAGTTGGAGACCGAGACGCCGGGGACCTCGACCGGGTACTGCATGGCCAGGAAGACGCCGGCGCGGGCGCGCTCGTCGACCGACATCTCCAGGACGTCCTCGCCGTCGAGGGTGACGGTGCCGCCGGTGACCGTGTACTTCGGGTGGCCGGCCAGCGAGTACGCCAGGGTCGACTTGCCGGAGCCGTTGGGGCCCATGACGGCGTGGGTCTCGCCCTGCTTGATGGTCAGGTCGACGCCCTTGAGGATCTCGCGGGGGCCGTTCTCCGCCTCGACGGAGACGTGCAGGTCGTGGATTTCAAGCGTAGCCATGGGTGACTCAGGACTCCTGGGTGACGGAGACGAGCACATCGTCCCCTTCGATCTTTACGGGGTATACGGGGACGGGGCGCGTCGCGGGAAGGCCGGAGGGCTTGCCGGTGCGCAGGTCGAAGCTGGACCCGTGCAGCCAGCACTCGATGGCGCAGTCCTCGACCTCGCCCTCCGAGAGGGAGACGTTCGCGTGCGAGCAGATGTCGTTGATCGCGAACACCTCGCCCTCGGTGTGCACGACCGACACCGGCGTGCCGTCGACCTCGACCCGCTTCGGGGTGTCGGTCTCCAGCTCGCTCAGTGCGCAGACTCGGACGAAGGCCATCAGACGGAGGCCTCCAGCTCCGCCTCGATCTTGGCGAGCAGGCGCTCCTGGACGTCGGGCAGGCCGATCTGCTGGACCAGCTCGGCGAAGAAGCCGCGGACGACGAGGCGGCGGGCCTCGGTCTCCGGGATGCCCCGGGACATCAGGTAGAAGAGCTGCTCGTCGTCGAAGCGGCCGGTGGCCGAGGCGTGACCGGCGCCGGCGATCTCGCCGGTCTCGATCTCCAGGTTCGGCACGGAGTCGACCCGGGCACCGTCCGTGAGGACCAGGTTCCGGTTCAGCTCGTACGTGTCGGTGCCCTCGGCGGCGGCCTGGATGAGCACGTCGCCGATCCAGACGGCGTGCGCGTCCTGGCCCTGCAGCGCGCCCTTGTAGGCCACGTTGGACTTGCAGTGCGGGGTGTTGTGGTCGACCAGGAGGCGGTGCTCCTGGTGCTGGCCCGCGTCGGTGAAGTACAGGCCGAAGAGCTCGGCCTCGCCGCCGGGGGCCGCGTACGCCACGCGCGGGTGGATGCGGACGACGTCGCCGCCGAAGGTGACGACGACCGACTTGAAGGAGGCGTCGCGGCCGACGAGCGCGTTGTGCTGGGCGACGTGGACGGCCTTCTCGTCCCAGTCCTGGACGGAGACGACGGTGAGCTTGGCGCCGTCGCCGAGGACGTAGTCGACGTTGGCGGCGAGGACGGCGTCGCCGGTGTGGTCGATGACCACGACGGCCTCGGCGAAGGCGCCGAGCTCGATCACCTGGTGGCCGAAGGCGGTCCCGCCCTCGCCGTGCACGGCGATGCGGATCGGCTCGGCGAGGACGGCGTCCTTGGCGACGGTGACGACCGAGGCCTTCTCGAAGGAGGAGTACGCCTGGGCGGCGACCCGGTCGACGGGGGTGCCCGCCCGGCCGAGGCGCTCGTCGTCGCGGCCGACGGTCTCCACGGTGACGCCCTCGGGGGCCTCGATGTCGACCTTGACGCCCTCGCCGGTGGCGACGGCGGTGCCGTCGTGCAGCCCGCGCAGGCGCTCCAGCGGGGTGAACCGCCACTCCTCCTCGCGGCCGTGCGGGACGGGGAAGTCCGCGACGTCGAAGGACGGGGGCGCGCTCATGCGCGTGGCGACGGTGGACTCGGCGGCCACCGCGATCGAGCCGGCAGTGGTGGAACCTGCCGGGATGTTCTGGGCCTCAGCCATGGCTGTCGTGTTGCTCTCTTCCTGCGTACGGGGAAACGGTCGCTGCGTGCGGGCGGCGGGCCTCAGCCGACCGACCCCTCCATCTGCAGCTCGATCAGCCGGTTGAGCTCCAGGGCGTACTCCATCGGGAGCTCCTTGGCGATGGGCTCGACGAAGCCGCGGACGATCATCGCCATGGCCTCGAACTCGGTGAGGCCGCGGCTCATCAGGTAGAAGAGCTGGTCCTCGGAGACCTTGGAGACGGTGGCCTCGTGGCCCATGGAGACGTCGTCCTCGCGCACGTCCACGTAGGGGTACGTGTCGGAGCGGGAGATGGTGTCGACGAGCAGCGCGTCGCAGAGCACGTTGGACTTGGCGCCCGGGGCGCCCTCGCCGATCTCGATGAGGCCGCGGTAGGAGGTCCGGCCGCCGCCCCGCGCCACCGACTTGGAGACGATGTTGGAGGAGGTGTTCGGGGCCATGTGGACCATCTTGGCGCCGGCGTCCTGGTGCTGGCCCTCGCCCGCGAAGGCGATGGACAGGGTCTCGCCCTTGGCGTGCTCGCCCATCAGGTAGACGGCCGGGTACTTCATGGTGACCTTGGAGCCGATGTTGCCGTCGACCCACTCCATGGTGGCGCCCTCGTAGGCGACGGCGCGCTTGGTCACCAGGTTGTAGACGTTGTTCGACCAGTTCTGGATGGTCGTGTAGCGGCAGCGGCCGCCCTTCTTGACGATGATCTCCACGACGGCGCTGTGCAGCGAGTCCGAGGAGTAGATCGGGGCGGTGCAGCCCTCGACGTAGTGGACGTAGGCGTCCTCGTCGACGATGATCAGCGTCCGCTCGAACTGGCCCATGTTCTCCGTGTTGATGCGGAAGTAGGCCTGGAGCGGGATCTCGACGTGCACGCCCTTCGGCACGTAGATGAAGGAGCCGCCGGACCACACGGCCGTGTTCAGCGAGGCGAACTTGTTGTCGCCGACCGGGATGACGGTGCCGAAGTACTCCTTGAAGAGCTCCTCGTGCTCCTTCAGGGCGGTGTCGGTGTCGACGAAGATGACGCCCTGCTCCTCCAGGTCCTCGCGGATCTGGTGGTAGACGACCTCGGACTCGTACTGGGCGGCGACGCCGGCGACGAGGCGCTGCTTCTCCGCCTCGGGGATGCCGAGCTTGTCGTACGTGTTCTTGATGTCCTCCGGCAGGTCCTCCCAGGACTCGGCCTGCTTCTCGGTGGACCGCACGAAGTACTTGATGTTGTCGAAGTCGATGCCGGAGAGGTCGGAGCCCCAGGTCGGCATGGGCTTCTTGCCGAAGAGCCGCAGACCCTTGAGACGCAGCTTCAGCATCCACTCGGGCTCGTTCTTCTTCGAGGAGATGTCGCGGACGACGTCCTCGTTCAGTCCGCGCTTGGCGGTGGAGCCGGCGGCGTCGGAGTCGGCCCAGCCGTACTCGTACCGACCCAGGCCCTCGAGCTCGGGGTGGCTGATCTCGGTGGTCATGCGGGGTTCCTCCCGGCCGTGCTTGCGGATGCTGATTCGGTGGTCTGTGGTGCGCCGTGCGGGATGAACGTGGTGCAGACGCCGTCACCATGGGCGATGGTGGCCAGGCGCTGGACGTGCGTTCCCAGGAGGCGGGAGAAGAATTCCGTCTCCGCCTCGCACAGCTGGGGGTACTGCTCGGCGACGTGGGCGACCGGGCAGTGGTGCTGGCAGAGCTGCTCGCCGACCGGCGCGTTCCGCGCAGTGGCAGCGTACCCGTCCGCCGTGAGCGCCTTGGCGAGCGCCTCGGTCCGCCGCGCGGGCTCGGCCGCCTCGACGGCCTCGCGGTACGCGCGGCCCTGGCTCTCGATCCGGTCCCGGGCGAAGGCGGCGACGGCCTCCTCGCCCCCGGCGTTGCGCTCGATCCAGCGGAGCGCCTCGACGGCGAGCGAGTCGTACGACTGGTCGAAGGCGTCCCGGCCGCAGTCGGTCAGGACGAAGACCTTCGCGGGACGGCCGCGGCCGCGGTGGCCGTAGACGCGCTTCTCGCGCGCCTCCACGACGTTCTCCGCGACCAGCGAGTCGAGGTGGCGGCGGACGGCCGCCTGGGTGAGGCGGAGCCGTTCGGCCAGATCGGCGACGGTCGACGGCCCGTGGTCGAGGATCGACCGCGCCACCCGGTTGCGCGTGGAGCGCTCCCGGGTCGCGAGTTCCTCCACCGGAGCCGCTCCCACGTTTTTCACAACACCATTGTTGCGTAATTAATCGGGGAGTGACAAGCGGCACCCGGCGCGCGGACGGTGCCGTGCGTCACTCAGGTAAGGCTTACCTGACCTGCGGCGATGATCATTCATGGGATGAATTCGACCACTCTTCCGGACCCGCGACCGGAGGACCCCCGGGCGCTCTCTAGACTTCCCGACATGCACGGGAAGCCCGCGAGTGAGTCCGTCGTCCAGGTCCGCGGCCTGGTCAAGCGGTACGGAGACAAGACCGCCGTCGACGGCCTCGACCTCGACGTACGGGCCGGCACCGTCACCGCCGTCCTCGGTCCCAACGGGGCCGGCAAGACCACCACGATCGAGATCTGCGAGGGCTACCGCCGGCCCGACGGCGGCACCGTCCGGGTCCTCGGCCTGGACCCGGTCGCCGACGCGGCCGCCCTGCGCCCCCGGATCGGCGTCATGCTCCAGTCCGGCGGCGTCTACTCCGGCGCCCGCGCCGGCGAGATGCTCCGGCACATGGCGAAGCTGCACGCCCACCCGCTGGACGTGGACGCCCTGATCGAGCGCCTCGGCCTCGGCTCCTGCGGCCGGACGACCTACCGGCGCCTCTCCGGCGGCCAGCAGCAGCGCCTCGCGCTCGCCATGGCCGTCGTCGGCCGCCCCGAGCTCGTCTTCCTCGACGAGCCCACCGCCGGGCTCGACCCGCAGGCCCGCCGCGCCACCTGGGACCTGGTCCGCGAGCTGCGCGCCGACGGGGTGACCACGGTCCTCACCACCCACTTCATGCAGGAGGCGGAGGAGCTGGCCGACGACGTCGCCATCGTCGACGCCGGCCGGATCGCCGCCCAGGGCAGCCCCGAGGAGCTGTGCCGCGGCGGCGCCGAGAACACCCTGCGCTTCACCGGCCGCCCCGGACTCGACCTGGGCTCCCTGCTCAAGGCGCTCCCGGACGGCACGGCCGCGGCGGAGACCCTGCCGGGCACGTACCGGATCACCGGCGACGTCGACCCCCAGCTGCTCGCCACGGTCACCAGCTGGTGCGCCCAGCACGGCGTGATGCCGGAGGGCATCGCGGTCGAGCGCCACACCCTCGAAGACGTTTTTCTGGAGCTCACGGGCAAGGAGCTGAGGTCATGAGTACGGACACCCGCCTCCCGGAGTCCACCGGTACCCACTCCCCCCGGCCCGGCGCGGCCCCCGTCGGGCGGATGATCGCCGCGCAGACCGCCCTGGAGACCAGGATGCTGCTGCGCAACGGCGAGCAGCTGCTCCTGACGGTGATCATCCCCTCGCTGCTCCTGGTGCTGTTCTCCACCGTCGACGTCGTCGACACCGGGGCCGGGAAGCCCGTCGACTTCCTCGCCCCCGGCGTCCTCGCGCTCGCCGTGATGTCCACCGCCTTCACCGGCCAAGCCATCGCGACCGGTTTCGAGCGCCGGTACGGGGTGCTCAAGCGCCTGGGGGCCTCGCCGCTCCCCCGCTGGGCCCTGATGACCGCCAAGACGCTCTCCGTCCTGGTCACCGAGGTCCTCCAGATCGCGCTCCTCACGGCGATCGCCCTCGCGCTCGGCTGGTCCCCGCACGGGAACCCGCTCTCCGTGCTGCTGCTCCTGGTCCTCGGCACCGCCGCCTTCTCCGGCCTCGGCCTGCTGATGGCCGGCACGCTGCGGGCCGAGGCCACCCTGGCCGCCGCCAACCTGGTCTTCCTGCTGCTCCTGGTGGGCGGCGGGGTGATCGTGCCCCTGGAGAAGTTCGGCGCCGCGGGCGACGTGCTCGCCCTGCTGCCGATCTCGGCCCTCTCGGACGGCCTGCGGGACGTCCTGCAGGGCGGGGCGGCGATGCCGTGGGGCGACGCGCTGGTCCTGGCGGTCTGGGCGGTCCTGGGGCTCGGCGCGGCGGCGAAGTTCTTCCGCTGGGAGTAACCGAGAGGTTCCGTTCGGCCACATACGCCCCCCTCGTGAAAGCGCGCACAAGCGCCGTCCTACGATGGGGCCCGTGCTGACCCCCCTCGCCCTCATCGCCCGGCGCTGGACCCCGTCCCCCCGGACGCTCCGGCGCGCCGCACTCTCGGCCGTCGTGATGAGCGTGCTCATCATCGTCACCGGCGGCGCGGTCCGGCTGACCGGTTCCGGTCTCGGCTGCGACACCTGGCCCAAGTGCACGGACGACAGCCTCTTCGCCACGCCCGCGCAGGGCTTCCACGGCGCCGTCGAGTTCGGCAACCGGATGCTGACGTACGTCCTGTCGGCGGCCGTCGGCTGGGCCATCATCGCCGTCCGCTCGGTCAAGCCGCGGCGGCGCGGCCTCACCCGGCTCGCCTGGGTCCAGTTCTGGATCGTGCTGAGCAACGCCGTCCTCGGCGGCATCACGGTGTGGATGGGCCTCAACCCGTGGACGGTCGCCGGCCACTTCCTCGCCGCGAACGCGCTGCTCACGGTCGCCGTCGTCACCTGGCACCGGACCCGCGAGGGCGACACCGCCCCCCGCCCGCGCGTGCCGCGCCCGGTCCGCAGGCTGTCCTGGGCGATCGCGATCACCTCGGGCCTGCTGATCGCGCTCGGCACGACGGTGACCGGCTCCGGCAAGCACGCGGGCGACAGCAGCGACGTGCCGCGGATGCCGTGGGACTGGACGGTCGCCGCGCACGCGCACGCGATCGCGGCCTGGATCGTCTGCGCGCTCGCGATCGCGATGTGGCTGGTCCTGCGCGTGGTGGACGCCCCGGACGACACCCGGGCCCGCGCCCGCGACCTGCTGATCGTGCTGCTCCTCCAGGGAGCCGTGGGTTACGTCCAGTACTTCACCGGGGTCCCGGAACTCCTGGTCGGCGCCCACATGCTCGGCTCCTCGCTGATGTGGATCGCGGTCGTGCGGCTCGCCCTGAGTATGCGCGAGCGCCCGCCGGCCACCCCGGCGATCCCGGCCCAGGCCGACCCGGAGCTCGCGAAGGCCTGAGGCCCCGCCCGCTCCCGTACGCGCGCACGTACACGTACGCGGAAGGGCCCACCGGTTCCCGCGAGCCGGTGGGCCCTTCGTGCGTGCGCGTCCGCCGCTTCAGCGGTCGGAGGGGCCGCCGATCTGGATGCCCGCCATCCGGGACCACTCGTACGGACCGGTGACGACCTTCGCGGCGAACTCGCCGTCGAACTCCTTGTGGAGCGTCAGCCCGGCCTTCTCGGCGGCCTGCTCCGCGATCGCGTACGTCGGGGCCACCAGGTCGCCCCAGAGGCCGTCCGTGCCGACGAGGACGATCCGGGTGCCCGCCTGGCCGATGTGCTCCAGGTGTCCCTCGGAGCCGCCGTGCTCCTCGGAGAAGGCCTGGATCTGCTTGGCGAGCCGGGCGACCCTGCGCTCGTCCTTCTTCGTGCCTGCCGTCGTTTCTGCCGTCGTGTCTGCCATGGCAAGGATGCTACCGACGGGTAGATCTAACGGCGACGGCCGGGCGGTTCGTCGGGTTCAGCGGAGGAAGGGGTCCACCGCGACCGCCACGAAGAGCAGCGAGACGTAGGTGATGGACCAGTGGAAGAGCCGCATCTCCTTGAGCTTGGCCCCCGTGGCGCCGTCCTTGGCGCGGTTCAGGAGCCCGTGCGCCTCCCAGAGCCACCAGCCGCCGGTCACCAGGGCCACCGCGGTGTAGAACCAGCCGGTGTAGCCCAGCGGGGTGAGCAGCAGCGAGACGGCGACCATGACCCAGCTGTAGGCCACGATCTGCTTGGCGACGACCTTGTTGGAGGCGATCACCGGGAGCATCGGGACGCCCACGCGCGCGTAGTCGTCCTTGACCTTCATCGACAGCGGCCAGTAGTGCGGCGGCGTCCAGAAGAAGATGACCATGAAGAGGACGACCGCGGCCCAGGACATCGAGTTCGTGACCGAGGACCAGCCGATCAGCACCGGCATACAGCCGGCGATGCCGCCCCAGACGATGTTCTGCGCGGTCCGCCGCTTGAGGATCATCGTGTAGACGACCACGTAGAAGAGGAGCGCGCCGAGCGACAGCCAGGCGGAGAGCCAGTTGACCAGGAGGCCGAACCACAGGGTGGAGACCACCGCGAGCGTGAGGCCGAAGACCAGGCCCTCGCGCGGCGACACCATGCCGGTGACCAGCGGACGCTGGGACGTGCGGTCCATCAGGGCGTCGATGTCCCGGTCGATGTACATGTTCAGCGCGTTCGCGCCGCCCGCCGACAGGTAGCCGCCGAAGCAGGTGGCGAGCACCAGCCAGAGGTTCGGCACGCCCTGCTCGGCGAGGAACATCACCGGGACGGTCGTGATGAGCAGCAGCTCGATGATCCGCGGCTTGGTCAGCGCCACGAATGCCTTGACGCGGGCCCCGAACGGCCGATGGCCCCCCGGGCTGGGAGTCAAGACGACCCCTGCGGGTCGGGACTCGACGGCCGTCACGCACACCCCTGACAGAGAAATCCCAGCAAGCTCCCCGGATGAAAGCGGGGTGAAGCTTGCGCGTACCACGCCACTCTAGACGTTGCCCAGACGCCGATCTTCGCGGGGGTGGGGTCGTGTTGAAGGGGTACGTCCCCAGGGGTGGACGCGGTTCGGGAGGCGAAGTCCCACGGCCACCGGCAGTCTTGCCATGTGCGCTCATTTGAGGGGCATGAGCACGAAAAGAGGGCCGTCCGACGGGGGTAGGCTCGACACCGCCGGTACACCCTCAGTCACCGGCTTCAGACATGTGGAGAGGAGCCCTGACCCAGGGTGAGCACTAAGCCGACCACCACAGACCTCGAGTGGACCGAATTGGACCAGCGGGCCGTAGACACCGCCCGCATCCTGGCCGCGGACGCCGTACAGAAGGTCGGCAACGGCCATCCCGGTACGGCGATGAGCCTGGCGCCCGTCGCGTACACCCTCTTCCAGAAGGTGATGCGGCACGACCCGGCCGACCCCGAGTGGGTCGGGCGCGACCGGTTCGTCCTCTCCGCCGGCCACTCGTCCCTGACCCTCTACACCCAGCTCTACCTGGGTGGATTCGGTCTCGAACTGGACGACCTGAAGGCCTTCCGCACCTGGGGTTCGAAGACCCCCGGCCACCCGGAGTACGGCCACACCGCCGCCGTCGAGACGACCACGGGCCCGCTGGGCCAGGGCGTCGCCAACGCCGTGGGCATGGCGATGGCCGCCCGCTTCGAGCGCGGCCTGTTCGACCCGGAGGCGCCGGCCGGCACCTCGCCGTTCGACCACCGGATCTACGCGATCGCCGGTGACGGCTGCCTCCAGGAGGGCATCTCCGCCGAGGCGTCCTCGCTGGCCGGCCACCAGAAGCTCGGCAACCTGATCCTGCTGTGGGACGACAACCACATCTCGATCGAGGGCGACACCGAGACGGCCGTCTCCGAGGACACGCTCAAGCGGTACGAGGCGTACGGCTGGCACGTGCAGCGCGTCGAGCCGCAGGAGAACGGCGACCTGGACCCGGCCGGTCTGTACGCGGCGATCAAGGCCGCCGAGGCCGAGACCGAGCGCCCGTCGTTCATCGCGATGCGCTCGATCATCGCCTGGCCCGCCCCGAACGCGCAGAACACCGAGGCCGCCCACGGCTCGGCGCTCGGCGACGACGAGGTCGCGGCCACCAAGCGCGTCCTGGGCTTCGACCCGGAGCAGACCTTCGAGGTCTCCGACGAGGTCATCGCGCACACCCGCGCGCTCGGCGACCGGGGCCGCGAGGCCCGCGCGGAGTGGGAGAAGTCCCTCGCCGAGTGGCGCACGGCCAACCCGGAGCACGCGGCGCGCTTCGACCGCATCCAGGCGAACGAGCTGCCCGAGGGCTGGGCGGAGAAGCTGCCGGTCTTCGAGCCGGGCAAGGGCGTCGCCACCCGTGCCGCCTCGGGCCAGGTCCTCAAGGCGCTCGGCGCGGTCGTCCCGGAGCTGTGGGGCGGCTCGGCCGACCTGGCCGGCTCGAACAACACGACGATCGACAAGGACTCGTCGTTCCTGCCCGAGGGCAACCCGCTGCCGGAGGCCGACAAGTACGGCCGCACGATCCACTTCGGCATCCGCGAGCACGCGATGGCGGCCGAGATGAACGGCATCGCGCTGCACGGCAACACGCGGATCTACGGCGGCACCTTCCTGGTGTTCTCCGACTACATGCGCAACGCGGTGCGCCTCTCCGCCCTGATGCACCTGCCCGTCACCTACGTCTGGACCCACGACTCGATCGGTCTGGGCGAGGACGGCCCCACCCACCAGCCGGTGGAGCACCTGGCCTCGCTGCGCGCGATCCCGGGCCTGAACCTGGTCCGTCCGGCCGACGCCAACGAGACGGCCCTGGCGTGGCGCGAGATCATGCAGCGCCACACCAAGGTCTACGGCAAGGGCGCCCCGCACGGTCTGGCGCTCACCCGCCAGGGCGTGCCGACGTACGCGCCGAACGAGGGTACGGTCAAGGGCGGCTACGTGCTGTTCGACGCCGAAGGCGGCGAGCCCGAGGTCGTGCTGATCGCCACCGGTTCCGAGGTGCACCTGGCCGTCGAGGCCCGCGAGCAGCTCCAGGCCGCCGGCACGCCCACCCGCGTGGTGTCGATGCCGTCGGTGGAGTGGTTCGAGGAGCAGGACCAGGCGTACAAGGACTCCGTCCTGCCGCCGTCGGTCCGCGCCCGGGTCGCGGTCGAGGCCGGCATCGGCCTGACCTGGCACAAGTACGTCGGCGACGCCGGCCGGATCGTCTCCCTGGAGCACTTCGGCGCCTCGGCGGACGCGAAGGTCCTCTTCCGCGAGTTCGGCTTCACGCCCGAGGCGATCGTCGCCGCCGCGCGGGAATCGATCGACGCCGCCGCGCGCTGACGCCCGTACGTACGACTTATTGGAGATGCAACTCTCATGACAGACGCACTCAAGCGCCTCTCCGACGAAGGCGTCGCGATCTGGCTGGACGACCTCTCGCGCCAGCGGATCACCTCCGGCAACCTGGCGGAGCTCATCGACCAGAGCCACGTGGTCGGTGTCACCACCAACCCGTCGATCTTCCAGAAGGCGATCTCCGAGGGCCACGGCTACGACCAGCAGGTCTCCGACCTCGCGGCCCGCCGGGTGACCGTCGAAGAGGCGATCCGGATGATCACGACGGCGGACGTCCGCGACGCCGCCGACATCCTGCGGCCGGTCTTCGACTCGACGGACGGCCAGGACGGCCGGGTCTCCATCGAGGTCGACCCCCGTCTGGCGCACGACACCAAGGCCACCGTCGCCGAGGCCAAGCAGCTGGCCTGGCTGGTGGACCGCCCCAACACGCTGATCAAGATCCCGGCCACCGAGGCGGGTCTGCCGGCGATCACCGAGGTCATCGGCCTCGGCATCAGCGTCAACGTGACGCTGATCTTCTCCCTGGAGCGCTACCGCGCGGTCATGGACGCCTACCTGGCGGGTCTGGAGAAGGCCCGCGAGCGCGGCCTGGACCTGGCGAAGATCCACTCGGTGGCCTCCTTCTTCGTCTCCCGCGTGGACACGGAGATCGACAAGCGCCTGGACGGCATCGGCACCGACGAGGCCAAGGCGCTCAAGGGCAAGGCCGCCCTCGCCAACGCGCGCCTGGCCTACGAGGCGTACGAGGAGGTCTTCTCCGGCGAGCGCTGGGAGGCCCTCGACAAGGCGCACGCCAACAAGCAGCGTCCGCTGTGGGCCTCGACCGGCGTCAAGGACCCGGCCTACAAGGACACGCTGTACGTGGTGGACCTGGTCGCCCCCGGCACGGTGAACACCATGCCCGAGGCCACCCTGGAGGCCACCGCCGACCACGGCGAGGTCACCGGCAACACCATCGAGGGCACCTACGACGACTCCCGGGCCGTCCTGGAGGCCGTCGCGAAGCTGGGCATCGGCTACGACGAGGTCGTCCAGCTCCTGGAGGACGAGGGCGTCCAGAAGTTCGAGGCGTCCTGGAACGACCTGCTCACGTCCACCGAGGCGGAGCTGAAGCGCCTCGCACCTTCGGAGGCGTAACACCTTGAGCGCAGTCCACGGAGCCAACCCGCTCCGTGACGCCGCAGACCGACGGCTCCCGCGCATCGCGGGGCCGTCGGGTCTGGTGATCTTCGGCGTCACGGGCGATTTGTCCCGAAAGAAGCTGATGCCCGCCGTCTACGACCTGGCCAACCGCGGCCTGCTGCCGCCGGGCTTCTCGCTCGTCGGCTTCGCCCGGCGCGAGTGGCAGGACGAGGACTTCGCGCAGGAGGTCTACGAGGCCGTCAAGCAGCACTCGCGCACCCCCTTCCGCGAGGAGGTGTGGCAGCAGCTGATCCAGGGAATGCGGTTCGTCCAGGGCGACTTCGACGACGACGAGGCCTTCGAGCAGCTGAAGACCACCGTCGAGGAGCTCGACAAGGCCCAGGGCACCGGCGGCAACTTCGCCTTCTACCTGTCGGTCCCGCCGAAGTTCTTCCCCAAGGTCGTCCAGCAGCTCAAGAAGCACGGGCTCGCCGACCAGAAGGACGGATCCTGGCGCCGCGCGGTCATCGAGAAGCCCTTCGGGCACGACCTGGCCTCCGCCAAGGAGCTCAACGAGGTCGTCCACGAGGTCTTCCCGCCGCACGAGGTCTTCCGGATCGACCACTACCTCGGCAAGGAGACCGTCCAGAACATCCTGGCGCTCCGCTTCGCCAACACCCTCTTCGAGCCGATCTGGAACCGGTCGTACGTCGACCACGTGCAGATCACCATGGCCGAGGACATCGGCATCGGCGGCCGCGCCGGCTACTACGACGGCATCGGCGCCGCCCGTGACGTCATCCAGAACCACCTGCTCCAGCTGCTCGCGCTGACCGCGATGGAGGAGCCCGCCTCCTTCGACGCCGACGCGCTGGCCGCCGAGAAGACCAAGGTCCTCGGCGCGGTGAAGGTCCCCAGGGACCTGGGCGCCTCCACGGTCCGCGGCCAGTACGCGGCCGGGTGGCAGGGCGGCGAGAAGGCCGTCGGCTACCTCCAGGAAGACGGCATCGACCCGCAGTCGAAGACCGACACCTACGCGGCCGTGAAGCTGGAGATCGACAACCGCCGCTGGGCGGGCGTCCCCTTCTACCTGCGCACCGGCAAGCGCCTGGGCCGCCGCGTCACCGAGATCGCGGTCGTCTTCCAGCGCGCCCCGCACTCCCCCTTCGACCACACCGCGACCGAGGAGCTCGGCCGCAACGCCATCGTCATCCGGGTGCAGCCGGACGAGGGCGTGACGGTGCGGTTCGGCTCCAAGGTGCCCGGCACCCAGATGGAGATCCGGGACGTGTCGATGGACTTCGCGTACGGCGAGTCCTTCACCGAGTCCAGCCCGGAGGCGTACGAGCGGCTCATCCTCGACGTCCTGCTCGGCGACTCGAACCTCTTCCCGCGCGTGGAGGAGGTCGAGCTGTCCTGGAAGATCCTCGACCCGATCGAGAAGTTCTGGGACGAGCACGGCAAGCCCGCGCAGTACCAGTCCGGGACCTGGGGTCCGGTCGAGGCGGACGAGATGCTCGCACGAGACGGCAGGAGCTGGCGCCGGCCATGAAGACCGACCTGACGGACACCACGTCCTCCAAGATCAACAAGGCGCTGGTGCTCGGGCGGCGGGCGATCGGCGCGCCGGCCGTCGGCATGGTGCTCACCCTCGTCATCGTCACCGACGAGGAGAACGCCTACGACGCGCTGAAGGCGGCCAACGAGGCGTCCCGCGAGCACCCCTCGCGGACCCTCGTCGTCATCAAGAGGGTCTCGCGCTCGCCGCGGGACCGCGCCAAGGCACGGCTCGACGCCGAGGTTCGCCTCGGTGCCGACGCCAGCGCCGGCGAAACGGTGGTGCTCCGGCTGTACGGCGAGGTCGTCGACCACGCCCAGTCGGTGGTGCTGCCGCTGCTGCTCCCGGACGCCCCGGTCGTCGTGTGGTGGCCGGTGGACGCGCCGACCGACCCGGCGAAGGACCCGCTGGGCGCGCTCGCCCAGCGCCGGGTGACCGACACGTACGCGGCCGAGCAGCCCATCGAGGAGCTGACGGCGCGGGCGGAGACGTACACCCCGGGCGACACGGACCTGTCGTGGACCCGGATCACGCCGTGGCGTTCGATGCTGGCCGCCGCGCTCGACCAGGTCGTCTGCGAGGTCTCCGCCGCCGAGGTGGAGGGCGAGGAGTTCAACCCGAGCGTGGAACTGCTCGCGATGTGGGTGGCGGACCGGCTGAAGGTGCCCGTGCGGCGCTCGAAGTCGGCGGGCCCCGGCCTCACCTCCGTACGCCTGGAGACCGACTGCGGGCCGATCGTGCTCGACCGGCCGGACGGTTCGCTCGCCACGCTCTCCATCGAGGGGCAGCCGGACCGGGGGGTGGCGCTCAAGCGCCGCGACACGGCCGAGCTGATCGCGGAGGAGCTGCGCCGGCTCGACCCGGACGACACCTACGCGGCAGCGCTGAAGTTCGGCGTCGGACGGCTCGACGAGCGGGCGGCGGTCACCGCGCCCGAGCCCGAGGAGGAGGTCGAGGCCGCCGTGGTGGAGACCGCTCCGGAGACCGCCCCCGCCGGGGAGAAGCCCGCCGCCAAGCCGACGGCGAAGAAGGCCCCGGCCCGGAAGGCGGCCAAGTGAGCGCCCCCCAGCTGGTCGTCCACCGCGACAAGGAGCTGATGGCGCAGGCCGCCGCGGCCCAGCTGATCACCCGGATCGTGGACGCCCAGGCCTCCCGGGGCTCCGCCTCGGTGGTGCTGACCGGCGGACGCAACGGCAACGGGCTGCTCGCGGCGCTCGGTTCGGCGCCCGCGCGGGACGCGGTCGACTGGTCGCGGCTCGACCTGTGGTGGGGCGACGAGCGGTACCTGCCCGACGGGGACCCGGAGCGGAACGTCACCCAGGCCCGTGAGGCGCTGCTCGACCGGGTGCCGCTGGACCCCGCGCGGGTGCACGCGATGCCCGCCTCCGACGGGCCGTACGGCGACGACGTGGAGGCCGCTGCCGCCGCCTACGCGGAGGAGCTGGCCGCCGCGGCCGGTCCCGGCGACCGTGCCGGCGTGCCGGCGTTCGACGTGCTGATGCTGGGCGTCGGCCCGGACACGCACGTGGCCTCGCTCTTCCCCGAGCTGCCCGCCGTGCACGAGACCGTGCGGACGGTGGTCGGGGTGCGCGGCGCGCCGAAGCCCCCGCCGGTCCGGATCTCGCTGACGCTCCCGGCGATCCGGGCGGCGCGGGAGGTCTGGCTGCTCGCGGCCGGTGAGGACAAGGCGAAGGCGGCGGCGCTCGCACTGTCGGGCGCGGGCGAGGTGCAGGCCCCGGCGGCCGGTGCCCGCGGCCTCTCGCGCACGCTGTGGCTGCTCGACGCGGCGGCGGCCTCGGAGCTGCCGAAGGGCCTGTACCCGCCGGCCACGGCCTGACCCCTCCCGACAGCCGTCGTTCGGAGGCCCGGTTCACCCCTCGGTGGACCGGGCCTCCGGCGTCTGCGGTGCGTCGGCGGGCTCCAGGAAGGGCGCGAGGAGCCCCGGTACGGCCTCGGCGGCGAAGGCCAGGCCCTGGCTCCGCCCGGCGTCGAGGATCTCGTACGCGCCCGACCCGGCCGCCGTCGTGGCGGTCAGGGTGAGCAGGCCGGCCCGGCGCTGGAAGTACGACTGCTTGACGGTCCAGCCGATGACGCCGGAGCGCTGGAGGGCGACCGTGGTGCGCCGGACCGTGCCCGAACGGGTCACCAGGTACGCCCCTCCGACGCCGTGTCCGAGGTTCCGGTGGGCGTCGCGGGCGAGGAGCAGCGCGAGCGGGGTGAGGACGACGGTCCAGCCGGCCGCCGCGTACAGCAGGACCGGGGTGAGCGCGAGGCCGAGGGCGGCGAGGAGCGCGGCGGGCGTCAGGACGCTCCACAGGGCCCAGCGGATCCGCCGGTTCCGGGCGGCCCGGGGGTGGGCGGCGAGCGGTGCCCCGGTGGGTGGTGCGGGCTCGCGCAGGACCTGGGCGGCGACCCGGTCGGCGAGCGGGCGGGGGACGGCCGGCAGCAGGTTCTTGAGGTCGCCGTGCCTGTCCTCGTCCTTCTGGGCGAGGCCGGTGGCGACGGCGTCGACGCGGGCCGCGCCGAAGAGGCGCACGCCGAGCGGTTCGACGATCTCGACGCCGCGCAGCCGCCGTTCCTCCAGGGAGACCGAGCGGGCGGTGAGGAGGCCCCGGGTGACGCGCAGGGTGCCGCCGGGCTCGCGCTCCAGGCGGTAGTTCCACCACATCTCGATCCAGAGGCCGAGGGCGCCGACGGCCCCGACGGCGGTGGCGACGAGGACCAGCCAGAGGATCATCCAGGGGATCGCGACGGAGTCGAAGCGCTCCCCTATCCAGTCGATGACCTCGCCCTGGGCGCCGAACCACTCGCTGACCTGCATGACCGCTCCGGCGGCGGCGCCGCCGAGGGCGGGGGCGACGAAGGAGACGGGGGCGTAGCGGATCCAGCGCGGGTCGAGGGCGGCGAGGGCGCCGTCGTGGCGGGGGTCCCCGGACGCGGCGGCGCGGGTGAGGAGTGCGCGGCGGAGCCGTTCGCCCTCGGCGCGGGCGACCAGGTCGAGTTCGAGGGCGGCGTCGCCGCCGCTGTGCTCGCCGGTGCCGATGCGGACCTTGACCAGGCCGAGGAGGCGCTGGAGGGGGTTGGCGGTGAGGTCGACGCTGCGGATGCGCTCGCGGGCCAGGGAGCGGCGCTTGAGGAGGAGCAGGCCGGTGTGGAGGTCGACCCGGTCGGGGCCGACGCGGTAGCGGGTGCGGCGCAGGCGGACGTAGTCGGCGCCGGTGCCGCCGAGGACCAGGAGCAGGGCTCCGGCGAGGACCCAGGCGACGGTCTGCGAGAGCGGCCGGGAGCCGGCGAGGCCGAGGGCGACGGGGAGCCCGGTGCCACCGGCCACTCCGCACAGGAGAGCGGCGGTGGCGAGGAGGGTACGCCGGTCGAGCCGCAGCCATCCCCCTTCGGGGCTGCCGGGGTGCGGCCGCTCGCCGCCCTCCGGCGCGCCGGGTCGCGGTCGCCCTCCGCCCTCCGAGGCACCGGGCCGCTGCCGCTCGGCCTCGGGTTGCGGCCGCTCTCGGTCCTCCGGGACACCGGGTCGTTGCCGCTCTCCGCCCTCCGGCGCGCCGAGTCGCGGTCGCCCTCCGCCCTCCGAGGCGCCGGGCCGCTGCCGCTCGGCCTCGGGTCGCGGTCGCCCTCCGTCCTCCGAGGCGTCGGGCCGCCGCCCGGTCTCGGGCACGGCGAGCCGTCGCTCCTCTTCCGGCGCCCCGGCGGCCGGCTCGCTCACGTGGCGTCCCCGGGCGTGGCCTGGGTGACGGCGGTCAGCCGTTCGGCCAGGCCGGCGGCCAGTTCGTGGTCGAGGCCCTCGATCCGGACCGCGCCCGCGGAGGAGGCGGTGGTGACGGTGACGGTGGCGAGCCGGAAGTACTGCTCCAGGGGGCCGCGCGAGGTGTCGACGGTCTGGATCCGGGACATCGGGGCGATCCGCCACTCCTGCCAGAGGGCCCCGGTGCGCACGTAGACGGCCTCGTCGGTGACCTCCCAGCGGTGCACCCGGAACCACCAGGCGGGGAGGAGCGCGGTGCAGGCCAGGCCCGCGGCCGCCACGGCCCCGGCCGCGACCAGCAGCCAGGACCTGGCGGGTCCGATCAGCGCGCCGAGGACGGCGAGGACCGCCACCGGTACGGCGGTGGTGACCAGGAGCTGGGCCCGCCACCAGGTGACGGCCCGCCCGTCCACGGCGTTGCTCGGCGGCCTCAGCCGCACCGCGCCCTCCCCCCGCACGGCTCCTACCGTCCGCGCAGCGAGCGGTAGGCGGCGACCAGGCCCGCGGTGGAGCCGTCGAGCTCCTCCGCGCCCTCTCCGGTCGTCAGGACCGGCTCGATCCGCTTGGCGAGGACCTTGCCGAGCTCGACGCCCCACTGGTCGAAGGAGTCGATGTTCCAGATGGCGCCCTGGACGAAGACCTTGTGCTCGTAGAGCGCGACCAGCTGTCCGAGGACGGACGGGGTGAGCGCGTCGGCGAGGATCGTGGTGGTGGGGTGGTCGCCCCGGAAGGTCTTGTGCGGGACGAGCTCCTCGGGGACGCCCTCGGCCCGCACCTCCTCGGGCGTCTTGCCGAAGGCGAGCGCCTGCGTCTGCGCGAAGAAGTTGGCCATGAGCAGGTCGTGCTGGGCGACGAGGCCGGGCTCCAGGTCGTCGACGGGCCGGGCGAAGCCGATGAAGTCGGCCGGGATCAGCTTGGTGCCCTGGTGGATCAACTGGTAGTACGCGTGCTGGCCGTTGGTGCCGGGGGTGCCCCAGACCACGGGTCCGGTCTGCCAGTCGACCCGGTTGCCCTCGCGGTCCACCGACTTGCCGTTGGACTCCATGTCGAGCTGCTGGAGGTAGGCGGTGAACTTCGACAGGTAGTGGGAGTACGGCAGGACGGCGTGCGACTGGGCGTCGAAGAAGTCGCCGTACCAGACGCCGAGGAGGCCGAGGAGCAGGGGCGCGTTCTCCTCGGGCGGGGCGGTGCGGAAGTGCTCGTCGACGAGGTGGAAGCCGTCGAGCATCTCGCGGAAGCGCTCCGGGCCGATGGCGATCATCAGGGAGAGGCCGATGGCGGAGTCGTAGGAGTAGCGGCCGCCGACCCAGTCCCAGAACTCGAACATGTTCGCGGTGTCGATGCCGAACTCCTCGACCTTCTCCGCGTTGGTCGAGAGGGCCACGAAGTGCCGGGCCACGGCCTCCTGGCCGGCGCCGAGGCCGGTCAGGAGCCAGTCGCGGGCGGAGGTGGCGTTGGTGATGGTCTCGATGGTGGTGAAGGTCTTGGACGCCACGACGAAGAGCGTCTCGGCGGGGTCGAGGTCGTGGAGGGCCTCGTGGAGGTCGGCGCCGTCGACGTTGGAGACGAAACGGAGCGTCAGGTCCCGGCGGGTGTAGGAGCGCAGGAACTCGTAGGCCATGGCGGGGCCGAGGTCGGAGCCGCCGATGCCGATGTTGACGACGTTCTTGACCGGCTTGCCGGTGTGGCCGGTCCACTCGCCGGCGCGGACCTTCTCGGCGAAGTCGCCCATGCGGTCGAGGACGGCGTGGACGCCGGGGACGACGTTCTCGCCGTCGACCTCGACCACGGCGTCGCGGGGGGCGCGCAGCGCGGTGTGGAGGACCGCCCGGTCCTCGGTGGTGTTGATCTTCTCGCCGCGGAACATGGCGTCGCGCAGCTCGGCGACGCCGGTGGCGGCGGCCAGCTCCCGCAGCAGGGTCAGCGTCTCGCCGGTGACGAGGTGCTTGGAGTAGTCCAGGTAGAGGTCGCCGACCCTCAGGGTGAGGTCGGTGCCGCGCGTCGGGTCGGCGGCGAACAGCTCGCGCAGATGGGGCTCGCCCAGCTGCTCGCGGTGCTTGCCGAGGGCCGCCCACTCGGGCAGCCGGTTGAGCCTCGTACGTCCTTCGCCAGTCATCTCGGACATCGCCCTCTTCTTCTTCGTACGTATCTGCCCCGCTGCCCCTCCAACCTAATTGATCAGGGGGACCGGCGGCGCGACGACGAGCGCGAGGGCGGTCGCGGCGGGGGACGCGGGGTCCGGGACGACGGAACGGGCCCGGCCCGCGAATCGAGTTCGCGGGCCGGGCCCGTTCGTCACGCCGTCACGCCGTGCTCAGATCTCGCCGCGCAGCTTGGCGAGGGCTTCGGCGAGGATCGCCTCGCCGTCCGCGTCGCTGCGCCGCTCGCGCACGTACGCGAGATGGGTCTTGTACGGCTCCGTGCGCGGCGGGTCCGGCGGGTTGTCGCGGTCCTGGCCGGCCGGGAAGCCGCAGCGCGGGCAGTCCCAGGTCTCCGGGACCTGTGCGTCGCTGGCGAAGCTCGGCTGTGTCTCGTGCCCGTTCGAGCACCAGAAGGAGATGCGGAGGCGCGGCGCCGACTCGCCCCGCTCGGCCTCGCCCATCGGCCCCGCTCCGACCCGGCTTCCCCGAATCGCGTTGCCACTTGCCACGGTCGTAACTCCCTGCGTGATGGTGCCCGAAGGTGCCCCAGTCTACGTAAGGCCCAACGCGCGTCCAGTGATTGGAGTTACCCGTCCAACTTCATCAGCAGACCGAGCACCACAATGCAGGCGAACCAGAGCAGACCGACCACGACGGTGATGCGGTCCAGGTTGCGCTCGGCGACCGAGGAGCCGCCGACGGAGGACTGCATACCGCCACCGAACATGTCGGAGAGGCCGCCACCCTTCCCCTTGTGCATCAGCACGAGCAGCATCAGCAGCGCGCTGAAGACGATCAGGGCGATCGAGAACCCCATAACCACGGCTGGACCAACTTCCTCGGACTTATACGGACGGGGGCCGGGCGCCTGCCCGACCCCCGCAAGGGTACGACGTAACTCCGCTACCGCATACTCACTGGTCGCGGAAGCGGACGATCTTGACGAACTCGTCGGCGTCCAGGGCCGCGCCGCCCACCAGGGCGCCGTCGACGTCCGGCTGCGCCATGATCGCGGCGACGTTGCCGGACTTGACCGAGCCGCCGTACTGGATGCGGACCTTGTCGGCCAGCTCCTGGGAGTACAGCTCGGCGAGGCGGCCGCGGATCGCCCCGCAGACCTCCTGGGCGTCCTCGGGGGTGGCGACCTCGCCGGTGCCGATGGCCCACACCGGCTCGTACGCGATCACGATCGTCTCGGCCTGCTCGGCCGGGACGTCCTTCAGGCCGCCGTCGAGCTGGGCGAGGGTGTGCTCGACCTGCCGGCCGGCCTTGCGGACGTCGAGGCCCTCGCCGACGCAGAGGATCGGGGTGATGCCGTTCTTGAAGGCGGCCTTCACCTTGGCGTTGCAGACCTCGTCGTCCTCGGCGTGGTACTGGCGGCGCTCGGAGTGGCCGACGGCGACGAAGGAGGCCTTGAGCTTGGACAGCATCGGGCCGGAGATCTCGCCGGTGTAGGCGCCGGAGTCGTGCGCCGAGATGTCCTGGGCGCCGTACTTGATCTTCAGCTTGTCGCCGTCGATCAGGGTCTGGACGGACCGCAGGTCGGTGAAGGGGACCAGGACGGCGACCTCGACCGCGTCGTAGTCCTTGTCGGTCAGGGCGAAGGCGAGCTTCTGGACGTGGGCGATGGCCTCCAGGTGGTTGAGGTTCATCTTCCAGTTGCCCGCCATCAGCGGGGTGCGGGTGTTCATAAGGGGGTCAGTCCTCCAGTGCGGCGAGGCCGGGAAGCGTCTTGCCCTCGAGGTATTCGAGGGAGGCGCCGCCGCCGGTCGAGATGTGTCCGAACGCGTTCTCGTCGAAGCCCAGGATGCGGACCGCGGCGGCGGAGTCGCCGCCGCCGACCACGGTGAAGGCCGGGGAGTCGACGAGCGCCTGGGCGACGGCCTTGGTGCCCTCGGCGTAGTCGGGGTGCTCGAAGACGCCCATCGGGCCGTTCCAGAAGACGGTGGCCGCGTCGGCGAGCTTCGAGGCGTAGAGCTTACGGGTCTCGGGGCCGATGTCGAGGCCCTCCTCGTCCGCCGGGATGGCGTCCGCGGCGACCGTGGTGGGGTTCGCGGGGGTCTTGGTCTTCAGGTCCGGGAACTCGGGCGAGACCAGGACGTCGACGGGGAGCACGAACTCCACGCCGCGCTCCTTCGCGCGCGCCAGGTACTCCTGGACCACCGGGACCTGGTCCTCCTGGAGCAGCGAGATGCCGACCTCGTGGCCCTGGGCCTTGAGGAAGGTGTACGCCATGCCGCCGCCGATGAGGATGCGGTCGGCCCGCTCCAGGAGGTGGTCGATCACGCCGAGCTTGTCGGAGACCTTGGCGCCGCCGAGGGCGACCGCGTACGGCCGCTTGACGTCATCCGTCAGCTTCTTCAGGACGCCGACCTCGGTGGCGATGAGGTAGCCCGCGGCGTGCGGGAGGCGCGCCGGGAGGTCGTAGACCGAGGCGTGCTTGCGGTGCACGGCGCCGAAGCCGTCGCCGACGTAGAGGTCGGCGAGGGCGGCGAGGCGGTCCGCGAAGGCGCCGCGCTCGGCATCGTCCTTGGAGGTCTCGCCGGGGTTGAAGCGGAGGTTCTCCAGGACGGCGACCCGGCCGTCGCCGAGGCCCGCGACGGTCTCCGTGGCGGAGTCGCCGACCGTGTCGGTCGCGAACGCCACGTCGGCGCCGAGCAGTTCGCCGAGGCGCGCGGCGGCCGGGGCGAGCGAGAACGCCGGGTCCGGGGCGCCCTTGGGGCGGCCCAGGTGCGAGGCGACCACGACGCGGGCGCCGGCGTCGGCGAGCGCCTTGACCGTGGGGACGACGGCGCGGATGCGTCCGTCGTCGGTGATGGTGGTGCCGTCGAGCGGCACGTTGAGGTCGGCGCGGACGAACACCCGCTTGCCTTCGACGCCCTCGTGGAGAAGCTCGTCGATCGTCTTCATCTGTTAACTGACTCCTTGGTACGCGGTGGAGCACACGAACAGGGCTCGCGCAGCGCGGCGTTGCGCTGCCCGAGCCCTGCTCACCATCGAAGGTCCGCCCTGAAGCTTAGAGCTGACCGCCGACGAAGACGGTGAGGTCGACGAGACGGTTGGAGTAGCCCCACTCGTTGTCGTACCAGCCGAGGATCTTGACCGACTTGCCGTCCTGGACCATCGTCAGGGAGGCGTCGAAGGTGCAGGACGCCGGGTCGCCCACGATGTCGGAGGAGACGATCGGGTCCTCGGTGTAGAAGAGCACGCCCTTGAGGTCGCCGTCCTCGGCGGCCTTCTTGAACGCGGCGTTGACCTCGTCCTTGGTGACCTCGCGGTCCAGGGTGACGACCAGGTCGGTGGCGGAGCCGGTCGGGACCGGGACGCGCATCGCGATGCCGTCGAGCTTGCCCTTGAGCTGCGGGAGGACCAGGGCGGTGGCCTTGGCGGCACCGGTCGTGGTCGGGATGATGTTCTCCGCGGCGGCGCGGGCGCGGCGCAGGTCCTTGTGCGGGAAGTCCAGGATGCGCTGGTCGTTGGTGTACGCGTGGACCGTGGTCATCAGGCCCTTGACGATGCCGAAGTTCTCGTCGAGGACCTTGGCCATCGGCGCCACGCAGTTGGTGGTGCAGGACGCGTTCGAGATGATGTTGTGCCGCGCCGCGTCGTACTTGTCCTGGTTGACGCCCATGACGATGGTGATGTCCTCGTCGCTGGCCGGAGCCGAGATGAGGACCTTCTTGGCGCCGCCGGCCAGGTGCTTCTCGGCGTCGGCCTTCTTGGTGAAGATGCCGGTCGACTCGATGACGATGTCGACGCCCAGCTCACCCCAGGGGATGTCGGCCGGGTTGCGCTCGGAGAGCACCTTGATGGTGTGGCCGTCGACGGTGATGGTGTCGTCGGTGTGGGTCACCTCGGCCTTGAGGCGGCCCAGGATGGTGTCGTACTTCAGCAGGTGGGCCGTGGTCGCGGTGTCACCCAGGTCGTTGACAGCCACGATCTCGATGTCGGCACCCTGCTCAAGGAGCGCGCGGAAGTAGTTCCGGCCGATGCGGCCAAAGCCGTTGATGCCTACGCGGATCGTCACGAACCGATCTCCTCGTTAGGTACGCCGGTGTTGTTCGACGCCGGCGAGATTTTTGTTTTTGGGATGTCCCCGACCGCTTACGACCCTACCTCCCCGGCGCCTCCGGAGTGACATCGGCCGCATCCGCACGAGCTCGGAACGTGAGGGAAAACGGTCGGCGGCCCGTACCTACCAGCGGGTAAGGGCCGCCTTGGGACGTTTGTCCCGACTACTCTCCGTTAAACGGTCGGGGTGCTCCCCTCAGCGGTGGAGGGCCTTGAGGGCGCGTCCCAGGAGCCGGGCCCGGTCCGCCGTGCCGGGCACGTGCTCCAGGCCGAAGCCGAGGAGGACGGTGTCCCGGGTGGTGACCGCCGCCTGCGAGTGGAAGAGGGCGGCGGAGCGCGTCCAGTCGGAGCCGTTGCCGGGGCTGCCGGCCGGGGCGCCGGGCGTGGACCAGGCGCCGAGGGAGGTCTCGAAGCCCTCGGCCTCGGTGGTGGTGCCGGTGACGAGCCGGACGTCGTCGACGAAGGCGCCCGTCTCGCCCGTTCCGGGGTCGGAGACGTACGAGAGGGAGAGCTCGACCTTCTTGCCCGCCCAGGCGCTCAGGTCGACGGAGGCCTGGCGCCAGCCGTTGGAGGGGCCGGTGAAGGCGTTCCAGGCGCCGGTGGTGCCGGTGGGCGCGCAGCCGTCCTCGCCGACGGTGAGGTAGTGGGCGAGGAAGGGGTGGCCCCGGACGTAGTAGCCCTCGCCGCAGTCGGCCGGGGGCTCGGCGGAGGTGCCGCCGCGGGTGTCGGGCAGGGTGGTCCAGTCGTCCTGTCCGACGGTGTGGGCCTCGACGACGAGGTTGTCGTAGCCGGGCTCGGTGTCGTGGCTGACCTGGAAGTCCAGACGGGGCTTCGCGCCCGCCGGGACGCCGGTGAGGTCGACGGTCCTGGCGAGCCGGGCCCAGGTGTCGTCGGCGTGCTTCACCGCCGCGAAGGAGGAGCCCTCGGCGGGCTCGAAGGGGGTGCGGACGCCCGGGTAGTCGCCGGCGGAGGCGCTGCTCGCGAACTGCGGGAAGTCCTTCGGCTTCAGGGTGTCGGAGGTGACGGTGTACGCGCCCGCGTCGTCCAGCGGGTTCCCGGCGGCGGCCCCGAGGGGCGTCCGTACGCCTCCGAAGGCGCCCGCGCCGGCGAAGGCGGACGGGTTCTTGAGGCCGGCGCGGTGGTGGGCGCCGAGGTAGTACTGGGCGAAGTCGTTGGTCTCGGCGGCGCCGACCCGGGTGAGTCCGCCGGCCTTCTCCCCGGCGTTGATCAGCTTGCCGCCCTCGTTGAGGTAGGAGCGGACGGCGAGTTCGGCGCTCCCGGAGGGGCGCTCGGCGCCGGTGTACCAGACGACGGCGTCGAAGTGGGAGAGGACGCCGAGGGCGTCGGGGGCGCCCTGGACGGCGACGTCCCAGACGGCGGCCTTCCGGCCGTTGTCGGCGAGCGCCTTCACATAGGCGGCGGTGTGGCGTCCGGCGGTGGTGCCGCCCTCGTCGGCGAGGACGAGGACGTCGCCGCGCGCGCGTGCGGCCACCTCGTAGGTGAAGGGGGCGGAGGAGGTGGTCCGGCCCTCGCGGGTGCGTGCGGTGAACCAGACCTGGACGGAGTCGCCGGGCCGGGCGCCCTCGACCTCGCCCCGGTACTCGTCGAAGTAGAGGTTGTCCTCGCCGCCGTAGGTCTCGCCGCCCTTCCAGGCGCGGAGCTCCTCGCTGTGGACGCGGCCGCCGTTGACGCGGTACTTGAGGGTCTTGCCGCGCAGCGACTTGCGGGCGGTGACGGCGACCTCCTGCTCCCCGCCGCGGGCGTAGGAGGTGGTGAAGGCCTTCGGGGTGAAGTCGGGGGCCTCGACGCCGACCGGGGAGACGGGCCGGTCCGGGCGGGCGGCGGACTCGGCGACGGCGAGCGCGAAGGGCACGTTCTTGGCGAACTCGGCCCGGATCAGCTTCTCGTCGTCCGGGAAGGTGAAGACGGAGGCGCAGTCGGCCGGGTTCCAGGCGTCGTTCGGGTCGACCCGGGAGGCGGTGGCGCAGGTGGACATCTCCGGGGTGAACATCTGCATCCCGTTGACGTTGGCGGCGTGTCCGTCGGCCTCGCCGTTGGTGGTGTACAGCTCGGAGGAGACCTGCGGCCGGTAGCCGGGCACGGCGGAGTTCTCCGGGGTGCCGGCGAGCGCCCTGAGGGCCACGTCGTCGGGGGTGTCGGTGGCGACCTGCCAGCCGACGCCGTACAGCAGGAGCTGGGCGGCGGAGTGGTAGTTGATGCCGTACGCGAAGCCGATGCGCTTCTGGAAGGCGTCGATCGCCCTGGTCTCGGGCTCCGACATGGGGCCCTTGCCGCGGAAGGTCTCGTCGGCCGGGTCGGGGGACGAGCCCTCGTTGTCGTAGCCCCACTTGTAGGCGAAGTTGCGGTTGAGGTCGACGCCGTCGCCGGGGCCGGTCCTGCCGTCGCCGTCGTTGTCGCGGAGGTTCTTGCGCCACTGCCGGTTGGCGGGGTCGGCGTGGGTGTGGTCGTAGCCGTCCGGGTTGGCGGAGAGCACGAACCACAGCTCGGTGGTGTCGACGATCCGGGTGATCCGCTCGTCCTTGCCGTACCCGTCGAGGTAGTGGTGGAGCAGCCGCCGGGTCATCTCGGGGGTGATCCACTCGCGCGCGTGCTGGTTCGACATGTAGAGCGTGGCGGGCTTCGACCCGTCCTTCGCCCGCTGGGCGCCCTTGCTGACCTTGAGGGCGAGGATGTCCTGGCCCTTGACGGTCTTGCCGATGGAGACGACCTTGGTGAGTCCGGGGTGGGTCCGGGCGGTGTCCAGGATCTCCTGCTTGAGGCCGTTCGGGCCGCCGTACGGGCGGAAGACGCCGTCCCCGGCGGCGGCGACCCGCTTCTCGGCCCCCGCGGTCAGCCGGTGCTCGGCGAGCTCCACGCCCTCCCCGCGCAGCTGCCCGGCCTGGTCGCCGGTGAGGAAGAGCTCGACCGTGGCGGTGCCCTTGGCAGGCACCCGCTCGGTCAGCTCGTGCGCGTCGGCGCCGGCTTCGAGGAGGAGCGGAACCTGCTCCTTGGTGACCTCGGCCCGCCATACGGAGAGGGCGTCGCCGCCGCGGTCGTCCGGCCGCGCCCCGGCGACGGGTGCCGC
The DNA here is from genome assembly GCF_044760185.1 of Streptomyces sp. NPDC098101. Classification (NCBI taxonomy): domain Bacteria; kingdom Bacillati; phylum Actinomycetota; class Actinomycetes; order Kitasatosporales; family Streptomycetaceae; genus Streptomyces; species Streptomyces sp. NPDC098101. Next base: position 1,136,806 of record NZ_JBIWAS010000002.1, on the reverse strand, counting down.
CGCCGCTCCGGCGATCAGCAGTGAAGCCGCGGCGAGGATCGATCCCGCTCTGCGTCTCATGGGCTCCCCTTGGTGTCGTCCGTCTCGAAGGTGAACAGGTCTCTCGGGTGAACAGACGACAGACTCATGGGCGCCCGGAGGGGCGTCAAGGGTGCCTCCCGGCGCGTCGCGCACACCACAAAAAGAACTGCCGGTGCGTCAGAAACGCACCGGCAGCGAAGAGTTGACCGGAAATCGACCAGGGGCCGAAGGGCGGTCCGGCCTCAGCCGACCAGGCTGTCGTCCAGCTCCTCGGTGAGGTTGGACTCGGTCCCGGGGATGCCCAGGTCCTGCGCCCGCTTGTCGGCCATGGCGAGCAGCCGGCGGATCCGGCCGGCCACCGCGTCCTTGGTCAGCGGCGGGTCGGCGAGCGCGCCCAGCTCCTCCAGGGAGGCCTGCTTGTGCTCCATGCGGAGCCGGCCGGCGGCGGCGAGGTGCTCGGGCACCTCCTCGCCGAGGATCTCCAGGGCGCGCTGCACCCGGGCCCCGGCGGCGACCGCGGCGCGGGCCGAGCGGCGCAGGTTGGCGTCGTCGAAGTTGGCCAGGCGGTTGGCGGTGGCGCGGACCTCGCGCCGCATCCGCCGCTCCTCCCAGGCGAGCACCGACTCGTGCGCGCCGAGCCGGGTGAGCAGGGCGCCGATCGCGTCGCCGTCGCGGACGACGACCCGGTCCACGCCCCGCACCTCGCGGGCCTTCGCCGCGATGGAGAGCCGGCGGGCGGCGCCGACCAGGGCGAGGGCGGCCTCGGGGCCCGGGCAGGTGACCTCCAGGGAGGAGGACCGGCCGGGCTCGGTCAGCGAGCCGTGCGCGAGGAAGGCACCGCGCCAGGCGGCCTCCGCGTCACAGGTGGCCCCGGAGACCACCTGCGGGGGGAGGCCCCGGATGGGGCGGCCCCGGCCGTCGACCAGACCCGTCTGGCGGGCCAGCTGGTCGCCTCCGGCCACCACCCGCACCACGAAGCGCGAGCCGCGCCGCAGACCGCCGGGGGCCATCACGATCAGCTCGGAGCTGTGCCCGAAGATCTCCAGGACGTCCCGCTTGAGGCGGCGGGCCGCCATCGCGGTGTCGAGCTCCGCCTCGATCACGATGCGGCCGCTCACCAGGTGCAGCCCGCCCGCGAACCGCAGGATCGACGAGACCTCTGCCTTCCTGCAGCAGGTCCGGGTGACGGGAAGCCGGGAGATCTCGTCCTTCACCGCTGCCGTCATCGCCATGGGCCGATCCTTCCATGCATCCGAAAAATACGGTCGTACGCGGCGGCCAGCAGCTCCGGGTCGTGCTTCGCGGAGCCGTCGGGCCGGGCCACCGGCGCCAGCTCGACCGCGGCGCCGAACCGTTTGGCGGCGTCGGCGAGGGAGTCGCGGTCGGGCACGGCGGCCTCGTCGGCCAGCACCACGTCCAGGGCGAGTTTAGGGGCGTGTCGCCCCAAAACCTCCAAATGACGCTGCGGGGAGAAGCCGTCGGTTTCTCCGGGCTGCGGCGCGAGGTTCAGCGAGAGCACCTTCCGGGCCTTCGTCTCGACCAGGGCGTCGAGGAGATCGGGGACCAGGAGGTGCGGGATCACCGAGGAGAACCAGGAGCCGGGGCCCAGGACGACCCAGTCGGCGTCCAGGACCGCGGCGACCGCCTCGGGGACGGCCGGCGGGTCGTTCGGCACGAGGTGCACGGACTGCACCTCGCCGGGGGTGAGCGCCACGGTCGCCTGGCCGCACACGGTGTCCACGTCGTCCGGCCGCTCCGGGTCGTGGCCCTTGACCAGGGCCTGGAGCTCCAGGGGCACGGCGGACATGGGCAGCACCCGGCCCTGGGCGCCGAGCAGCAGACCGACCAGGTCCAGGGCCTGCACGGGGTCGCCGAGCTGCTCCCAGAGGGCGACGATCAGCAGGTTGCCGACGGCGTGCCCGTTGATCTCGCCCTTGGACTGGAAGCGGTGCTGGATGACCCGGGCCCAGGTCTGGCCCCAGTCGTCGTCGCCGCAGAGCGCGGCGAGCGCCTTGCGCAGGTCACCCGGAGGGAGTACGCCCAGCTCCTCGCGGAGCCGGCCGCTGGAGCCGCCGTCGTCGGCGACGGTGACGACGGCGGTGAGGTCGCCGGTGATCCGGCGGAGCGCGGCGAGGGAGGCCGAGAGGCCCATGCCGCCGCCGAGCGCGACGACCTTGGGCTGGGCGCCGCGTCTGCGGAGCGTGCGCCGCGCCGTGAGGGTGGAGGCGCGCCGGCGGTACGGCTTCACTCGCGCCCCATGTCCCGGTGCACGACGACGGTCTCGACCCCTTCGGCGGCGAGGCGGGCGGCGAGGCGCTCGGCGGTGGCCACCGAGCGGTGCTTGCCGCCCGTGCAGCCGACGGCGATCGTCACGTACCGCTTGCCCTCGCGGCGGTAGCCCGCGGCGATCAGCTGGAGCAGCTCGGTGTAGCGGTCCAGGAACTCCTTGGCGCCGGGCTGGTTGTAGACGTAGTTCGACACCTCCTCGTTGAGGCCGGTGAAGGGGCGCAGCTCGGGGACCCAGTGCGGGTTCGGCAGGAAGCGCATGTCCACGACGAGGTCGGCGTCGACGGGCAGGCCGTACTTGAAGCCGAAGGACATCACGGTGGCCCGCAGCTCGGGCTCCTCGTCGCCGGCGAACTGGGCGTCCATCTTGGCGCGCAGCTCGTGGACGTTGAGGCTGGAGGTGTCGATCACCAGGTCGGCGTCGCCGCGCAGCTCGCGCAGCAGGTCGCGCTCGGCGGCGATGCCGTCGGTGATGCGGCCGTCGCCCTGGAGCGGGTGGGGCCTGCGGACCGACTCGAAGCGCCGGACCAGGGCCTCGTCGGAGGACTCCAGGAAGACGATCCGGCGGGTGACCCCCTTGGCGTCCAGGTCGGCGAGGGACTCCCGCAGGTTGTCGAAGAACTGCCGGCCGCGGACGTCCACGACGACGGCGATCCGGGCGACGTTGCCCTGGGAGCGGGCGCCGAGCTCCACCATGGTGGGGATCAGCGCGGGCGGCAGGTTGTCCACGACGAACCAGCCGAGGTCCTCCAGACACTTCGCCGCGGTGGACCGGCCGGCCCCGGACATGCCGGAGATGATCACCAGCTCGGGAATGGCCGCCTCGGCGCCGTTGTCGCCGGGGGTCTCCTTGGTGCCCGTACTCACGTGTCCTGCTCCGTCTTCTCGGTGGTGCTCGTCGTGCCGTGCGCGCGCGGCCGTGCCGTGACGTCCGCGCCGTCCTCCATGATCCCCCCCGCCGCCGCGTGCGCGGCGGGGACGGCCGGGGCCGCCGGGGCGGGAGCCATGTCGTCCTCCATGATCTCTCCCGTCGCCGTGTTGACGGCGGGAGCGGCCGGGGCCGCCTGGGCGAGGGCCACGACGACCGCCTCCGCGGTCTTCCGGCCCATGCCGGGGACCTCGCAGATCTGCTCGATTGTCGCCTGCCGGAGCCGCTTCACCGAGCCGAAGTGCTTGATCAGGGCCTGCTTCCGGGTCTCCCCGAGGCCGGGGACGGCGTCGAGGGGCCCGGTCCTGAGGCGTTTCGTCCGCTTGGACCGCTGGTAGCGGATGGCGAAGTCGTGAGCCGTGTCACGCACCCGCTGGAGAAGGTACAGGCCTTCGCTGGAGCGGGGCAGCACCACCGGGTCGTCGTCGCCGGGCAGCCAGACCTCCTCCAGGCGCTTGGCGAGGCCGCAGACGGCGACGTCGTCGATGCCGAGCTCGTCCAGGGCCCGCTGCGCGGCGGCGACCTGCGGCTGTCCGCCGTCGACCACGACGAGCTGCGGCGGGTACGCGAACCGCTTGGGCCGCCCGTCGTCCTCGGGGTCCTCGGCCGGGACCTCGCCGTCCCCCCACTCCCCCGTCCGCTCCTTCTCGGCGAGGTAGCGCTTGAAGCGCCGGCCGATCACCTCGTGCATGGAGCGGACGTCGTCCTGGCCCTCGAAGCCCTTGATCTGGAAGCGGCGGTACTCGCTCTTGCGGGGCAGTCCGTCCTCGAAGACGACCATGGAGGCCACGACGTCCTCGCCCTGGAGGTGCGAGATGTCGAAGCACTCGATCCGCAGCGGCGCCGAGTCCAGGTCGAGGGCCTCGGCGATCTCCTCCAGGGCCCGGGAGCGGGTGGTGAGGTCGCTGGCCCGCTTGGTCTTGTGGAGGACGAGCGCCTGCTGGGCGTTGCGCGCGACGGTCTCCATGAGGTCCTTCTTGTCGCCGCGCTGGGGCACGCGCAGCGAGACGAGGGAGCCGCGGCGGCCGGAGAGCCAGGCGGAGACGGCCCCGGCGTCCTCGGGGAGCGCCGGGACGAGGACCTCCTTGGGGACGGCCTCGCCGCTCTCCTCGCCGTAGAGCTGCTGGAGGGCGTGCTCGACGAGCCCGGCGGTGTCGACGGCCTCGACCTTGTCGGTGACCCAGCCGCGCTGGCCGCGGACGCGTCCGCCGCGCACGTGGAAGATCTGGACGGCGGCCTCCAGCTCGTCCTCGGCGAGGGCGATCAGGTCGGCGTCGGTGGCGTCGGCGAGGACGACCGCGTTCTTCTCCATGGCCCGGCGCAGGGCGGTGACGTCGTCGCGGAGCCGGGCGGCCTTCTCGTACTCCATGTCCTCGGCCGCGATCGTCATCCGCTTCTCGAGCCTGCGGATGTACGTGCCGGTGCGGCCGGCCATGAAGTCGCTGAACTCCTCGGCGAGTTCGCGGTGTTCCTCGGGGGTGACCCGGCCGACGCAGGGCGCCGAGCACTTGCCGATGTAGCCGAGGAGGCAGGGGCGGCCGGCCGAGGAGGCGTTTCGGAAGACGCCCGCCGAGCAGGTGCGGACGGGGAAGACCCGCAGCATGAGGTCGACGGTCTCGCGGATCGCCCACGCGTGCGCGTACGGCCCGAAGTAGCGCACGCCCTTCTTCTTGTGGCCGCGCATGACCTGGACGCGGGGGAACTCCTCGTTCATGGTCACCGCGAGGTACGGGTAGCTCTTGTCGTCCCGGTACTTGACGTTGAACCGGGGGTCGAACTCCTTGATCCAGGAGTACTCCAGCTGGAGCGCCTCGACCTCGGTGGAGACGACGGTCCACTCGACGGAGGCGGCGGTGGTCACCATGGTGGCCGTGCGCGGGTGCAGGCTCGTGAGCGGCTGGAAGTAGTTGGCGAGCCGCTGGCGCAGGGACTTCGCCTTCCCCACGTAGATCACCCGGCGGTGCTCGTCGCGGAACTTGTAGACCCCCGGGGAGTCGGGGATCTGACCCGGCTTGGGGCGGTAGCTGGAGGGGTCTGCCATGCTCCCCACCCTACTGGCGGGGACCGACACTCCGGCCGGGCGCGCGCGTCCGGGCGGGCCCCCTGCGGACGGGGTGGGGACCCGCCCGCACGGGGCCCGTACGAGGCCCGCACGAGGCCGTACGGACCGGGCCGGGGCCCGGTCAGGCCGCCGGGCCGCTCCCGGCCGCCCGGCGGCGGCGTATCGCGGCTCCGGCCGTCAGGGCGAGGGCCAGGGCGGCGCCCACGCCGGCCGCGGTGGCGGCGGAGCCCCCGGAGGCGTCCGTACGGGACGCCTGGGCGGCCCGGGGCGCGGGAGCCGCCTGCGCGGCGGCCTCCTGCGGCCCGTACCCGCCCGCCGCGCCCTTCTTCGCGTAGGCGGAGCCGGGGAGCTTGTCGCCGTACGCCCGGGCGACCCGCTCCCGGTACGCGGCGAGGCTCGTCCCGTTCTTCCCGACGGCCCGCACCGCGTCCTCGTCCAGCGGGAGCACCTTCGCCCCCTTCTGGACGTACCAGGCGTCGATCTGCGGCTCGCGGAAGACGAGGCCGCCGGGCAGCAGGCGCCCGCCCCGCTCCGCGTACCGGATCTCGTCGTCGCCGGTGGCGATGTTCACCACCTGCCAGCCGTCCGCGCCCTCGACCGTCCACAGGGAGGCCTTCCGCCCGTCCGGGGCGACGGCCAGGCTGGCGCGGAACTCGACGCGGGCGACCGGCGCCCCGGCCTTCCCGGCGACGAAGTCCGGGGAGAGGATCCGGACGGGCACGGAGGCGCCCTCGATCCGCGGGGTGCCCGCGGCCCGCGAGGTGCCCTCCGCGCGGGCGGCCGCCGCCGGCGCCCCGGCCCCGTCACTGGCGAAGAACCGGGACAGGGTGTCCAGGGTCCCCGGCGCGGAGGCGGCCCGCTCGGGGGTGGGGGCGGGCGGCAGGGCCTCGGCGGCGGCCGCCGGGAGGGTGCCGAGGGCGACGAGGGCGGCGGCGGTCAGGAGCCCGGCGGCGGTGGCACGCGCGCGTGTCGTGGTCACGGTGAGCACGGTGGTCACGCCCCGATCCGGTAGAGCGAGTGGGTCCAGGAGAACGAGTTGTTGTTGACGTACCAGGCGTGCGAGGCCCAGTTGTAGCGGTCGCTGGAGGGCCAGGGGTCGCCCCAGTAGACCCAGCTGCTCGCGTCGTCGTAGCCGTAGAGCACGTGCATGTGCCCGCCGCCGCTCGACCACTGGATGCGGGTCTCGATCGGCCGGTCGGCGTTGATCTCGGTCTGCACGGTGGGGTAGCGCAGCCAGCCGGTGACGTACGAGCCGGGGCGGACGCCGGCCCAGCTCAGGCCGGTCTGGACGTTGCCGAGGGTGGCCTGGTTGTTGGGGCAGTCGTAGCCCTGCTGGCGGTTGAAGGCGGCGTTGCAGAACTGGTTCTGGCTGTAGCCGCGGCCGAACCAGGTGGCGATGGTGTTGCCGGCCGCCGCCCAGCACCAGTTGGTCTTCTGCTGGGCCTGCATGGTGATGTTCAGGCGCTTGGCGGCGAGGGCGGAGGCGTCCTCACCGGCCGGCGCGGCGGACGCCGAGGTGGTGGGGACGAGGAAGAGGGCGGCTGCGGCGAGTGCCGCGAGGTTCAGTTTCCTTCTGCGCATCGCGTTCCTCCCGGGTGGGGTGGGGGTGTGGAGGAGCGCGTCCGGACGCTGGTCAGGAGCATCTGCCGTTGTCCGGTCCGGGTCAACACGCTTCAATGCGGGATGACATCGGACTGTGAACGGTGTGACCCGGGTGTGAACGGACGCCCCCGGCCCACCTGCCCGCTCGTCCCCGGCGGTGCGACGGTCCGCTCCCCCACCGTGAACGTTCACCGAGGAGTCCTCGTGAGCCACACCGAGGCCGATCTTGCGCAACTGCTGCACACCGGTCCCTTCCATCTGGCGCTGCGCACCGCGCTCGCCGTGCGCGGGCTGCCGCTCCAGCGGGTCCAGCACCATCTGGCGCACCGGGGCGTCAGGGTCGGGGTGACGAGCCTGAGCTACTGGCAGCAGGGCGCCCGCCGGCCGCAGCGGCCGGAGTCCCTGAAGGCCGTACGGGCCCTGGAGGAGGTGCTCCAGCTCCCGGGGAACTCGCTCCTCCGGCTCCTGTCGGGGGATGCGGCCGCCCGGTCCGAGGTGGAGCGCCCGGCGGGCCGGTCGTACCGGTCACTGGTGGAGGCGTCCGGCTCGGTCGAGGAGCTGCTCGCGGAGCTGGAGTGCCCGACGGACGGGGGGCTGCACACGGTGGGGCACCACGAGCGGGTGCGGATCGGGGCGGGGCGGGAGCTGGTGGGGCGCGAGTCCCAGCACGTGGTGCGGGCGCACCGGGACGGGGTGGACCGCTATCTGGCCATCCACCACGGGGACCCGGGCTGCGATCCGTCGCGGGTGGTGGTGCGGGCGGTGGAGAACTGCCGGACCGGGCGGGTGCGGTGGCACGCGGGGACGGGGGTGCTGGTCGCGGAGCTGCTCTTCGACGCGCGGCTGCGGGCCGGGGACACGTACCTCTTCTCGTACGGCTTCGAGGACGGCACGGCGGGGGCGAGCGGGGAGTACGTGCGCGGGTTCAGCTTCGCGGGCGGGCAGTACGTGCTCCAGGTGCGCTTCGACGAGGCGGCGCTTCCGGTGCGGTGCCGGAGGTTCGCGCAGGCCTCGGCGGGGGCGCCGCGGGGCGGCCGTGCGGAGCTGACCCTGAGCGGCCGGCACCGCACGGTGCACCTGGTGGAGCAGGGGGTGCGTCCGGGGATCCTGGGGATCGACTGGGACTGGTCCTGAACCGCTTGTCCCGTCAGGCTCGGGGCCCGGCGACGAGCTCGCCGCCCTCGACCCGGATCGGGACCGCGGGGAGCGGGACGGTGGCCGGGCCCCGGAGCGCCTTGCCGGTCGTCACGTCGAAGCGGCTGCCGTGGCAGGGGCAGTTGCCCTCGTTCGCCTCGACCTTGTCGAGGACGCAGCCCGCGTGGGTGCACTGGGCGCTGAAGGCCTTGTACTGGCCCTCGGCGGGGCAGCTCACGACGAGGCGCTGCTCCCGGTAGAGCTTGGAGCCGCCGACCGGGACCTCGTCGGGGGAGCCGAGGGAGACCGGGGCGGTCGGGGTCGGGACCTCGGCGTGGCCGAGCTTGGACTCGGTGGAGCAGGCGGCGACCCCCAGCCCGGCGGCACCGGCGAGGGCGGCGCCTTTCAGTACGGTGCGACGGCTGGACTGGCCGGACATGAGCGCTCCACGGTGAGATCGGTGGGATCGGGGACAAGACACCCCAGCGGTGACCGAACCGACGATACCGGCGCGGTCCGCGCCCGGGTCGCGGGGGCCGTGGGGGCGGCCCCGTGTACGGAGCGGGCCCGAGCGGCGAGACCTCCGCGCGGGCGCCTCGCGGGCACACCGAAGCCCCCGGCGCGGAGTCCCCCGGTGGGGCGGGGAGTCCGTGCGCGGGGGCGTGTCGGGGTGGCAGGGCTCGGGGTGGGGCCCTGCCACCGGTGGTGGGTCAGGCCTTGCGGGCCCGGGTCGCCGTCTTCTTGGCGGCGGCCTTGGTCGCGGTCGACTTGGTGGCGGCCGTCTTGGCCGCCGCCGTCTTCTTCGCCGCCGTCCGCTTCGTGCCGCGCGCCGCCGGGATCGCCGCGTCGCTGATCCGGTCGGCGCCGAGGACGTCACGGAGGAACTTGCCGGTGTGGCTCGCCGGGACCGAGGCGACCTCCTCCGGCGTGCCCTCGGCGACGACCACGCCACCGCCGCTGCCGCCCTCCGGGCCCATGTCGACGACCCAGTCCGCGGTCTTGATGACGTCGAGGTTGTGCTCGATGACGATCACCGAGTTCCCCTTGTCGACCAGCCCGGAGAGGACCTTGATCAGCTTCGAGATGTCCTCGAAGTGCAGACCGGTGGTCGGCTCGTCCAGGACGTAGACCGTGCGGCCCGTGGAGCGCTTCTGGAGCTCGGAGGCGAGCTTCACGCGCTGCGCCTCGCCGCCGGAGAGCGTCGGCGCCGACTGCCCGAGGCGGACGTAGCCGAGGCCGACCTCGGTCAGGGTCCGCAGGTGACGGGCGATCGTGGGGACGGCCTCGAAGAAGTCGAGGGCCTCCTCGATCGGCATGTTCAGGACTTCGGCGATGGACTTGCCCTTGTAGTGGACCTCCAGGGTCTCCCGGTTGTAGCGGTCGCCGTGGCAGACCTCGCACGGGACGTAGACGTCCGGGAGGAAGTTCATCTCGATCTTGATCGTGCCGTCGCCGGAGCAGTTCTCGCAGCGGCCGCCCTTGACGTTGAAGGAGAAGCGGCCGGGCAGGTAGCCCCGGACCTTGGCCTCCATCGTCTCGGCGAAGAGCCTGCGAACGTGGTCGAAGACGCCGGTGTAGGTCGCCGGGTTCGACCGCGGGGTGCGGCCGATCGGGGACTGGTCGACGTGCACGACCTTGTCGACCAGCTCGTCGCCGTCCACGCGCGTGTGCCGCCCGGGCACCGACTTGGCGCCGTTCAGCTCGCGCGCCAGGTGGGTGTAGAGGATGTCGTTGACCAGGGTCGACTTGCCGGATCCCGAGACGCCGGTGACGGCGGTGAGGACGCCGAGCGGGAAGGAGACGTCGATGTCCCGCAGGTTGTTCTCGCGGGCCCCGTGGACGGTGAGCCGCCGCTCGGGGTCCACCGGCCGGCGGACGTCCGGGGTGACGATCGACCTGCGGCCGGACAAGTACTGCCCGGTCATCGACTCCTCGTTGGCGAGGAGCTCCTTCAGGGAGCCGGAGTGGACGACCTTGCCGCCGTGCTCGCCGGCGCCGGGGCCGATGTCCACGACCCAGTCGGCGACCTTGATGGTGTCCTCGTCGTGCTCGACGACGATGAGCGTGTTGCCCATGTCCCGGAGCCGCACCAGGGTCTCGATCAGCCGGTGGTTGTCGCGCTGGTGGAGGCCGATGGAGGGCTCGTCGAGCACGTAGAGCACGCCGACCAGGCCGGAGCCGATCTGCGTGGCGAGCCGGATGCGCTGGGCCTCGCCGCCGGAGAGCGTCCCCGCGGCCCGGTTGAGCGAGAGGTAGTCGAGGCCGACGTCGACCAGGAAGCGCAGTCGCTCGTTGACCTCCTTGAGGACCCGCTCGGCGATCTTCTTGTCGCGGGCGCTGAGGGTGAGCCGGGAGAGGAACTCGGCGCAGTCGCTGATGGACATCGCGGAGACCTCGGCGATGGACTTGTCCATGACCGTGACCGCGAGGACGATCGGCTTCAGCCGGGTGCCCTCGCAGGTGGGACAGGGCACCTCGCGCATGTAGCCCTCGAAGCGCTCGCGGCTGGAGTCGCTCTCGGCCTCGGTGTGGCGCCGCTTGACGAAGGGGACGGCGCCCTCGAAGGCCGGGGTGGTGTACGCCCGCTCCCGCCCGTACCGGTTCCGGTAGCGGACCTCGACCTGGGTCTTGTGGCCGTACATCAGCGCCTTCTTGGCGCGCTGAGGAAGGCCCGCGTACGGGATGTCGGTGCGGAAGCCGAGGGCCTGGGAGAGGCCGCCGATGAGCCGGCCGAAGTACTCCTTGGTGTGGCCGTGCGACCAGGGGTGGATGGCGCCCTCGTCGAGGGACTTGTCCTCGTCGGGGACGATCAGCTCCGGGTCGACCTCCATGCGGGTGCCGATGCCGGTGCAGTCCGGGCAGGCGCCGAAGGGCGAGTTGAAGGAGAAGGAGCGCGGCTCCAGCTCCTCGAAGGAGAGGTCGTCGTACGGGCAGTAGAGGTGCTCCGAGTACATCCGCTCGCGCTCGGGGTCGTCCTCGGGGAGATCGACGAAGTCGAGCACGACCATGCCGCCGGAGAGTCCGAGCGCGGTCTCGACGGAGTCGGTGAGCCGGCGCTTGGCGCTGTCCTTGACGGTGAGGCGGTCGATGACCACCTCGATGGTGTGCTTCTCCTGCTTCTTGAGCGTCGGCGGCTCGCTGAGCTGCACGGTCGTGCCGTCGACCCGGGCACGGCTGTAGCCCTTGGTCTGGAGGTCGGCGAAGAGGTCGACGAACTCGCCCTTGCGCTCGCGCACGAGCGGGGAGAGCACCTGGAAGCGGCTGCCCTCGGGGAGCTCCAGGACCTTGTCGACGATGGCCTGCGGCGACTGGCGCGAGATGGGACGGTGGCACTCGGGACAGTGCGGCTTGCCGATGCGCGCGAAGAGCAGGCGGAGGTAGTCGTAGACCTCCGTGATGGTGCCGACCGTCGAGCGCGGGTTGCGCGAGGTCGACTTCTGGTCGATGGAGACGGCGGGCGACAGACCTTCGATGAAGTCGACGTCCGGCTTGTCCATCTGACCGAGGAACTGCCGGGCGTACGAGGAGAGCGACTCGACGTACCGGCGCTGCCCCTCGGCGAAGATCGTGTCGAACGCGAGGGAGGACTTGCCCGACCCCGAGAGCCCGGTGAAGACGATGAGGGAGTCACGCGGGAGATCGAGGGAGACGTTCTTGAGGTTGTGCTCGCGAGCGCCACGGACGATGAGACGGTCGGCCACGCCGGTCCGCACCTTTCTTGAGAGAGCGGATGTGCCTACACACCAACAACCGGGGACGCCGGATGCTTCCATCGAGCGTATAGCACGTACATTCGATTTCCGGTCTTCCGGAGACCTCTTCACCCGAACGAGTGGTCCGGGCCGGTCGGCGCTAGGGTCGGCGCCATGATCGATCACGAGCGTGACCTTGTTTCCCTGCAAGAGGCGACCGATCGGCTCCTGGACGCCGCCGCCTCCTGGGACAACGCCGCGACGGCCGAGCCGTCACGGCTTCCGGGCTGGACCCGCGGCCATGTCCTCGCCCACCTCGCCCGCAACGCCGACGCCCTGGTGAACGTCTTCGAGGGCCGCCCCATGTACACGGACGCCGCGACCCGCGAGGCCGACATCGAGCGGGACGCGTACCGCCCGCTCGACGCGCAGCTCGCCGACGTACGCGAGAGCGCGGAGCGGCTGCGGGCGGTGTGCGAGAAGCCCGCCGACTGGAGCCGGACCGTCGAGCTGCGCAACGGCGTCACCGACAGCGCCTCCCGGGTCCCCTTCCGCCGCTGGGTGGAGGTGGAGCTGCACCACGTCGACCTGGGCGCCGGATACGGCCTGGACGACCTGCCGGAGGAGTTCGTCCTGCGGGAGGTCGAGTTCCTGGCCGACCGCTGGTCGGGACGCCCGGAGGTGCCCCCGGTGACCCTCCGCCTCGGTCACGACGGGACGGGGCCCACCTGGAGCACCGGAGGGACCGAGGGTACTCCCGTCGTCCTCGCGGGCACCGGCCCCGAACTGCTCGGCTGGCTGTCCGGCCGCGGCGACAAGGGCGCCCGTCTCGCCGTCCTCTCCGGCGACGGCCTCCCGGACCTCCCCCCGCTATAGGCTGAGCGCATGACGTACAGCGGAGTGGTGAAGGTCGGCGGCCCTGCGGACGTGCACGAGCTGGCGGACCTGATGATCTCGAAGGTCGCGGTCGGCCCGATGGACAACAACGCCTATCTGCTGCGCTGTCGGGCGACCGGCGAGCAGCTGCTGATCGACGCGGCGAACGAGGCCGGCACCCTGCTCACGCTGATCGGTGACGACGGCGTCGGCGCCGTCGTCACCACCCACCGGCACGGCGACCACTGGCAGGCCCTGGCCGAGGTGGTCGCCGCGACCGGCGCCCGCACCTACGCGGGCGCGTACGACGCGGAGGGCATCCCGGTCGCGACCGACGTGCCCGTCGAGGACGGCGACACGATCCGGGTGGGCCGGGTCGAGCTGACCGCCCGCAGGCTCGTCGGCCACACCCCGGGCTCGATCGCCCTCGTCTACGACGACCCGCACGGCCACCCCCACGTCTTCACCGGCGACTGCCTCTTCCCCGGCGGCGTGGGCAACACCCACCAGGACCCGGAGGCCTTCGCGAGCCTGCTCCACGACGTGGAGACCAAGCTCTTCGAGGCCCTCCCGGACGAGTCCTGGGTCTACCCGGGCCACGGCAAGGACACCACGCTCGGTGACGAGCGCCCCCACCTCGCGGAGTGGCGCGAGCGCGGCTGGTGACCCGAGGGCGGACGGAGGGCGCGCGCCCCACCAGCGGCGCGCTCCCGCACGCCCCCGTAGCGGGGGTGATCGGCGGGTAGATCGCGGGACATGTACCGCCGTCACTCTCCGTCGCCGTCCACCGGCCCCTCGATGGGCCGGATCGCCGCCGCCTCGCTCGTCGGCACCGCCATCGAGTTCTTCGACTTCTACGTCTACGGGACCGCCGCCGCCCTCGTCCTGGGCCCGCTCTTCTTCCCGACCTTCTCCCCGCTCGCCGGGACCCTGGCCGCCTTCGGCACCTTCGCCGTCGGCTTCGTGGCCCGGCCGCTCGGCTCGGTCCTCTTCGGCCACGTCGGCGACCGGTACGGCCGGCGCCCGGTCCTCTTCGCCTCGCTGCTCCTGACCGGCTGCGCCACGGTCGCGGTCGGCTGCCTCCCCACGTACGCGACGCTCGGCATCGCCGCCCCCGTGCTGCTGCTCCTGCTCCGCTTCCTCCAGGGGCTCGGTCTGGGCGGCGAGTGGGGCGGGGCGGTGCTGCTCACGGCCGAGCACGCCCCGGAGCACCGGCGCGCGCTGTGGGCGAGCTTCCCGCAGATCGGCCCGACGGTCGGCTTCCTCCTGGCGAACGGGGTGATGCTGGGGCTCACGGCCGGGCTGAGCGACGCGGAGTTCCGCTCCTGGGGCTGGCGGGTGCCGTTCTGGGCGGCGGGGCTGCTCGCGGCGGGCGGGCTGCTGCTGCGCTCCTCGCTCGCGGAGACCCCGCAGTTCGAGGAGCTGTCCGCGTCCGGGCGGCGCGCGGGCGCCCCGCTGGCCGAGGTCGTCCGGAACCACTGGCGGCTCGTGCTGCTGACGGCGGGGGCCCTCGCGGTCGGGTACGCCGTCTTCTACGCGGTCTCCACCTGGGCCCTGGCCTACGGCACCGGGCGGCTCGGCCTGAGCGGCCCGGTGATGCTGGGCTGCGTCATGGCGGCGGTGGCGGTGATGGGGGCGGCCACCCCGTTCGTGGCGCTCCTCGCCGACCGCTGGGGCCGCCGGACGCTCTGTCTGGCCGGGTGCGCGGGCTGCGCGCTCTGGATGTTCCCGATGGTGGCGCTGCTGCACACCGCGCGGCCGCCGCTGATGTTCCTGGGCTTCCTGGGCGCGCTGCTGGCCTTCATCACGATGTTCGCGGTGGTCGCCGCGTACCTGCCGGAGCTGTACGAGCCCCGGGTCCGCTGTACGGGCGCGGCCGTCGGCTACAACCTCGCGGGCGTCCTCGGCGGCGCCCTGACCCCCCTCGCGGCCACCGCGCTCTCCGAGGGGGGTTCGGGTCCGCCGTGGGGCGTGGCGGCCTATCTGACGCTGGTGGCCCTGGTCAGCCTGGGCTGCTTCGCGCTCCTCCCGGAGACCCTGCCGGCGCGCACTGCGGTGAAGGAGCCCGCGCCCGCCTAGGAGGCGTCCGGAAGGAGACGCGTCCGAAAGGGGCCCGTTCCGAAAGGGCTCCGGAAACGGCGAAAGGCCGACCGGGGAGGGGGTCCCGGGCCGGCCGTCGCCGTGTGTGCCGCGTCAGGCGCCGATGCTGTCCTTCTCGGTGCCGTCGGCGTCGGCCACGCTCTGGGCGGCCTCCCGCTCGGCCTGTCGCTTGGAGGCGATCAGGCTGGTGATCGTGGTGATGATCAGAACACCGCAGATGACCGCGAGGGAGACCGGGATGGAGATCTCCGGGACGTGCACCCCGGACTCGTGCAGGGCGTGCAGCACCAGCTTGACGCCGATGAAGCCGAGGATCACCGACAGGCCGTAGCTGAGGTGGACCAGCTTCTTGAGCAGGCCGCCGATCAGGAAGTACAGCTGTCGCAGACCCATGAGGGCGAAGGCGTTGGCGGTGAAGACGATGTACGGGTCCTGGGTGAGGCCGAAGATCGCCGGGATGGAGTCGAGGGCGAAGAGGATGTCGGTGGTGCCGATGGCCAGCATGACCACCATCAGCGGGGTCAGCACCCGCTTGCCGTTGACCCGGATGAACAGCTTGGTGCCGTGGTACCGGTCGGCGACGCCGAACTTCTTCTCGACGCTCTTGAGGAGGCGGTTCTCCTCGAACTCGTCCTCCTCCTCGTCGGCGCGCGCCTCCTGGATGAGCTTCCAGGCGGTGTAGATCAGGAACGCGCCGAAGATGTAGAAGACCCAGGAGAAGCTGGCGATGATCGCGGCACCGGCGGCGATGAAGATCGCGCGGAGCACCAGGGCGATCAGGACGCCGATCAGCAGCACGCGCTGCTGGAGGTGCGAGGGGACCGAGAACTTCGCCATGATCAGGACGAAGACGAAGAGGTTGTCGACGCTGAGCGACTTCTCGGTGATGTATCCGGCGAAGAACTCGCCGGAGGACTGGGCGCTGCCGAAGAACAGCAGGCCGAGCCCGAAGAGTACGGCGAGGACGATCCAGACGATCGTCCAGATGCCGGCTTCCTTGACCGACACGTCATGGGGCTTGCGCCCGATGAAGAAGTCGGCACCGATCAGGGCACCCAGACCGAGAATGGTCAGGACCCACAGGGTCGTCGAAACGTCCATTGCGCCTCCGGCGTCGTACGGCTACTGATCAGCGTCGTCGCTGCCGGAGGTCTCTTCCACCCGGGCGGCGGACGAGCCGCCGCCGGGCCGACGCCCCGGGATCGGATCACTGGGATCCCTCCGTACTGACGGGCACGCCGCGCTTGGGGAGTACTCCCCTCCGCGTGAAGAACACTACCCGAAATGCCAAGAGAAGGTAAAGGGGAGGCTAAAGGATCATCAAGACGCCAGGTCAGGACCGCTTTCCCCGGCGGGCCTCCGCCACTTGGGCGAGGACCTGCCGCAGGACCCCGCTGCCGGGCGGGAGCACCGGCGGCTCGTACGACCAGGCGTGCCCCACCCACGGGTCGGCGAGGTGGTCGTCGGGGACGGGGGTGAGCCGCAGCAGCGAGCGCCACAGCGGGTCGAGCAGCGGCCCGTACGCGGCCGCGTCCGCCCGGTCGGCCACCATCAGCAGGTGGACGCCGACCGAGGGGCCCTCGTCGGCGAGGTACCGGAGCCGGGTGACCGCCCGGTCGTCGAAGCCGTGCGGGAAGTCGTGCACGATCAGCAGCTGCCGGGCCGTGTCCAGGCCGGGCGGCAGCGCGTCGGCCGCGCCGCCCCGCAGCGCCATCTGGAGCAGGTCGACCCGCTCGGTGAGCTGCTCCAGGACCGCGGAGACACCGGCCGCGCCCCGGGCCGGCGGGGTCGCGAGGACGTCGGACTCCACGAGCGGGGCGAGGGACGCGGCGCCCGCCCCGGCCGCGTCGAGGACGTGGACGGCGAAGCCGCCCGCCGGGTGCGCCGCGAGCAGCCGGGCCGCGTGCGCGACCGCGCTGTCCAGGGCGAGCCGACGCAGCTCGGTCTCGTCGAGGAGGCCGGCCGCCTCCGAGTGGCCGCGCCCGCTGTCCACCCACAGCCCCCGTTCCAGCGGCAGCCGGACGAGCATGGGGATCCGCAGCTCGGTGCGCTCGGGCAGGTGGAGGTCGCCCAGCCGGACGGCCATCGGCTCCTCGGCCGGGACCCGGTAGGCGTGCCAGACGGGGTTGTCCCAGCGGGCGTAGGCGGCCGGCAGGGCCGGTTCGACCACTTCGGACTCGGCCGCGAGCTGGGCGAGGTCGCGGTCGAGGACCGCGCGGGCCCGGTCCACCAGCTCGTCGTGCCGGGCCCGGGCGGCCGCGCGGGCCGCGTCGTTCGCGCCCCCGTTCCTGGCGCGGTAGTCGGAGAGCGTCTGGTCGAGCTCCCGGTCGAGCCGGGACTCCGCGAAGTCGCAGGCGCTGCGGTAGGCGGCGGCGGTACGGGCCAGGTCCTCGAACATCCCCCACACCTGGTTGTACAGGCGCTCGTCCATGGACCAGCCGGAGGCGTCCCCGGCGACCGGCGCGGGCGGTGCCTGGGGCGGGGCCTGCGGCGGCTCCGGCGCGGCGGCGGGCCTGCGGCGGGGGTGGGAGTAGTCGATGGGGCCGCCCGGCGCCCGCGCGCCCGTGTCCGTGCCCGACGGCGGGGTCACCGGCACGGTCGGCGTCGGGTCGGAGACGGTCTGCGGAAGCGGCGGGGGCGGGGGCGGGGGATCCGAGGCCGTCGGGGCGGCGGGGGCCGGGACGACCGGGGTGGCCAGGGGCGTGGGCCGGTCCGAGCCGGTGGGGACCGCCGGGGCCGGGGCAGACGGAAGCGTGGAGTCCGCGGCCGCCGGGGCCGGGGCAGACGGGAGCGCGGGGTCCGCGGCCGCCGGGGGTGTCAGGGCCGCCGGGGCGGCCGGAAGCGCGGGGTCCGCGGCCGCCGTCGGCAGGGGCACCCGCTCCGGCTCGGGGGCGCGCGGTCGCGGGGCGGTCGCCGCGGGCGCGGCCTCCGGGGCGGCGGCCGCCAGGATCGTCGCGGCCGCGTCGGCGGGCCGCTCCAGGCCCTGGTCGCCGAGGAGGTCGGCGAGCCCGCCCTCGTACCCCTGGCCCATCGCGCGGACCTTCCAGGCGCCCTGGCGGCGGTACAGCTCCAGGGCGACGACGGCGGACTCGCGGTCGAGTCCGGTGATCGTGTAGGTGGCGATCTCGGTGCCGTCGGGCCCGGTGACGGCGACGAAGGGGGCGGCGACCGCTCCGAAGCGGGCGGCTCCGCCGTGCCCGGTCAGCGCGAGGAGGACCGAGATCCGGTGGACGGTCCCGGGCATGGCGCCCAGGTCGACGGAGAGGCGCTGGTCGGCGGCCGGTGCCCCGGGGACGTCGACGCCGGGGAGCGAGGGCGCGCCGGGGTGGGCGATCCACTCCGCGCCGGGGACCCTGCCGCCCTCGTCGCCGAGGGTGGCTCCGGCGAGGACCGGATGACCGGCCGACACCCGGATCTCCAGTCGGGTGTCGGGCAGGGGGTGGTTCTGTCCCCGGACCAGCTCGGCCGTCATCGACTCTGTCCCCTCGGTGCTTCCCCGGTGCGGATTCGCGTGTCCCGGTGCGGTTCAAACGGGTCGTTCATGGGCCGTCCGGATCAAGGCGCCGAACGAATCATGCGGGACAGCTCCCGGCGGCGGCTGCCTCCGGGAGCTGTGGGTGCGTGGTGCGCGGGCCGCCTACAGGTGCGGCAGGATCGCCGGCATCAGGTCCTGGAAGGTGCGGCCGTTGGCCGGGTTGCCCAGGGCGGTCATCTGCCAGCCGGAGCCGGCCCGGTGCACCTTCGCCATGATCTGCGCGGTGTAGCGGCCGCCGCCGTCGAGGGTGTAGCGCGCCAGCTCCTGCCCGTTCGTCTCGTCGACGAGCCGGCAGAAGGCGTTCTGCACCTCCTGGAACGTCTGGCCGGTGAAGGAGTTCACCGTGAAGACGATCTGGTCGATGTGGACCGGGACCCGCTCCAGGTCCACGAGGATCGCCTCGTCGTCGCCGCCCTGCCCCGCGCCGCCCACCAGGTTGTCGCCGGTGTGCTTGACCGAGCCGTCGTCGCTGACCAGGTGCCGGAAGAAGACCACGTCGACCGGCTGCTTGTCGGCGAAGAGGACGGCCGAGGCGTCCAGGTCGATCTCGCGGGTGCGCGAGCCGAAGAGACCGCGGCGCGGCGCCGCCTGCCAGCCGAGCCCCATCCGCACCTGGGTGAGGCTGCCCCCGCCCTGCTTCTCCAGGCTGATGGCCTGACCCTTGGTCATGTTCACGGTCACGCGCGTGCCCCTCTCGTTGCGTTCCCCGCGTCCGCTGTCCGGTGCGTGCGGTTGTCCAGCACCCTACGCAGGGTCACTGACACCGCGGAGGGGCGGTCCGGTTTTGTGTCGGTCTTGCAACACACCGGACCGCCTCCGGTCAGGCGAGGCCCGCCTCCTTCATCTGGCGCAACTCCTTCTTCAGCTCTCCCACCTCGTCGCGGAGCCGGGCGGCCACCTCGAACTGGAGCTCGGCGGCGGCGGCGCGCATCCGGTCCGTCATCTCCTCGATGATCGCGGCCAGTTCACTGGCGGGCCGGTCGCCGAGCTCCACGGTGGAGCCCGCCCTGCCCCTGCCCTTGACGCCGTGCGCGGCGAGCGCGGGGACGGGGGCCTTGGCGCCCTTGCCCTCCTTGCCCTGGCGGTAGCCGGTGCCGAGCAGCTCCTCGGTGTCGACCTCCTCGCGCGCGATGGTCGCGACGATGTCGTTGATCTTCTTGCGGAGCGGCTGCGGGTCGATGCCGTGCTCGGTGTTGTACGCGATCTGCTTCTCGCGGCGCCGGTTGGTCTCGTCGATGGCCTGCTCCATCGCCGGGGTGATCCGGTCCGCGTACATGTGGACCTGGCCCGACACGTTTCGCGCGGCGCGGCCGATGGTCTGGATCAGGGAGGTCCCGGAGCGCAGGAAGCCCTGCTTGTCGGCGTCGAGGATGGCGACCAGGGACACCTCGGGGAGGTCGAGGCCCTCCCGGAGGAGGTTGATGCCGACGAGGACGTCGTACTCGCCGGCGCGCAGCTCGCGCAGCAGCTCGATGCGGCGCAGGGTGTCCACGTCGCTGTGCAGGTAGCGCACCTGGATGCCGAGCTCCAGGAAGTAGTCGGTGAGGTCCTCGGCCATCTTCTTGGTGAGGGTGGTGACGAGGACCCGCTCGTCCCGCTCGGTGCGCAGCCGGATCTCGTGGACCAGGTCGTCGATCTGGCCCTCGGTGGGCTTGACGACGACCTCGGGGTCGACGAGGCCGGTGGGGCGGATGATCTGCTCGACGAAGCCGTCGCCGCGCGAGAGCTCGTACGTCCCGGGGGTCGCGGAGAGGTAGACGGTCTGGCCGATCCGCTCCTGGAACTCCTCCCACTTCAGCGGGCGGTTGTCGAGGGCCGAGGGGAGCCGGAAGCCGTGGTCGACCAGGGTCCGCTTGCGGGAGGCGTCGCCCTCGTACATGGCGCCGATCTGCGGCACGGTGACGTGCGACTCGTCGATGACGAGCAGGAAGTCCTCGGGGAAGTAGTCGAGGAGGGTGTTGGGCGCGGAGCCGGGCTCGCGTCCGTCGAAGTGCATCGAGTAGTTCTCGATGCCGGAGCAGGAGCCGATCTGGCGCATCATCTCGATGTCGTACGTGGTCCTCATGCGCAGCCGCTGGGACTCCAGGTGCTTGCCCTGCTTGTCCAGCTCGGCGAGGCGGCCCTCCAGCTCGCGCTCGATGTCGTTGACGGCCCGCTCCATGCGCTCGGGTCCCGCGACGTAGTGGCTGGCGGGGAAGACGTACAGCTGCTCGTCCTCGCTGATGACCTCGCCGGTGAGCGGGTGGAGGGTGGAGAGGGCCTCGATCTCGTCGCCGAACATCTCGATGCGGACGGCGAGCTCCTCGTACACCGGGAAGATCTCGATGGTGTCGCCGCGGACCCGGAAGGTGCCGCGGGTGAACGCCAGGTCGTTGCGGGTGTACTGGATGTCGACGAAGCGGCGGAGCAGCTGGTCGCGGTCGATCTCCTCGCCGACCTTGAGCGGGACCATCCGGTCCACGTACTCCTGGGGCGTGCCGAGGCCGTAGATGCAGGAGACGGAGGCGACGACGATCACGTCCCTGCGGGTGAGCAGGGAGTTCGTCGCGGAGTGGCGGAGCCGCTCCACCTCCTCGTTGATGGAGGAGTCCTTCTCGATGTAGGTGTCCGACTGCGGGACGTATGCCTCGGGCTGGTAGTAGTCGTAGTACGAGACGAAGTACTCGACGGCGTTGTTCGGCAGGAGCTCGCGGAACTCGTTCGCCAGCTGGGCGGCCAGCGTCTTGTTCGGCGCCATCACCAGGGTGGGGCGCTGGAGCTTCTCGATCATCCACGCGGTGGTCGCCGACTTGCCGGTGCCGGTGGCGCCGAGGAGCACGACGTCCTTCTCGCCCGCGCGGATCCGCCGCTCGAGGTCGGCGATGGCGGTCGGCTGGTCGCCGCTGGGCTGGTAGGAGCTGACGACCTCGAAGGGCGCCACCGTACGTTCGATCTTGGAAACGGGCCGCATGGAACCACCGTACGACCCGGCACCGACACTCGGGCGGCGATCGGCTCACCGCCCGGCCGCCGGGCGTCCCCTCACCAGTCCTGGGAGCGGTGCACGCCGTGGACCGCGGCGGCCCTGCGGGTGGCGCGGCGGGCGGGGCGGGCGGACCGTCCGGCGGGCTCGCCGTAGTGGGTCGGCACGTGGCGCGGGGCGGGCACGCCGGGGCGGTGCACGGCCCGGACCCGGGTCCGCCGCCACTCGGGGTCGCCCATCACGAGCAGCGGGTCGAACATGACGACGACGGCGGCGAGGATGAGGAAGACCGCGGGGCCGATCAGCATCGGCAGGAGGAGCGAGGTCGCGGGGGCGGTGGCGGCTTCCGGGACCCCGGCGCCGTTCAGGTGGACGGTGACGGCCGCCATGGCGGTGTAGTGCATACCACTGACGGCGACGCCCATCACCAGGCTCGCACCGAGGCTGGCCAGAAATCCATGCACGGAAACGGCCGCCCAGAGGGCCGTGGTGGCGGCCACGACGGCGATGACGACGGAGAGCGCGACGGTCGCGGTGTCGTACTCGACGCGGCCGTGGAGGCGCATCCCGGCCATGCCCAGGTAGTGCATGGTGGCGATGCCGAGACCGGTGATGGTGCCGCCGGTGACCAGGGTCAGGGCGGTCGCCCCGCGGTACCCGACGATGAGGATGCCGATGCCGACCATGAGGACGGCGACGCCCAGGCTGGCGAAGGTGATGGGCCGGTCGTAGTCGACCGGCGCCTGCTGGACCGAGAAGCCCATCATGGCGATGAAGTGCATGGTCCAGATGCCGGTGCCGATCGAGGTGGCGCCGAGGACGAGCCAGCCCGCCTTGAAGCTGTCGCGGTGGCGGAGGGATCTGGTGGTGCACCTCAGGCCGAGGGCGCCGCCGAGGCAGGCCATGAGAAAGGAGGCCACCGGCGTGACGAGCCCGTAGCTGAATCCGTCGACCGTGCCCTGCATGATCGTGTGCCCTCCACCCCTGGTGCGACGTCGGCCGAAAACAGTCGGTTCCGTCGGCTCCTACTCCCCCGGGGCGAGATTATGGCGCGCGGACGTCGTGGCGACCATGCGACCGGGGAATTTCCCTTCGCGAGGCCGGAGCGAGACCGGTCTGTGATCTTGGTGCCGGTTCCGGGGGCCTTCCTCCCGGTCGCGGCCGGGCTGTCGGTGGGGGGTCGTAGCGTGGTCGGCATGGACATCGAAGCGGTGGAGTGGGCGGTCGTGGAGAGCGGCATCGGGCCGCTCTTCCTCGCCGCGACCGGGCGGGGGCTCGTACGGGTCGGGTTCCACGCGGACGCGGCGCGGCGGGAGGGGATCCCCGACCGGCTGGCGGCCCGGCTCGGCGCGGAGCCGGTGGAGTGCGCCTCGGGGTTGCTCGCGGAGCCGATACGCCGGCTCGGCCGGTACTTCGCGGGCGACCCGGACGGGCTCGACCTGCCCCTGGACTGGAGCCTGACGACCGGGTTCAACCGGCAGGTGCTGCGCGAGCTGGCGACCGGCGTGCCGTACGGGACGGTCGTCGGGTACGGGGAGCTGGCGAGGCGCGTGGGGCAGTCGGGGGCCGCGCAGGCGGTGGGGGCGGCGATGGGCGCCAATCCGCTGCCGGTGGTGGTGCCGTGCCACCGGGTGGTGGAGAGCGACGGCGGGCTCGGCGGCTTCGGGGGCGGCCTGGAGACCAAGCGGCAGCTGCTGGCTCTGGAGGGGGTGCTGCCGGCGCCGCTGTTCTGAGGGGCGCGTGAAGGGGCGGGGGCGTTCTCGTCGGTCGGCGGGGCGTTGCCGACGGAAGGCGGGGGCGTCCCTGTGCGAGAGCAGAGGCGTTCCCGTGCGAGAACAGAGGCGGCCCCGTGCGAGAGCGGGGGCGTTCCCATCAGGTGGGACGGCTGGCACACTCTCGTAAGTGACCCACACCCCCGGCGCCCCTGACGCCACCCTGCCCGGCCGCATACCCGCCCCCGTCACCGCCGCCGATTTGCCGGCGCTGCGCCGGCGCGTCCGGGCCGTGCTGATCGCCACCCAGATCCTCGGCGGCCTCGGCATCGCCATCGGGGTCGCGCTCGCCGCCGTCCTGGCCACGGAGGTCGGCGGCACCGAGGCGCTCGCCGGTCTGGCGTCGACGGCGACGGTGGCCGGTCCGGCGCTGCTCGCCATGCCGCTGGCCGCCCTGATGGCCTCGCGGGGGCGCCGGGCGGGTCTGGTCCTCGCGTATCTGCTCGGGGCGGTGGGCGCCGGTGTGGTGGTGCTCGGGGCGGTCGTCGGGAGCTTCGCCCTGCTGCTCGTCGGGCTCGTCGGCTTCGGCGCCGGTTCCTCGGCGAACCTGGCGGCCCGCTTCGCCGCGGCCGATCTGGCCGAGCCGGACCACCGGGCCCGGGCCATCTCCACGGTGGTGTGGGCGACCACGATCGGGGCGGTGCTCGGGCCGAACGTCGCGTCGCCCGCCGGGAAGAGCGTCGCGGGTCTGGGCATACCGGCCACGGCGGGCGCCTTCGTCTGGGCCGCCGGGGTCTTCGTGCTCGCCGCGGCCGTGGTCGCCCTGCTGCTGCGCCCCGACCCGCTGCTCACCGCCCGCGCGCTGACCGACGCGGACCCGGGCGGGCCTGCGGCGGTCGAGGGACGCTCCCTGCGGGCCGGGATGCGGGCGGTGCGGGAGTCTCCGCGGGCCCGCCTCGCCCTGGTCACCGTCGCGGGCTCGCACACCGCCATGGTGTCGATCATGTCGATGACCCCGGTGGCGCTCACCCACCACGGCGCGGACATCCGGTTGATCGGCCTCGTCATCAGCGGCCACATCGCGGGCATGTACGCCTTCTCGCCGCTGATGGGCTGGCTCTCGGACCGGCTGGGGCGCCTCTCCGTGATCGGGCTCGCGGTCGGGCTGATCGGCACGGCGGCGCTCGTCGCGGGCACGGCCGGGGCGAGCCACGGCCGGGTGGCCCTGGGCCTCTTCGTCCTCGGCCTGGGCTGGTCGGCGGGGCTCGTGTCCGGTTCGGCGCTGCTCACGGACTCGGTGCCGCAGGCCGCCCGGGCCGCCGTCCAGGGGCTCTCCGACTTCATTATGAACACCGCCGCCGGGGTCGGCGGCCTCGCGGCGGGCCTGATCGTCTCGCAGGCGGGCTACGGGCCGCTGAACGCGATCGCCGCCTGTCTGCTGCTTCCGATGGCGGCGCTCGCCCTGCGGAGCGTCCTACGGAAGGCCTGAGCCGGGCCTTCCGGAGGACGTTCCGTCAGCGCGGTGCCGCCGGGGACGAGGCTCCGGCCGCGAGTCGGCGCGGGCTACCCGTGCCGTCGGCCGGGACGGACCAGACCGCTCCCCCGTATCCGTACGCGAGGGTCCGCGCGTCCGTCCACAGCGCCTGGTCGTCGATGCCGCGCCGTTCGGCGACGGGGTGCTCGCGGCCGGTGCGCAGGTCGTACACGTGGAGCCGCCACGGGTCGCGCGGGCCGTCGGAGACCCGCTTCTTGAAGGCGAGCCGGGTGCCGTCCGGGGAGAGCGAGGGGCATTCGACGTTCTCCCGCAGGGCGCGGGCCGACCACTTCTCCATGTCCCCCTCGACGAGGTGGGTACGGCCGTTCGTGGAGACGGTGGCGTAGAAGCGGTTGTCGTCGGCGGCGAAGCTGACGCCCCAGTAGTTGACGTCGGGCGCGTGGTACCGCCGTCCTTCGAGGGTGAGCGGGATCAGCTCCATGTTCTTCACCAGGTAGCCGGTGCGCAGGTCGAGGATCGAGGTCCGGGTGGAGAAGGACGAGCGCGCGTAGGAGTCGCCGGTCGCGAACATCGTCCAGGAGAGCATGTTCCCCGAGGCGGAGACCCGGGCCCGGCTGGGGATGCCCGGCAGGGCGACGCGCCGGATCTCGCGCAGCTTCCGGTCGAGCACGATCGCGTACGAGCGGGCCGGGACGCCCGGCCGCCGCTGGAGGCAGAGGGCGGTGGGGCCGGCCGCGTGGAAGCGGTCGCAGGACGGGCCGCCGGCCGTCCGGCCGCCGGGCGCGGACGGGTCCACGCGCGCGACGCGCCCGCTCGCGGTGTCCCGGGCGTAGAGCGCGCCGGAGCCTCCGGCGAGGACGAAGCCGGGGTCGGCTGTGTCGGTGGCTTCGGTCCGGCCGGAGGCGGCCCGCAGGGTGTAGGCGGTGGCTCCGCCGCCGAGCAGGACGAGGGCGAGCACGATGATCCACACACGCGTGCGCGTGGACGGGCCGCCGGTGGTCGGGGCGTTCATGGTGCGGTCCTCTCGGGAGTGCGCGGGGAGCCGGTCGGCAGCAGGCGGGCGGCGCAGCACAGGGCGGCCGCGAGGGCGACCAGTGCCGCGACGAGTGCCGTCTCCTGTCCGCTCGCGGTCCAGAGGGCGCCGAACGCGACGGCGGCGCCGACCCGGGCGAGGGCCTGCACGGTCTGGAGGAGGGCGAGGCCGCCGGCCTGCCGCCCCTCGGCCAGGAACGGACCGGTCAGGGCCATCAGGACGCCGTCGGTGGCGGCGTAGAAGACCCCGAGCAGGACGAGCACGCCGACGAGGGCGGCCGTGTCGGGCACGGGGGCCAGGAGCAGGCCGTAGGCGAGGAGCAGGGCTCCGTGGCCGTACAGGAACGGCCCCCGGCGTCCGGCGCGGTCGGCGAGCCGGCCGGCCGGGACGGCGAGCAGCAGGTAGACGACGGCCGCGCCGAGCGGCAGGAAGGGGAACCAGGTGGCGTCGAGGGCGAGGCGCCGCTGGAGCAGCAGGTAGAGGAAGGCGTCGCCGATGGTGGCGGCGCCGAGGAGACCGGCGCAGAGCACGATCCGGCGGTACGCGGGCGTACGGAGCGCGGCGAGGAATCCGCCTCCACGCGTGCGTGGAGACGCCGAAGGGTTTCCCGGAGCCGGAACCGGCCCTCGGGAGGATCCGGATGGCTTCCCCCGTCCCGGCGCGCTCCCCCGGCCGGGGACGAGCAGCACCCACAGCAGCACGCCGAAGGCCCCGACGCAGAAGCTGACGGCGAAGACCGCCTCGTACGCCTCGGTCGTCGCCCACAGCAGGGCGACGGCGGCCAGGGGTCCGAGGAGGGCGCCGGTGGTGTCCATGGCGCGGTGGGTGCCGAAGGCGCGGCCCAGGTCCTCGGGCGGGCTGTGCAGGGTGATGAGTGCGTCCCGGGGCGCGGTGCGGACGCCCTTGCCGAGCCGGTCGGCGACGATCGAGGAGGCGAGCGGGCCGGTCGCGCCGCCCGCGAGGAGGAGGCCGAGCCGGGAGCAGGCGGAGAGGGCGTAGCCGAGTCCGGCGATCTGTTTGTGGCGGCCGCCCCGGTCGGCGGTGGCGCCGCCGAGGAGCCGCACGAGCGCGGTGGCGCCGGTGGAGAGGCCGTCGAGGAGCCCGAACTGGAGCGGGGAGAGGCCGAGTCCGAGGACCAGGTAGAGCGGCAGGACGGCCGTCACCATCTCCGAGGAGACGTCGGTGACCAGGCTGACCGCGCCGAGCGCGAGGACGGTGCCGGGGACGCGCCGCCGGGCCCCGGAGGGCCGGGACGGCGCGTCGCGGCGACCTGTGGTCGCGAGGTACATCAGTGGCAGGTGTAGGTCGGTCCGGAGTCCTTCACCTTGTCGTCGGTGCCGACGTACTGCCAGGTGAAGGTGGTGTCGGTGAGGTCCAGCTTGAGGACGCCGTACGGACCGCTGATCCGCTTCTGGCTGTTCGGCTGGACCGTCTCGATGTCGTAGGGCTCGGCGCCGCCCATGCCGCCGACGATCTCGACGATGCCGTTCGCGGTGGCCTTCCCGTTGGGGTCCTGCGGAGCGAAGCGCTCGTAGTGGTGGTCGTGCCCGTTGAGCACCAGGTCGGCCCTCGCGTCGTACAGGATCTTCCAGACGGGCTTGGAGACCGGGTCGTTGCCGTGGCCGCCGGAGGAGTACAGCGGGTGGTGGAAGTAGGCGGCGACGCAGCCCTTGGTGTTCCGCGCGAGGTCGTCCTTGAGCCACTGGATCTGCGCGGCGTCGTCGAAGGAGTTGGAGTCGAGGGCGACGAAGTGCCAGTTGCCGTGGTCGTAGCTGTAGTACGGCTTGCCCTGCGGGTAGGCGATCGAGCCGAAGTACGCCTTGTAGCCCGCGAGCGGACCGGCCGGGTCGTAGGTCTCGTGGTTGCCGGGCACGGGCCGGGTCCTGGCCTTGAAGGCGCCCCAGGTCTTGTCGTAGTAGGCGCGGAAGTCGGAGATCATCGCGTCGTCGTACTGGTTGTCGCCCATCGTCAGGTAGAACGATGGGGCGATCCGCTGGGCGAGCGCGGCGGTCTTGGGGTGGGCGCAGGAACTGCTGGAGGCGGTGCACTGCGCGGCGATGTCACCGGCCGCGACGACGGTGAAGGCGCCGGTGGGCGGGGTCGTGGAGCCGGTGGTGCCGTAGACCTCGACCGTGTAGAGCGAGTAGCCGTACGAGGTGCCGCGGGCGGTCCCGTACACCCGGAGGTGGCGGCCGGTGCCGGTCAGGCCGGTCCAGTCGTCCGTGCCGCCGTTGCCCGCGGTCTCGGTGGCGAGGCGGGTCCAGGTGGTGCCGTCGGCGGAGATCTCGACCCGGTAGGCCTTGGCGTAGGCGGCCTCCCAGACGAGTTTGACGCGGGAGACGGTGGCCGAGGGGCCGAGGTCGACCCGGATCCACTGGGGGTCGGAGCCCTCGGCGCTGGCCCAGCGGGTGGTGGAGACGCCGTCGAAGGCCTTCTCGGGGCCGAAGGTGCCGTCCTCGACGGAGGAGGAGGTGGCGGGCCGGCCCTGGGAGATCAACGCGTCGGCGGCGGCTCCGGCCCGGTCCGGGAGGGCGAGGAGGAGGCCGCCGACGAGCATCAGGACGGCGGTGAGGACGAGGGTGAGGCGGGGGGTGGGGGTGGGGCGCGGTGGGACGGAGGCGTACAGGCGCATACCTGGGCTCCCTGACCTGAGGGGGTGGCGAGAGCTGGACACGGGTGCGTGGACACCACGGTCTCGCCGCGCGGCGCGGACCGGTCTCCGCGCCGGGTGCGCGGGCACGGCGACCGGCCGGGTGGCGATGCGGGCGCCGCACGGCGGGGGTGGTGCTCGGCGGCCGGGTCAGAGCTCTCGCTGAGCGCGTCACGCCCTCGGAGAGGGACGCCGCGCCAAGCCGCCGACCGGGATGCTAGCGGATAGGAAGGTTTCCTACCAGACTCCTGGCGGCGGCTCGCGGACGGGTCTCGACGGGCCGCGAAAAGGCCCGGGAGGCCTCCGGGGCTTCGGAGGATTCCGAGGCTTCGAGGGCCTCGGAAGCTTCAGGGGCCCCAGCGGCTTCAGAGGCCTCAGAGACTGATGTGGTAGGCCTTGCGCAGGGTCTCGTGGACGGTCCAGGTGGTCCGGTCGCCCTCGCGCAGCACGCAGGCGTCGCCGGGGCCGATCTCCAGGGTGTCCCCGCCCTCGACGGCGACGGTCGCCCGCCCGGAGACCACCACGAACAGCTCGTTCGCCTCGGTGTCGGTGACGACGCCGGGCGTGATCTGCCAGATGCCGCGCACCTGCTTGCCGTCGGCGGACTCCCACAGCACCTTGCCCGTCACCTCGGGCGTGCCGGAGACGATCTGGGCGGGGTCGAGGGGCTCCGCTTCGAGCTCCGCGTCGGGGATGTGGACGGCGAAGGAGGGCAGTTCGTGTGTCGTCATGGGCGGTGACTGTAGCGGGAATCCGGGGGCCGTCCGAGACCGGGACCGTCCGTACGGCACGGCTCCCACCAGCGGTGATGCCCGCTCCCGGCGGGGGCGACGGAATCCGCACCGGCGCTCCGGGGCGGCGGCGCAAGGGCGCCGCGGCCGCTCGGGGCGGTCGCCGGGGGCGGTCCGTGACGGATTCCGCAGGGGGCGGTTCCGTGGAGGCCGGAGGGCGCGCGGAAGGAATTGGCAGGAGGTCGCCACCGAGGTTTGCGGGGCTCGTGGGCGCGCCAGGAATGGGACATGTCCACACAGGTGTCCGAAGAGGTACGGGAAGCGCTCCACGAGGGCCGTCCCGTCGTCGCGCTGGAATCGACGCTCATCGCCCACGGCCTGCCGCGCCCGCGCAACCTCGCGGTGGCCCGCGATCTGGAGCGGCTGGTACGGGCCGGGGGCGCCGTCCCCGCCACGATCGCCGTGGTGGACGGCACGGCCAGGGTGGGCCTGGACGAGGCGTCGCTGATACGGATCGCCGAGGACCCGACGGTACGGAAGCTGGGCCACCGCGATCTGGCCCCGGCCCTGGCGACGGGCGCGACCGGCGCGACGACGGTCTCGGCGACGGCCTGGCTGGCGGACGCGGCGGGCGTCCGGGTGTTCGCGACGGGCGGCCTCGGCGGTGTGCACCGCGCGTGGAGCGAGACGCAGGACGAGTCCGCCGACCTGCGGCTGCTCGCCCGGGTCGCCACCACCGTCGTCTGCGCCGGGGTCAAGTCGATCCTCGACGTGCCCGCGACGCTCCAGCGCCTGGAGACGCTGGGGGTGACGGTCGTCGGCTACGGCACGGAGCACTTCCCCGGCTTCTACCTCTCCTCCTCGGGCGAGCCGGTCGACTGGACCCTGCGGACGCCGGAGGAGGTGGCGGGGGTGATGCGCGCGCAGGACCGGCTCGCGGGGCCCCGGGCGGCGCTCGTCGTGGCCAACCCGGTGCCGGAGGCGGAGCAGTTGGACCCCGCGCTGCACGACCGGGTGCTCGCGGACGGCCTGGCGGCGGCGAAGGAGAAGGGGATCACGGGCCAGGCGGTGACGCCGTTCCTGCTCGAATACCTGACGGTCCACACGGAGGGGGCGTCCCTGGAGGCCAACCTGGCGGCGGTACGGGGGAACGTGCGGCTCGCTGCGGGGATCGCGGGGGCGTACGGCGCGGGCATACCTGGCGCGGGAGGTCCGGAAGCGTACGGCGCGGGTATACCCGGCGCGGGAGGGGCGAGCGGCGCGGAGATACGCGGCGGCACGCACGACACGGGGACGTTCGGTGCGGGGACTCACGACACGGGGACGTTCGGTACGGAGGCGCGCGGTACGGAGGCGCACGGCACGGAGGCGCGTGGCGCGGGCGGCCGGTGAGCCGCGCCCGGCGCGCGCTGCTCGTCGTCGGGGACGTGGTCACGGACGTCGTCGCCCGGCACCGGACCCCGCTCGCGCCGGCCACGGACACGGCGGCGGAGATCCGGACCCTGCCCGGCGGCGCCGGGGCCAACGCGGCCTGCTGGGCGGCGCGTTCCGGCGGCGGGGAGGTGCGGCTGCTCGGCCGGGTGGGGACGGACGCGGCCGACTGGCACGAGCGGGCGCTGCGGGCGGCGGGTGTGCGTCCGCTGCTCGTCCGGGATCCGGAGGCGGCGACGGCCACCGTCATCGCGCTCGTGGACGCCTCGGCGGAGCGCACCTTCCTGACCGACAGCGGTGCCGCGCTGCGCCTCTCCCCCGCCGACTGGTCCCCGGAGCTGCTCGACGGCGTGGCCCGGCTGCACCTCTCGGGGTACCTGTTCTTCGCCGACCGGAGCCGGGGGACGGCCCGGCGGGCGCTGCGGGACGCCGGGGAGGCGGGGGTTCCGGTGAGCGTGGATCCGGCCTCGGCGGGGTTCCTGGGGGAGCTGGGCGCCGACCGGTTCCTCGCGGCCGCGGAGGGCGCCGAGGTGCTGCTGCCCAACGCCGACGAGGCCCGGACGCTCACCGGGCGCGCCGCACCGGAGCGGGCGGCGGCGGAGTTGAGCCGGCGCTTCCCGCTGGTCGTGGTCACCCTCGGGGCGGCGGGCGCGCTGGTCGCGGAGGGCGGCGCGGTCACCGCGCGGGTGGCGGCGCCTCCGGTGCGGCCGGTGGACTCGACGGGCGCGGGCGACGCGTTCACCGGGGCGTTCCTGGCGGCCCGGCTCGCGGGCGCGGACCCGGCGGAGGCGGCGGAGGCGGGGTGCGGGGCGGGTGCGGAGGCGGGGTGCGGGGCGGGTGCGGAGGCGGTCGCCGTGGTGGGCGGCAGACCGGCGGCTCCGCCGGTGGGCGACTCCTGAGGCCGGCGCGTCCCGCGCCTACTCCCCCAGGCCCGTCCAGGCCGGATGGCGCGGGTCGTCGGCGCGCACGACGACGTCGGCCGCCTCCTCCGGGTCGACCTCCGTCGCGTACCGGGCGAAGGCGGGAAGCGTCCAGGCCTCCTCCGTGCGCCGGGCGAGGGCGGCGGGCGAGAGCCGCAGGTGCACGGCGAGGTCGAAGGGGAACCAGTGGCCGAGCAGAAAGGGGCCGTGCAGGACGAGGACGCCGCCGGGCGGCAGCGTGGCGTACGGGCTGCGGGTCGCCCGGTCCGTGACCGGGTCCCACAGGTCGGGCAGCACGCGTCCGGTGCCGCCGGGCTCCAGCGGGCCGAAGACCTCCCGCCACAGGGCCCCGGTGTCGGTCCATCCGCCGTAGTACGCGTCGGGGTCCCGCTTGCCGTACTCGTACCGGAGCGAGGCGGGCCGCAGGAAGCCGTCCGTGCCCGCCAGGTGGACGGGGCGCCCGCGCGCCCGCAGGGCCTCGGCCAGCGCGGCGGCCAGTTCGGCGCCGGGCGCGGCGGGCGGCCCGTCGATGCCGACCTTGAGCCACGCGCCGCCGTCACCGGGAGCGGCCGCGTCGACATGCCCGGCAAGCACCTCCGCCATCCGGTCCCAGGTGATCGCCTCGTACCGCATCCCCCTACTCCGCCCGCGCGTCCACCGGAACCGGACCGTCGTCACCGGGTCCGCGCGGCGGTGCGCCGGGCCGGTCGGCGAGGGCCCGCGCGGCGGCCTTCCCGGCGAGGGCCCGCGCGGCGGCCTTCCCGGCGAGGGCGTCCGCGTCCCGGGGCGGCGGCGGTACGAGCCGGTCGGCGAGGATCTCCGTGCGTACGGTGACGAGGCGGAAGCAGTCGTGCAGGGCGGGCCGGGGCACGAGGCCGGCCTTCAGGACCTCCTCGGTCGCCGTGAGCCGTCTCCGCCGGACGACGAGCGCGTCCACGCGCTCGCGCGCCTCCCGGGGCAGGGCCGTCCACAGTTCGTGCGGGGTCATGGCTTGACCTTGTCACTGGCGTCACCGTTTGACCATCGGATTCATGGACACCACCACACCCACCAGGGTCGTCGTCGTCACGGGCGCGGGCACCGGCATCGGCCGGGCCACCGCGCGGGCCTTCGCCGGGCAGGGGGCGACCGTCGTCGCCGTCGGCCGCAGGGCGGAACCGCTGCGGGAGACCGCCGGGGACCGGCCCGGGATCCACCCGTTCGCCGCCGACGTCACGGCGGAGGGCGCCCCCGAGGAGATCGTCCGGGCCGCCCTGGCCGCCCACGGCCGCCTCGACGTCCTCGTCAACAACGCCGGGATCTCCACCGGCGGCCCGCTCGACACCCTCGACCGCTCCGTGATCACCCCGCTCCTGGAGACGAACCTCGTCGCCCCGACACTGCTCACCCGGGCCGCCGCCCCCGCGCTCCGGGAGTCCCGGGGCGTGGTGGTGAACGTGTCGACGACCGTGGGCCGGCGCGGCTGGCCCGCCAACTCCTTCTACCCGGCGACCAAGAGCGCCCTGGAGACCCTGACCCGCTGCTGGGCGGTGGAGCTCGCGCCGGCCGGCGTCCGGGTGGTGGCGGTCGCCCCCGGACCGGTCGACACCCCGATCGGCCTGCACGCGGGCCTGTCCCCGGAGCGGTTGGAGGAGGTGCGGGCCTGGCAGCTCGCGCACGTCCCGCTGGGGCGGCTCGGCAGGCCCGAGGAGGTCGCGTGGGCGATCACGTCCCTCGCCGCGCCCGAGGCCTCCTTCACGACCGGCACGGTGCTGTCCGTCGACGGGGGTGCGCTGGTCTTCTGAACGGCGGTGCGCCGGGCCGTGGTACGACTGTGCGGGGAGGTGGCGTCCTTGCGCATCGGCGAACTGGCCCGGCGGACCGGGGTGTCGGCCCGGGCCCTGCGCCACTACGAGCAGGCGGGTCTGATCGCGTCGTCCCGGGCGGCCAACGGCTACCGGCTGTACGAGGAGGGCGCCGTCACGCGGGTGGCGAACATCCGGTACCTGCTGGACGCCGGGCTCACCCTGGACGACGTCTCCGCCTTCCGCTCCTGCCTGGACGGGGACGTGTCCTCGGCCCCGCCGTCCGCCCGCGGGCTCGAGATCGCCCGCGAGCGGCTGGCCGTGCTCGACGCGCGGATCGCGGCGCAGACTGCGGCTCGCGACCGCCTGGCGAAGGCCCTGGAGGCGGAGTCGGTCAGGACGTGAGGCCGACGGCCACGACGGGTCCCGACCCCGCGCCCGAGCCCACCCCTGGCCCCGACTCCGCGCCCGAACCCGACCCCACCACCGACCTCGACTCCGCGCCCGAACCCGCACCCGCACCAGGTCCAGGTCCAGGTCCAGAGCCCGACTCCGCCCCCGATTCCCGCTCCGCCCCGGCCCGTTCGAACTCCGCCCGCCCCGCCGCGACCGCCTCTCCGAGCGTCAGCTCCCCGGCCGCCAGCGCCCGGCACGTCGCCGCGTCGGTCCGCAGCCGGGCGTCGGGGGACTCCACCGGGCCGTCCCCGTACGCGACGTCGCCGCCGGCCCCGACGCGTACGTGGAACACCCCCTCGTCCAGGGTGACCTGGACGGTCCCCGGGCCCTGCTCCGCGAGCGTCCCGAGGAGCGGGATCGCGTACCAGTGCGCGCGCACGGCATCGGTCGGCCGCGGTTCTCCCAGGTCGGGCGTCCCCCACGCGGCGAGGGCGCGCAGGACGGGCAGCAGGTCCCGGCCGCGCGGAGTGAGCTCGTACACGAACGCCGAGGCGGGCGGGGGCAGTCGGCGGCGGGTGACGAGCCCGGTGGCCTCCATGTCCTTGAGGCGGCCGGCCAGCATGTCCGTGCTGACGCCGGGCAGGTCGGCGTGGAGGTCGGTGTAGCGGCGCGGCCCGGCGAGGAGTTCGCGGACGACGAGCAGGGTCCAGCGGTCTCCGACGAGGTCGAGGGCGCGCGCGGCGGCGCAGTGCTGGTCGTAGCTGCGGCGTGTCTGACGTGGCATACGCCGCAGTCTAGACATGTCGTTGGACTTTCCAAGCTCGAACTTGGTAAAACCAAGCAACAACGAGCGGTGCTGATTCCGGGAACTGGGGAGGTCGGACATGGAGTTCCGGCAGTCGAGCAAGCTGAACGAGGTCTGCTACGAGATCCGCGGCCCGGTGATCGAGCACGCCAACGCCCTGGAGGAGGCGGGCCACAGCGTCCTGCGCCTCAACACGGGCAACCCGGCCCTCTTCGGCTTCGAGGCGCCCGAGGAGATCGTCCAGGACATGATCAGGATGCTTCCCAAGGCCCACGGCTACACCGACTCGCGCGGCATCCTCTCCGCCCGCCGCGCGGTGGCCCAGCGCTACCAGGAGATGGGCCTCCCCGAGGTCGACGTGGACGACGTCTTCCTCGGCAACGGCGTGTCCGAGCTGGTCTCCATGGCCGTGCAGGCCCTCCTGGAGGACGGCGACGAGGTCCTGATCCCCGCCCCCGACTTCCCGCTCTGGACCGCCGCCACCACCCTCGCGGGCGGCAAGGCCGTGCACTACCTCTGCGACGAGTCGGCCGACTGGTACCCGGACCTCGACGACATGGCGTCGAAGATCACCGATCGGACCCGGGCCGTCGTGATCATCAACCCCAACAACCCCACCGGCGCGGTCTATCCGAAGGAGATCGTCGAGGGCATCCTCGACCTCGCCCGCCGCCACGGCCTGATGGTCCTCGCGGACGAGATCTACGACCGGATCGTCTACGACGAGGCCGTCCACTATCCGGCCGCCTCCCTCGCCGACGACCTGGTGATCCTCACCTTCGGCGGCCTCTCCAAGACCTACCGGGTGGCGGGCTTCCGCTCCGGCTGGCTGGTCGTCACCGGCCCGAAGCGGCACGCCGCGAACTACCTGGAGGGCCTCACCATGCTGGCCTCCATGCGCCTGTGCCCCAACGCCCCCGCCCAGTACGCCATCCAGGCCGCGCTCGGCGGCCGCCAGTCGATCCACGAGCTGACCGCCCCGGGCGGCAGGCTGCGCGAACAGCGCGACCGGGCCTGGGAGAAGCTCAACGAGATCCCCGGCGTCTCCTGCGTGAAGCCCAAGGGCGCCCTCTACGCCTTCCCGCGCCTCGACCCGGCCGTGCACAGGATCCACGACGACGAGAAGTTCGTCCTCGACCTGCTCCTGCGGGAGAAGATCCAGGTCGTCCAGGGCACCGGCTTCAACTGGCCGCGCCCGGACCACTTCCGCATCCTCACCCTGCCCTACGCCGACGACCTCGACGCCGCGATCAGCCGCATCGGCCGCTTCCTGAGCGGATACCGGCAGTAGCGGACACGGGCGGTGACGTCCGCCCTCCCGGCTGTCATGATCAAGGGGTCGAACGGCCGAGGGAACGGGAGGGCTGCCGGTCATGGACGCCGCACTGATAGCCGTGGCGGGCACCCTGCTGGGTGTCGTCTTCACGCACTGGTTCCAGGGGCGGGCCGCCGAGCGCACGGCCTCGCTCGCCCGGTCCGAACAGCTCCGGCAGGAGCGGATCGCGACCTACAGCGCCTTCGCCGGCGCGGTCGTCGACTACCGGCACAGCCAGAACGACCGCTGGTTCCGGGCGGCCGAGGAGCCCGGCTCGGAGGAGGCGGAGGAGTCCCGCTACGCCTCCTACCGGCAGCGCACCGCCGCCCGGCAGGCCCTCTTCCGCGTCCAGTTGGTGTGCGACGACCCCGAGACCCGGCGCCTGGCCGAGAAGGCCTTCGAGGAGACCCACTGTATGCACGAGGCGGTGGGGACCGCGGACCGCGCCCACCGCTCCGAGCGGGCGAAGGAGGCCCTCGCCCTGTTCGTCGCCGCCGCCGCGCCCGGCGTCCGCTGACGGGGACGGACGTGGACCTCGTCGCACCGGTCGTCGTCGAGCCGCTCAGGAGCCGCCGCTGCTCGGAGTGCCGCCGGGGGCCGCTGGAGCGGATGATCCTGGAGTTCAACGCACCGGTCTGCCTGGACTGCGCCGACCTCGGGCACCTGGTCTTCCTGCCCCGGGGCGACACGGCCCTCACCCGCCGCGCCCGCGAGGGCAGCACCCTCTGGGCGGTGGTGGTACGGCACAACCGGCGCCGCACCCGGTACGAGCGCCGGGGCCTCCTCGTCGAGGAGGCGGCGCTGGCCGAGGCGGAGCGGACCTGTCTGGCGGACGCGGAGGCGCGCGCCAGGCGGCGGGCCCGGGACGCGGAGCGGCGCGCGGCCCTCGACGCCGAGGTCACCGCGGCCCTCCGGGCGGAGATCCTGCGGCTCTTCCCGTCCTGCCCAGCGGACCGGGCCGGCGAGATCGCCGCCCACGCCTCGGCGAAGGGCAGCGGGCGGGTGGGGCGCACGGCCGCGGGCCGCTCGCTCGACCGCGGCGCGGTGACCGCCGCGGTACGGGCCGGCGTACGGCACGTGGACACCCCGTACGACACCCTGCTGATGCAGGGGGTGCCCCGTCACCAGGCCCGGACGAGGGTCGCGCCCGCCATCGAGGCGGTGCTCCGGGCCTGGCGGGGCGGCGGGGACGTGCGCGGCTGACGGCTCGGGCGTCCGTACGCGCCGGTCCCGCCGCGCGAGCCGTTCCCTCAGGCCCGGTCGCCGGTGCGTCGGGCGCGGCGGTACAGCAGGGCGCCGCCGAGGAGCAGCGCGGCGCTCGCCGGGGCGGCGAAGCCGAGGGCGTCCGACGAACCGGTGTGGGCCAGCGCGGCCTCGCCCGTCACGCCCTGCGGCGCGGGGGCCGGGGCGGGCACGGGGGCGGGCGGCACGGTCTGCGGGGCCGGGATGTTCCGCACGGGGGTCTGCGGGCGGGGCGTCGGCTTCTCGATCGGCTGGGTCGGCTTCGAGGGGCCGTTGACCGCGGTGTTGCCGAAGGCCGGGTTGCCGATGCCGACCACGTTGACCGAGTTCCCGCTGACGTTCACGGGGACGTCGACGGGGAGCTGGAGGCCGTTCCCGGAGAGCACGCCGGGCGATCCCTCGGCGTGGCCCTCGGCGGTGGAGCCGCCGCCGTTGGAGGAGCCGCCGCTCTGGGAGCCGCCTCCGGAGCCGCCCTGCTCTCCGCCGCGCGGGGTGCCGGGCTCGTCCTTGTGGGAGTGGGAGCGGCCGTCGTCGTCCGATCCGTAACCCGTCGGCCCGTCCGAGACGTTGGCGCAGCCGTTGCCGAAGGCCGGGTTGAGCAGGCCGACGACGTTGACCGTGTTGCCGCAGACGTTGACCGGCACGTGCACCGGCAGCTGAACCGTGTTGCCGGAACCGACTCCCGGCGAACCGACCGCGGCGCCCTGGGCGCCGGCGTCGGCGTGCGCGGCGCCCGCCGAGAGGGCGAGCGCCCCGCCCGTGACCAACAGTGTGGCCAGACCACTTCGGCGAATCTGCCTCATGGCTTCCTGCCTTCCGGAGGTGTGCACGGGCAGTTGCCCGTACCCGAATCAACGCGGCGGACGTGTGCGCCGGATCCGGCCCCCGGAGGGTTTCACCCCAACGAGTGTGGCCTGTTCGAGTGTGGACTCACCGTCCCAGGAGGCCGTCGAGGGTGCCGACCGGGTCGGGGTCGGGGTGGCCGCGCGGCCACCAGTCCTCGCGGTCGGCGTCCGACTCGTAGCCGTACCAGAGGCCGTCCCGGCCGAGGCGGAGCTGGAGGGACCTGGCGGAGAGCCGGTTGCGCCAGGGCCGGAAGGCGGGGAGTCCGGCGGCGAGCAGCGCGGGTCTGGCCCGGTCGAACGGGCCCGCCGGCGGGTCCCAGGCCTCCTCCAGGACCGCGAGGCCCTCGGCGCCGCCCTGCCGCCAGGCGGCGACGGCGCGGGCCAGGTCCGTGGGGGTGCGGTCGAGGGCGTGGGCCAGGCCCCGGTAGAGCGCGCGGGTGGAGGCGGTGAGCCCGGAGCCGGGGTGCGCGGCGGCGAGGCGGACCGCGTCCTGCCAGGGGGTGAGGGCGGCGACCGGGTCGAGCCCCGTGGTGAGGAAGGCGTGGGCGCGGGCGGCGGCCTCGGTGGCGAGGAGGTCGAGCGCGAGCGGGTCGGGGGCGGCGGGGTCGGGCGGGAAGACGGCCGGGCGGCCGGGCCGGTCGGGGAGCGGCAGCGGGGCGGGCAGCGGCGGGAGGCCGGCCCCGGCGGCGTCGAGGGCGGTGCGGGCGGGGACGGTGGGCATCGGGGGTGCGGCGGCGTCCGTCTCGGCGGCGGACCGGGCCGCGTTGCGCCGGGTCAGTTCGGCGAGGAGCTCCTGCTCGCCGCGGCCGCGCATCAGGAAGAGGACGAACGGGTCCTCGTCGAGGAGCCGCGCGGCCTGGTAGCAGAGGGCGGCGGCGTGCTTGCAGGGGTAGCCGTCGTCCGGGCAGGAGCAGTCGGGGACGAGGTCGCCGGGCGCGGGCAGCAGTCCGGTCACCGCCTCCAGGGCGTGCGGCACGTCCTTGTCGAGGAGGGCGGCGATGTGGTCGGGGCGCGCGGCGGCCCCGTCGAGGAACTCCTCCCAGCCGTCGTCGCCGAGGGTCCGCATCCTGATCTCGGTGCGGTACGGGCGGGGCCTGCTGCCGTGGACGTAGGCGACGACCCGGCCGGGGGTGACCGTGATCGCGTCGACGTGCCCGCGTCCCGCGTAGGCCTTGCCGCGGGCGAGGCGGGCCGGGTCGAGGGCGGTGTCCTCCAGGGCCTCGACCCAGGCGTTGCCCCACCAGGTGGCGGCGAACCGCCCGTCGGGGGCCGCGCGGGGCGCGACCTGTGGGAAGGAGCGGCGGCGGTCGTCGTGGCGGGGGACGGCCGCGCGCACGGCCCGGGCGCGGTTCACGAGGGCCTCCTCAGGGACACCAGGTCGGCGAGCTCCCGGTCGGTGAGTTCGGTGAGGGCGGCCTCGCCGGAGCCGAGGACGGCGTCGGCCAGGGCCCGCTTGGCGCGGAGCATCTCGGAGATCCGGTCCTCGACCGTGCCCTCGGCGATCAGCCGGTGGACCTGGACCGGCTGGGTCTGTCCGATGCGGTAGGCGCGGTCGGTGGCCTGTTCCTCGACGGCCGGGTTCCACCAGCGGTCGTAGTGGATCACGTGGCCGGCCCGGGTGAGGTTGAGGCCGGTGCCCGCGGCCTTGAGGGAGAGCAGGAAGACGGGGACCTCGCCGTCCTGGAAGCGGTCGACCATCCGCTCCCGCTCGGCCACCGGGGTTCCGCCGTGCAGGAGTTGGGCGGGGACGCCGCGCGCGGCCAGGTGGTCGGCGAGGAGCCGCGCCATCGACACGTACTGGGTGAAGACGAGCACGGACCCGTCCTCGGCGAGGATCGTGTCGAGGAGTTCGTCGAGCAGGGCGAGCTTTCCCGAGCGGCCGGCGAGGCGGGCGGTGCCGGGGCCGCGCGGGGCCTGTTCCTTGAGGAACTGGGCGGGGTGGTTGCAGATCTGCTTGAGGGAGGTGAGCAGCTTCATGACGAGGCCGCGCCGTGCCATGCCCTCGGACTCCTCGATCCGCGCCATGGTCTCGCGGACGGTCGCCTCGTAGAGGGAAGCCTGCTCCCGGGTGAGGGGGACGGGGTGGTCGGACTCCGTCTTGGGCGGCAGCTCGGGGACGATGCCGGGGTCGGACTTGCGGCGGCGCAGCAGGAAGGGCCGCACCAGCCGGGCGAGCCGCTCGACGGCCTCGTCGTGTTCGGTCTCCTCGTGGTTCTCCACGGCCCTGGCGTGCCGGGAGCGGAAGGCCTTGAGCGGTCCGAGGAGTCCGGGGGTGGTCCAGTCGAGGAGAGCCCACAGCTCGGAGAGGTTGTTCTCGACGGGGGTGCCGGTCAGGGCGACCCGGGCGGGCGCGGGGATCTCGCGCAGCGCCTTGGCCGTCGCGGAGAACGGGTTCTTGACGTGCTGCGCCTCGTCGGCGACGACCATCCCCCACTCGTGCGCGGCCAGCCGGGCGGCGCTGGTGCGCAGGGTGCCGTAGGTGGTGAGGACGAAGCCGCCCTCGACTCCGTCCAGGTCCCGGTCGGCGCCGTGGAAGCGCCGTACGGGCACGTCGGGGGCGAACTTCCGCACCTCCCGCTGCCAGTTGCCGAGCAGGGACGCCGGGCAGACGACGAGGGTGGGGGCGCGGCGGGCGCGGCGCAGGTGGAGGGCGATGAGGGTGACGGTCTTGCCGAGGCCCATGTCGTCGGCGAGGCAGCCGCCGAGGCCGAGCGAGGTCATGAGGTCCAGCCAGGCGAGGCCGCGCAGCTGGTAGTCGCGCAGGGTGGCGGTGAGGCCGGGCGGGGCCTGCACGTCCTCGGGTCCGGCCAGGAGCCGGTCGCGGAGGGCGGCGAGCGCCCCGACGGGGACGGCGGGGACGGTCTCGCCGTCCACCTCGGCGGTGCCGGTGAGGGCGACGCCGAGGGCGTCGACCGGTTCGAGCAGGCCGAGCTCCCGCTTGCGGGCCTTGCGGACCAGGTCGGGGTCGACGACGACCCACTGGTCGCGGAGGCGCACGACGGGCCGGTGGGCCTCGGCGAGCAGGTCCATCTCGCGCTCGGTGAGCGGGTCACCGTCGAGGGCCAGCTGCCAGTCGAACCGCAGCAGTTCCTCGCTGTCGAAGAAGGAGGTGCCGTCGGTCGCGGAGCCGGGCGCGGCGAGCGCCGGGCGGACGACGGCGGAGGCGCTGAGCGTGCGGGCCAGCTCGCGCGGCCAGTGGACGGCGACCCCGGCGTCGGCGAGCCGGGCGGCGGCGGGGCCGAGCAGCTCGTACAGCTCGTCCTCGGTGACGGCGAGGACGTCGGGCACGTCCCGCTCCAGGAGCCGGGCCAGCGGGGGCCAGACCCGGGCGGCGCGGCGCAGGGCGAGGACGGCGTCGATCCGGGCGCGGGGGCCGAAGTGCTCGCCCTCCCCCGTCCACAGGGCCGTGGCGTCGATGACGAGGGTGGGGTCGGCGAGGCTGTGGACCTGGAGGAGCGCGGCGGCCGCGTGCCGCTCGCCGCCGCTCTTCTCCGCGCTCCCTCCGCCGGGGGCGCCGATGTCGAAGAGTTCGTACGCGGACAGGTCGAGGCGGAGCGAGACGCGGACTCCGGCGTCCATCCCGGCCGCCGCCTCGGCGGCCCAGGCACGCGCGCGGGGCAGGTGCTGCGGGGCGCGGGCGGCGAACGGCGCCCCGGCCGCGTGGGCGGCGGCCGGGGTGCGGGGCAGGGTGTCGGCGACGGCGTCGAGGAAGGCGCGGACGAGGGCTTCGGGCTCGGGCAGCCGCAGCGGCCCCGGGCCGGGGACGGGCACGGCGTGGGCCTCGGCCGGCAGGGCGGCGGCGACGGCCCGCAGATGGGCGATGTCGTCGGCGTCCAGGGGACCGGCCCGCCAGGCGTCCAGGTCGTCGGCGGTGAGTCCCGGCAGGAGCCGTCCCCGGGCGGCCAGGTGCAGGGCGTGCAGGGCGGCGGCGCCCCAGCCGGCGGTGGCGGGGTGGGCGGCCGGGTGGTGGCGGGCGGCGACGAGGTGGGGCAGGGCGGCCTCGACCGGGAGCGTGACGGCGGGGACCCGGCGGCTCCGGGCGCCGGTGCCGTGCCGCCGGGCGACGGTCAGCTCGACGCGCTCCGCGCCGGCCGCCGTCCCCGGGTCCGGCAGCGCGCCGCCGTCGGGGGCCCAGAAGGCGACCCGGCCCTCGCGGGGAAGGGCGGCGGGCAGGAAGACGGCCGCACTGGTGGTCCAGGTGTGTGTCACGGCTCCGCTCTCCTCCCCCGGCCGTCCGCCGCGCGACGGAGCTCGGGCGAACTCCGACGTGGACCTCCGACCTTACGGGCGGGGTCTGACAACCGGGACCGGCGACGGGTCCGACCGTGAGAGCGACCGCGGTTCCGGCCGTGGTCGCCGGGCGGTTCCCCCGGGCGGCCCAGCAGCGGATGACACGGGAGTCGGCGGGCGGGAGGGTGGGCCTGGACCGGGGTCGGGCCCGGAGGCACCGCTCGCCACGGCCCACCACGGCCGATCACCGTCCGCCGCCGCTCGTCGCCGTCCATCACCGCTCGACACCGTCCGTCGCCGTCCATCGCCGTCCGTCGGCTTCGCCCGACAGAAGAGGAACCGCCATGTCCGTTCGCCGGCGTCTCACGACCGCCACCGGGGCCGTGCTGCTCACCCTCGCCGTCGCCGGCTGCTCGGGCCTCGGCCGCACCGCCGTGGGCACGATCGAGTACGAGACGGGACGCGACGTGGGGGTGATGGTGACGAGCCCCTCGGTGAAGGGCTGCCACCGCCTGGCACCGGCCGGCGCGACCAGCGTCGAGAACAACACTCTGGTGGACATCGTGCTGTACCCGACCCCCGACTGCCGGGGCGAGGAGTCCACCTATCTTCCGGCCAGCACCGGGGAGCACATCGTTCCGGACACCCCGCCCTGGCGCAGCTACAGCGTCATCCACTAGGCCACGGGCCGCCGGGGCCGGTCCGGCTCCCCCTTCGGTTTCGCCCGGAACGGGTCCATGCTGGAGGTGTCCGGGAAAACCCTCACGGGAGACGTGACCGCCATGCGAACCGGGAGCGAGCCGGTGACCGCGCGCAGTCCCCTGCGGATGCGGTTCTGGCTGAGCGTGTGGGGGCTGCTGTGGGCGGCCTTCGGCACGGTCGCGTTCGCCCTGGTGGGCCGCCCCGGCTGGGCGGCGGCCTGCGGGGTGCTGTTCCTGGTGGTCCTGTGCGACCTGGTCCTCGTGGTGCGCCGGATGCGGCAGGGGCCGCACTGGCAGCCGGGCCGGGACGTCCCCCCGTACGATCCCGACCGCGGCGGCGGGAAGCGCTGAGCGCCGCCCTGCCCCGTACGTCCGGGTCGTGCGCGTCTGGAGCCCGTCCGTCCGGGTCCCGTGCGTCTCAGTTCTGCGAGTCGAAGCCCGCCGCTTGCAGGTACTCCGGCTTGGGGTCGAGCGCGGCGGCGAGGCGGAAGTGCCGGGTGGCCCGGTCGGTCTGTCCGGAGCGCTCGAAGGTGCGGGCGAGGGCGAAGTGCGCGAACGCGTTGTCCGGCTCGCGCTCCAGGACCAGTTCGAATTCCAGCTGCGCGGGCCGCAGCTGGGCGGCGGCGAAGAAGGCCCGCGCGCGCAGCAGGCGCGCGGCCGTGTTCTCGGGGTGGGCGGCGATCACCGAGTCCAGCAGCTTCACGGCGCCCCGGGGGTCCCGCGCGGCCAGCAGGTGCTCTGCGGCGCGGAAGTCGATGACGTGCGTTTCCGGATTGCTGTCGGCCACGATGGCATCCTTCCCCTCGTTCGGTGGTTGAACACCGGACCCGGCGGCCGCATTCCGCCCGGTCTCCGGGGTCCTAGGACGAGGAGGCGGCCCGCCGGGCCAGTTCGTCCCAGGCCTTCCGCACCTGCGGCTCCAGCGCGTCGAGCGGTCCGTCGTTGTCGATCACGAGGTCCGCGACGGCCAGCCGCTGCGCGCGCGTGGCCTGGGCCGCCATC
Organism: Streptomyces sp. NPDC098101; assembly: GCF_044760185.1. Classification (NCBI taxonomy): domain Bacteria; kingdom Bacillati; phylum Actinomycetota; class Actinomycetes; order Kitasatosporales; family Streptomycetaceae; genus Streptomyces; species Streptomyces sp. NPDC098101. The sequence goes on along the minus strand of NZ_JBIWAS010000002.1, from coordinate 1,093,316 downwards.
CGGGCCCGGGCCTCGGACTCGTCCATGCCCCGGAGCCGTACGAGCCGGTCGAGCCGGGTCTCCGGGGAGGCGTCCACGACCACGACCAGGTCGTAGAGCGGCGCGAGCCCGTTCTCGGTGAGCAGGGGCACGTCGTGGACGACGACGTCCCCGGCCTCCGCGCGGCTCTCCAGCTCCGCCGACCGGGCGCCGACCAGGGGATGGACGATGGCGTTGAGGGTGGCCAGGCGGTCGGCGTCGGAGAATACGAGGGAGCCGAGCTTCGGCCGGTCGAGCGCCCCCTCCGCGGTGAGGACGCCCTCGCCGAAGGCCTCCACGACGGCCGCGAGCCCCGGGGTGCCGGGCTCCACGACCTCGCGGGCGATCCGGTCTGCGTCGATGAGGACGGCTCCGTACGAGACGAACAGCCGTGACACTTCGCTCTTGCCGGCGCCGATCCCGCCGGTCAGGCCCACCTTCAGCATGAGCGGCAGCTTAGGGCCTGCCCCGGCGGGGCTACGCGTCGCCCTCCCGCTCGGCGAGGAAGCGCTCGAACTCGCGGCCCAGCTCGTCCGCCGACGGCAGGTCGGCGGGCTCCGCGACGAGGTTGCCGCGGGTCTCGGCCCCGGCCACCGCGTCGTACTGGTGCTCCAGGCCCTGCACGAGCGCCACCAGCTCCTCGTCGCCCTCGCCGATCTGGCGGTCGATCTCGGTCTGGGTGCGGCGGGCCTCCGTCCGCAGCGAGTGGGCGACGCCCGGCAGGACGAGGCCCGTGGCGGCCGTGACGGCCTCGAGCGCGGTCAGGGCCGCGTCCGGGTACGCCGAGCGGGCCACGTAGTGCGGGACGTGGGCGGCGACGCCGAGGGTGTCGTGGCCGGCCTCCGTGAGCCGGTACTCGACGAGGGCCTCGGCGCTGCCGGGCACCTGGGCCTCGTCGAAGGGGCTGCGGTGGCCGGGCATGAGGTCGGTGCGGCTGCCGTGCGGGGTGAGCCCGACCGGGCGGGTGTGCGGCACGCCCATGGGGATCCCGTGGAAGTTGACGGCGAGGCGCACGCCGAGGCGCTCGACGATCTGCCGGACGGCGGCGGCGAACCGCTCCCACTCCACGTCCGGCTCCGGGCCGGAGAGGACGAGGAAGGGGGCACCGGTGGCGTCCTGCACGAGGCGGACCTCGATGGACGGCGTCTCGTACGCGGTCCAGCGGTCGCGCCGGAAGGTCAGCAGCGGGCGGCGGGCGCGGTAGTCCACGAGCCGGTCGTGGTCGAAGCGGGCCACCAGCTGGTGCGGAAGGGTGTCGAGCACGCGCTCGACGATCTGCTCGCCGGTCTCGCCCGCGTCGATGTAGCCGTCGAAGTGGTACAGCATGACGAGGCCGGCCGACTCCTGCGCCAGAGCCATGTCGACGACGGCCACGCCCTTCGGGTCCCATTCGTACAAATCCTGCGGATCAAGCACGATTACCGCTCCTCCTCGTGTTCTCTCTGGGAACGCGCCGGGTGCCGCCGCCATTCCCGGGACGCGCGGTCTTTCGGCGGGAACGCCGCGAACTCCGGGCACTGGTCCAGACCTTGACACGCCCAGGGCGGCTCCCTACCGTCTCCGGACAGCGTCGCGTTCAGTCTCTCGACCCCCGTGCACATACAGGAACACCCCCCATTCCTGCCCCGGAAGGCATCCATGCGCACTCGAACGCTGCTCCTCCCCCTCCTCCCGGCGCTCCTCGCCGTCCCCCTCACGACCTCTCCGGCCGCCGCGGCGACCATCGAGGTCGCGACCGCCGCCCAGCTCAAGTCGGCGCTCACCGCCGCGCGCCCCGGCGACACGATCCACCTCGCGGACGGCACGTACACCGGGAACTTCAAGGCGACCGTGGCGGGCACCCCGGCCGCCCGGATCACCCTGACCGGTTCCCCGCGCGCGGTGCTGACCGCTCGCGGCGGCTACGGGCTGCATCTGAACGGCGCCTCGTACTGGACGGTGAAGGGGGTCACGGTGACCGGCGGCCAGAAGGGGATCATGACCGACGCCGCGGACCACGTGGTGATCGACGGGGTGACCGTGCACCACCTGACCATGGAGGGCGTGCACTTCCGCAACTCCAGCAGGAACGGGGTCCTGAAGAACTCGCGGATCCACGACACCGGGAACGACGGCCGGGGCATGGGCGAGGGCGTGTACATCGGCACCGCCAACGATCTCTCCGACCGGAGCGACGGCGCGCAGATCCTGAACAACGTCATCGGACCGGACGTCGGCGGCGAGAGCGTCGACGTCAAGGAGGGCACGACCGGGGCGAGGATCGTCGGCAACACCTTCGACGGGCGCGGGCTGACCGGGGCCAACTACGACGACTCCTGGGTCGACGTGAAGGGCAACGACGTCCTCGTGGAGGACAACACCGGGGTGAACACGACGAACAACGGCTTCGAGACCCACAGTCAGCAGAGCGGCTGGGGGTGCGGGACGGTCTTCCGCGGCAACCGCGCGAACCTGACGGGCGCGACCGGTCCGCAGCGGCTCGCGATCAACGTCACCCACCAGAGCGGCTCGTGCAAAACCACGGTGTACGCCTCGAACACGGTGACCGGCGGAAACGGCCTGACGAACATCGCCGTGACGCCCTGAGGGGCCGGGGCCCCGATCTCCGATCCCTGGAAAAACGTCCGAGGCCCGCTCCCCCGGAGGGGAACGGGCCTCGGTTTCGCTAGCGGCTAGCGCTCAGCGGAGAGCCTGTTCAGCTCTGGCCGCCGGCCAGCTTCTCGCGCAGGGCGGCGAGCGCCTCGTCCGACGCCAGGGCGCCGGAGTTGTCGTCCGACTCCGAGGAGTAGGAACCGCCCGAGATGCCCGCACCGGCGTTGCCACCGGCGGCCGGGGCGGCAGCGCCCTCGGCAGCGGCGGCCTCGTCGGCCTCGCGGGACTTGATGACCTGGGCCTGGTGCTGCTCGAAGCGAGCCTGCGCCTCGGCGTACTGGGTCTCCCAGGCCTCGCGCTGGGTCTCGAAGCCCTCGAGCCAGTCGTTGGTCTCGGGGTCGAAGCCCTCGGGGTAGATGTAGTTGCCCTGGTCGTCGTAGGACGCGGCCATGCCGTACAGGGTCGGGTCGAACTCGACCGAGGCCGGGTCGGCACCGAAGGACTCGTTGGCCTGCTTCAGCGAGAGGCTGATGCGGCGGCGCTCGAGGTCGATGTCGATGACCTTGACGAAGATCTCGTCGTTGACCTGGACGACCTGCTCCGGGATCTCCACGTGGCGCTCGGCCAGCTCGGAGATGTGGACCAGACCCTCGATGCCCTCGTCCACGCGGACGAACGCACCGAACGGAACCAGCTTGGTGACCTTACCCGGGACGACCTGACCGATCTGGTGGGTCCGGGCGAACTGCTGCCACGGGTCCTCCTGGGTCGCCTTCAGCGACAGGGAGACGCGCTCGCGGTCCATGTCCACGTCGAGAACCTCGACGGTGACCTCCTGGCCGACCTCGACGACCTCGGACGGGTGGTCGATGTGCTTCCAGGACAGCTCGGAGACGTGCACGAGACCGTCGACGCCACCCAGGTCCACGAAGGCACCGAAGTTGACGATCGAGGACACGACGCCGGAGCGGACCTGACCCTTCTGGAGGGTCGTGAGGAAGGTCTGGCGGACCTCGGACTGGGTCTGCTCCAGCCAGGCACGGCGGGACAGGACCACGTTGTTGCGGTTCTTGTCCAGCTCGATGATCTTCGCCTCGAGCTCCTTGCCCACGTAGGGCTGGAGGTCGCGGACGCGACGCATCTCGACGAGGGAGGCCGGCAGGAAGCCACGGAGGCCGATGTCGAGGATGAGACCACCCTTGACGACCTCGATGACGGTACCGGTGACGATGCCGTCCTCTTCCTTGATCTTCTCGATGGTGCCCCAGGCGCGCTCGTACTGGGCGCGCTTCTTCGAGAGGATCAGGCGGCCTTCCTTGTCCTCCTTCTGGAGAACCAGGGCCTCGATCTCGTCGCCGACCTTGACGACCTCGTTCGGGTCGACGTCGTGCTTGATCGAGAGCTCGCGGCTCGGGATGACACCTTCGGTCTTGTAACCGATGTCGAGCAGGACCTCGTCCCGGTCGACCTTCACGATGACGCCGTCGACGATGTCGCCGTCGTTGAAGTACTTGATCGTCTCGTCGATCGCGGCGAGGAAGGCTTCCTCGTTACCGATGTCGTTGACCGCAACCTGCGGGGTGGTGGCGGTGGTCTCGGTGCTGCTCGTCATGTGGGAAAGGGCTCCGGTTACGGACAGAAAGTCGTAGGTACTGCTACGCCGTGAGCCCGTATCGCACCAAGAAGCCGGACAGCCAATGAGGCCCCCTGCCCGCGGACGGGAGGAGCCTCGAAAACCGAGGGGACATATACCAGGTACGAGCGCGGCCTGCTCCGTCTGAGGCACGCAGACCCGCAGCGCAACCTTTAGCATACGGAAGCAGCCGGACAGGGTCAATGCGCGAAGCGCGCACCCGGGGCAGATCCGCTCAACTCCGGCACCACTCATGTCCTTCCACGCCGTGTCGGCGTGGCCCGCCGCACGGCGGTACTGACGCGCAAACTACATCGGCGGGCGAGATGAACCAAGAGTACGGACACGAAGACGCGGTCGAGGACGAGGCCGACGGGGCGGAGGCGACCCGGCGTGACGCGGGGGACGCGGAGAGCAGCCGGGCGAGCCGCGGATGGTGGGACCGGAACGCCGACGAGTACCAGAGCGAGCACGGCTCCTTCCTGGGCGACGACCGGTTCGTGTGGGGCCCCGAGGGCCTTAACGAGGCCGAGGCCGGGCTGCTCGGCCCCGCCGCCTCCCTGAAGGGCCTCGACGTCCTGGAGATCGGCGCGGGCGCCGCGCAGTGCTCCCGGTGGCTGGCGGCGCGGGGGGCCCGGCCGGTGGCGCTCGACCTCTCGCACCGGCAGCTCCAGCACGCGCTGCGGATCGGCGGCGAGGTGCCGCTGGTGGAGGCGGACGCGGGGGCGCTGCCGTTCCGGGACGGCTCCTTCGACCTGGCCTGCTCGGCGTACGGGGCGGTGCCGTTCGTCGCCGATCCGGTGCGGGTGTTCCGGGAGGTGCGCCGGGTGCTGCGGCCGGGCGGGCGCTGGGTGTTCTCGGTGACGCACCCGATCCGCTGGGCCTTCCCGGACGAGCCGGGGCCCGAGGGGCTCTCGGTCGCGGCCTCGTACTTCGACCGCACGCCGTACGTCGAGCAGGACGAGGAGGGGCGGGCGGTGTACGTGGAGCACCACCGGACGCTCGGGGACCGGGTGCGGGATGTGGTGGCCGGCGGGTTCCGGCTCGTGGACCTGGTCGAGCCGGAGTGGCCGTCCTGGAACGGCCAGGAGTGGGGCGGCTGGTCCCCGCTGCGGGGGAACCTGATCCCGGGGACGGCGATCTTCGTGTGCGAGCGGGCGGAGTAGCCGGGGCGGGGTGGCCGGGGGAAGTAGCCGGGGGCGGACGCGTCACCCTCACCGGCCGTGTTCATATACGGCAGTCGCACTTATGGGTGGGCCCTGTGGACAACGGGGCCCGCCTTTTTCTTCCGCGTACGAGACTGAGTGCGTGATCCGAAACGAAGCGCTCGACCGTCTCCCCGTCCGCCATGCCGTCCCCGAGCTGCTCTCCGCGCTCGCGGAGCGCGGCACGGCGGTGCTGTCCGCTCCTCCCGGCACCGGCAAGACGACGCTGGTGCCGCTGGCGCTCGCGGGATTCATGGGGGACGGGCCGGCGCGGCGGGTGCTGGTGGCCGAGCCGCGCCGGATGGCGGTGCGGGCGGCGGCCCGGCGGATGGCGTGGCTGCTCGGCGAGGAGGTCGGCGGCGCGGTCGGCTTCTCGGTGCGCGGCGAGCGGCGGGCCGGACCGGCGACCCGGGTCGAGGTGGTGACCACGGGCATCCTGCTCCAGCGGCTCCAGCGCGACCCGGAGCTGGCGGGGGTCGACGTGGTGCTGCTCGACGAGTGCCACGAGCGGCACCTGGACGCGGACACGGCGATGGCGTTCCTGGTGGACGTGCGGGCGACCCTGCGGCCGGAGCTGAACCTGATCGCCGCCTCGGCGACGAGCGACGCCGAGGCCTGGGCCCGGCTGCTCACGGCCCTCGACGGCGGCGGTCCCGCGCCGATCGTGCGGAGCGAGGGCGAGGGGCACGGGTACGAGGTCCGGTTCGCCGCGCCACCCTCCGGGATCAGGCCCGCGCACGGCACCTGGGTGGATCCGGAGCTGCTGCGCCACGTAGCGGCGACGGTGCGGACCGCCCTGGAGCGGCACGCGGGCGACGTCCTCTGTTTCCTGCCGGGTACGGGGGAGATCGCGCGGACGGCGGGGCTGCTGTCCGGGCTGGACGCCGAGGTGCTCCAGCTGCACGGGCGGGCTCCGGCGGCGGTGCAGGACGCGGTGCTGCGGGGCGTCGAGCCGGGCGGGCGGCGCCGGGTGGTGCTGTCGACGTCGGTGGCGGAGTCGAGCCTGACGGTTCCGGGGGTGCGGGTGGTGGTCGACTCGGGGCTCGCGCGGGAGCCCCGGACGGACCACGCCCGGGGGCTCGGGTCGCTGGCGACGGTGCCGGTGTCGACGGCCGCGGCGACGCAGCGGGCCGGGCGCTCGGGACGCGAGGCGCCGGGCGTGGTCTACCGCTGCTGGTCGGAGGCGGAGGACGGTGGCCGGGCGCGGTTCCCCTCGCCCGAGATCAGGATCGCGGACCTGGCGGACTTCGCTCTGCGGGCCGCCTGCTGGGGCGATCCGACGGCCGGGGGGCTCGCGCTGCTCGACGCGCCGCCGGCCGGGGCGATGGAAGCGGCCCGTGCGGTCCTCGGGTCCATCGGGGCCGTGGACGCGGCGGGCCAAGCCACGGAGCGGGGGGTGCGGATGTCCCGGCTGGGGCTCCATCCCCGGCTGGGCCGCGCCCTTCTGGACGGTGCGCCGGAGGTCGGGGTCCGGCGGGCCGCCGAGGTGGTCGCGCTGCTCGGCGAGGAGCCGCCGCGCGACTACGGGGACGACCTGGCGGCGGCCTGGCGGGCGGCCCGCCGGGGCGCGGACGGGTACGGCGCGCGGTGGAAGGCGGAGGCGCGGCGTCTGGAGCGGGCGGCGGGCGAGGCGGAGGCCGGGACAAGCGGCTTGCCCCTGGCGGCGGTTGGGGAGGGCGACGACGCCGTGGCCGGGCTGGTGACGGCGCTCGCCTTCCCGGAGCGGGTGGCCAGGGCCCGGGAGCAGGGCGGCTATCTGATGGTGTCGGGGAGCGGGGCGCGGCTCGCCGAGGGCTCCGGGTTGCGGTCCGCTCCGTGGCTGGCCGTGGCGGTGGCGGACCGTACGGCGCGGGACGCCACGGCACGGGTGCGGCTCGCGGTGGTGGTGGACGAGGCCGTGGCGCGGCGGGCGGCGGGGCATCTGCGGTCCACCGGCGAGGAGGTCCGCTGGGAGGACGGGGACGTGGTCGCGCGCTCGGTGGACCGGTTGGGCGCGGTCGAGCTGACGGTGCGGCCCCTGGGCGCCGGGGCCGATCGGGCGCTGGTCCGGGAGGCGCTGCTCGACGGTCTGCGGCGCGAGGGACTCGGGCTGTTGCGGTGGAGCCGGGAGGCCGGGGAGCTGCGCGAGCGGCTGGCGTTCCTCCACCGGGAGGTGGGCGGGGCGTGGCCGGACGTGTCGGAGGAGGCGCTGGTCGACCGGGCCGGGGAGTGGCTGGAGCCGGAGCTGTCCCGGGCCGGGCGGCGTGCCGATCTGGGGCGGATCGGCGCCGGTGAGGCCCTGCGGCGGCTGCTGCCGTGGGCGTCGGGCGAGGCGGGGCGGCTGGACGAGCTGGCGCCGGAGCGGATCGAGGTGCCGAGCGGTTCGCGGATACGGGTGGAGTACGGGGGCGACCGGCCGGTGCTCGCGGTGAAGCTCCAGGAGATGTTCGGTCTGGCCGAGACGCCCCGGGTGGCGGGGGTGCCGGTGCTCGTCCACCTCCTCTCCCCCGCCGGGCGGCCGGCGGCGGTGACGGCCGACCTGGCGTCGTTCTGGCGGGACGGCTACCGCGCGGTGCGGGCGGAGTTGCGGGGGCGGTATCCGAAGCATCCGTGGCCGGAGGACCCGTCCGAGGCGGTGGCGACCCGGCATACCAGCGCGCGGCTCAGAGGGGGGCGGTGACGCCGGGGGCTGAGCGGACGCCGGGGCTGAACGGACTCCGGGGCCGGGTGAACTTCCGGGGCCGGGTGAACTTCGGGGGCCGGGTGAACTTCGGGGGCCGAGTGGGCTGTGAGGGCCGGGCGGGCTCCGAAGGACGGCGCGGGGTGGGCGGGGCCGGTGGTCCGGAAGGCGCTCCGGGAACGCGAAGCGCCGCCCCCTCGTCCGGTGCGGACGGAGGGAGCGGCGCGGGGAGACGCGAGACGCGGTGCGGTCGGACCGTGTCGGGCCTCGGGCAGGGCGGTCAGGCCCTGGCGAGGCGGTCTGGCCTCGCCAGGGCCGGGCAGGCACCGGCGAAGCGATCCGGCCTCGGCGGGGCGGTCAGTCCTTGGGCGTGGCCGAGGAGGAGGCCGTCGGCGTGGAGGACGACGAGGGAGAGGTGGACGGTGAAGGAGAGGTGGACGGCGAGGGGGTGGCCTCGGGCGTACCGGTCTCGGTGGGGTCCGGAGTGGGGGTGGTGGCGGGCTCGGTGACCTTGAGCTCGACGAAGAGGGTGCCGCCGCCGGGCGCGGTCAGCTTGAGGTAGTACATGCCCTCCTTGTCGCCCGCGAGGAGGTCGCCCGCCTTGAGGGTGAGGGTGCCGTCCGTGGCGGTCGTGAAGGTGGCGGTGCGGGAGGACGTGCTCTTGAAGGTCGGGCCCTCGGTGCTCGCCTCCTCGGCCGTCTTGGAGGTCACGATCTGCGCGGTGACGCGCACGCCGGGGGCGAGGGCGCTCTTGTCGGTGGCCTTGACCTGGACCCGCTGGTCGAAGGCGGTGCCGGTGGCGGCCGACAGCGGGTCGCCGTCGACGCGGGCGAGGGTGTCCGCCTGCCGCTCGGTGACGGTCACGGCGAAGTCGGCCGCGTCCAGGGTCCGGCCCACGACGGTGGCCCGGATCGTGAACGCCCCGGTCTTCTCGCCGGCCCGCAGGGCCGGGGAGGAGGCGATGCCGGCCGCCGTGGTGGTGGCGGTGACGGAGGTCTTGCCCCCGGCGAAGCGGGTGTCGGTGGCCCCGACGATCTCGAAGCGGACGCTCACCTTGGAGACCGGCTTGCCCGAGGCGTCGAGCGCCGCGACCCGGGGGGTCTTGGCGAAGTCGCTGTCGGTGGGCGCGGTCAGCTTTCCGTTGGCGGCGACCGCGAGCGCCGCCACCTTCCCGGCCGGCGTGGTGGGCGGCGTCGGGTCGGTGGTGGGGGGCTTGGTCGGAACGGTCGGCGGCTTGGTCGTTCCGGGCTTGGAAGGCTCCGGCGGCTTCGGGTTCTGGGTGCCCGGCTTCGGCGCGGGGGACGTCGGGGAGGGGGACGTCGGCACGGGGATGAACGGCGCGGTGGGGCTGGGGAAGCCGCCCGGGCGGCGGTCGTCGCTGCGGTCGACCGGCAGCACGCCCGTGCCGTCCGGGACCTGGTGGGTGCCGCGCTTGTAGTACTCGAACCAGGACAGGACCGTGTTCAGGTACTCGGTCGAGCGGTTGTAGCTGAGGATCGCGCGGTCGAGGTCGGCCCTGAGCGCGAGGTTGCGGTCGTTGGCGCAGAGGTAGAGGCCGGCGGCCTGCGCCGCGTCGTAGATGTTGTTCGGGTCCTTCTTCCCGTCGCCGTTGGCGTCCTGGCCCCAGGTGGCCCAGGTGGACGGGATGAACTGCATCGGGCCGACGGCGCGGTCGTGGACCTTGTCGCCGTCGTAGGCGCCGCCGTCGGTGTCGGAGATGTTGGCGAAGCCGACGCCGTTGAGGGCGGGGCCGAGGATCGGCGAGGTGGTCGTGCCGTTGGCGTCGACCCGGCCGCCGCGCGCCTGCCCGGACTCGACCTTGCCGATGCCGGCGAGCAGTTGCCACGGCAGGTTGCAGCCGGGGTCGGTCGAGCGGATCGACTGCTCGGCCCGCTTGTAGGCGGAGAGGACGGACGCGGGTATGCCGGCCTCGGCCGGCCCCATGATCACCGGCAGGTTGACGCTCGTCCCGGGCTTGCCCGGCTTGTTCGGCGTCTTCAGCGGCGGCAGTTCCGTGTAGTACGGCGAGTCACCGGTCGCGGAGCCCCCGCCGCCGGACGACGGGGCGGTGTCCCCGGCGCCGACGGCGCGGTCGCCACCGGAGTTGTCCGTGGTCGGCTGGATCGCCTCCGGTGCCTGCGAGGCGGCGAGCGCGGCGACCGCCGCGGCCACCACCGCACCGCTGGTGGCCCCCCTGCGCAGCCGGCGGCCGATGTCCGGTGCCATATGCGTCGTCCCTCCCCGATCGACTGAGGCCCCGCGCTCCCCGCGCGTGGCCTCCGGTGACCCTATGCCAACTCCGTACCGGCGAGTACCGGCCGGTGACCGTGTTTCACGCTTTCGTCACCTCTTGGCCGCCTCCCGATCAAACGGGGACGGGAACCGACCGGGCCGCCCGGCGCCTCTTGCACTGCGACCGATCATGGACCGCCGGCCCGCGTCCACCGGCCGTCGCCGTCCGAACCCCGGGAGTCCCCCTTGCCGTTCACGCTGAGCCATGCCGCCGCCGTGCTGCCCGGGCTGCGCCGGAACGGGACCGCGCGCGGGCCGCTGGTCGCGTCCGCCCTCGTCGCGGGTTCCTTCGCACCCGACATGACCTACTTCGCCGCCACGGCGTTCCCCGACGCGATGGCCTTCGGGGACGTGACCCACTCCCCCGTCGGGATCGTCACGGCCGACGTCCTGATCGCGGCCGCGCTCGTCGCCCTCTGGCTGACCGTGCGCGAGCCGCTCGTGGCGCTGCTGCCCGCCCGGTGGCGGGGCAGGGTGTACGGGCTCGTCGTGGGCCGCCGCTGGCGGGAGCGGCGTCCGGCCGCGCTCGCGGGCTGGTTCTTCCTCTCGGCGGCGCTGGGCGCCACGACCCACGTGGTGTGGGACTCGTTCACCCACATCGACCGCTGGGGCACCCGCGCGATCCCCTTCCTCGGCGAGGTCGTGGCCGGCTTCCCGGTCTACCTCTACGCGCAGTACGGGGGTTCGGCGCTGGCCCTGGGGCTCCTCGGCTGCTTCACCGTCCGGGCCCTGCGCTCCACCGCGCCCGGGGCGGAGCTGCCCGCCGGCGTGCCGGTCCCGGACCGGCGCGGGCGGCTCCTCGCGGCCGGGCTCATCGGCGGCTGCGTCCTCGCCGGGGTCGCCCACCGAGTGCTGCGCTGGGCCTCGTACTGGGGCTGGGACCGGATCGAGACGCCCCTGGACGTCATTCCGACAGCGTGCTTCGGGGCCGGCGCCGGGCTCGCCGTCGGGCTCGTGCTGTACGGGACGGGGGTGCGGCTGCGGGCAGCGTCGCCCGCTCCGGGTACGGGAACCCCTGCCCCTGCCTCGGCTCTCCCGAACGCGGAGGAAGAGAACCGGGCGCCCCGGAAGGACCGGGCGTCCCGGCCGGAGCGCTCCCGTCCGTGACCTCGCCGATCTTCTCCGAGGGGGTGAAGCCGCGGGCCGCCGCGCCGCCGGAGAGCGTGCGGTGCACGGCCAGGGCGACCCCCTCCAAGGTGCGGATGCCGTACCGCATGGTGGGGTTGCCGTGGCTCAGGAGGGCGAGCCGGTAGTCGGTCGCGGAGGCCCCGGCCGCGCCCCTGGTCCTCCCCTTGCCCGCCGCCGGGCGCACCACGCCGACGCTGTGGACCCGCCAGGCGTGGGTGGCGCGGGGCAGCCAGCCGTTCTTGAGGTGGACCTTGACCGTGCGGGGCGCGCCCGAGGTGACGCCCCAGGCCTGGTCGCGGACGATCTGGCCCATCAGGGACAGCGCCTCGGCGCGGCGGGACACCGCGGCGAGGAGGGCCAGTTGGTCGCGGGCGGTGGTCCGGGTCAGGCCCCAGTAGCCGCCGTGGCCGGGAACGGTGTCCCGGGCCCCGACGTCGCGGAGCACCCGGGTGAGGCGGGCGCGCGAGAGCCCTTGCCACAGCTCGCCGGCCGCCTTGTTGTCGGAGCGCGTGATCATCGCCCTCATCCGCTGGGACTCCAGGCGGGTGGGCGCGCGGCCGAGCTCCGCCGCCCGCCCGAGGACGGCCTCCAGGATGAGGACCTTGGCGACGCTGGCGGAGTCGTACACCAGGGTGTCGTCGAGCCGGCAGCGCAGTCCGCGCCCGGGGTCGTGCAGGGCGACGGAGACCGTGCCGTCGCGGTTCCGGAGGGCCGTCGCGATGTCCCGGGACAGCCGGGCGGCGAGGGCCGGTTCGCGGGACGAGGTGCAGAGTGCGGGCGCCCGGTGCGCCTCGGCGGGCCAGGCGGTGCCCGATGCCCCGAGTACGACTCCGAGCAGGGCCCAGGCACGGAGGCGGGCGCGGAGGCTCGTGATCATGCTGCTCAGTCTCGTGAGCCCGGCCGCCGGGACGCCCTCCGGAGTGGTCCATCCGGCGCAAACCACCCGCCCCCGCGACCACCGGGGCCCCCACCGGCGACCGAACGCCCCCGGGCCCGTACGGCGTCCGTACGGGCCCGGGGGCGGGTGGTGCGTCAGTGCGCGGCCGAGTCCCAGTCCCGGCCGACGCCGACGGAGACGTCGAGCGGGGCACGCAGATGGGCCGCGCCGGACATCTGCTCACGGACCAGGGCCTCGACCTGCTCGCGCTCGCCGGGGGCGAGTTCGAGCACGATTTCGTCGTGGACCTGGAGGAGCATCCGGGAGGTGAGGCCCGCCTCCGTGAGCGCCCGGTCGACGTTCAGCATGGCGACCTTCACGATGTCGGCGGCCGTGCCCTGGATCGGGGCGTTGAGCGCCATCCGCTCGGCGGCCTCGCGACGCTGGCGGTTGTCGCTGTTGAGGTCGGGCAGGTAGCGGCGGCGGCCCAGCATCGTCTCGGTGTAGCCGGTGGCGCGGGCCTCGTCGACGACGCGCCGCAGATAGTCCCGGACCCCGCCGAAGCGCTCGAAGTAGGTCTCCATGAGGATCCGGGCCTCGGCCGGGTCGATGGTCAGCTGCTGCGCGAGGCCGAAGGCGGACAGGCCGTACGCCAGGCCGTACGACATGGCCTTGATCTTGCGGCGCATCTCGGAGTCGACGGCGGACCGCTCGACGCCGAAGACCTGGGAGGCGACGGTGGTGTGCAGGTCCTCGCCGGAGCTGAAGGCCTCCAGGAGGCCCTCGTCCTCGGAGAGGTGGGCCATGACCCGCAGCTCGATCTGGCTGTAATCGGCGGTCATCAGGGCCTCGAAGCCCTCGCCGACGACGAAGCCGTGCCGGATGGCCCGGCCCTCGTCGGTGCGCACCGGCACGTTCTGCAGGTTCGGGTCGGTGGAGGAGAGGCGGCCGGTGGCGGCGACGGTCTGGCTGAAGGTGGTGTGGATCCGGCCGTCGGCGGCGACGGTCTTGATCAGGCCCTCGACGGTGGAGCGGAGCCGGGCCTGCTCGCGGTGGCGGAGCATGATCACCGGCAGCTCGTGCTCGGTCTGGCCGGCCAGCCAGGCGAGCGCGTCGGCGTCGGTCGTGTAGCCGGTCTTGGTCTTCTTGGTCTTCGGGAGGTTCAGCTCGCCGAAGAAGACCTCCTGGAGCTGCTTGGGCGAGCCGAGGTTGAACTCGTGGCCGACGGAGGCGTGCGCCTCCTTCACGGCCTGCTGGACGGCGCCGGCGAACTGCTGCTCCATGGCCTCCAGGTGCTCGCGGTCGGCGGCGATGCCGTGCCGCTCCAGGCGGGCGAGGAGGGCGGAGGTGGGCAGCTCGACCTCGTGGAGGAGCTCGCGGGCACCGACCTCGCCGAGCCGCTCCTCGAAGGCCCCGCCGAGGTCGAGGACGGCGCGGGCCTGGGCCATGAGCGCCTCGGCCTCCGCGGTGTCGTCGGCGCCGAAGGCGAGCTGCCCGTCGGACGCGGCCGCCGGGGCCAGCTCGCGGCCGAGGTACTCGACGGAGAGCGCGTCCAGGGCGAAGGAGCGCCGGCCGGGCTTGACGAGGTAGGCGGCGAGGGCGGTGTCCATGGTGACGCCCGCGACGCTCCAGCCGTGCTCGGGGAAGACCCGCATGGCGCCCTTGGCGTTGTGCATGACCTTGGGGCGGTCGGGGTCGGAGATCCACGCGGCCCAGGCCCGCTCGTCGGCCTCGTCGATCTCGCTGGGGTCGAACCAGGCGGCGGCGCCCCCGGCGGCGGCGAGGGCGACCTCGCCGACGCTGCCGGTGCCGAGCGCCCAGCTGTCGACGGTGGCGACGCCGAGGGGCTCGGTGCCGTGCTCGGCGAGCCAGGGGGCGAGCTCGCCGGCGGAGAGGACGGAGGCGTCGAGCTCGACGCCGGCGGCGGGCGCCGGGGCGTCCTCCTCGGCGGAGCCCGGGTCGACGGCGAGGAGCCGCTCGCGCAGGGAGGGGTTGCGGATCTCCAGGGTGTCGAGGACGAGGGCGACGGCCGCCCGGTCGTAGGGCTCGCGGGCGAGGTCGGCCACCGTCTTCGACAGCTCGACGTCCCGGACCATCTCGGTCAGGCGCCGGTTGAGCTTGACCGACTCCAGGTGGTCGCGGAAGTTCTGCCCCGCCACGCCCTTGACCTCGTCGGCCCGCTCGACGAGCTGGTCGAAGGAGCCGAACTGGCTGATCCACTTCGCGGCGGTCTTCTCGCCGACCTTGGGGATGCCGGGCAGGTTGTCCGACGGGTCGCCGCGCAGGGCCGCGAAGTCGGGGTACTGCGCGGGGCTCAGGCCGTACTTCTCCTGGATCTTCTCCGGGGTGAAGCGGGTCAGCTCGGAGACGCCCTTGGTGGGGTAGAGCACGGTGACGCGGTCGGTGACGAGCTGGAAGGAGTCCCGGTCGCCGGTGACGATCAGGACGTCGAAGCCCTCGGCCTCGGCCTGCGTGGCAAGGGTGGCGATGACGTCGTCCGCCTCGAAGCCGTCGACGGCGAAGCGCTGCGCGCGCATCGCGTCGAGCAGCTCGCCGATCAGCTCGACCTGGCCCTTGAACTCGTCGGGGGTCTTCGAGCGGTTCGCCTTGTACTCGGGGAACTCCTCGGACCGCCAGGTCTTGCGGGACACGTCGAACGCGACCGCGAAGTGGGTGGGCGCCTCGTCGCGCAGCGTGTTCGCCAGCATCGAGGCGAACCCGTAGATCGCGTTCGTCGGCTGTCCGGTCGCGGTGGTGAAGTTCTCCGCGGGCAGCGCGAAGAAGGCACGGTACGCGAGCGAGTGCCCGTCCATCAGGAGCAGGCGGGGGCGGGTGTCTGCGGTGTTCTTCGATGCTGTCTCGGCCACGGGACGATCCTGCCACGGCCCACCGACAATCCCCTCCTCACCGGCCGGGGTGCCGGGCTGTCGGTGCCGCGTGACAGGATCGGAGACGTACGCCGCAGGACGACCGCTCAAGGGAGAGCGCGATGGTCAGCAAGCCGCCGGCCGGTGACCCGGTCCAGGACGCACCGCAGGTCACGCCGCCGCAGCACGCCGCCGCCGGGCTGCCCGCCGTGGGGCACACCCTGCGGATCGCCCGGGAGCAGATGGGGTCCCTGCGCACCGCGCGGACCCTCCTCAAGGTCAATCAGAAGGACGGCTTCGACTGTCCCGGCTGCGCCTGGCCCGAGGAGGACAAGCGGCACGTCGCGGAGTTCTGCGAGAACGGCGCGAAGGCCGTCGCCGAGGAGGCGACCCTGCGCCGGGTCACCCCGGAGTTCTTCGCCGCGCACCCGGTGGCCGACCTGGCGGAGCGCAGCGGGTACTGGCTGGGCCAGCAGGGCCGCATCACGCAGCCGATGCTCCTCCCCGAGGGCGGCGACCGGTACGAGCCGGTGACCTGGGAGCGGGCCTTCGGGATCCTCGCGGAGGAGCTGCGGGCCCTGGACTCCCCCGACGAGGCGCTCTTCTACACCTCGGGCCGGACCAGCAACGAGGCGGCGTTCCTGCTCCAGCTCTTCGCCCGCGAGTTCGGCACGAACAACCTGCCCGACTGCTCCAACATGTGCCACGAGTCCTCGGGTTCGGCGCTGACGGAGACCATCGGCGTCGGCAAGGGCAGCGTCTCCCTGGAGGACCTGCACCGGGCGGACCTGATCGTCGTGGCCGGACAGAACCCCGGGACGAACCACCCCCGGATGCTGTCGGCCCTGGAGAAGGCGAAGGCCGCGGGCGCCCGGATCATCTCGGTGAACCCGCTGCCGGAGGCCGGCCTGGAGCGGTTCAAGAACCCGCAGACCCCCCTCGGCATGGTCCGGGGCGCCGCGCTCACCGACCTCTTCCTCCAGATCCGGATCGGCGGCGACCAGGCCCTCTTCCGCCTCCTCAACAAGCTGGTCCTGGCGACCCCGGGCGCCGTCGACGAGGAGTTCGTACGCGAACACACCCACGGCTACGAGGAGTTCGCGGCGGCCGCCGGGGAGGCCGACTGGGACGAGACGCTCGCGGCGACCGGCCTGGAGCGCTCCGAGATCGAGCGGGCCCTGGAGATGGTCCTCGCCTCGGAGCGGACGATCGTCTGCTGGGCGATGGGCCTCACCCAGCACAAGCACTCCGTGCCGACCATCCGCGAGGTGGTCAACCTGCTGCTGCTCCGCGGGAACATCGGGCGGCCGGGCGCGGGCGTGTGCCCGGTGCGCGGCCATTCGAACGTGCAGGGCGACCGGACGATGGGCATCTTCGAGCGCCCCGCGCCCGCGTTCCTCGACGCCCTGGACAAGGAGTTCGGGATCGTCTCGCCGCGCCACCACGGCTTCGACGTGGTCCGCTCGATCCAGGCGCTGCGCGACGGCGAGGCGAAGGTGTTCTTCGCGATGGGCGGCAACTTCGTGGGGGCGACCCCCGACACGGAGGTGACGGAGGCGGCGATGCGCCGCGCCCGGCTGACCGTCCACGTGTCGACGAAGCTGAACCGCTCGCACGCGGTCACGGGCACGCGCGCCCTGATCCTGCCCACCCTCGGCCGCACCGACAAGGACGTGCAGAGGAGCGGGCGGCAGTTCGTGACCGTCGAGGACTCGATGAGCCTGGTGCACGCCTCCCGGGGCAACCTGCCCCCGGCGAGCCCGCACCTGCTG
The DNA here is from genome assembly GCF_044760185.1 of Streptomyces sp. NPDC098101. Taxonomy (NCBI): domain Bacteria; kingdom Bacillati; phylum Actinomycetota; class Actinomycetes; order Kitasatosporales; family Streptomycetaceae; genus Streptomyces; species Streptomyces sp. NPDC098101. The sequence continues at coordinate 1,076,273 of NZ_JBIWAS010000002.1, read as the reverse complement.
TCCGAGCCGGCGATCGTGGCGCGGATGGCCCGCGCGGTCCTCGGGGACGGATCCGCCACGCCCTGGGAGGAGTTCGAGGCCGACTACGCCCGGATCCGGGACCGCATCGCGCGCGTGGTGCCCGGTTTCGAGGACTTCAACGCCCGGCTCGCGGCGGACCCGGGCGGCTTCGCGCTGCCGCACGCCCCTCGCGACGAGCGCCGCTTCCCCACCAGGACCGGCAGGGCGAACTTCACGGCCGCGCCCGTCGAGTACCCGAGGGTGCCGGAGGGCCGGCTGCTCCTCCAGACGCTGCGCTCGCACGACCAGTACAACACCACGATCTACGGCCTGGACGACCGCTACCGGGGCATCAAGGGGGGCCGCCGGGTCGTCCTGGTGCACCCGGAGGACGCGGTGGCGCGCGGCCTGGCCGACGGGGCGTACGCGGACCTGGTGAGCGAGTGGACGGACGGCGTGGAGCGGCGGGCGCCCGGCTTCCGGGTGGTGCACTACCCGACGGCCCGGGGATGCGCGGCGGCCTACTACCCGGAGACGAACGTGCTGGTGCCGCTGGAGTCGACGGCCGACGTCAGCAACACCCCCGCGAGCAAGTCCGTGATCGTCCGTCTGGAACAATCCCCTTCCACCTGAGCGGACGCTTAGTACGCTCGGGCGGAAGCAACGCGATCGGCGCGACCGACGGGACCACGCCGATCGGCGGCCGCACGAAGACGAACGGAGCCGGGCCATGGGTGAGCAGCAGCACGTGAAGTTCCCGCAGGAGGTCATCGACGAGTACGCGGCGCTCGGCGTCGACCTCCCGGCCCTCTTCTCGGCGGGGCACCTCGGCAACCGGATGGGGGTGCAGATCCTGGAGGCCTCGGCCGAGCGGGTCGTCGGCACCATGCCGGTGGAGGGCAACACGCAGCCGTACGGGCTGCTGCACGGCGGGGCGTCGGCGGTCCTCGCCGAGACGCTCGGCTCCGTGGGCTCGATGCTGCACGGCGGGGTCTCCCGGATCGCGGTCGGCGTCGACCTCAACTGCACCCATCACCGCGGGGTCCGCAGCGGTCTGGTGACCGGCGTGGCGACCCCGGTGCACCGCGGGCGGTCCACCGCCACGTACGAGATCGTGATCACCGACGAGCAGGACCGGCGGGTCTGCTCGGCGCGGCTGACCTGCCTGCTGCGCGAGATCGGCCCCAAGGACGCGGAGAACGTCCCGGGGGCGGGGACGGGGACGGGGACGGGCGCGAGCGCCTGAGAGCCGCGCGCGGAGGGAGCGGCGGGGGGGGGGGGGGGCGGGCGCGGGGGGGCGCGGGGGGGGGGGGGGGGGGGGGGGGGGCCCCCCCGGGGGGGGGCCCCCCCCCCCGCCGCTCCCTCCGCGTCATCCCACCCTCGCTCTTTGTCACTCTGCGTGATCTTCGCACGATGTGGAATCCCGGGAAGCGGAGGAGCCGGTTCGTCCGCTGAGGTTTCTGCCACTGTCCGATATCCGGAGAGTCGCCAGAGGCCTCCGTCAGGACCAAGAATCACTCAAGCCCCTTAGCGGAACTGCGCGTTCTCACTATGTGAACACCGCGTAAAGAACCCTTATGCCCCGGTTTGCCCAGCCGCCGCGCACACTCTTTCCCCGTCGGCATAACAAGACAGTCACATCCTGACCTCGCCGCTCCCCGACCCTCCCCACCTGCGCTTAGAGTCACCGCCAGTCACCGCGCCGCCGGGCGCGTCCTACTGCACGGCCCTGTACCAACCCCAGTACGGCCCGGCGTTCCAAAACGGCACCCCTCACTCCGCAGCTTCACGGCACGCTCTCGTCCGAGGGGGCCGCGCCAGGGAAAGGACCCTTCGTGCGAAACCGTTCGTTGCTCATACTCACCACCGCGGTCACCGCGGGAGCCCTCACGCTCACTGCCTGTGGTTCGCGCGACGACAAGGGCGGCGCCGGGAACGGCGGCAGCGGCAACGTCACCGTGACCATCGGCCTCGACGCCCCGCTCACCGGTGAGCTGTCCGCCCTCGGCCTCGGCATCAAGAACTCCGCCGACCTCGCGGTCAAGACGGCCAACAAGAAGGAGTACGTCAAGGGCGTCACCTTCAAGCTGGAGTCCCTCGACGACCAGGCCCAGCCGTCCTCCGGCCAGCAGAACGCCACCAAGCTGGTCGCCGACAAGACCGTCCTCGGCGTGGTCGGCCCGCTGAACTCCGGCGTGGCCGAGTCCATGCAGAAGGTCTTCGACGACGCCAAGCTGGCCCAGGTCTCCCCGGCCAACACCAACCCGGCGCTCAGCCAGGGCATCAACTGGGCCTCCGGCGACAAGAAGCGCGGCTACAAGTCGTACTTCCGCACCGCCACCACGGACGCCATCCAGGGCCCGTTCGCCGCCCAGTACGTCGTCAAGGAGGCCAAGAAGACCAAGGCCTTCATCATCGACGACAAGAAGACCTACGGCGCCGGCCTCGCGGGCACCTTCAAGGGCGAGTTCGAGAAGCTCGGCGGCAAGGTCGTCGGCACCCAGCACGTCGACCCCGAGGCCAAGGACTTCTCCGCGGTCGCCACCCAGGTCAAGAGCTCCGGCGCCGACGTCGTCTACTACGGCGGCGAGTACCCGGCCGCCGGCCCGCTGGCCAAGCAGATCAAGGAGGCCGGCGCCAAGGTCACCGTCGTCGGCGGTGACGCGCTCTTCAGCCCCGAGTACGTCAAGCTCGCGGGTGCCGCCGCGGCCGAGGGCGACTTCGCCACCTCCGTCGGCGCCCCGATCGAGGAGCTCGCCTCCGCCAAGGAGTTCCTGACCAACTACAAGGCCGAGAACTACAAGGAGGCCTTCGAGGCCTACGGCGGCTACTCCTACGACTCGACCTGGGCCATCATCGAGGCCGTCAAGAAGGTCGTGGACGGCAACGGCGGCAAGCTGCCGGACGGTGCCCGCGCCAAGGTCGTCGAGGCCCTCCAGGGCGTCTCCTTCGAGGGCGTGACCGGCAAGGTCGCCTTCGACGAGTTCGGCGACACCACCAACAAGCAGCTGACGGTCTACAAGGTCGAGGGCGGCGCGTTCAAGCCGGTCAAGTCCGACACCTTCGGCGGCTGACCCCACCACCCCACTTCCAGCACCACCTTCACCGCGCGGGGGGCCGCACCAGGCTCCCCGCGCGGTGTCACATCCGTCGAAAGTCTCGGAGGACAATGCGGTGAACGAACTGCCGCAGCAGCTGGTCAACGGCCTGCTACTGGGATCCATGTACGGGCTGGTCGCCGTCGGCTACACGATGGTCTACGGCATCGTCCAGCTCATCAACTTCGCCCATGGCGAGATCTTCATGACCGGCGGCTTCGGGGCGCTCACGGTCTGGCTCATCCTGCCCGGCGGCACCAGCCTCTGGGTCGCCCTGCCCCTCATGATCATCGGCGCCGTCATCGTCGCCACGGCGATAGCCGTCGGAGCGGAACGTTTCGCCTACCGACCGCTCCGCGGAGGCCCCCGACTCGCCCCCCTCATCACGGCGATCGGCCTCTCCCTCGCCCTCCAGCAGGCCGTCTGGGCCTGGTACCCCGAGGCGAAGTCCGCCCGGACCTTCCCGCAGATCCCCGGCGGCCCCATCGAGATCGGCCCGGTCACCATCCAGACCGGCGACGTCTTCCTCGTCATCGCCGCCCCCGTCTGCATGGCCTTCCTCGCCTTCTTCGTCATGCGCACCCGCACCGGACGCGGAATGCAGGCCACGGCCCAGGACCCGGACACCGCCAAGCTCATGGGCATCAACACCGACCGCATCATCGTGGTCGCCTTCGCCCTCGGCGCCGCCTTCGCCGCCGTCGGAGCCGTCGCCTACGGCCTCAAGTACGGCGTCGTCGACTACAAGATGGGCTTCCTCCTCGGCCTCAAGGCGTTCACCGCCGCGGTCCTCGGCGGCATCGGCAACATCTACGGCGCCATGATCGGCGGCGTCGTCCTCGGCGTGGCCGAGACCATGGCCACCGCCTACATCAGCCACATTCCCGGCATGGAACAGCTCGGCGGCCAGTCCTGGGCCAACGTCTGGGCCTTCGTACTCCTCATCGTCGTACTCCTCGCCCGGCCCCAAGGCCTCCTCGGCGAGCGCGTCGCGGACAGGGCGTGAGCACCATGACCACCATCTCCGAGAACCCCACGGCACCCGCGGCCGAACCCGCGACCGCCCCGGCCACCGGCCTCATCGGCTTCGTCCCGGTCCGCATCGCCCGCGCCCTCACCCTCGGCGGCGGCATCCTCACCGTCGCGAGCTGCTTCCTCGCCTGGACCTGGACCGCCACCTTCCCCGGCGACCTCACGTTCTACGGCTCCCCGGCCGGCCTCCAGATGCAGGTCCTGGTCGCCGGACTGCTCACCACCCTCTTCGCCCTCTCCGCCTACGACGTCAAGGGCACCCGCTGGCTCACCCCGGCCGGCGCCGACGGCGCGGTCAAGCTCGCCGCCCTCGCCGCCTTCGCCACCGCCTGGTACACCGTCGCCGCCATCAGCATCCAGCTCGGCGGCCCGGTCAACCTCGAGCCCGGCGGCGCCGTCGTCGCCGTCGCCACCCTGCTCGCCCTGGTCGGCGCCCTCGCGCTGCCCTTCGAGCGGCCCGCGACCCACCCCGCCGACCCCGAGGACAGCGGCTGGGACCAGTTCAAGCACCGCGCGGGCAACGGCTGGACCTCCTTCAAGGCCGCCTTCGCCGCACCCCACGCACCCCGCAAGCTCCCCCCGCTGCCCACCTCCGTCGAGATCCTGATCATCGCCGGCGTCCTCGCCGTCGCCCTCGGCGTCTTCACCTACGGCATCGGCACCGAGTACGACGAGCTGTTCATCGGCTTCCTGATCACGGCCGGCCTCGGCTTCGCCGCGGTCAACAAGTCCGGCCTCATCCAGCAGGCCACCCGGCTCACCGGCAAGCACCAGAACCTGACCATCGCGGGCGCGTTCACCGCGGCGGCGCTGTTCCCCTTCACCCAGACCGACGACCAGTACGCGACGCTCGGCGTCTACATCCTGATCTTCGCCACCGTCGCCCTGGGCCTGAACATCGTCGTCGGCCTCGCCGGCCTCCTCGACCTCGGATACGTCGCCTTCCTCGGCGTCGGCGCCTACGCGGCCGCCCTCGTCTCCGGCGCCCCGACGTCCCCCTTCGGCGTGCACCTCCCCTTCTGGGCCGCCATCCTCGTCGGCGCCGCCGCCTCCCTCGTCTTCGGCGTCCTCATCGGCGCCCCCACCCTGCGACTGCGCGGCGACTACCTCGCCATCGTGACGCTCGGCTTCGGCGAGATCTTCCGCATCGCGGTGATGAACACCGACGGCACCTCCGGCCCCGACATCACCAACGGCTCCAACGGCATCGCCTCCATCCCGAACCTCAACTTCTTCGGGTTCGACTTCGGCGCCGAGCACACCATCGCCGGCTTCACCATCGGCCGCTTCGCGAACTACTTCTTCCTGATGCTGCTGATCATGGCCGTCGTCGTGCTGGTCTTCCGCCGCAGCGGCGACTCCCGCATCGGCCGCGCCTGGGTCGCCATCCGCGAGGACGAGACCGCCGCGCTCGCCATGGGCATCAACGGCTTCCGCGTCAAGCTCATCGCCTTCGCCCTCGGCGCCGCGCTCGCCGGCCTCGCCGGCACCGTGCAGGCCCACGTCACCTACACCGTGACCCCGGAGCAGTACCTCTTCGCCGGTCCCATCCCGCCCAACTCCGCCTTCCTGCTCGCGGCCGTCGTCCTCGGCGGCATGGGCACGATGAGCGGCCCGCTGGTCGGCGCCGCGCTGCTCTTCCTCATCCCGAACAAGCTCCAGTTCATGGGCGAGTACCAGCTCTTCGCCTTCGGCCTCGCGCTCGTACTGATCATGCGCTTCCGCCCGGAGGGCATCATCCCCAACCGGCGCAACCAGCTGGAGTTCCACGAGAAGGACGAGACGCCCGCCACGCTCGCCAAGGCAGGTGCCTGAACCATGACGACCACCACCACCAAGGCCGACGCCACCCCGGAGGCGACCGCCCCCGAGACCGTGCTCGACGCACGCGGCGTCACCATGCGCTTCGGCGGCCTCACCGCCGTCCGCGACGTCGACCTGACCGTCAGGAGCGGCGAGATCGTCGGTCTCATCGGCCCCAACGGCGCCGGCAAGACCACCTTCTTCAACTGCCTCACCGGTCTCTACGTCCCCACCGAGGGCGAGGTCCGCTACAAGGGCCAGGTCCTCCCCCCGAAGTCCTTCAAGGTCACCGCGGCCGGCATCGCCCGCACCTTCCAGAACATCCGTCTCTTCAACAACATGACGGTCCTGGAGAACGTCCTCGTCGGACGCCACACCCGCACCAAGGAAGGCCTCTGGTCCGCCCTCCTCCGCGGCCCCGGCTTCAAGAAGGCCGAAGCGGCCTCCGAGAAGCGCGCCATGGAACTCCTGGAGTTCATCGGCCTCCAGGACAAGGCCCAGCACCTCGCCAAGAACCTCCCCTACGGCGAGCAGCGCAAGCTGGAGATCGCCCGCGCCCTCGCGAGCGACCCCGGCCTCATCCTCCTCGACGAGCCCACCGCCGGCATGAACCCGCAGGAGACCCGGGCCGCCGAGGAACTCATCTTCGCCATCCGGGACATGGGCGTCGCCGTCCTCGTCATCGAGCACGACATGCGCTTCATCTTCAACCTCTGCGACCGGGTCGCCGTACTCGTCCAGGGCCAGAAGCTGATCGAGGGCGACAGCCAGACCGTCCAGAGCGACGAGCGGGTCATCGCCGCGTACCTGGGCGAGCCCATCGAGGCAGACGCGCCGGCCGACACCCCGGCCGACGACACCCCGGCCGACGACGCCCCGGAGGCCGAGGCGCCGGCGGCAGCCGATGCCCCGGAAGAGGACACCGCTCCGGAGGAGACCGCCGAGAAGCCCTCGGAGGACACCCCGCACGACCCTGCTTCGGGCAAGGAGAACGACGCATGACCGCACTGCTCGAAGTCGAGGACCTGCGCGTCGCCTACGGAAAGATCGAGGCCGTCAAGGGCATCTCCTTCTCCGTCGAGGCCGGTGAGGTCGTCACCCTCATCGGCACCAACGGCGCCGGCAAGACCACCACCCTGCGGACCCTCTCCGGCCTCCTCAAGCCGGTCGGCGGCCAGATCAAGTTCGAGGGCAAGTCCCTCCGCAAGATCCCCGCCCACAAGATCGTCTCGCTGGGCCTCGCCCACTCCCCCGAGGGACGCCACATCTTCCCCCGGATGTCGATCGAGGAGAACCTCCTCCTCGGCGCCTTCCTCCGCAAGGACGGCCCCGGCATCGCCAAGGACGTCCAGCGCGCCTACGACCTCTTCCCCATCCTGGGCGAACGTCGCAAGCAGGCCGCCGGCACGCTCTCCGGCGGCGAGCAGCAGATGCTCGCCATGGGCCGCGCCCTGATGTCCCAGCCCAAGCTGCTCATGCTCGACGAGCCCTCCATGGGCCTCTCCCCGATCATGATGCAGAAGATCATGGCCACGATCGCCGAGCTGAAGGCCCAGGGCACCACCATCCTGCTCGTCGAGCAGAACGCCCAGGCCGCGCTCGCCCTCGCGGACCACGGCCACGTCATGGAGATCGGCAAGGTCGTGCTCTCGGGCACCGGCCAGCACCTGCTCCACGACGAGTCCGTCCGCAAGGCGTACCTCGGCGAGGACTGACCCTCCCCGCCCGCACCGAGACGGAAGGCCCGCCCCACAGTGCCGTGGGGCGGGCCTTCTCCTTCGCCTTGTGCGTACGCGTACGGGCCGGAGCTACTGCTCCTTGTTCTTGGCCGCCTTCTTCTCCTCGGCGTCCTCGATGACCGCCTCCGCGACCTGCTGCATCGACATGCGGCGGTCCATCGACGTCTTCTGGATCCAGCGGAACGCGGCGGGCTCCGTCAGGCCGTACTGGGTCTGCAGGACCGACTTCGCCCGGTCCACCAGCTTCCGGGTCTCCAGGCGCTGGGAGAGGTCGGCGACCTCCTTCTCCAGGGCCCGCAGCTCGGCGAACCGGGAGACGGCCATCTCGATGGCCGGCACCACGTCGCTCTTGCTGAAGGGCTTCACCAGGTACGCCATGGCACCGGCGTCCCGGGCCCGCTCGACCAGCTCGCGCTGCGAGAAGGCGGTGAGCATGAGGACGGGGGCGATGGACTCGCCGGCGATCTTCTCGGCGGCGGAGATGCCGTCGAGGACGGGCATCTTCACGTCGAGGATGACGAGGTCGGGGCGGTGCTCACGGGCGAGCTCGACGGCCTTGGCACCGTCCCCGGCCTCGCCGACGACCGTGTAGCCCTCTTCCTCGAGCATCTCTTTGAGGTCGAGGCGGATCAGGGCCTCGTCCTCGGCGATGACGACACGGGTCGTCAGCGGCGGGACGTGCGGCGCCTCGGCGGGCTGGGGCGACTCGGGGGCGGTCACGGGGGCTCCTCGTTGCAGGGCAGGTACTGCTACATGAGCCTACCTAGGTCCTGTATGTTTGAGGCACAGCAGGTTGCCAATGACCTTCGTTTCGAAGGATGCCCCGGTAGCCCAGCGGAAGAGGCAGTGGTCTCAAACACCATACAGCGTGGGTTCGAATCCCACCCGGGGCACTTCCCCTTCGATTCCAAGGACTCCAAGGGTGCTGTTGATCTTCACTCGTCACAGTGAACATCCCTTCGACTCCGGCCACGCGGATTGCGGCTCGACAAAGCTGCCGCCATGGAACAGCACAATCCTTCGATCCGCGAAGAAGCACTCGCACTCCTCCGCCGGGGCCTGAGCAACCGGGCGGTCGCCGAACGCCTCAACGTGCCGCGAGGCACGGTCGGTTGGTGGCTGTCCGAGGACCGCCGGAAGCGCGGCGTACCGTTCGAGCGCCCCACGGACTGCCCCATGTGCACCCACCGCGCGTTCGACGCACCGGCGTACGCCTACCTTCTGGGGCTCTACCTCGGTGACGGCCACATCACGTCGAGGGCCAAGCAACACCACCTGTCGATCTTCTGCACCACCTCGTGGCCGGCGTTGATCGACGCCGCCGAAGCGGCGATGCGCAAGGTGATGCCCCTGCCGACCGTCCGGCGAAGGTCCAGGCAGGGGTGCACCGAGGTGAAGTCGTACACCAAGCACTGGGCGTGCATGTTTCCCCAGCACGGCCCCGGCAAGAAGCACGAACGCACGATCGCCCTGGAGCCCTGGCAGCAGGAGATCGTCGACGCGCACCCCTGGGAGTTCATCCGCGGACTGGTCCACTCGGACGGCTGCCGGACCATGAACTGGACCACCCGCCTCGTCAACGGGCAGCGCAAGCGGTACGAGTACCCCCGCTACTTCTTCACCAACGTCTCGGGCGACATCCGGCGACTGTACACCGACACGCTCGACGGGCTGGGCGTCGAGTGGACGCACTGCGCCCGGGGCGGGAAGCCCTACAACGTCTCCGTCGCCCGCAAGGACTCCGTCGCGCTCATGGACCTTCACGTGGGGCCCAAGTCCTGAGCCCCGTGCGGCGTGCCGGTTACGTCAGGGGGTCGCCGATGTGGTGGACGCGGACCAGGTTGGTGGAGCCGGCGACGCCCGGCGGGGAGCCGGCGGTGATGACGACGATGTCGCCCTTGGCGCAGCGGCCGATGCGGAGGAGTTCCTCGTCGACCTGGGCGACCATGGCGTCGGTGGAGTCGACGTGGGGGCCGAGGAAGGTTTCGACGCCCCAGGTGAGGTTGAGCTGGGAGCGGGTGGCGGGGTCGGGGGTGAAGGCGAGGAGGGGGATCGGGGAGCGGTAGCGGGAGAGGCGTTTGACGGTGTCGCCGGACTGGGTGAAGGCGACGAGGAACTTGGCGCCGAGGAAGTCGCCCATTTCGGCGGCGGCGCGGGCGACGGCGCCGCCCTGGGTGCGGGGCTTGTTGCGTTCGGTGAGCGGGGGGAGGCCCTTGGCGAGGACGTCCTCTTCGGCGGCTTCGACGATGCGGCTCATGGTGCGGACGGTTTCGACGGGGAAGCGGCCGACGCTGGTCTCGCCGGAGAGCATGACGGCGTCGGTGCCGTCGATGACGGCGTTGGCGACGTCGGAGGCCTCGGCGCGGGTGGGCCGGGAGTTGTCGATCATGGAGTCGAGCATCTGGGTGGCGACGATGACCGGTTTGGCGTTGCGCTTGGCGAGTTTGATGGCGCGCTTCTGGACGATCGGGACCTGTTCCAGGGGCATTTCGACGCCGAGGTCGCCGCGGGCGACCATGATGCCGTCGAAGGCGGCGACGATCTCTTCGATGTTGTCGACGGCCTGGGGCTTCTCGACCTTGGCGATGACGGGGAGGCGGCGGCCTTCCTCGTCCATGACGCGGTGGACGTCCTCGATGTCGCGGGCGCTGCGGACGAAGGAGAGGGCGATGACGTCGGCGCCGGTGCGCAGGGCCCAGCGGAGGTCTTCGATGTCCTTGTCGGAGAGGGCGGGGACGGAGACGGCGACGCCGGGGAGGTTGAGGCCCTTGTGGTCGGAGACCATGCCGCCCTCGATGACGCGGGTGCGGACGCGGGGGCCGTCGACGGCGGTGACTTCGAGGGTGACGCGGCCGTCGTCGACGAGGATGCGTTCGCCGGTGGTGACGTCGTCGGCGAGGCCGGGGTAGGTGGTGCCGCAGGTGTGGCGGTCGCCTTCGACGTGTTCGACGGTGATGGTGAATTCGTCGCCGCGTTCAAGGAGTACGGGGCCTTCGCTGAAGCGGCCGAGGCGGATCTTCGGGCCTTGAAGGTCGGCGAGGACGCCGACGCTGCGGCCGGTCTCGTCGGAGGCTTTGCGGACGCGCTGGTAGCGCTCCTCGTGCTCGGCGTAGGTGCCGTGGCTGAGGTTGAGGCGGGCGACGTCCATTCCGGCCTCGATCAATGCCTTGATCTGGTCGTATGTTTCGGTGGCGGGCCCAAGGGTACAAACGATTTTCGCTCGGCGCATGGGACGAGCCTAGGGCTTACCGGTCGGTAGTGAATCCGCCTGTCATGACTACCCAACGTCCTTTCCGTGAAAGGTTGTTGACAAGACTTGAATCTGTGCGGCGGGGTGCTCCGATGAGCGTTTTTCGGCTCTTTTCCGGCGGCCCGACGCCGTCCGCACATCGAACACTTTTCCACTCCGTAACCCGCGGGGCCTGTTGCGGACGGGTCTCCTGGGCCAGAATCTACGCGCGTTGTGCACCTGAGCGACGCCACTGGACCAAGGAGAAGCACATGCCGTTGAACCGCCGGACGTTCCTGGAGGGCTCCGTCGCCGTCGGAGCCGGGGCCGCCCTCACCGCCGGGGCCGTCGCCCCCGCCGAGGCCCACGGACCCGGGCACGGACACGGACACCGCCCGAAGCCGGCCGAGCGGTACTCCTTCACCGTCATGGGGACGACCGACCTGCACGGCAACGTCTTCAACTGGGACTACTTCACGGACAAGGAGTTCGACGACAAGGCGCACAACGACGTCGGCCTCGCCAAGATCTCCACCCTCGTGGACCGGGTGCGCAAGGAGAAGGGGCGGCGCAACACCCTCCTCATCGACGCCGGCGACACCATCCAGGGCACCCAGCTGTCGTACTACTACGCCAAGGTCGACCCGATCACCGCGCGGCGCGGTCCGGTGCACCCGATGGCGCAGGCGATGAACGCCATCGGCTACGACGCCGCCGCCCTCGGCAACCACGAGTTCAACTACGGCATCCCGGTGCTGCGGAAGTTCGAGGAGCAGTGCGACTTCCCGCTGCTCGGTGCCAACGCGCTCGACGCGAAGACGCTGCGGCCGGCGTTCGCCCCGTACAGCATCCACCGGCTGCGGACGCCGCGTGGCCGGGAGGTGAAGGTGGCCGTGCTCGGTCTGACCAACCCGGGCATCGCGATCTGGGACAAGGCGAACGTCAGCGGGAAGATGGTCTTCCCCGGCCTGGAGGAGCAGGCCGCGAAGTGGGTGCCGAAGCTGCGCTCGATGGGCGCGGACGTGGTGGTCGTCTCGGCGCACTCCGGTTCCAGCGGCACGTCCTCGTACGGCGACCAGCTGCCGTACGTCGAGAACGCGGCCGGGCTGGTGGCCGAGCAGGTGCCGGGGATCGACGCGATCCTCGTGGGGCACGCGCACACCGAGATCCCCGAGTACCGGGTCGCGAACAAGGAGACCGGCAAGGAGGTCGTGCTGTCCGAGCCGCTGAAGTGGGGCCAGCGGCTCACCCTGTTCGACTTCGACCTGGTGCGGGAGCGGGGCCGCTGGACCGTGGAGAGGGTCGGTGCGCAGGTCCTGAACTCCAACACGGTGGAGGAGGACCGGAAGATCGTGCGGCTGCTCTCGGACGAGCACCGGAAGGTCGTCGCGTACGTCAACCAGGTCATCGGCACCTCGACGGCGGCGATGACGACGGCGGACGCGCCGTGGCGGGACGAGCCGATCATCGACCTGATCAACGCGGTGCAGGCGGAGACGGTGGAGGCGGCGCTGGCGGGCGGCGCGTACGCGGGTCTGCCGGTGCTCTCGCAGGCCTCCTGCTTCTCCCGTACGGCCCGGATCCCGGCCGGTCAGGTCACCATCAAGGACGCGGCGGGGCTGTACCCGTTCGAGAACACGCTCGAGGCGCGGCTGCTCACGGGCGCGCAGTTGAGGGACTACCTGGAGTTCTCGGCGCGGTACTACGTGCGGACCCCGGCGGGCGCGCCAGTGGACACGGCGAAGCTGACGAACGCGGACGGCACGCCGGACTACAACTACGACGCGGTGTCGGGTCTGACGTACGAGGTCGACATCGCGAAGGAGGCCGGGTCGCGGATCGTGAACCTGGCCTTCGAGGGGAAGCCGGTCGATCCGGCGGCGAAGTTCGTCCTGGCGGTGAACAACTACCGGGCGAGCGGTGGCGGCGCGTTCCCGCACGTGGCGAACGCGCCGCAGTTGTGGGCGAATTCGGACGAGATCCGCAACACGATCATCCAGTGGGTGCGGGCGAAGGGGACGGTCGACCCGGGGCAGTTCGCGTCGGTGGACTGGAGGCTGACCCGGGACGGCGTGCCGGTGTTCTGATCGGTGCGTCAGTGCTGGACGAGGGGCGTCAGCTTCCGGCCCTGGGCCGGGATGCCGGGCGCCTCTCGTGCTTCCAGGCCGAAGCTGGTGAAGGCGGTGCGGCGCGGGAGGGGGTAGGGCTCCTTGCCGGTGATCGCGTTGAGGATGGTGGCGCTGCGCCAGGCGGCGAGGCCGAGGTCGGGGGCGCCGACGCCGTGGGTGTGGCGTTCGGCGTTCTGGACGTGGACGGCGCCGGTGACGGAGGGGTCGAGGACGAGGCGGTAGTGCTCGTCGATCCGGGGGCGTCCGGCGGAGTCGTGGCGGACGTAGGGGTCGAGGCCGGTGAGCAGGCGGTCGAGGGGGCGTTCGCGGTAGCCGGTGGCGAGGACGACGGCGTCGGTGGTGAGGCGGGTGCGGGCGGACTGCTGGACGTGTTCCAGGTGGAGTTCGACGCGGGTGGTGGCGACGCGTCCGGCGGTGCGGACGCGGACGCCGGGGGTGAGGACGGCGTCGGGCCAGCCGCCGTGGAGGGTGCGGCGGTAGAGCTCGTCGTGGATGGCGGTGATGGTGGCGTCGTCGATGCCCTTGTGGAGCTGCCACTGGCGGGGGACGAGGCCGTCGCGGACCTGTTCGGGCAGGGCGTGGAAGTAGCGGGTGTAGTCGGGGGTGAAGTGTTCCAGGCCGAGCTTGGAGTACTCCATGGGGGCGAAGGCCTCGGTGCGGGTGAGCCAGTGGATGCCCTCGGCTCCGGCGGGGCGGGCGCGCAGCAGGTCGAGGAAGATCTCGGCGCCGGACTGGCCGGAGCCGATGACGGTGACGTGTCCGGCGGCGAGGAGGGTCTCGCGGTGGGTGAGGTAGTCGGCGGAGTGGACGACGGGGACGCCGGGGGCGTCGGCGAGGGGCCGGAGGGGTTCGGGGACGTACGGCTCGGTGCCGACGCCGAGGACGACGTTGCGGGTGTAGGAGCGGCCGAGGGCTTCGGCTTCGCCGTCGGGGTCGATCTGGGTGTAGTCGACTTCGAAGAGGCGGCGTTCGGGGTTCCAGCGGACGGAGTCGACCTGGTGGCCGAAGTGGAGGCCGGGGAGGCGTTCGCTGGCCCAGCGGCAGTAGGCGTCGTACTCGGCGCGCTGGATGTGGAACTTCTCGGCGAAGTAGAAGGGGAAGAGGCGTTCGCGGCTCTTCAGGTAGCTGAGGAAGGACCAGGGGCTGGCGGGGTCGGCGAGGGTGACGAGGTCGGCGAGGAAGGGGACTTGGAGGGTGGCGCCGTCGATGAGGAGTCCGGGGTGCCAGTGGAAGGCGGGGCGCTGTTCGTAGAAGGCGGTGGAGAGGCCGCCGGGGACGCCGTGGGCGAGGGCGGCGAGGGAGAGGTTGAAGGGGCCGATGCCGATGCCGACGAGGTCGTGGGGTCGGTCGGTGTCCTGTTCGGGGGTGCTGGCGGTCATCGGTGCGCGCTGCCTTCCACGAGGGTGATGAGCTGGTCCAGGTCGCCGGGGGTGGCGTGGGGGTTGAGGAGGGTGGCCTTGAGCCAGAGGCGGCCGTCGGCGCGGGCCCGGCCGAGGACCGCCCGGCCTCCGGTGAGGAGGGTGCGGCGGATCGTGGCGACGGTGGTGTCGTCGGCGCCGTGGGGGCGGAAGAGGACGGTGGTGAGGACGGGCCGGGCGCGCAGGTCGAGGCCGGGGGTCTTCTCGATGCGGTCGGCGAGGTCCTGGGCGAGGTCCATGCAGGTGTCGACGAGGGCGCCGAGTCCGGTGCGGCCGAGGGCGCGGAGGGTGACGGCGGCCTTGAGGACGTCGGGGCGGCGGGTGGTGCGCGGGGAGCGGCCGAGGAGGTCGGGGAGGCCGGCGTCGGTGTCGTCGTCGGCGTTGAGGTAGTCGGCGGTGTGGGCGAGGGCGGCGAGGTCGGTGGTGTCGCGGACGGCGAGGAGTCCGGCGGCGGCGGGCTGCCAGCCGAGTTTGTGCAGGTCGACGGTGACGGTGCGGGCGCGGTCGAGGCCGTCGAGGAGCCGGCGGTGGGTGCGGCTGAAGAGGAGGGGGCCGCCGTAGGCGGCGTCGACGTGGAGGTCGGCGCCGTGGGCGGCGCAGACGTCGGCGAGGACGGGCAGGGGGTCGACGAGGCCTTCGTCGGTGGTGCCGGCGGTGGCGGCGACGAGGAGCGGGCCGGGGGTGGCGGTCAGGGCTGCGTGCAGGGCTCGGGGTTCGAGGGTGCCGTGCGGGGTGGGGACGACGACGGGGGCGGGGAGGCCGAGGAGCCAGGCGGCGCGCCGGAAGGAGTGGTGGGCGTTGGCGCCGACGACGGTGCGGACGGGGTCTTTCCCGGTGTGGCGTTCTCTGGCGAGGAGGAGGGCGAGTTGGTTGGACTCGGTGCCGCCGGTGGTGACGAGGGCGTCGGGGTGGGGGGCGTGGGGGTGGATCTCGGCGGCGAGGGCGGTGGTGACGAGGGTTTCGAGGGCGGAGGCGGCGGGGGCCTGGTCCCAGGAGTCCATGGAGGGGTTGAGCGCGGAGGCGGCCAGGTCGGCGGCGGCGGCGAGGGCGAGGGGCGGGGTGTGGAGGTGGGCGGCGCAGAGCGGGTCGGCGGGGTCGGCGGCGCCGGCGGCGAGGGTGTGGACGAGGGTGCGGAGGGCTTCGTCGGGGCCGGTGCCGGTCTCGGGGAGTACGGCTCCGAGTGCCGCCGTGCGGCGTGCCACGGCCTCGGGTCCTCCGGCGGGGAGGGGGCCGCCGCGTTCCTCGGCGCCGGTGCGCAGGGCGTCGAGGACGGCGCCCAGGAGGGGCCGCAGGGCGTCGGCGCCGGGGGCGCCTCCGGCGAGGGGTGGGGGTGCGGCACGCATGGACGACAGGGTGCCGGGGGGTGCGGGGGTTTGTCCGGAGAGTGCGGGGGCGTGACCCGAACGGGGGACACGGGGTGGTGTTTCGGGGGCGGTCGGTGCGGGGACCGGGGGTCCCCGCACCGCGTCCGGCTCAGCCTTCCCTGACCTTCAGGGCCCGGCGGAGGTCGTCGAGCTGGTCGACGAGCTTGCGGTGGAGGGCGGGGATCATGGGGGTGTCGGCCAGGTGGTGTTCGCCGAGGGCGAGGGAGTCGGCGTCGACCGCGTGGGCGGGGAAGGCGTGGCGTCCGGCGGCTTCGGCCATGGCGGGGCCGCGCCGGTCGGCGAGGGCGACGGCCGCCTCGTAGAAGCGGGGGACGTATTCCCGTACGAGGTCGGCCTGTTCGGGCTGCCAGAAGCCCTGGGCGGTGGCGGTGAAGAGGTAGTTGGAGAGGTCGTCGGAGTCGAAGAGGGCGGACCAGGCGGCCGCCTTGGCCTCGGGGGTCGGGAGGGCGGCGCGGCAGCGGGCGGCGCCTTCCCGGCCGGTGGCGCTGGGGTCGCGTTCCAGTTCGGCGGCGATGGCGGGCTCGTCGGTGGCGCCGAGGACGGCGAGGCGGGCGAGGATGCGCCAGCGGAGTTCGGGGTCGAGTTCGGGGCCGCCGTGGACGGTGCCCTCGTCGAGCCAGGAGGCGATCTTGTCGGGGGTGGTGGCGCTGTCGACGAAGGCGCGGACGGCGGTGAGGCGCAGTCCGGGGGCTTCGCCGTCCTCGGTGCGGCGGAGCAGGGCGCGGGCGATCCCGCTGATCGTGGCGAGGGCGGCGGGGCGTTCGTCGGCGGAGACGTAGTGGTCGGCGATCTGGTGGCGGGCGAAGGCCAGGACGCCCTGGACGAGGGCGAGTTCGGTCTCTTCGGTGAGGTGGGCTCCGGCGACGGCGAGGTATTCGACGGGGGCGAGGTCGCCGTCGCGGACCATGTCGCGCAGGGCGTTCCAGACGACGGCGCGGGTGAGCGGGTCGGGGATGCGGGAGAGGCCGTTGAGGGCGGATTCGGCGGAGGTCTCGTCGAAGCGGAGCTTGGTGTAGGTGAGGTCGCCGTCGTTGAGGACGACGAGGGCGGGGCGGGGGCCGGTGAGTTCGGCGGGGGCGTCCTGGGGGACGTCGAGTGCGCGGTGTTCGCGCAGGACGAGGTCGCCGGAGGGGTCGCGGTCGTAGAGGCCGGCGGAGATGCGGTGGGGGCGGGCGCCGTCGCGGTCGACGGTGAGCTTCCAGTGGAGGCCTTCGCCGTCGAGGCGGGGGGCGAGGGTGTCGACGCCGGTGGTGCGGAGCCACTGTTCGGCCCAGCCGTGGACGTCGCGGTCGGTGGCGGCGGCGAGGTTGTCGATGAAGTCGGCGAGGGTGGCGTTGCCGAACCTGTGCCGCTTGAAGTGGATGTTGATGCCGGCGAGGAAGTCCTCCTCGCCGAGCCAGGCGACGAGCTGGCGGAGGGCGGAGGCGCCCTTGGCGTAGGAGATGCCGTCGAAGTTGAGGAGGGCGGAGGCGGTGTCGGGGACGGCCTCGGGGTCGGGGGCGACGGGGTGGGTGGAGGGCCGCTGGTCGGCTTCGTATCCCCAGGCCTTGCGGGTGACGCCGAAGTCGACCCAGGTGTCGGGGAAGAGGTCGGAGCAGGCCTCGTTGACGGTCTGGTAGCCCATGTACTCGGCGAACGACTCGTTCAGCCAGATGTCGTCCCACCAGCGGAGGGTGACGAGGTCGCCGAACCACATGTGGGCCATCTCGTGGGCGATGACCATGGCGCGGGTCTGGCGCTCGGTGACGGTGACGGCGGAGCGGAAGACGAACTCGTCGCGGAAGGTGACGAGGCCGGGGTTCTCCATGGCGCCGGCGTTGAACTCGGGGACGAAGGCCTGGTCGTAGGAGTCGAAGGGGTAGGGCTCGTCGAACTTCTCGTGGTAGCGGTCGTAGCAGGCCCTGGTGACGGCGAGGATCTCGTCGGCGTCGGCGTCGAGGTGGGCGGCGAGGGAGCGGCGGCAGTGGATGCCGAAGGGCAGGCCGGCGTGTTCGGTGCGGATCGAGTGCCAGGGGCCGGCGGCGACGCAGACGAAGTAGGTGGAGAGCAGCGGGGTGGGGGCGGCCTTCCAGGTGCCGTCGGGCTGCCGTTCGGTGATGCCGTTGGCGAGGACGGTCCAGCCGTCGGGGGCGGTGACGGCGACCTCGAAGACGGCCTTGAGGTCGGGCTGGTCGAAGGCGGCGAAGACGCGCTGGACGTCCTCCATGAAGAGCTGGGTGTAGACGTAGGACTCGCCGTCGCTGGGGTCCGTGAAGCGGTGCATCCCCTCGCCGGTGCGGGAGTAGCGCATGGTGGTGGTGACGCGCAGCTCGTGCTCGCCCTCGGTGAGGCTCAGGGGGAGCCGGTTGCCGTCGAGGGCGGCGGGGTCGAGGGGCTCTCCGTCGAGGGTGGCGGAGTGCAGGGTGACGGGCTTGAGCTCGACGAAGGTGTCCCCGGCGGCGCGGGCGGTGAATCGGACGGTGCTGGTGGACTCGAAGGTCTCTGCGCCGGTGGTGAGGTCGATGTCCACCAGGTAGCGGTGGACGTCGAGGAGCTGGGCACGGGTCTGCGCTTCGTCGCGCGTCAGTACGGACATGGGCCCTATGCTGCCCGATGCCCGGGGCCGTCGGCAGGGGTGCGGGGAGAACCTTGCCGGGGCGTGACCTGCTGGGGCTCTCCTCCGGCGCGTTCCGTCAGCGCGTTCTGTCAGCCCGTTCTGTCAGCGCGTTCCGTCCGCGATCGTCTCGTGGTGGCGGATGACCTCGGCGATGATGAAGTTCAGGAGCTTCTCCGCGAAGGCCGGGTCCAGTTTCGCGCTCTCGGCGAGTTCCCGCAGGCGGGCGATCTGGCGGGCCTCGCGGGCGGGGTCGGCGGGCGGGAGCTGGTGCTCGGCCTTGAGGACGCCGACCTGCTGGGTGCACTTGAAGCGCTCGGCGAGCATGTGGACGACCGCGGCGTCGATGTTGTCGATGCTGTCGCGCAGCCGGGTCAGCTCGGCGCGGACGGCCGCGTCGGCGGCCTGGGTTTCTTCGGTGGCCGGGTTCGGGGTGGAATCGCTCATGACCTGCGAGCTTAGACGGAGCGCGGGGGGATCGTCGGCGGGTGTTCGGGATCCGGGACGCGGTTGCTCCAGCCGCCGGGCACGGACCGCCCCTGCTGTTCGCGGAAGCGGATCGGGGCGGTGCCGACCCGGCGGGTGAAGAGCCGGGAGAAGTAGGCGGGGTCGTCGTAGCCGACGCGCCGGGCGACGGCGGAGACCGGCAGCTCGGTGGCGGCGAGGAGTTCCTTGGCGCGGCCGAGGCGGACGGTGAGCAGGTAGTCCTTGGGGCTGCACCCGGCGGCGCGGCGGACGGCGGTGCGCAGTTCGGCGGGGGTCATGCCGTGGCGGGCGGCGTGTTCGGCGACGGAGAGCGGCTGGAAGGCGTCGCGGGCGAGGGCGGCGAGGACGGGGTCGCCGTCGGCGTTGGTGTCGGCGCGGGCCCGGCGCAGGGCGACGAGCAGTTCGTGGACGGCGGCGCCGGTCTCGACCTCCAGGAGGGGGTTGCCGGGCCGGGCGGCGCGGGCGATCCGGGCGATGGCGGCGCGGGCGGGGGCGGCGTCGGAGAGGGGGACGACGGGCCGGTCCGGTTCGATGTAGCCGAGTTCGGTGTACGTGGCGGCGGCGGGTCCGGAGAAGTCGACGAAGGCCTCGTCCCAGCCGGTGCCGGGGTCGGCGCCGTAGTGGTGGGGGGTGCCGGGGGTGAGCCAGATCAGGGCGGGGGCGGTGACGGCGGTGCGCCGCCCGTCGGCGCCCCGGTACCAGCCGGCTCCGGCGGAGACGACGACGGCCACGTGGTGGTCGAGGGTGCGGGGCCCGACGGTGGGCAGGGTGCCGTGCTGGAGTCCGACGCCGAGGCAGACGAGGCCGAGGCGGTGGTGGACGGGGCTGGGCGTGAAGTAGCGCATCCAGGTGTGGTACATGCCGGTGGTGCCCCTTCCCCGGGGCCTCGTGCGGGCGGGCCCGGGGCCTGTCCGACCCCGATCCGCCGGACGGGCCCTAACGTCCAAACTGCGACGATCTTTGTCCATGGACGGGTTCCCCGCCAGGGGGTGAGGTGGTGCCCATGAGCACGTTCGCTGTGGGTGACGAGGACTTCCTGCTCGACGGGCGGCCGGTGCGGCTGCTGTCGGGGGCACTGCACTACTTCCGGGTGCACGAGGGCCACTGGGAGCACCGGCTGGGGATGCTGCGGGCGATGGGCCTGGACTGCGTCGAGACGTATGTCCCGTGGAACCTGTACGAGCCGGAGCCCGGCCGGTACGGGGACGTGGCGGCGCTCGGCCGGTTCCTGGACGCGGTGGGGCGGGCGGGGATGCGGGCGATCGTGCGCCCGGGGCCGTACATCTGCGCCGAGTGGGAGAACGGCGGGCTTCCGCACTGGCTGACCGGGCCGCTCGGGCGGCGGGTGCGGACCCGGGACCCGGAGTTCCTGGCGCCGGTGGAGGCCTGGTTCCGGCGGCTGCTGCCGCAGGTGGTGGAGCGGCAGGTGGACCGGGGCGGTCCGGTGGTCCTGGTGCAGGTGGAGAACGAGTACGGGAGCTACGGCAGCGACGGGGTGTACCTGGAGTGGCTGGCGGGGCTGCTGCGGGAGTGCGGGGTGGTCGTGCCGCTGTTCACCTCGGACGGCCCGGAGGACCACATGCTGACGGGCGGGTCGGTGCCGGGGGTGCTGGCGACGGCGAACTTCGGCTCGGGGGCGCGGGAGGGGTTCGCGACGCTGCGGCGGCACCGGGCGTCGGGGCCGCTGATGTGCATGGAGTTCTGGTGCGGCTGGTTCGACCACTGGGGCACGGAGCACGCGGTGCGGGACGCGGCGGACGCGGCGGCGGCGCTGCGGGAGGTCCTGGAGTGCGGAGCCTCGGTCAACGTGTACATGGCGCACGGCGGGACGAACTTCGGGGGCTGGGCGGGGGCGAACCGGGACGGGGAGCTGCACGACGGTCCGCTGCGGCCGACGGTGACCTCGTACGACTACGACGCGCCGGTGGACGAGGCGGGGCGGCCGACGGAGAAGTTCTGGCGCTTCCGCGAGGTCCTCGCGGAGTACGCGGAGGGGCCGCTGCCGGAGGTGCCGGAGCCCCCGGCCCGGCTCGCGGCGCCGGTGCGGGCCGGTTTCGGGGGGTGGGCGGCGCTGGACGCGGTCCTGGAGGTGCTCGGCGACGAGGAGGTGGTGGCGGGGGTGCCGCCGACCTTCGAGGAGCTGGGGGTGGACCGGGGCCTGGTCCGCTACCGGCTGGCGGTGCCGGGGCCCCGGCAGCCGTACCCGCTGGGGGTGACGGGGCTGCGGGACCGGGCGGTGGCGTACGTGGACGGGGTCCTCGCGGGGGTCCTGGACACGGGGGCCGGGGAGGACGTGGTCCTCGCTGAGCCGGTGGCGGGTCCGGCGGTGGTGGACCTGTGGGTGGAGTCCCTGGGCCGGGTCAACTACGGGCCGCGCCTGGCGGAGCCGAAGGGGATCACCGGGGGCGTACGGCACGAGCGGCAGTACCTGCACGGGGTACGGGCGCGGGCGCTGCGGCTGGACGCGTTCGGGGCGGCGGCGGTCGGGAAGGTGCCGTTCGAGGAGGTCGGCGCCGGGGAAGCCGGTTCCGGGGAGGCCGGCGCTGGGGAGGCCGGTTCCGGGCCGGGGCTCCTGCGCGGGACGCTCGACGTGGCGGGCGCGGGGGACGCGGTGCTGCGGCTGCCGGGGGCGACCCGGGGCTTCGTGTGGGTGAACGGCTTCTGCCTGGGCCGCTACTGGTCGGCGGGCCCGCAGGAGGCGCTGTTCGTGCCGGGTCCCGTGCTGCGGGAGGGGGCGAACGAGGTGTGGGTGCTTGAGCTGGAGGGGGACGCGGGGACCGGGGTCGAGCTCGACGTCCTGTGACCGCACACCGAATAAGACGAGCGAGCGGGGCGCGTGCACACCGGGCCGGCCCACACCGGCCCGGTGTACGGGTGGGGTGCTCCGGGGCCGAGGCCGCCCCGGAGCGCCCGTTCACGGGGTGCCGCTACAGCGTGGCGGCGGCGGACTTGATGGCGGCGGCGAAGGTCGAGACCTCCGTGTAGACGCCGGGGTAGTTGGGCCGGGCGCAGCCCTGGCCCCAGCTCACGATGCCGACCTGGACCCAGGCGCCGGCGTTGTCCTTGCGGAACATCGGGCCGCCGGAGTCGCCCTGGCAGGTGTCGGTGCCGCCCTGGGCGTAACCGGCGCAGATCTCCTCGGCGGGGACGAGCTCGTTGCCGTAGGAGGCCTTGCAGGAGGCGTCGGAGACGAACGGGACGTTCGCCTTGAGCAGGTAGCGCTGCTGGCCGCCGCCCTCGCGGGCGGCGCCCCAGCCGGCCACCGTGAAGGTGCCGGTGTTGTAGGCGGTGGTCTCGGCGAGCTTCAGGTTGGGCA
Organism: Streptomyces sp. NPDC098101; assembly: GCF_044760185.1. NCBI lineage: Bacteria > Bacillati > Actinomycetota > Actinomycetes > Kitasatosporales > Streptomycetaceae > Streptomyces > Streptomyces sp. NPDC098101. The sequence goes on along the minus strand of NZ_JBIWAS010000002.1, from coordinate 1,054,045 downwards.
GGGAGGTGATGGGGCTGGCGAGCTTGATGAGGGCCCAGTCCTTGCCCTTGCCGTTGTAGCCGGGGGCCTGGAGGACCTTGGTCGACTTGACCTTGATGGCGCTGCCGCTCTGGAGGTCCACGACTCCGGCGGTGGCGGTGATGCTGGTGTTGTTGCCGGAGCCGCTCACACAGTGGGCGGCGGTGAGGACGACCTGCGGGCTGATCAGCGAGCCGCCACAGCCCATGGAGAGCCTGACCATCCAGGGGAACTCGCCCTGGGCGGCGCGGGTGCCGCCGACGACGGGGGCGGGGGCGGCGGAGGCGGTGGTGGTGGGCTGGAGGCTGACGGCCGCGAGGACGACGGCGCCGGCGGCGGCCAGCTTCTGGAGCGCGCGGACCATTCTGTTCTTCTTCACGTATCTGCCTTCTCTCGTGGGGGGTCGACCTCGACGGCTCATGACATGCGCCCGTCAAGGCGTGGTCCGCATTATGAACAGCGCTCAACCGCCGTCACAAGGAAGCCTTTTCGGCCAGCCGCGATGTGAGGGACCGTACAGTGGGCGGGAGGGGGGATCCGGTATGCCGCACCGCCAAGAGCCCGACCGTGTCGTCCACGGCTTTCCGCACCGGGCCGCGGTCGGGGCCTCGCTCACCGCGCTCTACCGCCGCCTCTCCCCCGACGGCGTGCGCCGCTGGCCGACCAGCGTGACCGCCGCCGACGTGGCCCTCGGCGACCACGAGGACCTGCACCTGGGCACCCAGCGGGTGGCCGGCGCCCTGGTCCGGCACCTGCGGCTGCCCGAGGCCCGGATGGTGGTGAGCTTCCGGCGGATGGAGCACGCCGGCACCGTCGAACTCGCGCCCGGACCGGAGTACTTCGTGGAGGTGAACGAGCGCTTCCGGACCCGCCGCCGGGACATCGGCGCGGTCCTCGCCCACGAGATCACCCACGTGCTGCTGCACCGGCTCGACCTGCGCTTCCCCCGCACCGCCGAGAACGAGATCCTCACCGACGTGGTCACCGCCTACCTGGGCGCCGGCTGGCTGCTGCTCGACGCGTACCGCGAGGACGGCGTCGAGCACCAGAAGCTCGGCTATCTGACCCCGGAGGAGTTCGGCTACGTCCTCGCCAAGCGGGCCGAGGCGTTCGGCGAGGACCCGTCGCCGTGGTTCACCAGCCAGGTGGCGTACGAGGCGTGGGTGCGGGGCCGGGCGGAGGCCGCCCGGGAGCGGACGGCGCCGCCGCTCGCCGCGGCGGGCCGGATCGAGCGCGGCCGGTACGCCTGGGAGCGGCGCCGGGGCCGGGCCGGCGGGGACGCCCCGTACGCCTTCGACGGCGGGGCGCCCGCCGCCCGCGTCTCCTTCCCCTGCCCGGTCTGCCGCCAGCGCCTGCGGATCCCGGCCGGGCGGACCCTGCGGGTCCGGTGCGGGGTGTGCGCCGCGGTCCTGGAGTGCGCGGCCTGAAACCGCGCCCCCGGCCCCGGGGCCCCTCCGGCAATCGATTTGCGCCATGTGCCGACGGCGGGTCAGGGTCGGTGCATGAGCACGCTGTTCGACGCGATCCGGGCCGGGGACGAGAACGGGGCCGTACGGGCCCTGAGGGACGGGGCCGACCCCGAGGAGCGGCAGGACGGGGAGAGCGCCCTGTACCTGGCGTCCGTCGGCGGCGAGGACGGGATCGTACGGGTGCTGCTCGCCGCCGGGGCGGACCCCGGCCGGGGCAGCGGCGAGGAGGACGGCGACCTGCCGCTGTGCGGGGCGGCCTGCTGCGGGCACACCGGGACGGTACGGGCGCTGCTCGCGGCGGGCGCGCGGGCCGACCAGGAGGAGGCGTACGGCTTCACGGCCCTCGCCTGGGCCCTGCGGCTCGGATACGCCGACATCGCGCGGCTCCTCCTGGAGCACGGCGCCGACCCCGACCGGCCCGGCCCCGACGGCGTCGGCCCGCTCCTCGCCGCCGCCCGGCGCGGCTCCACCGGCTGCGTGCGGGCGCTCCTCGACCACGGGGCGGGCGGCGGGGAGGCCGCGCTGCGGGAGGCGCGGCGGTGGATCGGCGCCGACATCGCGGCCGAGCTGCGGCGCGGGCTCGTCGCCGGGAACGAGGGCGGGGAGACGTACGAGGCGGTGGTCCGCCGGGTCCGGGAGGACGGCGGGATCACGGTCGTCGTGGAGCTGCTGCGGGAGAACGGCGCCCCCGGGCGCGGCGACGACCGCCAGACCGGGCACGCGGCGATCGCCACGCTCCTGGAGGCCTCGCTCGGTCTGCGCACCCCGGCCGAGGAGCTGGCGGCGCGGGCGCTGCGCTGCGGCGACCCCGGGCTCGACGACTGGACGACGGCGGTGGCCGAACTGGCGGGCCGGGCCGACGAGGAGACGTTCGTGGCGGCGGCCGGCTGGTGCGCCTACCGGGACCCGCTGCGGCGGGCGCTCGGCGCGCGGGTCCTGGGGGCCCTGCCGGGCTTCGCCCCGAGCGCCCTGCCGGTCCTGCGGCGGCTCGCGGCGGAACCGTCGAACGCCGGGGGCCCGGCGCGCGAGCCCGTCCTGTCGGTGGTGACGGCGCTCGGGGCGTGCGCGGACCCGGCGGCCGTGCCCGAACTGCTCGCGGCCGCCGGGCATCCCGACGCGGTGGTGCGGCGGGCCGTCGCCGGGGCCCTGGCCGGAATCGTTCCGGCCGGGCACGTCGAGGCCCTCGGGGTGCTGCTCGCGCTGAGCAGGGACGGCGACGCCCGGGTGCGGGACTGGGCCACGCTCGCGCTCGCCGAACTGCCCGACGACACCCCGCTCGTACGGGAGGGGCTGGCCGAGCGGCTCGCCGACCCCGATCCGGAGACGGCGGCGGAGGCGGCGCGCGGGCTCGCGATCCGCCAGGATCCGCGCGCCGTCGACGCGCTCGCGGCGGTCCTCGCGGACGGGGAGGCGGACGGCGCGGCGCGCGAGACGGCGCTCGCCGCCCTCGAACACGTCCGGGACCCCCGGGTCAGGACCCGGCTGGAGTGGACGACCCCGCGCCGCACCTGAGGGACGCCCGTCAGCAGTCGTGGTCGATCCGGTCGAACGAGGCGTAGTGGTCGGCGGTGTAGTAGTCCTCCCGCGTCGCGTTCCCGGTGACGATCCGGCGGGCCCCGCGGTTCGGGGAGCCCGGGGTCTTCACCGTGTACTCGTGGTAGTACCCGGAGGCGCGGGCGGGCAGGATGCCCTCCCTGTTCTGGAAGACGGACCCGTCCTGGCTGTACGGGAAGGGGCCGCCCGCGTCGATCAGGCTCAGGGTGGTGTGGGCCTGGGAGGGCAGGGCGGAGGAGCAGATCTCCCCGACGGCCGCGACGACGGCGCGGGCGGAGACGGCGGCGGACGCGGGGGCGGGCGTGGGGGCCGGCGCGGCGGTGGCCGGGGCGCCGAGGAGGAGGGAGGAGAGGAGGGCGGTGGCGACACCGCCGGCGAGGGTGAATCGAGGGGGGATGCGCATGAGGGCGATGATGATGCGCGTAGACCCCGCCCGGGAACCCCGACGGCCTTCAATTCCCCGGACGTTAACCACTCGCCCGCGAACGTACGGGACCTGTGAAGACGGGACCTACGGAGACGAGACGGGCGCGGGCGGTGCCGTCGTCACGACACCGCCCGCGCCCGGATCCGTACGCCCGTACCGGCGTTACGTGTTCTCGGAGGGCCGCTGGCGGGGACCGCGGGGGCGGCCCGTGCCCGCCGTGCGGCGCCCGCCGCGGGCGGTTCCGGCGGCGGGGGCGGCGGCGCGGCCGGTGCCCGCGCCCCGGCCCGTGCCGGAGCCCCGGCCCCCGGCCGTACCCGTGCCGGTGGCGCGGGCCGAGCCGGTGGCGGCGGCGGTTCCGGTGCTCCCGGAGCCGGCCGGGCGACGGCGGCGGCGACCGCCACCACTGCCGCTGCCCCCGCTGCCGCCGGATCCGGCGGGCTTGCGGGGCGGGGTCGGCTGCGGGGTCTCGATGACGACCGGGACGCCCGAGGGCTCCCGGGCGCCGGTGAGCTCGGCGAGCTCCTCGTCGCTGGACTTGATCCGGGCCGTGCGGGGGTTGATGCCCGCGTTCGACATCAGGCGGCCCATGTCGCGCTTCTGGTCGGGCAGGACCAGGGTGAAGACGCTGCCGGACTCGCCGGCGCGGGCGGTGCGGCCGCCCCGGTGGAGGTAGTCCTTGTGGTCCATCGGCGGGTCGACGTTGACGACCATGTCGAGGTCGTCGACGTGGATGCCGCGGGCCGCCACGTTCGTCGCGACGAGGGTGGTGACCTGGCCGTTCTTGAACTGGTCCAGGGTCCGGTTGCGCTGCGGCTGCGAGCGCCCGCCGTGCAGGCCGGAGGCCCGTACGCCGTTGGCGAGGAGCCGCTTGACCAGCCGGTCCACGGACCGCTTGGTGTCGAGGAAGAGGATCGTGCGCCCGTCGCGGGCCGCGATCCGCAGCGTGACGGCCTTCTTGTCGGTCTCGTCGGCCACGTACAGGACGTGGTGCTCCATGGTGGTGACCGCGCCGGCCGAGGGGTCGACGGAGTGCACGACCGGGTCGTCGAGGAACATCTTGACCAGGCGGTCGATGTTCCGGTCGAGGGTGGCCGAGAACAGCAGCCGCTGGCCGCCCGGCTCGACCTGCTTCAGGAGCTTGGTGACCTGTGGCAGGAAGCCCATGTCGGCCATCTGGTCGGCCTCGTCGAGGACCGTGACGGCGACCTGGTCGAGGCGGCAGTCGCCCCGGTCGATGAGGTCGTGGAGGCGGCCGGGGGTGGCGATGAGCACCTCGGCGCCGCGCCGCAGCGCGGAGGACTGCCGGCTGATCGACATGCCGCCGACGACGGTGGTGATCCGCAGCCGCAGGGCCCCGGCGTACGGGGTGAGGGCGTCGGTCACCTGCTGGGCGAGCTCGCGCGTGGGCACCAGGACGAGCGCGAGCGGCGCGCCCGGCTCGGCGCGGCGGCCCGCGGTGCGGGCGAGCAGGGCGAGGCCGAAGGCGAGGGTCTTGCCGGAGCCGGTGCGCCCGCGGCCGAGCACGTCGCGTCCGGCGAGCGAGTTCGGCAGGGTGGCGGCCTGGATCGGGAACGGCTCCGTGACGCCCTGCTCACCGAGGGTCCGCAGCAGGCCCTCGGGCATGTCGAGGTCGGCGAAGGAGTCCACGGCGGGGAGCGCGGGCGTCACCGACACCGGCGGCGTGAACTCGCTCGGCGGCGGGGGCGCGGCGGGACGGCGGCCGCCGCGGGGGGCCTTCGGCTGGGACGTGGACTTCGCCTGCGCGGTGCGGGGGCCGCGCTTGTGGGGGCGCTCGGAGCGGGTCATTCGTGCCTTTCTGGCCGGTGCGCCGCCGAGCCCTTCTGGCCGGGTGCGCGGCGCAGCGGGGGCCCGTACCTGCGCGGTACGGGCCCCGGCTGCTCTGTCCGGAGCGCGTGGTACGGCTCCGGGCTGTCTGTGCTGCCGGGACACCCCGTGCGGGTCCCGGCCGTGTCCTGCTTCTGCTCTTGCTTCTGTTCCTGCTTCTGCCGCCGGGGCGCGCGCTGCGGCTCCGGTCGTCTCTACCGGAACAATAGTGCGCCCCGGGACCTTCCCGCCCCGCCCGCCCGATGCCCGGACGGATCGGCCCAGCCCAGCCGCCCGCGACGTGGCTCACCTCACAGGCCGGGGGCGTCCCGGCGGGGCGGCGCGTCGTCGGTGCCGCGCCGGACGGTCCGGGCGGGTCGGCCCGGGACCCAGCTGCGGAGGACGATCTCCTCGCCGTCCACCCACGTCCGCACGACCTCGGCCGGCTCCACCCGGAAGAGGTGGAAGGGCAGGGGCACCCCGACCCCGGCGGAGTACCGCTCCAGGGTCCCGGGGTCGGTGACCTCGACCGCCCTCCCGGAGATCCGGACGTCCCCGCCGCCCATGCCGGTGCCGGGCCCGGGGTTGGCGAACAGCGCGAACCGGGGGTCGCGGCGCAGGTCGAGCGCCTTGCGGGAGTGCGGCATCATGCCGAGCCGCAGTTCGCCGTCGCGGAAGTCCGCCTCGATGCCGCTGAGGCGCGGCGAGCCGTCCTTCCGGAGGGTGGCGAGGACGTGGTGGGTGTACTGGCCGAAGCGCTCCCGCACGGTCGCGGCGAGGTCGGGTTCGGCGGCCTCGAAGGCCGGCCAGGTGGTTCCGCTGTCTTCCATGGTTCCAGGGAACACGCGAAACCCGACATCTCCTGTCCGGTTTTCTTTGCCCCCTCGTACCGGGGTCAGGCGGTGGTCGCCTCGCGCTCCGCCCGGCTGCGCTCGACGCAGAATTCGTTCCCCTCGGGGTCCCCCAGGGTCGCCCAGCCGGTGCCGTCCGGGTTCCGGCGGTCGTCGAGCAGGGTCGCGCCGAGGCCGATCAGCCGCTCGACCTCCTCGTCGCGGGTGCGGTCCTGCGGCTGGAGGTCGAGGTGGACCCGGTTCTTCACGGCCTTCGGCTCGGGCACCTGGATGAAGAGGAGGGAGGCCCCGGACGACTCGACGAGCGCCTCCGGGTCCCCCGGCTCGTCGTCGTCGGAGAGCTTGGAGTCGAGGACCCGGGCCCAGAAGGAGGCGAGGGCGTAGGCGTCGGCGCAGTCGATGGTCACGTGGCGTACGAGAGAGCTCATGGCGCCATGATCCCCGCCGGGCCGGGAGGACGGCCACCGGTTTCCGGCCCCCTCACTCCCGGACGATCCCCCGGGCCCGGGCGGCGGCGAGCCACACCGGGAACTCGGAGACGAGCCGGTCGTACAGCTCGCCGTCCGGGAGCCGGTCGGGGTCCTTCCCGGCGTGGAAGAACCCGGCGTTGTCGACGGGCCGTCTCCCCGGGACGTCCAGCTCGTCCAGCCTCCGCAGGAAGTCGAACTGCCGGCTGTCGGGATCGCCGAACCCGATGAACTGCCAGAAGAGCGGCAGCCGGGCGGCCTTGCACACGTACCGCTCGGCGGCGAGCTTGTTGATCGGCCCGCCGTCGGTCTGGAAGACCACGAGCGCGGGGTCGGTCGCCCCACTGTCCAGGTAGTGGTCGACGACCGCGTCCATGGCCAGGTGGTAGCTGGTCTTCCCCATGTGCCCGAGCCCGGCGACGATCCGGTCGATCCGCCCCTCGTGGTCGTCGAGCCGGATCTCGGTCTCCGCGTCGACGTCGGTGGAGAAGAACACCACCGGCACCCGCCCGTCGTCGTCGAGGTGCGCGGAGAGCCCGAGCACCCGGTCGGCGAGCGCCTGCACGGCACCGCTCCTGTAGTACGGCTTCATCGAGCCCGAGTAGTCGACGACGAGGTACACGGCGGCCCGCTGCCCGTCGATCCCGTGCCGCCGCAGCGACTCCCCCGCCGACTTGTAGAGACTCACGAGCGCGGGCGCGGCCTCCTCGACCTTCCGCAGGCTCAGTGCCATGGCTGCTCCCCCTCGTACGTCGCCGTGTCCGGCGTGCGGTCGAGCGTACGGCAGCGTCCGGACGCGCCGCGGCGCCCACCCAGTCGTCCGGTCGGGGACAGGTCGGGGGGCGCCGCGCTCAGTTCCGTACGTCGTTGTACGGGACGTTCAGGGGGTGATCCGGTGGGATCAGACCGTCAGGGCACGGTCCGTCGGGCGGATCGGGGCCGGCAGGGAGCTGGCGCCGGTCAGGTGGCGGTCCACGCCGCGGGCGGCGGAGCGGCCCTCGGCGATGGCCCAGACAATGAGCGACTGGCCGCGGCCGGCGTCGCCGGCGACGAAGACGCCGTCGACGTTGGTGGCGAAGTCCGCGTCACGGGCGATGTTACCCCGCTCGTCGAGCTCCAGGCCGAACTGGGCGACCAGGCCGTTCTGGACGTCCGTGCCGGTGAAGCCCATGGCGAGGGTGACGAGCTGGGCGGGGATCCTGCGCTCCGTGCCCGGCTTCTGGGTCAGCTTGCCCTCGACGAACTCGACCTCGACGAGGTGGAGGAACTGGACGTTGCCGTCCTCGTCGCCCTCGAAGTGGGTGGTGGAGACGGAGTAGACCCGCTCGCCGCCCTCCTCGTGCGCCGAGGTGACCTTGTACAGCATGGGGAAGGTCGGCCAGGGCTGGCCCGGGTTCCGCTCCTCGCCGGGGCGGGGCATGATCTCCAGCTGCGTGACCGAGGCCGCGCCCTGGCGGTGGGCGGTGCCGACGCAGTCGGCGCCGGTGTCGCCGCCGCCGATGACGACGACGTGCTTGCCCTCGGCGGTGATCGGCGGGGCCACGAAGTCGCCCTCGACGACCTTGTTGGCGAGCGGCAGGTACTCCATCGCCTGGTGGATGCCGTTCAGCTCGCGGCCGGGGACGGGCAGGTCGCGGGCGGTGGTGGCGCCGGCGGCGATGACGACCGCGTCGAACCGCTTGCGCAGGTCGGTGGCGGTGATGTCGCGGCCGACCTCGACGCCGGTGCGGAACTTGGTGCCCTCCGCGCGCATCTGCTCGATGCGGCGGTTGATGTGCCGCTTCTCCATCTTGAACTCGGGGATGCCGTAGCGCAGCAGGCCGCCGATGCGGTCGGCGCGCTCGTAGACGACCACGGTGTGGCCGGCCCGGGTCAGCTGCTGGGCGGCGGCGAGCCCGGCCGGGCCCGAGCCGATGACGGCGGCGGTCTTGCCGGAGAGGCGCTCGGGCACCTGCGGCTTGACGTCGCCCCCGTCCCAGGCCTTGTCGATGATGGAGACTTCGACGTTCTTGATGGTGACGGCCGGCTGGTTGATGCCGAGCACGCACGCCGACTCGCACGGGGCGGGGCAGAGGCGGCCGGTGAACTCCGGGAAGTTGTTGGTGGCGTGCAGGCGCTCCTGCGCCGCCGACCAGTCCTCGCGGTAGGCGTAGTCGTTCCACTCGGGGATCAGGTTCCCGAGGGGGCAGCCGTTGTGACAGAACGGGATGCCGCAGTCCATGCAGCGGCCGGCCTGCTTGCTGATGATCGGCAGCAGGGAGCCGGGGACGTAGACCTCGTTCCAGTCGCGGACGCGCTCGGCCGCGGGACGGGTCCGGGCGACCTCGCGGCCGGTGGTGAGAAAGCCCTTCGGATCAGCCATGGGTCGCCGCCTCCATCATCTTCTCGGTGGTCTCGGCCTCGGAGAGACCGGCGAGCTCAGCGGCGTCCTTGGCGGCGAGCACTGCCTTGTACGTGGTGGGGATGATCTTGCTGAACCGGGCCGCGGCGGCGTCCCAGTCGGCGAGGAGCTTCTCGGCGACCGTGGAGCCGGTCTCCTCGTGGTGGCGGCGCACGACGTCGTGCAGCCAGGCCGCGTCGGCGTCCGACGGGGTCTCGACCGCTCCCAGGTTCCCGGAGTTGACGTTGTCCCGGTCGAGGTCGATCACATAGGCGACGCCGCCCGACATGCCGGCCGCGAAGTTGCGTCCGGTCTCGCCGAGGACGACGGCCGTGCCGCCGGTCATGTACTCGCAGCCGTGGTCGCCCACGCCCTCGGAGACGACGAGGGCGCCGGAGTTGCGGACGCAGAAGCGCTCGCCGGTGCGGCCGCGGAGGAACAGCTCGCCGCCGGTCGCGCCGTACGCGATGGTGTTGCCCGCGATGGTGGAGTACTCGGCCAGGTGGTCGGCGCCCCGGTCGGGGCGGACGATCACGCGGCCGCCGGAGAGGCCCTTGCCGACGTAGTCGTTGGCGTCGCCCTCCAGGCGGAGGGTCACGCCCTTCGGCAGGAAGGCGCCGAAGGACTGGCCGGCGGAGCCGGTGAAGGTGATGTCGATGGTGTCGGCCGGGAGGCCGGCGCCGCCGAACTTCTTGGTGACCTGGTGGCCGAGCATGGTGCCGACCGTGCGGTTGATGTTGCGGATGGCGACCTGGGCGCGGACCGGCTGGGCCTCCTCGGCGGAGGGGGCGTTCAGGGCCTCGGCGGCGAGCTGGATCAGCTGGTTGTCGAGGGCCTTCTCCAGGCCGTGGTCCTGCTCGACCAGGGCGTGGCGGACCGCGCCCTCCGGGAGGTCCGGCACGTGGAAGAGGGGCTCCAGGTCGAGGCCCTGGGCCTTCCAGTGGGTGACGGCGCGGCTGGTGTCGAGCAGCTCGGCGTGGCCGACGGCCTCTTCGAGGGTGCGGAAGCCCAGCTCGGCGAGGAGCTCGCGGACCTCCTCGGCGATGAACTCGAAGAAGTTGACGACGTACTCGGCCTTGCCGGAGAAGCGGTCGCGCAGGACCGGGTTCTGGGTGGCGATGCCGACCGGGCAGGTGTCGAGGTGGCAGACGCGCATCATGACGCAGCCGGAGACGACGAGCGGCGCGGTGGCGAAGCCGAACTCCTCGGCGCCGAGCAGCGCGGCGATGACGACGTCGCGGCCGGTCTTGAGCTGGCCGTCGGTCTGGACGACGATCCGGTCGCGCAGGCCGTTGAGCAGCAGGGTCTGCTGGGTCTCGGCGAGGCCGAGCTCCCAGGGGCCGCCCGCGTGCTTGAGGCTCGTCAGGGGGGACGCGCCCGTGCCGCCGTCGTGGCCGGAGATGAGGACGACGTCCGCGTGGGCCTTGGAGACGCCGGCGGCGACCGTGCCGACGCCGACCTCGGAGACCAGCTTCACGTGGATGCGGGCGACCGGGTTGGCGTTCTTGAGGTCGTGGATCAGCTGGGCCAGGTCCTCGATGGAGTAGATGTCGTGGTGCGGCGGCGGGGAGATCAGGCCGACGCCGGGCGTCGAGTGACGCGTCTTGGCGACCCACGGGTAGACCTTGTGGCCGGGCAGCTGGCCGCCCTCGCCGGGCTTGGCGCCCTGGGCCATCTTGATCTGGATGTCGTCGGCGTTGACCAGGTACTCGCTGGTGACGCCGAAGCGGCCGGAGGCGACCTGCTTGATGGAGGAGCGGCGCGCCGGGTCGTACAGGCGGTCCGGGTCCTCGCCGCCCTCGCCGGTGTTGGACTTGCCGCCCAGCTGGTTCATGGCGATGGCGAGGGTCTCGTGCGCCTCCTTGGAGATGGAGCCGTACGACATGGCGCCGGTGGAGAAGCGCTTGACGATCTCGGAGGCGGGCTCGACCTCGTCGAGGGGGATCGGGGTGCGGCCCTCGGAGGCGAAGCCGAAGAGGCCGCGGAGGGTCATCAGCCGCTCGGACTGCTCGTTCACCCGGTCGGTGTACTTCTTGAAGATGTCGTACCGCTTGTTGCGCGTGGCGTGCTGGAGGCGGAAGACGGTCTCCGGGTCGAACAGGTGCGGCTCGCCCTCGCGGCGCCACTGGTACTCGCCGCCGATCTCCAGGGCGCGGTGCGCCGAGGGGACGCCGGAGGCGGGGTACGCCTTGGCGTGGCGGGCGGCGACCTCCTTGGCGACGACGTCGAGGCCGGCGCCGCCGATCTTGGTGGCGGTGCCGTTGAAGTACGTGGCGACGAAGGTCTCGTCGAGGCCGACGGCCTCGAAGACCTGGGCGCCGCGGTAGGAGGCGACGGTGGAGATGCCCATCTTGGACATGACCTTGAGGACGCCCTTGCCGAGGGCGTAGATCAGGTTCCGGATGGCCTGCTCGGGCTCCAGGCCCTCGATGAAGGTGCCGGCGCGGACCAGGTCCTCGACGGACTCCATGGCGAGGTACGGGTTGACGGCGGCGGCGCCGTAGCCGATGAGCAGGGCGACGTGGTGGACCTCGCGGACGTCGCCGGCCTCGATGAGCAGGCCCACCTTGGTGCGCTGCTTGGTGCGGATGAGGTGGTGGTGGACGGCGGCGGTGAGCAGCAGCGAGGGGATCGGGGCGTGCTCGGCGTCGGAGTGCCGGTCGGAGAGGACGATGAGGCGGGCGCCGCCGTCGATGGCGGTGTCGGCCTCGGCGCAGATCTCCTCGATGCGGGCGGCGAGGGCGTCGCCGCCGCCGGAGACCCGGTAGAGGCCGGAGAGGGTCGCGGCCTTCATGCCGGGCATGTCGCCGTCGGCGTTGATGTGGACGAGCTTGGCCAGCTCGTCGTTGTCGATCACCGGGAAGGGCAGGGTGACGCTGCGACACGACACGGAGGTCGGGTCGAGCAGGTTGCCCTGGGGGCCGAGGGAGGAGCGCAGCGAGGTGACGAGCTCCTCGCGGATGGCGTCCAGCGGCGGGTTGGTGACCTGCGCGAAGAGCTGGGTGAAGTAGTCGAAGAGGAGCCGCGGGCGGGCGGACAGGGCCGCGATCGGGGAGTCCGTGCCCATGGAGCCGAGGGGCTCGCCGGCGGTGCGGGCCATCGGGGCGAGGATGACGCGGAGCTCTTCCTCGGTGTAGCCGAAGGTCTGCTGGCGGCGGGTGACCGAGGCGTGGGTGTGGACGACGTGCTCGCGCTCGGGGAGGTCGGAGAGCTCGATCTCGCCGGTCTCCAGCCACTCCGCGTAGGGCTTCTCGGCGGCGAGGGCGGCCTTGATCTCGTCGTCCTCGACGATGCGGTGCTCGGCGGTGTCGACGAGGAACATCTTGCCGGGCTGGAGGCGGCCCTTGCGGACGACCTTGGCGGGGTCGATGTCGAGGACGCCGACCTCGGAGGAGAGGACGACGAGGCCCTCGTCGGTGACCCAGTAGCGGCCGGGGCGCAGACCGTTGCGGTCGAGGACCGCGCCGACCTGGACGCCGTCGGTGAAGGTGACGCAGGCCGGGCCGTCCCAGGGCTCCATCATCGTGGAGTGGTACTGGTAGAAGGCGCGGCGGGCCGGGTCCATGGTCTCGTGGTTCTCCCACGCCTCCGGGACCATCATGAGGACCGCGTGGGGCAGGGAGCGGCCGCCGAGGTGGAGCAGCTCCAGGACCTCGTCGAAGGAGGCCGAGTCGGAGGCGTCCGGGGTGCAGATCGGGAAGATCCGGTCCAGGGAGCCGTCGCCGAAGACGTCGGAGTCGAGCTGGGCCTCGCGGGCGGTCATCCAGTTCCGGTTGCCCTTGACGGTGTTGATCTCACCGTTGTGGGCGACGAAGCGGTACGGGTGGGCCAGCGGCCAGCTCGGGAAGGTGTTGGTGGAGAACCGGGAGTGGACCAGGGCCACGGCGGTGGCGCAGCGGCGGTCCGACAGGTCCGGGAAGAAGGGCTCCAACTGGCCGGTGGTCAGCATTCCCTTGTAGACGAGGGTGCGGGCGGAGAGCGACGGGAAGTAGGTCGCGGCCTCGCGCTCGGCGCGCTTGCGCAGGACGAAGGCCTTGCGGTCGAGCGCGATGCCGGTGTTCTGTCCGTCGGCCACGAAGAGCTGGCGGAAGACCGGCATGGTGGAGCGGGCGGAGGCGCCGAGCAGCTCGGGGGCGACGGGGACCTCGCGCCAGCCGAGGACGTTCAGGCCCTCCTCGGCGGCGATGCCCTCGATCTTCGCGACGGCGGCGTCGATGCCGTCCTCGGGGAGGAAGGCGATGCCGACGGCGTACGCGCCGGCCTCGGGGAGCTCGAATCCGGCGACCTCGCGGAGGAAGGCGTCCGGGACCTGGAGCAGGATGCCCGCGCCGTCACCGGAGTCGGCCTCGGCGCCGGTGGCGCCGCGGTGCTCGAGGTTGCGCAGTACGGTCAGCGCCTGCTCCACCAGCGCGTGGCTGGCTACACCGGTGAGGGTGGCCACGAACCCGACACCGCAGGCGTCGTGTTCGTTACGGGGGTCGTACATTCCCTGCGGAGCAGGGCGACCGTCCATGGGCGACCAGGCGTCGGAACGCATCGGCTCTCCCGTCGTCGTCGTGGCATATGCAGCTGCCGAGGGACGACGTTGGCCCTCCGCGAAATTTCGTGCAGGTTACATGATGGCTGGCTTCTCGCGAAGCGGATAGCGCGTTCCAACATGCGGACGCCGCGGACACGCGGCGCTGGTACTGGTTCACCTGGGGGTGCGGCGACAGGCACTGTCCCGCGGGGACGGTTCGAGGGGGTCCGCACGATCTCCGGATCTCCGGCGAGCCGTCGCTGGGTGGGCTTCGTTGCCCACTGGCGCTCATGCCTCTTTCCCGTTGGTCACGGGTTCGAAACCGCCGGGTAACCGGCTATGTATGTGGCGCTCCGCATAGTGTCTCATCGCCATGGCGGATCGGGCCAGGGAGATACGTCACAGGCGATATGCGGTGTACGTCCGCAAAAGAGGGGTGCTCCGGGCACCCAGGGGGCTACAGGGCCGCGCCGAAGACCATGCCGAGCCCGTACGTGACGGCCGCGGCGGCGCCTCCCAGGGCGAGCTGGCGCAGCCCGCTGAAGAGCCAGCCGCGCGCGGTCACCCGGGCCACCAGGGCGCCGCAGGCGAAGAGCCCGAGCAGGGCGAGCAGCACGGCCGGCCAGAGGGCGGTCGCCCCGAGCAGGTACGGCAGGACCGGGAGCAGCGCGCCGAGCGCGAACGAGCCGAACGACGAGACGGCGGCGACCGCGGGCGAGGGCAGGTCGTCGGGGTCGATGCCGAGCTCCTCGCGGGCGTGGATCTCCAGGGCCCGGTCGGGGTCCTTCGACAGCTGCATCGCGACCTCGCGGGCGAGGGCGGGCTCGACGCCCCGGGAGACGTAGAGCGCGGCGAGCTCCTCCATCTCGTCGACCGGGTGCTTGCGCAACTGGCGGCGCTCGACGTCCAGTTCGGCCTGGACGAGCTCGCGCTGCGAGGCGACGGAGGTGTACTCGCCGGCCGCCATGGAGAAGGCGCCGGCGGCGAGGCCCGCGAGACCGGTGACGGCGACGGTGCCGGAGGAGACGGCGCCGCCCGCGACGCCGGTCATCAGGGCGAGGTTGGAGACGAGCCCGTCCATCGCGCCGAAGACCGCCGGACGCAGCCAGCCGCCGTTCACGTCGCGGTGCGTGTGGTTGTCGCGGTGGGCCTCGTGCAGTGGCGCCCGGGCCTCGATGACGGACATGGTGCTCCCCTCTCCGGGGCGGACCGGAACGGGTCCGCCTCCCCCTCAACTACCCTCGAAAATACGCTCGATGTAAGGGGCGTGCCAGCAAGGCAGGCCGTACTTACTGAGGCTCGCCTCACCGGCGGTCCGGATCCTGGCGGGGTGTCAGGCGGGTGACAGAGACGTTTCCCCGGCGAGTTCGCGGGCGGTGGTGGCACAGATCCAGGCAACGGGGCGCCGCCGGTGCGCCTCCCCGGGGAAGGAGCCGCCGCACATGGTCACCACCACCACACGCGACACGCGGGAACGGGCGAGGGGGGCGCTCCTCGGCCTCGCCGTCGGCGACGCGCTCGGCGCGCCCGCCGAGAACATGCGGCCCTCCGAGATCCGCCGCCGCTGGGGCCGGATCGAGGGCTTCGTGACGGAGAACCCGGCGGGCACGGACGACACCGAGTACGCCGTCTTCTCGGGGCTGCTGCTCGCCCGGCACGGCTCGGCCCTCACCGTCCGCCACGTCGAACGGGCCTGGCACCGCTGGATCGCCGACCTCGACGAAGGACCCTTCCGGGGCGCGGGCTTCTCGGAGCGGGGCACCCTGGAGAACCTCCGGCGGGGGCTCGCGGCGCCGATCTCCGCGCAGCACCGGCACGCCTGGAGCGACGGCCTCGCGATGCGCGCGGCGCCGTTCGGGGTGTTCGCCGCCGGGCGCCCGGCGGAGGCGGCGCGGCTCGTCGCGATCGACGGCAGCGTCAGCCACGAGGGCGAGGGCATCTACGGCGGCCAGGCGGTCGCGGCGGGGGTCGCGGCGGCGATGGCGGGGGCGAGCGTGACCTCGGTGGTCGCG
Organism: Streptomyces sp. NPDC098101; assembly: GCF_044760185.1. Classification (NCBI taxonomy): domain Bacteria; kingdom Bacillati; phylum Actinomycetota; class Actinomycetes; order Kitasatosporales; family Streptomycetaceae; genus Streptomyces; species Streptomyces sp. NPDC098101. Next base: position 1,038,524 of record NZ_JBIWAS010000002.1, on the reverse strand, counting down.
GCGGCCCTCTCCGTCGTCCCGATGGACTCGTGGACGGCCCGCTCGCTGCGCCGCGCGGTCGTGGCGGCCCGGCGGGTCCAGCCGGACCCGCTCGTCCGCGAACGCCAGGTCCGCTCGGCGGTCGTCATCGGCGGCTACCCGTGGACGGACCTGGCTCCGGAGGCGGTGGGCCTGGCGTTCGGCGCCTTCGTGGCGGCCCGCGGGGACTTCCGTACGGCCGTCCTGACCGCGGTCAACATGGGCCGCGACGCCGACACCACGGCGGCGGTCGCGGGCGCCCTGACCGGCGCGATGTCGGGCGCCCGGGCGATCCCGGCGGAGTGGGCCACGGCCATCGCCCCGGTCACCGGCAGCTGCCTCCCCTCCATGCGCGGCTACCACGTCCTGGACATCGCGGACCTCCTGACCCCGGAGGAGGCGGCATGAACCCGAACACGAACCCGCTGGACCCGCCGGGGGTAGGAGCGACGGTGGCGGGAGCCGGCACGGGCGCGACCCCGAGCACACCGGTAGTCAGTACGGCCCCGAGCACACCGGGAGCCGCCTCCGCCGCGGGACCACCCGCCCCCTTCGCGGGTACGGCTCCGACCCCCGGCGGCGGGGGCGGTGCCACCCCGACCGCATCCACCGCCATGGGCACGGGCCCGGGGGTCGGCCTCGTCACCACCCTGGACAGCACGGCACCGGGCACGGACACCGCCGCCACCCCTGCGGGCAGTCGTCCCGCCGGGCGTGGGGGTGCCCCCTCCGGGGGAGGGTGGGCACAGGCCCCGGTGCGGGGCACCGGCCTCCTCTACGAGGCCCACGAGGACCCGGCGGCACCCCCGGTGCGGGACCCGCACGAGCGGACCTCGACGCCGGCCGCCCAGGTCCCCCCGAGGCGTGACGCCGTCGAGGGGCTCCTGCTCGGGCTCGCCGCGGGCGACGCCGCCGGGTGGCCCGCCGCGCGGCACCGGGCCGCCCGGATGCCCGAGTGGACCCGCCGCCTCACCCGGGAGCTCGACACCTTCGCGGAGCAGAACGCGACGACCACCCTCCCCGTCCCCATCGCCCTCAACCAGCCCCCCGAGCCCCTCCGGCTCGGCCCCTCCGACGACGCCGAGTGGGCGGCCTTCACCGCCGAGGCGATCCTCGCCTCCACCGCCCCCGCCCTCGCGGGACTGCCCCCGGAACGCCGCCTCCGCGCCGCCGTCGACCTCGCCTGGAACGCCCTCGCGGGCCAGGTCGCGGCCGCCGCCGACCGCGCCCCCGAAGTCGAGTCCGCCGTCCTCCCCCTCCGCGCCCGGATCTCCGTCCGCGCCGGTCTCGGCAACCTCGCCACCGGTCTGCGCCCGCCCGCGACCGGGCACGACAACCCGCACTACTTCGACGACGCCGCCTGCGTACGGGCCGCCGTCCTGGCCCTCGTCCACCCGGGCGACCCGCGCGCCGCCGCCGAACTCGCCGAGTTCGACGCCCGGTACACCCAGGACGGCGACGGCGTCCACGGCGCCCGCGCGACGGCGGCGGCGGTCGCCGCGGCCCTCGGCGGGGCGACGGTCGACGCGTGCGTCGAGGCGGCGCTCGCCGAACTCCCGCCCGCCACCGAGATCGGCCGCAACGCCCGGCACGCCGTGGAGCTCGCCCGGTCCGCCGACTCGGCCTTCGCGCTGGTCCCGCTCCTGGAGCACCAGATCGTGGACCACGTCTACAGCTACGGCGTCGCCGCCGCCGAGACCGTCCCGGTCGCCCTGGCCCTCGCCCTCGCCGCCCGGGGCGAGATGACGGCCGCGGTACCGGCCGCCGCCTGCCTCTCCCGGGTCGCGGACTCGGCCCCGGCGCTCGCGGGCGCGCTCACCGGGGCGCTCGGCGGCGGCCGTTCGGTCCCGGCGAGCTGGCGCGCGGCCTGCCGGACGCTCGCGGGCTGCGCGCTGCCCCGGCTCGCGGGGACGGACCTGGTGGAACTCGCCGGACTGCTCGGAGCCACGGAACCGGCCACCCCAGGTGGACAATTCCGACATGGAACCCACACTGGACGTGCCCACCCCGGCTGTACGCACACCGAAAGCGCCGACCGCACCGGGCGCACCGGGCCTTCCCACCCTGGATGACCGGATCACCGGCAGCCTCCTCGGGGCCGCCGTCGGCGACGCGCTCGGCGGCCCCGTCGAGGGCTACACCCCCGAGCAGATCCTGGAGCGCCACGGCGGCCGCGTCACCGGGATCGTCGGCCCCTGGAACGGCGACGCCTGGCGCACCGCCCGCCCCATCGCCCCGTACCACAAGGGCGACGGGCACGTCACCGACGACACCCTGATGACCCACACCCTGATCCGGGTGTACGAGAAGGTCCGCGGCCACCTCGACGCGTACGCGGTCGCGGACCACCTCGTCCCCGAGCTCATGAACTCCCCCGTCTGGATCCCGGAGCTGGAGGCCGAGGCGCTGCCGCTCCAGCGGATCTTCCTCGCCGAGAAGTGGATCGTGACCCGGCTCCACTACGGCCACGTGGACCCGCGCGAGGCCGGCAGCGGCAACGTCGTCAACTGCGGCGCCGCGATGTACATGGCGCCGGTCGGGCTCGTCAACGCCGCCAACCCGCAGGCCGCCTACGCCGAGGCCCTCGACCTGGCGGGCGCGCACCAGTCCTCGTACGGCCGGGAGGCGGCGGGCGTGTTCGCGGCGGCGGTGGCGGCGGCCTGCGTGCCGGGCGCGACCCCGGCCTCGGTCGTGGACGCGGCCCTGTCGCTCGCGAAGGACGGCACGGAGGCGGCGATCGAGGCGGTGGCCGAAGCGGCCTCCGGCCACACGGACTTCGAGACCGCCCTCACTCCGCTGCGCAGGGCGGTCGCCCCCTTCGACACGGTCGGCCCGGACTACCGCGCGCCGTCCCTCGGCGCCCGGCGCCCCTCCCGGCTCCACGCGATCGAGGAGCTGCCGATCGCCCTGGGGATGCTGCTCGTCGGCGCGGGCGACTTCCGGCGCACGGTCCTGGGCGCGGTCAACTACGGCCGGGACTGCGACTCGATCGCCACGATGGCGGGCGCGATCGTGGGCGCGCTGCACGGCGAGGCGGCCGTGCCCGCCGACTGGGCGAAGCGGGTGGCGGAGGCGAGCCGCCTCGACCTGCACGCCCCGGCACGGGCCCTGGCCGGGGTCGCCCGCGAGGTCTTCGCGCGGGACGCGGAGGCGCGCCGGGCGCACGAGTCGGCGTTCGCGGCGCTGACGGGCACGGACCGGTGAACCTCCGGGTGACCTGGGTCCAGCCGGAGGACCTGGTGGGCCACGAGCTCCGGCAGGCGGCGGAGGACGGCCGCGACGCCCGCGCCCCGGCGGCCCGCTGGGCGGCGGCGGGCGGCCCGCCCGCCCCGGAGACGGCCGGCGCCTCCGCCACCCCCCGCCCGGACCTCCGCCCCCTGGCGGAAGAACTCCTGGACGCCCTGGCCGCGCTCCCCTCCCCCCTCGCGGAACACGAACCGACCGCCCTCCCGGACATCCGCGCCCTGACCACCGCCCCCACCGGAACTCCCCACCCCGCCCCCGGAAACGAAGCCGGACGCCCCCCGACGCCGACGCCGGACCCCCCGTCCGGGGACCGCGCGGCCCCGCACCCGGCGCCGGACCCCTCCCCGCCCGAAGCGCCAGGCACCCGGGGTCCCGAGAACACGCCCTTCCGGAACGCCCCGCCCGAAGCCCCGGACCCCCGGGAGCCCGGAAGCCCCAGGAGCCAGGAAACCCACGCGGCAACGGCCCCCGGGCCCAGCGGGCTTCCCAGGCCCGGCGAACTCCGTGGGACCGGCGGACTCCCCCGGCCCGGCGAACCACCCGGGGCCGACAGGCTCCCCGAGCCCGACGGGCTCCCCGGCCCCACCGCCACCCCCGCGCCGCCGGGCGCGAGCCCGGGGAACCGGGCCGTGGACGACCCCGCCCTCCTCCCCCGTCTGCACGCCGCCTGGCTCGGGCGGGCCGTCGGATGTCTGCTCGGCAAGCCCGTCGAGAAGCTGCCCCTGCCCGCGATCCGCGCCCTCGCCCGCGCCACGGGCAACTGGCCGCTCACCACCTGGTTCACCGCCCGGGGCGTACCCCCCGAACTGCTCGCCGCCCACCCCTGGAACCGGCGTTCCGCCGCCACCTCCCTCGCCGAGAACATCGACGGGATGCCCGAGGACGACGACCTCAACTACCCCCTCCTGGGCCTCCTCCTGCTCCAGCGGCACGGCCGCGACTTCACCACCGCCGACGTCGCCCGCCTCTGGCTCGACGAACTCCCCGCCGGCCGCACCTTCACGGCCGAGCGCGTCGCCTACCGCAACCTCCTCGACGGCGTCGAACCCCCGCTGACCGCCGTCCGCCGCAACCCCTTCCGCGAGTGGATCGGCGCCCAGATCCGCGCCGACGTGCACGGCTGGACCCGTCCGGGCGACCCGGTCGCCGCCGCCGCGCAGGCGCACCGGGACGCGGTGCTCACCCACACCGGCAACGGCGTGTACGGCGCCATGTTCGTCGCCGCCACGGTCGCCGCCGCCGCGTCCGGCACCGCCGACGTCCACCGGGCGCTCGCCGCCGGGCTCTCCGTGGTCCCGCCGCGCTCCCGCCTGGCGCGGGCGGTCCGCCGGGGCATCGCGCACGCCCGCGCCCACGCCGACTTCGACGCCGTCGTGGACCTGCTCCACGCCGAGCTCGGCGGGTACCACTGGGTCCATGCCGTCCCCAACGCCGCCCTGCTCGCCGCCGCCCTCACCCACGCCGACGGCGACTTCTCCCGCTCCGTCTGCGCGGCGGTCTCGGGCGGCTGGGACACCGACTCCAACGGCGCCACCGCCGGCTCGGTCGCCGGGCTGCTCGCCGGCCGTCCCGACCGGCTGCCCGAGCGCTGGACCTCCCCCCTCAAGAACCGCCTGTCGACCTCGGTCCCGTCCTTCGACGGCATCGGTTTCGACACCCTGGCCGAACTGACACACCTGGAGGCAGTACGCCCATGACCAGCATCGTCGTGCTCGGCAGCACGAACATGGACCTCGTCGCCTACGTGCCCAGGGCCCCGGCCCTCGGCGAGACCGTCACCGGCCGCTCCTTCCGTACGATCCCCGGCGGCAAGGGCGCCAACCAGGCCGTCGCCGCCGCCCGAGCCGGGGCCGAGGTGGCGATGATCGGCGCGATCGGCACGGACGGCTTCGGGGCGCAGCTCCGGGCCACCCTGGAGCACTGCGCGGTGGACACCGACCTGCTGCGCACCGTCGAGGGCCCCTCGGGCACCGCCCACATCGTCGTGGACGACGAGGGCGGCAACGCGATCGTCGTGGTCCCCGGCGCCAACGGCACCGTCACCTCCCTCAGCCACGGCGACGAGGCCCTCATCGGCACCGCCGACTCCCTGCTCCTCCAGCTCGAACTGCCCCTCTCCGTCGTCGTGGAGGGCGCCACGGCCGCCCGCCGGCTCGGCGTCCGCACGGTCCTCACCCCCTCCCCCGCGCGGCCGCTCCCGCCCGAACTCCTCGCCGTCACCGACCTGCTGGTGCCGAACGAGCACGAGGCCGCCGCGCTCACCGGCCTCACCGACCCGCGCGCCGCGGCCGAGGCCCTGCTGCGGGACGTGCCCGAGGTGGTGATCACCCTGGGCGCGGCCGGCAGCCTCCACGCGGCGCGCGGCGCCGAACCGGTCGCCGTGCCCGCCCGCCGGGTCCGGGCCGTGGACACCACCGGCGCCGGCGACACCTTCGTCGGCGCCCTCGCGGTCGCCCTCGGCGAGGGCCGCCCCGCCCCGGAGGCGCTCGCCTGGGCGCAGACCGCCGCCGCGCTCTCCGTCCTGCGGGAGGGCGCGTCGACCTCGATGCCGTACCGCGTCGACATCGAAGGGGCCTTCCGCTCCCCCGACACCCTGGAGGCCGATCCCGTATGACGACTCTCCCCACACAGGACACCGCGCCGGAAGCCGCCCCCGTCCCGCCCCTCCACGGGCTGCGCGTCCTGGACCTCGCGACCCTCTTCGCCGGGCCGCTCGCCGCGATGATGCTGGGCGACTTCGGCGCCGACGTCGTCAAGGTCGAGCACCCCCGCAAGCCCGACCCGTCCCGGGGCCACGGCCCCGCCAAGGACGGCGTCGGCCTGTGGTGGAAGGTCCTCGGCCGCAACAAGCGGACGATCACCCTCGACCTGTCCACGCCCGGCGGCCGCGACACCCTCCTCGCGCTCGCCGCCGACGCCGACGTGATCGTGGAGAACTTCCGCCCCGGCACCCTGGAGCGCTGGGGCCTGGGCTGGGAGGAGCTCTCCACCGCCAACCCGCGTCTGGTCCTCGCCCGCGTCACCGGCTTCGGCCAGTTCGGCCCGTACTCCCACCGCCCCGGCTTCGGGACCCTCGCCGAGGCGATGAGCGGCTTCGCCGCCATCACCGGCGAGCCCGGCGGCCCGCCGACCCTGCCCCCCTTCGGCCTGGCCGACTCGATCGCCGCCCTGGCCACCGCGTACGCCGTGATGACCGCGCTCACCGCCAGGACGACGACCGGCCGCGGCCAGGTCGTCGACATGGCGATCATCGAACCGATGCTCTCCGTCATCGGACCCCACCCCCTCTGGTACGACCAGCTCGGCTACGTCCAGCCCCGCACCGGCAACCGCTCCCGCAACAACGCCCCGCGCAACACCTACCGGACCGCCGACGGCTCCTGGGTCGCCGTCTCCACCTCCGCGCAGTCGATCGCGGAGCGGGTCCTGGGCCTGGTCGGCCGCCCGGAGCTGATCGACGAGCCCTGGTTCGCCGACGGCGCGGGCCGGGCCGCGCACGCGGACGTCCTGGACGAGGCGGTCGGCTCCTGGATCGCCCGGCACACCCGCGACGAGGCCATGGCGGCCTTCGAGAAGGCGGAGGCCGCCATCGCCCCCGTCTACGACGTCCGGGACGTCCTCGACGACCCGCAGTACCAGGCGCTCGGCACCGTCACCGAGGTGGAGGACCCCGAGCTGGGGCCGATCCGGATGCAGAACGTCCTCTTCCGGCTCTCCGAGACCCCCGGCGGCATCCGCTGGCCCGGCCGCCCGCACGGCGCCGACACCGCCGCCGTCCTCGCCGAGCTCGGCCTCACCCCCGCCGAGATCGGCGCCCTCCGCGAGCAGGGGGCGGTATGAGCGGCACCCGCGGCGTCCGGAACCTCGGCCGGGTCAGCGGCCCCCGCGAGCGGACCGGCGCGCCCGTCGCGAGCGGCACCGCCGGGCCGCACACCCCCCTCACCTGGCTGTACGCGCCCGGCGACCGGCCGGAGGTGGTGCGCAAGGCGCTGGCGTCCGGCGCCGACGTCGTGATCGTCGACCTGGAGGACGCGGTCGCCCCGCACCGCAAGGCATACGCCCTGGACGCCACCGCCGATCTCCTCGCGGACGTCCACCCCGTCCCGGTCCACGTCCGCGTCCACACCCCGCTCGACATCCCCGTCCTGACCCCCCTCCCCGGCCTCTGCGGTCTCCGTCTCCCCAAGGTGACACACGCCACCGACATCCACCGGATCGCCGGCCTGGCCCCGGGGCTGCCCCTCTATCCGCTCCTGGAGAGCGCCCTCGCCGTGGAGAACGCGTACGCCGTCGCCTCCGCCCACCCCGCCGTGCGCGGCATCGCACTCGGCGAGGCCGACCTCCGCTCCGACCTGGGGGTACGGGAGGACGCCGGGCTCGACTGGTCGCGCGGCCGGCTGGTGGTCGCGGCCCGCGCGGCCGCCCTGCCGCCCCCGGCCCAGTCGGTCCATCCGCACGTCCGCGACCTGGAGGGGCTGGCCGCCGACTGCGCCCGGGGCCGGGCGATGGGCTTCCTCGGCCGGGCGGCGATCCACCCCCGCCAGCTCCCGGTCATCGAGCGCGCCTACCTGCCCACCCCGGAGGAGGTCGACGCGGCCCGGGAGATCGTCGCCGCGACCGGGCAGGGCGCGCTGGCCCTCCCGGACGGCCGGTTCGTGGACGCGGCGGTGGTGGAGGGCGCCCACCGGGTCCTCGCCCTCGCCGCGCGGGCCGGGTGACCCGTACCCCCGCACGCGGAAGGGCCGCCGGAACCTTTCGGCTCCGGCGGCCCTTCCGGTCGCTGCGGGCGGCGCTCAGCTCTTGCCGGCTCCGTGCCCCGCCTCCTTGCCGTTCGTGCCGTCCTTGCCGAGGTCGACGGCGTCCGGGTCGGAGCCGGTGCCGGATCCGGTGTCGGCGGAGGCGTCCGGCTTCCCGGCCTCCTCCGAGTCCCCGGCCTCCTCCGAGGCCTCCGCCTTCTTCTCGGCCTTCGGCTCCACGATCTCCTCGCGGCCCGGGCGGAGCCGGGAGGAGACGACGATGTAGACCACCGCGAGCACGAAGACGACGATGGCCGTCCACACGTTCAGGCGCAGGCCGAGCACGTGGTGCGCCTCGTCGACGCGCATGTACTCGATCCAGCCGCGGCCCGCGCAGTACGCGGCGACGTAGAGCGCGAAGGCGCGCCCGTGGCCGAGCTTGAAGCGGCGGTCGGCCCAGACGACGAGGAGGGCGACGCCGACGCACCAGAGCGACTCGTACAGGAAGGTCGGGTGGTAGGTCCCGGCGTCGCGGTTCACGCCCTCGGTGATCTTCAGGGCCCAGGGCAGGTCGGTCGGCCGGCCGTACAGCTCCTGGTTGAACCAGTTGCCCCAGCGGCCGATGGCCTGGGCGAGGGCGATGCCGGGCGCGATGGCGTCGGCGTACGCGGGGAGCGGGATGCCCCGGCGGCGGCAGCCGATCCAGGCGCCCACCGCGCCGAGCGCGATGGCGCCCCAGATGCCGAGGCCGCCCTCCCAGATCTTGAAGGCGTCGACCCAGTTCTCACCCTCGCTGAAGTACAGCTGGTAGTCGGTGATCACGTGGTACAGGCGTCCGCCGACGAGGCCGAAGGGCACCGCCCAGACGGCGATGTCGGCCACGGTGCCGGCGGTGCCGCCCCGGGCGATCCAGCGCTTGTTGCCGTACCAGACGGCGACGAAGACACCGATGATGATGCAGAAGGCATAGCCGCGCAGCGGGATCGGTCCGAGGTGGATCACGCCGGTCGACGGGCTGGGAATGTAGGCAAGGTCCATGGCAGGTCCGACGCTACCCTGCCGGGCGGGCGCGGTGGCGGCCCGCCCGGCAACGTCTGGGTAACTAACCCCGGCGGGCGGACCCGCCGGGGGCGGTTCAGCCGGCCGACGGGGAGGCCGTGCCGGGCTTCTTGCCCTCGTTGGCCTCGGCGACCCACTTCTTCAGGTTCTCCGGGGAGAGCTGCTCGTTCCCCTTGGTCGGGAAGATCGATTCTCCGTTGAGCAGGACGGTCGGGGTACCGCGGAAGCCGCCCTTCTGGAAGGCCTCGTTGGACTTCACGACCCAGCTGTCGTGCGTGCCGTCCTCCACGCAGCTGCGGAACGCGGGCGTGTCGAGGCCGGGGACCTTCGCCGCCAGCTCGATCAGCTTCTCGTTCTTGCCGAAGGCGTCGTCCGTCTCCTGCGGCTGGTTGATGTAGAGCGTGTCGTGGTACGCGGTGAACTTGCCCGCGTCCTGGGCGCACGCGGCGGCGTTCGCGGCGCGCAGCGAGCCGCTGCCGCCCATGTTCCCGTCGATGAGGGTGGCGAGGTGGTACTCGGTCCTGAGCTGCCCGGAGGCCTCCAGCTCGTGGATGGAGTCCCGCATCACGTTCTCGAACTGGGCGCACGCCGGGCAGCGGAAGTCCTCCCAGATCTGGAGGGTGGCGGGGGCGTCCGGCCGGCCGGTGGGGACGGCGGGCTTGTCGCCCTCGACGGACCCCGTCGGCGCGACCACGGGCCCGGCCTTGTCGGATCCGCCGCCCTTGTCGGCGTTCGCGGCGATCACGCCGACGACCGCGGCCAGGGCGAGGACGCCGACCACCGCCGACGACACGATCAGGACGCGTCGCTGCCTGTCACGGGCCTTGTCGCGCTCGCGCTGCTGCTGAAGGCGCTCCCGCGCGTTCCGGTTGCCGTCACCACGGCTGTTCTGACTCACGCCCCGGTCAACGAACCGGGGAGGCACGTACGCGCCTCCCCGGTCCCAGATCCACCCGTACGGGTTACGAATCCCGGCGGACGCCCTCGGCGAGTTCGGCCGCCAGTTCCCTTACGGCGGCGAGTCCGGCGGCCTCGTCGCCGTCGGCGTCGAGGATCCGCTTCACGAAGGCGGAGCCGACGATGACGCCGTCGGAGAAGGCGGCCACCTCCTTGGCCTGGGCGGCGTCGGAGACGCCGAGTCCGACGCAGACCGGGAGCGTGCGGCCGGGCTCGACGGTGGCGCGGGTGCGGCGGACCAGGTCGGCCGCCTGCTCGCCGACCGACTCCCGGGTGCCGGTGACGCCCATGAGGGAGGCGGCGTAGACGAAGCCGGACCCGGCGGCCGTAATGGTGGCGAGGCGCGCGTCCCTGCTGCTGGGCGCGACGACGAAGACGGTCGCGAGACCGTGCTTGTCGGCGTGCTCGCGCCAGAGCGCGGACTCCTGGACCGGCAGGTCGGGCAGGATGCAGCCCGCGCCGCCGGCGGCGGCGAGCTCCTCGGTGAAGCGCTCGACGCCGTAGCGGTCGATCGGGTTCCAGTACGTCATGACGAGGACCGGCTTGCCGGTGGCCTCGTGGGCCTCGCGGACCGTGCGCATGACGTCGGCGATCCGGACGCCGCCGCGCAGGGCGATGTCGTCGGCGGTCTGGATGACCGGGCCGTCGAGGACGGGGTCGCTGTGCGGGAGGCCGACCTCGACGACGTCGGCGCCACCGTCGAAGACGGCCTTGACGGCCGCGATGCCGCCGTCGACGGTCGGGAAGCCGGCCGGGAGGTAGGCGATGAGCGCGGCCCGGTCCTCGGCCTTCGCGGCGGCGAGGGTGTCGCTCAACAGCTGGATGTTGCCGCTCACTTGGCGTCCCCCTCGATCTCGGCGGTGTCGTCGGCGCCGGCGTCGGCGGCGACCTCGGCGTCGGTTTCGTACAGGCCGAAGTAGCGGGCGGCGGTGTCCATGTCCTTGTCGCCGCGCCCGGAGAGGTTGACGACGATCAGGCCCTCGGGGCCCAGCTCCTTGCCGACCTCGATCGCCCCGGCGAGGGCGTGCGCCGACTCGATGGCCGGGATGATGCCCTCGGTGCGGGAGAGCAGGCGCAGGGCCTGCATGGCGGCGTCGTCGGTGACGGCCCGGTACTCGCCGCGGCCGCTGTCCTTGAGGTAGGCGTGCTCGGGGCCGATGCCGGGGTAGTCGAGGCCGGCCGAGATCGAGTACGGCTCGGTGATCTGGCCCTCGTCGTCCTGGAGGACGTAGCTGCGCGAGCCGTGCAGGATGCCGGGCTCGCCGGCGGTGAGGGTGGCCGCGTGCTCGCCGGTCTCGACGCCGTGGCCGGCCGGCTCGCAGCCGATCAGGCGCACGCCGGCGTCGGGGACGAAGGCGTGGAAGAGGCCGATGGCGTTGGAGCCGCCGCCGACGCAGGCGACGGCCGCGTCGGGGAGGCGTCCGGCGCGCTCCAGGATCTGGCGGCGGGCCTCGACGCCGATGACGCGGTGGAAGTCGCGGACCATGGCGGGGAAGGGGTGCGGGCCGGCGACGGTGCCGAAGAGGTAGTGCGTGCGGTCGACGTTGGCGACCCAGTCGCGGAAGGCTTCGTTGATGGCGTCCTTGAGGGTCCGGCTGCCGGACTTCACGGCGACGACCTCGGCGCCGAGCATCCGCATCCGGGCCACGTTCAGCGCCTGGCGCTGCGTGTCGATCTCGCCCATGTAGATGGTGCAGTCGAGGCCGAAGAGGGCGCAGGCGGTGGCGGTGGCGACGCCGTGCTGTCCGGCGCCGGTCTCCGCGATGACCCGGGTCTTGCCCATGCGCTTGGTCAGGAGGGCCTGGCCGAGCACGTTGTTGATCTTGTGCGAGCCGGTGTGGTTGAGGTCCTCGCGCTTGAGGAAGATCCGGGCGCCGCCGGCGTGCCCGGCGAACCGGGGGACCTCGGTGAGGGCGCTCGGGCGGCCCGTGTAGTTGACCATGAGGTCGTTGAGCTCGCGGGCGAACTCGGGGTCGCCCTTCGCCTTGTCGTACTCGACGGCGACCTCGTCCACGGCGGCGACGAGGGCCTCCGGGATGAACTTGCCGCCGTAGGCGCCGAAGTAGCCCTCGACGGTGGGGACCCGACCCTCCGGGTCCGGAATGAAGAACTCGCTCGACATGCGGTTGCTCCTCGCGGGGCGGTGCCCCGGGATTACGTGTGGGTGATGGTCACGGTATGCGCGCGGTCCACTCGCGTACGCCAACGCGGTCGCCGGTGCGGGGCGCCGTTACGGGCTACCGCCCGCGAGGACGGCGCCCGGGCGAGCGCCCTGACGTTGCCCTCGCCGGTGCGGTTGCCCTCGCCGGTGCGGTTGCCCTCGCCGGTGCCGGGACGGTGCCCGGGCGATGCCCGCAGCCTGGCCGTGGGCCTCCGCCCCCTCCGTTGTGGGCAGTCGTTCCGCTGGGGCGGAACGGGTGGGCACAACGGAACGGCGCCCCTTGCCGGGCCCAGGCTCCTGCGCCTTGAGCCGCACCCTGTGCACGCCGCGCCGGTGGTGCGGGTGGGTACAGGTGCGGAGGCGCCCGCAGAGGGCGCCGTCCCGTGTGCCCACCCGTCCCGCCCTGCGGGACGATTGCCCACACGGGGGGGCGGAGCTGCCCCGCACGGACAGGTGCCCCGTTGAGGCAGGGCCCGCACGGGCTGAGTGGTCGGAGAGGCGGAGGTGCTAGGCGTTGGTGGCGCGCGCGGGGCGCGGGCGCCATCGCATTCCGTTGACCTGGCCGGGCTCGTCGCCGATCACGTACCGCACCCGGCGGCCGAGGACCCGCCGGGCGGGTGCGCGGCAGCCGCGCGGGCGGCAGCCCCGGGCCAGGGGGGCGTGCGCGGGAACGGGCGCGGCGGCGGTGCGGAGCCGTCCGCGGCGCCCGGGTGCCGACGGCACGGCGACGCTCCCCCGGGCGGTGCCCGGAGGGGTCGGCGCGTCGTGGCGGGGGGTCATGGTCCGGTCAGCTCCGGCCGTGGCGGAGGGCCGGGTGGGCACCGGCGGCGACCAGGTCGGCGACGGCGGCCTTCGGGTCGCGGCCGGTCACCAGGGACTCGCCCACGAGGACCGCGTCGGCGCCCGCGTTGGCGTACGCGATGAGGTCGTGCGGGCCGCGGACGCCGGACTCGGCGACCTTCACGATGTGGCCCGGGATCTCGGGGGCGACGCGCTCGAAGGTGGAGCGGTCGACCTTGAGGGTCTTGAGGTTGCGGGCGTTGACGCCGATGATCCGGGCGCCGGCGTCGACGGCGCGCTCGACCTCGTCCTCGTCGTGCACCTCGACCAGCGGGGTGAGCCCGATGGACTCGGCCCGCTCGATGAGGGAGACGAGGGCCTCCTGCTCCAGGGCGGCGACGATGAGGAGCGCGAGATCCGCTCCGTACGCCCGCGCCTCCCAGAGCTGGTACGCGGTGACGATGAAGTCCTTGCGCAGGACCGGGATGTCGACCTTGGCGCGGACGGCCTCCAGGTCCGCGAGGGAGCCGCCGAAGCGGCGCTCCTCGGTGAGGACGGAGATGACGGCCGCGCCGCCCGCCTCGTAGTCGGCGGCGAGTCCGGCCGGGTCGGCGATCGCGGCGAGCGCGCCCTTGGACGGGCTGGAGCGCTTGACCTCGCAGATCACCTTGACGCCGTCGCCGCGCAGTGCGGCGACGCCGTCCTTGGCCTGCGGCGCCTTGGCGGCGCGCTCCTTGAGCTCGTCGAGGGTGACCCGCGCCTGCCGCTCTGCGAGGTCGGCGCGCACGCCTTCGATGATCTCGTCGAGCACACTCACGCGAGGGGCCCCCTTCCGGGACGGTGTTGATGAACCAGGTTCAGCCACATCGATCCTATCCGCAGGACGGCCCCGGTCTCGCATCGACCGGAGCCGCGTCCCATCTGCTGGGACGTCCGGCCGGGGTTCCGGCGGGCCTTCACGGGACCAGCGCGGAGCCGAGGGGAAGGTTTCTGACCAGGGTGAAGAGGGCGAGGACGGCGCCGATCCCCCACCACCAGACCGGGGGGACCGCGAGGCGCGTCGGCACGCCCCGGTAGGCGCGAACCAGCCACAGGACGGCGACGACGGCGAACACTCCGTAGCCGACGACGGCGAGGGCGTTGGCCCCGAGGGCGGTCGGGAGGTCGCCGTGGGCGAAGGCGTGGGCGCTGCGGAGACCGCCGCAGCCGGGGCAGTACAGGCCGGTGAGGCGGAACAGCGGGCAGACGGGGTAGTGCCCGGGTTCGTTGGGGTCGACGGCCCCGACGTACGCGAACGCCGCGACGACTCCGGCGAGCGCCCCCACGGGCGCGAGCAGACGCCGCGCGCGCGACCGGGGAGGGGCGGACGGTGCCGGGGCCGCGACCGAAGCCCCCCAGGTCGGTTCCGGGGCCCCCCGGGCCGGGTCCGGGGCGGACGGGCCCCCGGGCGAAGGGGCCGGGACATTCGTGTCCCCGGGTTCCGCCGACCGGGTGCGGTGGGCGGGGGCGGTCGTGGGTTCGGGCGTCGGGTGTGGGTCCACGCGGTGATTCTCGCCCCTCACGCGCGAGGGCGCAGCCCGGCGTCGCCGGACCGCGCCCTCGGAGGCGTGGGGTCGCGTCAGGAGCGGGCCCGCGCGGTGGTGGTCGCGGCCTCGCGCGCGGCGACGACGTCGGCCGACTGCTTCGGCATCCCGAGGCCCGCGACCTTCATCGCTCCGCCGACGACGCCGCCGAGGACGACGACGGCCATGCCCGCCCAGAAACCGGGCACGTTGGCGGCCACCATGAAGACCCCGGCGATGCAGAAGCCGATGAAGGAGATGATGACACCGGTCCAGGCGGCCGGGGTGTGTCCGTGGGCGCTGCCCGCCATGAGTTGCTCCTCGTTGCTGTTGCTCGGTGGTGAGGTCACGCGTGCGCGGACGCTCGGCGCTCATTGTCCCGCATGCGGGCGCGCGAGGATGAATCGGGGGTACCGGGACGATCACGCGTCGCGGTCGGCCCCGGCCCGTCAGCCCCGGGTGGGGTCCTCGCCGCGGTCCAGGGCCTTCCAGAGGTCCTCGGGCCGGTCGGGGTCGGCCGTGGGGGCCTTGCGGGCGGCGCGCGGGGCGCCGGAGCGCTCGTAGCGGCCTCCCATGGCCGGCCAGTTCTTGCCGAAGCGCAGGGCGAAGAGGCCGGCGAGCAGGATGAGGGCGGCGCCGGCGGCGGTCACGTACGGCCAGGCCGTGTGGGTGAGGCCGGCGACGGCGGCGGCCGTGTCGCCGCTGATCCGGGCGGCCTCGGCGTCCAGGGCGGCCCGGTCCGACGCGCCGAGGACGGCGGCGAGCGCGGCGCCCGCGCCGCTCAGCGCGAGGAGCGCGGCGACGAGGGTGCGGCCGGTGCGGCGGACGGCGAAGACGGCGAAGAGCGCGGCGAGGCCGACGATCGCGAGGGCGGTCGGCACGCCGGTGACGGTGCCGCCGTCGGCCTCGACGGGGACGCTGCCGCCGCCGACGGACGCGGTGCCCTCCGCCCAGATCTGCCCGGCGGAGAGCAGGACGACGGTGGCGCCGAGGGCGCCGAGGAGGAGGGCCGCGGCCAGGCTGCGACGGCCACCGGAGGGGGCGGCCGCTCGGGCGGCCCGGGGCTGGGGTACGGGTACGGCACTCACGTACCCCACTATCCCCTACGGGCTCAGGTGGCGTTCATCCGGTTGGCGGTGTGGACGGCGCGGAGCACGGCCGCGGCCTTGTTGCGGCACTCGTCGTCCTCGGCGACCGGGTCGGAGTCGGCGACGACACCCGCTCCGGCCTGCACGTACGCGGTGCCGTCGCGGAGCAGGGCGGTGCGGATGGCGATGGCGGTGTCCGCGTCGCCGGCGAAATCGAGATAACCGACACATCCGCCGTACAGGCCGCGACGGGAGGGTTCGAGCTCCTCGATGATCTGCATGGCGCGCGGCTTGGGGGCGCCGGAGAGCGTCCCGGCGGGGAAGCAGGCGGTGAGGACGTCGAAGGCGGTGCGGTCCTCGGCGACCCGGCCGGTGACGGTGGAGACGATGTGCATGACGTGGGAGTAGCGCTCGATCGACATGAAGTCGACGACCTCCACGGAGCCGGGGGCGCAGACCCGGCCGAGGTCGTTGCGGCCGAGGTCGACGAGCATGAGGTGCTCGGCGCGCTCCTTGGGGTCGGCGAGCAGCTCCTCGGCGAGGTCGTGGTCCTCCTGCGGGGTGGCGCCGCGGTGCCGGGTGCCGGCGATGGGGTGCAGGAGCGCCCGTCCGTCCTCGACCTTGACGAGGGCCTCGGGGCTGGATCCGACGACGTCGAAGCCGTTCTCGAAGCGGAAGAGGTACATGTACGGGGACGGGTTGGTGGCCCGCAGGACCCGGTAGACGTCGAGCGCGGAGGCGGTGCAGGGGGTCTCGAAGCGCTGCGAGGGCACGACCTGGAAGGCCTCGCCGGCCCGGATGCGCTCCTTCACGTCCTCGACGGCGTCCTGGTAGGCCGGGCCGCCCCAGAGGGCCGAGTACTCCGGCAGTTCGGAGGCGGGCAGGGCGGTGGGGGCGGTGGCGACCGGGCGGGCCAGGTCGGCCTCCATCGCGTCGAGGCGGGCGACGGCGTGCGCGTACGCCTCGTCGACGCCGGTCTCCAGGTCGTTGTGGTTGATCGCGTTGGCGATCAGGAGGACCGAGCCGTCCCAGTGGTCGAGGACGGCGAGGTCGCTGGTGAGGAGCATGGTGAGCTCGGGGAGCTCCAGGTCGTCGCGGCCGTGCTCGCCGATCTTCTCCAGGCGGCGGACGATGTCGTAGCCGAGGTAGCCGACCATGCCGCCGGTGAAGGGGGGCATTCCGGACGCCAGGTCGCGGGGGGTGTGGAGGGTCTCGACGGTGGCGCGCAGGGCCCGGAGCGGGTCGCCGTCGGTGGGGACGCCGACGGGCGGGGTGCCGAGCCAGTGGGCCTCGCCGTCCTTCACCGTCAGGGTGGCGTCGCTGCGGACCCCGATGAAGGAGTAGCGGGACCAGCTGCGTCCGTTCTCCGCGGATTCGAGGAGGAAGGTGCCGGGGCGTTCGGCGGCGAGCTTGCGGTAGAGCCCGACCGGGGTGTCGCCGTCCGCGAGCAGCCTGCGGCTGACGGGGATGACGCGGCGGTCGGCCGCCAGCTTGCGGAAGGTGTCGAGATCCATGGCACCGGACCTTACTGGGATACGGGGAGCACGTCGGCGTCGAAGCAGGTGCGGGCGCCGGTGTGGCAGGCGGCTCCGACCTGGTCGACCTTGACGAGGAGGGTGTCGGCGTCGCAGTCGAGGGCGACGGACCTGACGTGCTGGACGTGCCCGGAGGTGTCGCCCTTGACCCAGTACTCGTTGCGGCTGCGGGACCAGTAGGTGCAGCGGCCGGTGGTGAGGGTGCGGTGCAGGGCCTCGTCGTCCATCCAGCCGAGCATCAGCACCTCGCCGGTGTCGTACTGCTGGGCGATGGCGGGGACGAGTCCGTCCGGGCTGCGCTTGAGGCGGGCGGCGATCGCCGGGTCGAGATTGCTGCTCATGGCGCCATTGTGCCGCGCCCGGGGGCGGTGTCCGGCGGGCGTCCACTGGGCGGACCGCCGGGGCCCGCCGTACGCTGGCGGACATGTCGACCCATGCCAAACGTGAACGTCTCCTGCTGGCCGACCTGTTGGAAGCGGCCGGTCCCGACGCGCCGACGCTCTGCGAGGGCTGGCGGACCCGGGACCTCGCGGCCCACGTGGTGGTGCGGGAGCGGCGGCCGGACGCGGCGGCCGGTTCGCTCGTGCCGTTGCTGAAGGACCGGCAGGACCGGGTGCAGGCGGAGTTCGCCGACAAGCCGTACGACGAGCTGATCCGGCTGATCCGTACGGGCCCGCCGAAGTTCTCGCCGTTCACGATCAAGCAGGTGGACGAGGGGGCGAACGTCGTCGAGTTCTACGTGCACGCGGAGGACGTGCGGCGGGCCCAGCCCCACTGGTCGGCCCGCGAGCTGGACCCGGTCTTCGCGGACGCCCTGTGGTCCCGCCTGGAGCGCACGGCCCGGCTGCTCGGCCGCAAGGCCCCGGTGGGCCTGGTGCTGCGCCGCCCGGACGGGCAGACGGTGGTCGCCCACAAGGGCACCCCGGTGGTGACGGCCTCCGGGGAGCCGGGCGAGCTGACGATGTACCTGTACGGGCGGCAGGACGCGGCGAAGGTGGCGCTCGACGGCGAGCCGCAGGCGATCGAGCGGCTGCGGGAGACGAAGCGGCTGGGGATCTGAACCGGGCCGGCCGGGCGGGCCGTCACCCCTTCGGCAGTTCGGCGCGGCGCAGGGCCGGGGTCAGGAGGCCGTAGAGGCCCGCCAGGGCGCAGACGGCGGCGCTGGCCGCGAAGACCGGGCCGGTGCCCCACAGGCCGATCGCGGCGCCCGTGACCGGGAAGGTCAGCGGGGCGAGGCCCAGGCTGCACAGGCCCGCGACGGCGGAGACGCGGCCGAGGTACGCGGGGTCGCACGCGGTCTGGAGGAGGGCGCCGGCCAGTGCTCCGGAGAGCCCGGCGAGCAGGCCGACGGAGAACGCGAGGAGCACGGCGGCGGGCAGCAGCGGGGCGTGGGCGAGCGCGCCGACCGAGACGGCGCCGAGGGTCATGGTCCCGCCGAGGACGGCTCCGGCGCGCGGGACCCGGCCCTTGACGCCGAGCAGCAGCGAGGAGGCCGCCGCGCCCGTGCCGAAGCCGGCGAGGATCCAGCCGATGCCGGAGGCGCCCCAGCCGCGCTGGTCGGCGAGGAGCGCGAGGCCGACGTTGAGGGGGCCGACGAAGCCGAGGTCGCTGAGGGCGATGACGATCATGAGGGGTCCGAGGACCCGGTGGCCGCGCAGGTAGCGCAGTCCGTCGGTGAGGTCGCCGAGGACGGTGTTCCTCCGGGCCGGCGCTCCGGTCGCGGCGGGCAGCGGGTTCAGCCGGAGGCCGAGCAGCAGGGGCAGGGAGAGCGCGAAGAGCAGTCCGGCGGCGGCGAACGCGGCGCCGGGTCCGCCGAGGGCGACCGCGAGGCCGCCGAGCGGGGCGCCGAGGACGGCTCCGGCGCGCTGGCCGAGGCCGCGCATCCCCTGGACGCGGGCGAGCTGGTCGCGCGCGGCGATCCGGGGCGGCAGGGCGCCGACGGCGGGCAGGAAGAGGGCGTCGAGGACGCCGAAGACGAGGGCGACGGCGGCGAGCACCCAGAGGGTGGGCGCGGTGGCCAGGACGAGCGCGGCCAGGGCGAGGACGACGAGGCAGCGGACGGCGTCGGAGGCGATGACGACCCGGCGGGGGCCGAAGCGGTCGGCGATCACTCCCCCGCCGAGCATGAGCAGGGCCCGGGGCACGGCGGAGACGGCCAGGACGAGTCCGGCCTGCGCCGGGGTGCCGCCGCTGACGGCGGCCCAGGAGAGGGCGAGGTGGTAGACGCCGTCGCCGAGGGTGGAGGCGGTGTAGGCGCCGAGCCAGCGCAGGACCCGGGGGTCGCGGTGGGCGGGCCGCGGCGGGGCGGCGGCGAGGACGGCGGCGCTCATGCGCGGTAGGGGAAGCCGTTGAGGTGGACGGCGACGTTCTCGCGGCCCTCGGTGTCACCGGCCTCTTCGGCGGCGCGGGCCCGGCGGTCGTACTTCTCGACGACGGCGTCCAGTTCGGCGGTGAGCGCGGCGAGTTCGGGGGCGGTGAGGCGGGGCAGCCACTCGGAGCTGGTGGAGGCGGCGCGCCACTCGGCGGACCAGGTGTGCCGCTCGTCGAGGAAGCGGGCCTGCATCTCGCCGCGCTGCGCCTCGACCGTACGGCTGAAGGCGGCGTTGGCGGCGACGAGTTCGGGGGCGTCGCGCATGTCCTCGTCGTGGATGCTGAAGCCGTAGGAGCTGGGCTGCCACCAGCGTTCGCGGCCGTCCGTGGAGCGGGCCTCCGCCTCTTCGACGAGGCCGTGGTCGGCGAGCTTGCGCAGGTGGTAGCTGACGAGGGAGACGGCTTCGTCGACCTGCTCGGCGAGCTGGGAGGCGGTGGCGGCGCGGGCCGTGAAGAGGGCGCGGTAGAGGCGCATCCGCAGCGGGTGGGAGACGGCCTTGAGGGTGCCGAGGTCGGTGATCCGGCGGTTCTCCGGTGAGGTCATGCCCACGACCCTAGATGCGAAAGAAAAGTTGCACAACTAAAATTGCGAAATAAATATTGCACGTCCGGGCGTGAAGAAGGGCCCCCGAGGGGGCCCTTCCGGGAAGCGGAACCGGGTCTCAGCGGACCGGGTGGCCCGCTTCCCGCAGCGTCTCCTTGACCTGGGAGATCCGCAGGTCACCGAAGTGGAAGACGGAGGCCGCGAGCACCGCGTCCGCGCCCGCCGCGACGGCCGGCGGGAAGTCGGAGAGCTTCCCCGCGCCGCCGGAGGCGATCACCGGCACGGTCACGTGCGCGCGCACGGCCGCGATCATCTCGGTGTCGTAGCCGTCCTTCGTGCCGTCCGCGTCCATCGAGTTGAGCAGGATCTCGCCCGCGCCGAGCTCGGCCGCGCGGTGCGCCCACTCGACGGCGTCGATGCCGGTGCCCTTGCGGCCGCCGTGCGTGGTGACCTCGAAGGAGCCGGTCGCGGTGCGGCGCGCGTCCACGGACAGGACGAGCACCTGGCGGCCGAAGCGCTCCGCGATCTCCCGGATCAGCTCGGGGCGCTCGATGGCCGCGGTGTTCACGCCGACCTTGTCGGCGCCGGCCCGCAGCAGCTTGTCGACGTCCTCCGCCGACCGGACGCCGCCGCCGACCGTGAGCGGGATGAAGACCTGCTCGGCGGTGCGGCGCACCACGTCGTAGGTGGTCTCCCGGTTGCCGGAGGAGGCGGTGATGTCGAGGAAGGTCAGCTCGTCGGCGCCCTCGGCGTCGTACAGCTTCGCCATCTCGACGGGGTCGCCCGCGTCCCGCAGGTTCTGGAAGTTGACGCCCTTGACGACCCGGCCGTTGTCCACGTCCAGGCAGGGGATCACGCGTACGGAGAGGCTCACGCGCCCTCCCCCTGGTAGGCCTCGACCTCGACCTCGACGACCAGGCGGGGGTCGACGAAACCGGAGACGATGATCATCGAGGCGGCCGGGCGGACGGCGTCGAACAGCTCCTTGTGGGCGCGGCCGACCTCCTCCACGTCCCGGGCGTGCGTGAGGTACATCCGGGTCCGGACGACGTGCTCGGCGCCCAGGCCCAGCTGCCCCAGCGCGGCGAAGGCCACGTGGAAGGAGTTGACCGCCTGGTCGTACGGGCCGCCGTCGGCGATCTGGCCGTCGACCACCGACGTGCAGCCGGAGACCAGGACCGTGCCGTTCGGCAGCTCGACCGCGCGGGAGTAGCCGAACTGCTCCTCCCAGGGGGCGCCGGTGACGACCTTCTTGACGCCGTCGGTCATGCGGAAGCCACCGCCTCCAGGGCCTCCTCCAGGGTGAACGCCTCGGCGTACAGCGCCTTGCCGACGATCGCGCCCTCGACGCCCAGCGGGACCAGGCCGGACAGGGCCCGCAGGTCGTCCAGGGAGGAGACGCCGCCGGAGGCGACGACGGGCTTGTCGGTGGCCGCGCAGACGTTCTTCAGGAGCTCCAGGTTGGGGCCCTGGAGGGTGCCGTCCTTGGCGATGTCGGTGACGACGTAGCGGGCGCAGCCCTCGGAGTCGAGGCGGGCCAGCGTCTCGTACAGGTCGCCGCCGTCGCGGGTCCAGCCCCGGCCGCGCAGGGTCGTGCCGCGCACGTCCAGGCCGACGGCGATCTTGTCGCCGTGCTCGGCGATGACCTTGGCGACCCACTCGGGGGTCTCCAGGGCGGCGGTGCCGAGGTTGACGCGGGTGCAGCCGGTGGCGAGGGCGGCGGCGAGCGAGGCGTCGTCGCGGATGCCGCCGGAGAGCTCGACCTTGATGTCCATGGCCTTGGCGACCTGGGCGATCAGTTCGCGGTTGTCGCCGGTGCCGAAGGCCGCGTCGAGGTCGACCAGGTGCAGCCACTCGGCGCCGGAGCGCTGCCAGGCGAGGGCCGCTTCGAGCGGGGAGCCGTAGGAGGTCTCGGTGCCGGACTCGCCGTGCACGAGGCGGACGGCCTGGCCGTCGCGGACGTCGACGGCGGGGAGGAGTTCGAGCACGTTCGTGGACGACACGGTCACAGGGTTCCGATCCAGTTGGTGAGGAGCTGGGCTCCGGCGTCGCCGGACTTCTCGGGGTGGAACTGGGTCGCCCACAGGGCGCCGTTCTCGACGGCCGCGACGAAGGGCTCGCCGTGGGTGGCCCAGCTGACCTTGGGAGCGCGGATGTTGGGGTTGCCGACCTCCAGGGTCCACTCGCGCACCCCGTAGGAGTGCACGAAGTAGTACCGGGCGTCGGCGTCGAGCCCGGCGAACAGCTCGCTGTCCGCGGGCGCGTCGACGGTGTTCCAGCCCATGTGGGGGACGACGGGGGCGTCGAGCGGCTCGACCGTGCCGGGCCACTCGTCGAGGCCCTCGGTCTCCACGCCGTGCTCGATGCCCTGGGCGAAGAGGATCTGCATCCCGACGCAGATGCCCATGACGGGCCGGCCGCCGGAGAGGCGGCGGCCGACGATCCAGTCGCCGCGGGCCTCCTTGAGCCCCCGCATACAGGCGGAGAAGGCGCCGACGCCGGGGACGAGGAGCCCGTCGGCGTTCATGGCGCGTTCGTAGTCGCGGGTGATCTCGACGTCGGCGCCGACCCGGGCGAGGGCGCGCTCGGCGGAGCGCACGTTGCCGAAGCCGTAGTCGAAGACGACGACCTTCTTGGGGCTTCCCGATGCGCTCATGACCACACGTCCAGACGGAGCACGCCGGCGGCGAGGCACATCGCGGCGCCGAGGGAGAGCAGCACGATGACGCCCTTGGGCATCTGCTGTTTGGCGAAGGAGTAGATGCCGCCGAGCAGGAACAGCCCGACGACGATCAGGATGGTGGAGAGGCCGTTCACGACTAGAGCGCGCCCTTCGTGGAGGGGAGGATGCCGGCGGCGCGGGGGTCGCGCTCGGAGGCGTAGCGCAGGGCGCGGGCGAGGGCCTTGAACTGGCACTCCACGATGTGGTGGGCGTTGCGCCCGTACGGGACGTGGATGTGCAGGGCGATCTGGGCCTGGGCGACGAAGGACTCGAAGATGTGCCGGGTCATCGTCGTGTCGTACGAGCCGATCATCGGCGCCATGTTCTCGGGCTCGGTGTGCACGAGGTACGGGCGGCCGGAGAGGTCGACGGTGACCTGGGCGAGCGACTCGTCCAGCGGGACGGTGCAGTTGCCGAAGCGGTAGATGCCGACCTTGTCGCCGAGGGCCTGCTTGAAGGCGGCGCCGAGGGCGAGGGCGGTGTCCTCGATGGTGTGGTGCGAGTCGATGTGCAGGTCGCCGTCGGTCTTGACGGTCAGGTCGAAGAGCCCGTGGCGGCCGAGCTGGTCGAGCATGTGGTCGTAGAAGCCGACCCCGGTCGACACGTCGACCTTCCCGGTGCCGTCGAGGTCGATCTCGACGACGACGGAGGTCTCCTTGGTGGTGCGCTCAACGCGGCCTACGCGGCTCATCGTTCCTGCTCCTTCATCAATTCACGGACCGCGTCGAGGAACGCGTCGTTCTCTTCGGGGGTGCCGGCGGTGACGCGCAGCCATCCCGGTACGCCGTTGTCCCGGACCAGGACGCCCCGGTCGAGGATCGCCCGCCAGGCGGCGTGGGTGTCGGGGAACTTCCCGAACTGCACGAAGTTGGCGTCGGACTCGGTGACCTCGTAGCCGATCGCCCGCAGTTCGGCGACGAGCCGGTCGCGCTCGGCCTTGAGCTGCTCGACGTACCCGAGGAGGGTGTCGGTGTGCTCCAGGGCGGCGAGCGCGGTGGCCTGGGTGACGGCGGAGAGGTGGTACGGCAGCCGGACCAGCTGCACGGCGTCGACCACGGCGGGGTGGGCGGCGAGGTAGCCGAGGCGGAGTCCGGCGGCGCCGAAGGCCTTGGACATGGTCCGCGAGACCACCAGGTTCGGGCGGCCCTCGATGAGGGGCAGCAGCGAGTCGCGGTGGCTGAACTCGACGTACGCCTCGTCCACGACGACCATCGACGGCTTGGCCGCCTGGGCCGCCTCGTACAGGGCGAGGACGGTGTCGGCCTCGACGGCGGTGCCGGTGGGGTTGTTGGGCGAGGTGACGAAGACGACGTCCGGGCGGTGCTCGGCGATCGCCTTCCGGGCGGCCGCCACGTCGATCGTGAAGTCCTCGTTCCGGGGCCCGGAGATCCAGCCGGTGCCGGTGCCCCGGGCGATCAGGGCGTGCATCGAGTACGAGGGCTCGAAGCCGATCGCGGTGCGGCCGGGGCCGCCGAAGGTCTGGAGGAGCTGCTGGAGGACCTCGTTGGAGCCGTTGGCCGCCCAGACGTTCTCGGCGGCGACCGGGTGTCCGCCGGTGCGGGTGAGGTAGCGGGCGAGCTCGGTGCGCAGCTCGACCGCGTCCCGGTCGGGGTAGCGGTTGAGGCCGCGGGCGGCCTCGGCGACCCGCTCCGCGATCCGGGCCACGAGCGGCTCGGGCAGCGGGTAGGGGTTCTCGTTGGTGTTGAGCTGGACGGGGACGTCGAGCTGGGGCGCGCCGTAGGGGGACTTGCCGCGCAGCTCGTCCCGGACGGGCAGGTCGTCGATTCCGGTCACCGCTGCGGCACCTTCCACTCGAAGCGGGCCTTGATCGCGGCGCCGTGGGCCGGCAGGTCCTCGGCCTCCGCGAGGGTGACCACGTGGTGGGCGACGTCCGCGAGGGCGTCGCGGGTGTAGTCCACGACGTGCACCCCGCGCAGGAAGGACTGCACGGAGAGGCCCGAGGAGTGGCAGGCGCAGCCGCCGGTGGGCAGGACGTGGTTGGAGCCGGCGCAGTAGTCGCCGAGCGAGACGGGGGACCAGGGGCCGACGAAGATCGCTCCGGCGTTGCGGACGCGGTCCGCGACGGCGGCGGCGTCGGCGGTCTGGACCTCCAGGTGCTCGGCGCCGTAGGCGTCGACGACCTTGAGGCCGTCGGCGAGGTCGCGGACGAGGACGATCGCGGACTGGCGGCCGGCCAGCGCCGGGACGATCCGGTCGTCGACGTGCTTGGAGGCGGCGACCTGGGTCTTCAGCTCGGCCTCGGTGGCCCCGGCCAGCTCCTCGGAGTCGGTGACGAGGACGGAGGCGGCCATCGGGTCGTGCTCGGCCTGGCTGATGAGGTCGGCGGCGACGTGGACGGGGTCGGCGGTGGAGTCCGCGAGGATCGCGATCTCGGTGGGTCCGGCCTCGGCGTCGATGCCGATGCGGCCCTTGAGGAGGCGCTTGGCGGCGGCCACGTAGATGTTGCCGGGGCCGGTGACCAGGTTGACGGGGGCGCAGCCGGGCTCGGCCCCGCGCGCTTCGGTGCCGTACGCGAACATGGCGACGGCCTGGGCGCCGCCGGCGGCGTAGACCTCGTCCACGCCGAGCAGGGCGCAGGCGGCCAGGATCGTCGGGTGCGGGAGGCCCCCGAAGTCCTTCTGCGGGGGCGAGGCGACGGCGACGCCCTCGACGCCGGCCTCCTGGGCCGGGACGACGTTCATCACGACGGAGGACGGGTAGACCGAGCGGCCGCCCGGCACGTACAGGCCGACGCGCTCGACGGGGATCCACTTCTCGGTGACGGTGCCGCCGGGGACGACCCGGGTGGTGTGGGTGGTGCGGCGCTGCTCGCGGTGGACGAGCCGGGCGCGCCGGACGGACTCCTCCAGGGCGGCGCGGACGGCCGGGTCGAGCTCGTCGAGGGCGCGGGCGAGCTCCTCGGCGGGGACGCGCAGGTTTGGGACCCGGACGCCGTCGAACTTCTCCCCGTAGTCGATCACCGCGGCCGCGCCATGATGCCGTACGTCCTCGCAGATCGGCCGCACCTTCTCCAGGGCGGCTTCCACGTCGAACTCGGCACGGGGCAGCAGGTCACGCAGGGCGGAACCCTCGGGGAGGGTCTCGCCGCGCAGATCGATTCGAGAGATCACGGGTCAATTCTCTCAGACGCCCCACGGCGCCGGACGCCCGTATCACTGGCTGATACACACCACAGTGGCGTCTTGTCGCCACTCCTGACCGTTAGCGTTCAGCCCGTCACACAGCGGGAAGAACGGCTGTACGAATCCACGAATCCCGGGAAGCGGAATCGTGGATGCGGATCGTGGAAAGCGAGGGGGCGGCAGTGACCGAGCCGCACGAGGACGGGATGCCGGACGGTCTCACGGATCCGGAGCGGGCCCTGTGGCACGCGTTCCGGGTGGGCAGGACGTGCGATCTGACGGAGGGGATCGCGGAGCGGGACGATCCGTTCGGGGCGTGGGAGTGGGGCGAGGAGCGGAGCGTCCGCGCCGAGGTGGTGGCGCTGCTGCTGCTCTCCGGGCCGGAGGCCAGGACCGGGCGGGTGGCCGCGCTGAAGCTGCGCGGGGCCAGGATCACGGGCGTCCTGGACCTGGCGGGCGGGACGATAGGGCCGTACGTGGAGCTGCAGGCCTGCCGGTTCGACGGCGAGGTGGCGGTGCCCGAGGCCCGGTTCGGCACCCTGCGGATGGTCGAGTGCGCGCTGCCGCGCCTGGAGGCGGCCCGGCTGCACACGGAGGGGGACCTGCACCTGCCGCGCTGCCGGGTGCGCTGGGGCATCCGTCTGACGGACGCCCAGATCGGCACGGACCTGCTGATCAACCAGATCCAGGTGTGGCCGGACCGGCGGGGGCGGGCGATCGCGGCGGACGGGATGGTGGTGGCGCAGGACCTCCAGGCCGAGCTGATCGAGACGTACGGCGAGGTGAGCCTGCGCGGGGCCCAGGTCGGGGTCTCGCTGAGCCTGCGGGGCAGCGTGCTGCGCGGGGCGCAGGGCCGCCGCGCGCTCAACGCGCCGCAGCTGACGGTCGAGCGCTCGCTCTATCTGAACGCGGCCTGGGTGTACGAGGGGACGGGCACCGCGGGACCGGTGCTCGGCTCGACGGCCACCCCGCCGTACGGGCTCACGCCCGCCCGGGGCACCCGGCGCAAGCCGGTCGAGTTCCACGGCGGGGTGCGGCTCGACGACGGGCGGTTCGGGGACGCGGTGGACCTGAAGCACGCCCGGTTCGTGCTCGACGGGGCGCGCCGGGAGGAGGTGTCGCTGCGCCGGATCGTCACCCCGGAGCTGCGGTTCAACGGCGAGCGCCCGGAGGAGGGCCGGGTGGTGCTCAACGGCGCCAAGATCGTCACGCTCATCGACCTGTGGAGCAGCTGGCCGGGGCCCGGCGGCCTGGCGATGGGCGGCTTCGTCTACGAGAACCTCGTGCCGTACGAGCGCTTCCCGCTGGCCCTGCGCCTGGAGTGGGTGGCGGCGGCGACCCCGGAGTACGCCCCCGAGCCGTACGAGCGCCTCGCGACGGTGCTGCGCAACAGCGGGGAGGACGCGGACGCCCGCGAGGTGCTGCTCGCCAAGCAGCGGCGCCGGCGGGAGACGCTGCCGCTGGCCGGGAAGCTCTGGGGGTACCTCCAGGACTGGACGGTGGCGTACGGCTACCGGCCGGGCCGGGCGGCGCTCTGGATGGCGGTGCTGTGGGCGGCGGGCACGGTGGCCTTCTCCCACTACCGGCCGGTGCCGCTGAAGGAGGACGAGGCGCCCGAGTGGAACGGCCCGCTGTACGCCCTCGACCTGCTGCTGCCGGTGATCAACCTCGGCCAGGACGGCTACTGGCGGCTCGAAGGCATGTGGCAGTGGGCGGCGGCGGTGCTGATCCTGCTGGGCTGGATCCTCGCGACGACGGTGGCGGCGGGTGCGACCCGGCT
This sequence comes from Streptomyces sp. NPDC098101, assembly GCF_044760185.1. Taxonomy (NCBI): domain Bacteria; kingdom Bacillati; phylum Actinomycetota; class Actinomycetes; order Kitasatosporales; family Streptomycetaceae; genus Streptomyces; species Streptomyces sp. NPDC098101. The sequence continues at coordinate 1,010,823 of NZ_JBIWAS010000002.1, read as the reverse complement.
GCTGAGCAGGGGGTGAGGGGGCGCCCCCGGAGGGGTGGGCGCGGAGGGGTCTCCGCGTCGGGTCCGGGCGTGTGCGCCCGGCGTGTGGAAGCTGTCACGGAGGGGTGAGAAACCTGTCACGACCTGCTGGGACGGCTGCGGCGGCGGGCGGCGCCGGGGGACAATACGTCACGCCATGTCCTTGTTCCGCGCCCTGGTCGGCGCCGCCCGCTCGGCCCGGCACGCCCCGCGGCTCGCCGCCGGACTCGTGCCGGACGACGACGTGCTGCTCGACGCCCCCGACGAGCGGCTCGCCCCCGCCCTCGTCGCCGCCGCCCTCGCCGACCCCGAGCCCGCGGCGAAGCTGCTCGCCACCACCCGGGACGCCGCCGAGTGGGAGGACCGCGACCGGTACGTCACCCGGCTCGCCACCTTCGCGTACCGCAGGGACGAGTGGCTGTCCCGGTGGCTCTCCGCCGCGCCCCACGACCCGGACGCCCTCCTCGTCACGACGCATCTCGCCGTGCGCCGGGCCTGGGAGTCCCCGGCGCGGGCCGAGCGGCTGCGCGAGCTGGCCCCGCTGGTCCGGGAGGTCGCCGAGGCCTCGCCGCACGATCCGGTGCCGTGGCGGCTCGCCCTGGACCACGCGCGCGGGGCGCAGGCCGGGCCCGCCGTCTTCGAGTCGCTGTGGGAGCAGGCCGTGCGCCGGTCCCCGCACCACTACGGCTGCCACGTCGCGGCGCTGAAGTACCTCTCCGCCCAGGGGCACGGCTCGCGCCGCGCCGCCTTCGACTTCGCCGAGCGGGCGGCCGACGACGCCGCCCCGGACTCGCTCGTGCGGGCGCTGCCGGTGCGCGCCGCCCACGACGCGCTGCGGGTGCCGCCGGGGCAGGACGGGTCCGAGCCGCCGGCCGTGCTCGACCGGGCGGCGGACCGGGCCCTGGCCCTGTCGGCGGTGTTCCCGGTGGGCGACCCCTGGCCGGCCGGGGTCCGCAACCTGCTCGCGCACGTGCTGATGGAGCGGGGCCGCTGGGCGGAGGCGCGGGAGGAGTTCGGCCGGATCGGCCCCCACGCGACCTCCTTCCCCTGGGGGTCCGACCGGGACGCCGTACCGGGGGATCCGCTGCGCCGTTTCCTGGCCGCGCGAGACCGGACGCGGTTCGAACTGGCCCGCCGGACGCCCCTGTGGGCGTCCGGTCGCGGACGGGCCGGACGGGCCGGGCCCGGCGGCCATTAGGCTTGGCGGCTGTGACCACCGCCCGCCTGCCCCTCTTCCCCCTCAACACGGTGCTGTTCCCGGGTCTCGTGCTGCCGCTGAACGTCTTCGAGGAGCGTTATCGCGCCATGATGCGCGAGCTGCTCACCATCGACGACACGGAACCGCGCCGCTTCGTCGTCGTCGCGATCCGCGACGGCCGCGAGGTCGCGCCGACCGCGCCCGGGATGCCGGACCCGACGGCGCTGCCCGAGAAGGGTCCGGCGGCCGGTTTCGGCCCCGACCCGATCCAGTCCTTCCACCGGGTCGGCTGCGTCGCCGACGCGGCGAGCATCCGGGAGCGCGCCGACGGCAGCTTCGAGGTGATGAGCACCGGCACGACCCGGGTGAAGCTCCTCTCGGTCGACGCGAGCGGCCCGTTCCTGACGGCCGAGGTCGAGGACCTCCCGGAGGAGGCGGGCGAGGAGGCGGGCACGCTCGCCGAGGGGGTGCTGCGGGCCTTCCGGAGCTACCAGAAGCGGCTGGCGGGGGCCAAGGAGCGCTCGCTGACCACGAGCGAGCTGCCGGACGACCCGTCGGTGGTGTCGTACCTGGTCGCGGCGGCGGCGGTGCTCGACACGCCGTCGAAGCAGCGGCTGCTCCAGGCCCCGGACACGGCGACGCGGCTGCGCGAGGAGCTGACCCTGCTGCGCACGGAGACGGCGGTCATCCGGCACCTGCCGTCGCTGCCGGCGGTGGACCTGACACAGGCCCCGACGTACCCGAACTGAGCCGGCCGGACCCCGGCCGGGGCGGAAGCGGCGCGGAAGAAGCAGCGAGGAAGAGCGCGTGGCGAAGAAGCAGAGGAAGAACGCCGGGGGCACTCCGGCGACGGTGGCCCTGACGGCGGCCGGCACGCCGTTCACCGTGCACGCCTACGAGCACGACCCGGCCTCCCCCTCGTACGGCGAGGAGGCGGCGGAGGCCCTGGGCGTCTCCCCCGACCGGGTGTTCAAGACGCTGGTGGCGGACGTCGACGGCGAGCTGACGGTCGCGGTGGTCCCGGTGGCGGGCCGGCTGGACCTGAAGGCGCTGGCCTCGGCGGTCGGCGGCAAGCGCGCGACGATGGCCGACCCGGCGGCGGCGGAGCGCACCACGGGCTACGTGCGGGGCGGCATCTCCCCGCTGGGGCAGCGCAAGCGGCTCCGTACGGTCCTCGACTCCTCGGCCTCGGAGCACGCGACGATCTGCGTGTCGGCGGGGCGGCGCGGCCTGGAGGTGGAGCTCTCCCCCGCCGATCTCGCCGCCCTCACCTCGGCGGTGGTGGCCCCGGTCGGCCGCGCCTGACCGGGGGCCGGTGCCTCAGAGCGCCTGCGGCCGCTCCCAGGGGTCCGGGTCGCGCGGGCCGAAGGCGGCCGTCAGGGCCAGGTGCGCGATCATCGCCGCGAGCGGCCAGGCGAGGAGCGCGGCGATCCCCAGGTTCAGTTCGAGCGGGGCCTCGAAGGTGACGTTGGGACCGACCGCCTTCGCGTGGGCGACCACGTCCGAGGTCGGGCCGAAGTGCGTGCCGACGCCCCAGGCGAGCAGCGAGCCCAGGATGCCGCCGGCGGCCAGACCGAGCACCAGCGGGACCCCGCCCCGGCGGCGCAGCAGGAAGACGACGAGGCCGGCGACCGCGCCGAAGGCCAGGGCGAGGAGGACGAACGTGCCGTCCGCGCCGATCGCGGACTCCCCCTCGGAGTTCCGCAGGTAGACGCCCTTGCCGTCCGAGACGAGCAGGACGCGGGGGGCCAGGTTCAGCCACAGCACTCCGAGCAGCGCTCCCGCGACCGCCGAGACGGCGGTCACCAGAACGCCCTGGATGACCTCGGCCGCCGTGATCGGGTCGCCGGCCGGGCCGGGCGTCGGCGGGGGCGGCGGGGGCCAGTCGGGGTCGTGCGGCTGCGGCTGGTGAGGCGGAGTCAGAGGTGCGGTCACCCCGCCATCGTGCCAGGTGTGCCCGTGCCCCGCCTCAGCGGACGGCGGCCTTTCGGTACGCCCACGTGGCGACGGCGAGCGAGACCGCGCCGACCGCGCCGCAGACGGCGAGGTCGCGGACGACGGCCGCCCAGTCGGGGTGCGGGTCGAAGGTGCGGGCCAGGGCCTCCACCCCGTACGTCGACGGCAGCAGGTCCCGCGCCCAGCCGATGGGGCCGGGCATCCGCTCCGCCGGGAGCACGCCGAGGAGCAGCGCCGCCGACATGCCGAGCTGGCCCAGGAGGGTGGCCAGCTCCGGCCGGGGGGCGAGCAGCCCGAGGGCCGCGCCGAGGCCCGCGAGGGCGGCGCCGGAGAGCGGGACGACGGCGACGAGGATCCACAGGTGGGTCAGCGGGAGGCCGAAGAGGAGGGAGCCCGCGACGGCGGTGACGGCGGTCCCGGGGACGGTGAAGGAGGCGTACGCCCCGGCCGCGCCGAGCACGACGGCGGCGGGCGGCACCGGCAGGGTGGCGTAGTGGTCGAGGCCGCCGCTGGCCCGCAGCTGCCCGAAGTACTGGGCGAGCAGGTTGAGCGCGACGAAGGCGACGACGAGGACGGTGGAGCCGGCCACGACGGCGCGCGCCTCGGAGCCGCCGTCGACGACCCCGCGCATCAGGACCATGATCCCGACGGACTGGAAGGTGGCGACGAAGAGCAGCGGGATGCGGGCGACGCGGGCCCGGGAGAGCTGGGCGCGGTAGACGGCGGCCAGGGACGGCAGCAGCCGGGCGCGCGGGGCGAGGGGCGCGGCGGCCTCGTCCTCGCGCGGCCGGACGCGCGGCGCGCGGGTCGGCAGGGCCTCGGCGGGCACGGTGCTCACTGCGGACAGCTCCTGACGGTCACGTGCGGAACGCGGTGCCCTCCGGGGGTGGGGGGGGACGCGTACGGGAGGCGGGGCGCGCGGGGGGCCGCGCACGGGAGGCGGCTGCCGCCGGGGGCGGGGCGGGTCATCCCTTCACCAGCCCCTCCGCGCCCTTCGGCGCCCCGCCGAGGGCGAGGTAGACGTCCTCCAGGCTGGGCGTGGCGAGGGTGAAGTCGTCGAGGGCGGCGAAGGCGGCGCCGCCGGTGACGGTGGCGACGGCCGCGCGGGCCGCGTCGGGGGCGAGCCGCAGGGTCCAGCGCCGTCCGGTCTCCTGGGCGAGGCCGCGCAGGGCGGCGACCTCGGGCAGGTGGAGGGGGGCGGTCTCGCGCCACACCAGTTCGACGCGGACCTCGCCCGCGACGCGCTCCTTGAGCCCGGCCGGGGTGTCACAGGCGATGACCCGGCCGTGTTCGAGGACGGCGACCCGGTCGAGGACGGTCTCGGCCTCGATGACGTTGTGGGTGACGAGCAGCACGGTGGTGCCGTGCTCGGCGCGCCGCCGGTCGACGGCGGCCCAGACGGCGCGGCGGGCGACCGGGTCCATGCCGGTGGTGGGCTCGTCGAGGACGAGGACGGGCCGCCGGCCGACGAGGGCGGCGGCGACGCAGGCGAGGCGCCGCTGTCCGCCGGAGAGCTTCTTGAGGGGCCGGGAGGCGAGCGCGGTGAGGCCGAGCTCCTCCAGGACGGCGTCGCGCTCGGCGCGCGCGTCGCGGGCGGCGAGGCCGCGCAGCCGGCCGGTGGTCTCGGCGGCGAGGGCGACGGTCAGCTCGTCGAGGGCGGTGGACTCCTGCCCGAGGTGGGCCAGGAGGCGGGACGCCCGCTCGGGGTGGCGCACCAGGTCGTGGCCGAGGAGCTCGACGGAGCCGGAGTCGGGCCGCATGAGCCCCGTCACCTGCCGGACGAGGGTGGACTTGCCCGCCCCGTTGGGCCCGAGCAGCCCGAAGATCTCGCCGCCGCGCACGTCGAGGCTGATCCCGTCGGTGGCCCGCACCTCGGGGGTCGCCGGCGCACCGCGCCCGCCGCGCGTGGCGGGGTACGTCTTGACCAGATCCCGCACCGCGCACACCGTACTCACGGAGGAAGAGCCTACGGGGTCGCCGGGCCCGCTCCGGGCGCGGGGGCGTGTTCGGCGGCGGCGCGGACGTCGATCTCCCGCCAGAAACCGGCCCGGATCGCGTACCGGTCGTGCTCGTCGATCTGGTCGTCCTTGTGGGCGAGGAGGCCGAAGCGGGCCGCGTAGCGGAGGAGTTCGCCGTCGATGCGGTGCGGGATGCGGGGGTAGAGGGTGGAGAGCTTCTGGACGTGGCTCTGCTCCGGGAGGCGTTCCATCCAGCGGCGGGCGAACACCTGCCCGACCTCGAAGGGGTCGCCGCCGACGGTGGTGATGTCCTCCTCGCGGTCGGCCCAGCGCTGCTCGGCGCTGGTGAGCGCGGCGAGGGTGGGCAGGGAGGCGGTCTCGGCCGGTTCGCCGAGGGGGGCGGGGCGCTCGACCCAGCCCCGGTCGGAGGACCAGCGGAGCGCGCTGGCGCTCTGCGGCGCGGCGGAGGCGTGGACGCCGTGGGTGCCGTGGGCGGCGGGGCCGCGCAGTCCCGCGAGGTCCTTGGGGGTGGGGACCCCCCTGCTCTGGGCCGGGGCGCGCCCGTTCTCCCCGGCGCGGTCGTGGCCGTGGGCGTGGTCGTGTCCGTCGTCGGCGGGGGCGGAGCCGTTCGCCTCGGCCGGGGCCGCGCTCCCGTTCCGTACGGCCGCGGCCTCCGCCGCCCGTTCGGCGGAGGCGGCGAGGGCGGCCTCGGGCAGCGGCGCGGAGAGGATCGCGGCGATCTCGGGGCGCGGGGCCGGCGGGGGCGCGCAGAGCCCGGTGAGGTCCTTGGCGCGGACGGCGCGGGTGATCCAGGCCCGGTCGAGGACCCGCCGCTCGTCGGCCTCGGCGACGAGGTCCTCGGACTGGTTGTAGTCGCCGTCGGCGGCCTGGACGGCCCAGAGGTGGACGGCGACGCCGTGCTCCTTGGCGGACATGAGGCCGGGCAGCAGGTCGCCGTCGCCGGTGACGAGGACGATGTCGGAGCAGGCCCTGTTCCGGGCGAGCTCGGTCAGCTCGGTGTGCATGGCCGCGTCGACGCCCTTCTGCGCCCAGCGCCCGTCGCTCCTGGTCAGGGCGCCGAGCCGGACGGTGACCCGGGGCATCACGCGCAGTCTGCGGTGCTCGGGCTGGGGCACCCGGTCGGGCGCGCCGTCGAACCAGTAGATCCGCAGGAGGGGCAGCGCGGTCTCGGCCTCGGCCCGCTGCCGCAGCTGCTGGATCAGCGCGGCGTGGTCGACCGTGATCCGGGACCGGGCCGGTTCCCCGGCGAGGAGACTGGCGGCGGCGCCCAGCAGGTAGCCGGCGTCCACCAGGACGACGCAGCGGTCCACGTGTTCCACCCTCTTTCGGCCCTGGGGGTCGGACTCGGGATCGGAAGTTGCTCCGGGTTTCCTTCGAGTCTGCCCGACCGCCGGTGGCTTGACGGTCGGAACTGGATCATCGGCGTGGCGAATGTCCTGCTCGGCGGGGCACTGACGCTCCGTAATGATCCAAAATGCGGCGGTTCACACCGTATGTGAGTCTGACAGCGGCCCTGGCCCCTAATTCCCTTGAGGAGGCATCACCATGGCCAAGAACCGGAACCAGAACCGTAGCCAGAAGCAGCAGTCCCCGGCCGAGCGCGGCGCCCAGCAGGCGCAGCAGTCGGCGATGGAGTCCGAGGCCGCGCAGCGCGCGTCCCAGGTCCTCCCGAGCGACGTCGCCCGCAAGGGCCGCCAGAAGCGCTTCGGCCACAACTGACGGCTTTCGCGTACGGCAAAGGGGCGCGCCCGTGACGACGGGCGCGCCCCTTGCGCGTGCGGACGGGACGGGGTCAGCCGGCCAGGCAGGACGGGCCGAGCAGCACCTTCAGGTCGCCGAAGAGCGCCGGGTCGGCCGTCACCCGGTGCCGGTCGAGCCGCAGCACGGTGGTCTTGCGCGGGCCCTGGAGCCGGATCCGCACCTCGGTGTTGCCCTTGTGGTGCTTGAGGATCTCGCCGAGCCTGCTGACCATCGGCGGGGTCACCTTGACCGTGGGGATGGTGAGGATCACCGGCGCGTTGGTCCCGGCGTTCGACAGGTCGGGGACCTGGAGTTCCATGGCGACGAGCCGGGGCACGTCCTCGCGCTTGTCGAGCCGGCCCTTGACGAAGACGACCGTGTCCTCGACGAGCTGGGTGGAGACCAGCTGGTAGGTGGCCGGGAAGAACATGCACTCGATGGAGCCGGCCAGGTCCTCGACGGTGGCGATGGCCCAGGCGTTGCCCTGCTTGGTCATCTTGCGCTGGAGGCCGGAGATGATGCCGCCGATGGTGACGACCGCGCCGTCGCCGTGCTCGCCGCCGGTGAGCTGGGAGATCGCCGCGTCCGTCTTGTCGGACAGGACGTGCTCGATGCCGAAGAGCGGGTGGTCGGAGACGTAGAGGCCGAGCATCTCGCGCTCCTGGGCGAGCAGGTAGGACTTCTCCCACTCGACGTCGGAGAACTCGACGTCCAGGCCGAAGCCGGGCTCGTCGCTGGTCTCCTCGCCCATGCCGCCGAAGAGGTCGAACTGCCCCTCGGCCTCCTTGCGCTTGACCGCGACCACGTTGTCGATCATGGGTTCGTGGTGGGCGACCAGGCCCTTGCGGGTGTGGCCCATCTCGTCGAAGGCGCCGGCCTTGATCAGCGACTCGACGGTCCGCTTGTTGCAGACGACGGCCTCGACCTTGTCGAGGAAGTCGGGGAAGGAGGAGTACTTCCCCTTGGACTTGCGGGTCTTGATGATCGACTCGACGACGTTGGTGCCGACGTTGCGGACGGCGGTGAGGCCGAAGAGGATCACGTCGTCGCCCTGGGCGGCGAAGTTCGACTGGGACTCGTTGACGTTGGGCGGCAGCACCTTGATGCCCATGCGCCGGCACTCGTTCAGGTAGACGGCGGACTTGTCCTTGTCGTCCTTGACCGAGGTGAGGAGCCCCGCCATGTACTCGGCCGGGTGGTTGGCCTTGAGGTAGGCGGTCCAGTAGGAGACCAGGCCGTACGCGGCGGAGTGCGCCTTGTTGAAGGCGTAGCCGGCGAAGGGGACCAGGACGTCCCAGAGGGACTGGATGGCCTCGTCGCTGTAGCCGTTCTTCCGGGCGCCGGCCTGGAAGATGGTGAAGTTCTTCGCCAGCTCCTCGGGCTTCTTCTTGCCCATCACGCGGCGGAGGATGTCGGCCTCGCCGAGCGAGTACCCGGCGATGATCTGGGCGGCCTTCTGGACCTGCTCCTGGTAGACGATGAGGCCGTAGGTGACCGCGAGCACCTCTTCGAGCGGCTTCTCCAGCTCGGGGTGGATCGGGGTGATCTCCTGCTGCTTGTTCTTGCGCAGGGCGTAGTTCGTGTGCGAGTTCATGCCCATCGGGCCCGGCCGGTACAGGGCGGACACGGCGGAGATGTCTTCGAAGTTGTCGGGCTTCATCAGCCGGAGCAGCGAGCGCATGGGGCCGCCGTCGAACTGGAAGACGCCGAGGGTGTCGCCGCGCTGGAGCAGTTCGAAGGTCTTCGGGTCGTCGAGCGGCAGGGCGAGCAGGTCGAGGTCGATGCCCTTGTTCGCCTTCACCATCTTGACGGCGTCGTCCATGATGGTGAGGTTGCGCAGGCCCAGGAAGTCCATCTTCAGGAGGCCGAGCGACTCGCACTGCGGGTAGTCCCACTGCGTGATGGTGACGCCGTCGGTGTGCCGCACCCAGATCGGGGCGTGGTCGACGATCGGCTCGCTGGACATGATCACGCCGGCGGCGTGCACGCCCATCTGCCGGACCAGGCCCTCGACGCCCCGGGCGGTGTCGATGACCTTCTTCACGTCGGGCTCGTTCTCGTACATCGCCCGGATCTCGCCCGCCTCGCTGTAGCGCGGGTGGGAGGGGTTGGTGATGCCGTCGAGGTCGATGCCCTTGCCGAGGACGTCGGCGGGCATGGCCTTGGTGAGCCGGTCGCCCATGGCGTACGGGTAGCCGAGGACGCGCGCGGAGTCCTTGATGGCGTTCTTGGCCTTGATCTTGCCGTAGGTGCCGATCATGGCGACCTTGTCGGAGCCGTACTTCTCCGTGACGTACCGGATCACCTCGACGCGCCGGCGCTCGTCGAAGTCGATGTCGACGTCGGGCATGGAGATGCGCTCGGGGTTGAGGAAGCGCTCGAAGATCAGTCCGTGCGGGATGGGGTCGAGGTCGGTGATGCCCATGGCGTACGCGACGATCGAGCCGGCCGCGGAGCCACGGCCGGGGCCCACGGCGATGCCCTGCTTCTTCGCCCACATGATGAAGTCGGCGACGACGAGGAAGTAGCCGGGGAAGCCCATCGAGATGATGGTGTCCATCTCGTACTCGACCTGCTTCATGCGGTCCTCGGGGATGCCGCCGGGGAAGCGGCGGTGCATCCCGCGCATGGTCTCCTCGCGGAACCAGGTGACCTCGGTGTAGCCCTCGGGGATGTCGAACTTCGGCATGAGGTTCTTGGCCTCGAACATGCCGGTGGTGTCGACCTGCTCGGCGACCAGGAGGGTGTTGCGGCAGCCCTCCTGCCAGGCGTCCGAGGAGTCGACGGCGTACATCTCGTCCGTGGACTTCAGGTAGTAGCCGGTGCCGTCGAACTTGAAGCGGTCCGGGTCGGAGAGGTTCTTGCCGGTCTGGATGCAGAGCAGGGCGTCGTGGGCGGTCGCCTCGTGCGCGTAGGTGTAGTGCGAGTCGTTGGTGACGAGCGGCGGGATGCCGAGCTTCTTGCCGATCTCCAGGAGTCCGTCGCGGACCCGGTGCTCGATCTCGATGCCGTGGTCCATCAGCTCCAGGAAGTACCGGTCCTTGCCGAAGATGTCCTGGTACTCGGAGGCGGACTTCAGGGCCTCGTCGAACTGGCCGAGGCGCAGCCGGGTCTGGAGCTCGCCGGAGGGGCAGCCGGTGGAGGCGATCAGGCCCTCGGACCACTGGGAGATGGTCTCCTTGTCCATCCGGGGCCACTTCTGGAGCCAGCCCTCGGCGTAGGCGTCGGAGGAGAGCCGGAAGAGGTTGTGGAGTCCGGTGGCGTTCGCCGCCCAGATCGTCTTGTGGGTGTAACCGCCGGAGCCGGAGACGTCGTCCCGCTTCTGGTGCGGCTGGCCCCACTGGATCTTCCGCTTGTTCCGCCGGGACTCGGGGGCGACGTACGCCTCGATGCCGATGATCGGCGTGACCCCGGCCTTCTTGGCCGTGTGGAAGAAGTCGTACGCCCCGTGCAGGTTGCCGTGGTCGGACATGGCGATGTGCGTCATGCCCATCTCGTTGCACGCGTCGAACATGTCCTTCAGCCGCGCGGCACCGTCCAGCAGCGAGTACTGGGTGTGGACGTGGAGGTGCGTGAAGGGCGGCTTGGTCACGGCGGGAGGCCTCCGGGAACGACGACGGGCAGGCTGCGGGCAGGCTGCGGGGGACGGTGTCGGAGTCTAGTCGGGCGGGAGGGTCGGGCGGGGCACTCGGGGGCTAGGGTCGCGCGTTGGAGGACGGGGAACGCCTGTCCCTTTTGTCGTGAACACTCTGCGCGCACGTCCCGTACCAGGAGGCATCCCGATGTCGGTCCCCCAGCCCACCGCCGCCGAGCGCGGTGAGCACGTCCTCGCCGTCTTCGACACCGCCTTCGGCGAGCTGCTCGCCGCCGACCCGGCGGCCTTCCGGGTCAAGTTCCGGAAGATGGCCGGATCCGCCTTCGCCTTCTACCGGGGCACCGCCTGCCTGTTCTACTCCGACCTGGAGCGGGAGGCGGACGGCGGGCCGTACCTGGACGGGCGCACCGGCCGGGTCTGGATACACGGCGACCTGCACGCCGAGAACTTCGGCACGTACATGGACGCCAACGGGCGCCTGGTCTTCAACGTCAACGACTTCGACGAGGCCTACGTGGGCCCCTTCACCTGGGACCTGAAGCGGCTCGCGGCCTCGCTCGCCCTGATCGGCTACGCCAAGGCGCTCAGCGACGGGCAGATCACCGAGCTGGTGCGGATCTGCGCCGCCGCCTACCGGGAGCGGATCCACGCCCTGGCGACCGGCGCCGAGGACGACGAGGCGCCCGGCTTCACCCTGGGGACCGCCGCCGGGCCGCTGCTCGGCGCCCTGCGCCGGGCCCGGTCGCTGACCCGCTTCGGGCTGCTCGACTCGATGACCGAGATCCGGGACTTCGAGCGCCGCTTCTCGGCGGGCGGCGGCGCGATCGCGCTGGACGCGGACACCCGCCGCGAGGTCCTGGCGGCCTTCGAGGGCTATCTGGGGACCCTGCCGGAGTCCAGCCTGGCCCGCCCCGACTCGTACCGGGTGAAGGACGTGGTCGGGCGGCGCGGGATCGGCATCGGCTCGGCCGGCCTCCCCTCGTACAACATCCTCCTGGAGGGCAACAGCGACGCCCTGGAGAACGACGTCGTGATCTACCTCAAGCAGGCGCAGACCCCGGCGGTCTCCCGGCACGTGACGGACCCGGCGGTGCGGGACTACTTCCGGCACGAGGGGCACCGGACCGTGATCTCGCAGCGGGCGCTCCAGGCGCACGCGGACCCCTGGCTGGGGTGGACGGAGCTGGGCGGCGCCGGGCAGCTGGTGGCGGAGGTCTCGCCGTACGCGGTGGACCTGGACTGGTCGGACATCGACGACCCGGCCGAGATCGCGGCGACCGTGGCGGACCTGGGCCGGGCGACGGCGACCATGCACGCGGCGGCGGACGACTCCAGCGGCCACTCGCTCGTGCCGTTCTCGACGGAGCGGGCCATCGACGCGGCGATCGGCGACGACGGGGAGGGCTTCGCGGAGCTGCTCGTGGACTTCGCGCACGCCTACGGGGCCCGCGCCCGGGCGGACCACCAGATCTTCGTGGACCTCTTCCGCAACGGCCGGATCCCGGGGCTCCGGGGCCCCGGGGAGGCGTCCACAGCTTCCCTTTAGGGACCCCTTACGCGCCCCCGTGGGACACTCCTGGGCGATGGACATGGCAGGGACGCAGCTGAGGGCGCTGCGGGCGGCGTTCTTCACGGCACTGGTCGTGGCGCTGTCCGTGGCGTCCCACGTGCTGCTCTCGGGCGTGCCGCTGCCGGCCGGGACGGTCGCCCCGGTCGCCGCCGGGGTCTTCGCCGTGGCGTACGCGCTGGCCGGCCGCGAGCGCGGCCTCGGCCCGATCGCCGGGCTCCTGGTCCCGCTGGAGCTGGCGGCCGACACGCTCTTCACCAGCGGCCAGGCGGTCTGTTACGGCCCCGCCGGCGGCCCGGTCGCCGGGTCGCTGCGCGCGGTGGGCGTGGAGGTCTTCTGCGGCGGCGCCGTGGGGGCTCCGCTGCCCGGCGTGGCGACCCCGGAGGGCGGGCACGCGGCCGCGCTCCTCTCCTCCCCCGACCCGGCGCTGCCGTGGCTGCTGCTCCTGGCCCACGTGGGCGTCGGGTTCTCGGCGGCGTGCTGGCTGCGCGGCGGGGAGCGGGCGCTCGCCCGGCTGGTCCGCGCGGTGGAGGCCTTCGCGTTCCGGCCGCTGCTGCTCGTGGCGGCCTTCTTCCGTACGGGTGGTCCGGTGCCCCGGCGCACCGGGCGTCCCGGGGACCTGCCCCGGTCCTCGCGCACCCGGCTCCTCGTGCACTCCGTGGGGCGGCGGGGGCCGCCGCGTCCGGGTCTCGCTCTCGTCTGAGCGAGCCCTCGCGGCCCCTTCCCCCCTTTTCACGGATTCCCACGGAGAGAACGATCATGAGTGCACGCAACAGCAAGGCCAACAAGGCGGCGGCCCGCGAGCGGCTGCGCGAGGAGCGCGAGCGGCAGGCGAAGAAGGACCGGGCGCGCCGGCAGCTCGTCGTGGCCGGCTCGGCCGTCGCCGTCCTGGCCGTCGCCGGCGGCGTCGGCTACGCGGTGGTGCAGGCCAACAAGCCCTCCCACTGGGAGGCGGCGGCCGAGGCGACGACCGTCACGGCCCCGAAGAACACCTCGGGCGCGAACGGCACGACGGTCGTCGTCGGCAAGGCGTCCGCGAAGAAGACCCTGGAGCTGTACGAGGACTCGCGCTGTCCGGTCTGCGCGACCTTCGAGCAGGCCGTGGGCCCCACGGTCGAGAAGGACGTCGAGGCCGGCAAGTACAAGATCCGGTACGTCGGCGCCACCTTCATCGACGACGCCGTCCCGGGCGAGGGTTCGAAGAACGCGCTCTCGGCGCTCGGCGCGGCCCTGGACGTGAGCCCGGAGGCCTTCCTCACGTACAAGTCCGCGCTCTACTCCGCGAAGTTCCACCCGGAGGAGAACGACGACAAGTTCGCCAAGGACTCCTACCTCCTGGAGGTCGCGGAGTCGGTCCCGGCGCTCAAGGGCAACGCCGCGTTCAAGAAGAACGTCGAGGAGGGCACCTTCGACGCCTGGGCGATGAAGATGAACAAGGCCTTCGACGACAGCGGGGTGAAGGGCACCCCGACGCTGAAGATGGACGGCAAGCCCGTGACGGTCCAGGGCACCGACAACCCGCCGATGACTCCGGAGGAGTTCACGACGGCGATCACGACGGCCCTCAAGGGCTGACGCCCCCCGCCGCTCCGAGGGCGCCTTCCCCTCCCCGACGACGCCCTCCCGGCCCCGGACCCGAGACGGTCCGGGGCCGGGGTGCGTCCGGGCCGCCGGACCGGACCCGGAGCGCCCCGGGTGCCCCCGGGCGTCCCGGGGGCGACCAGTCGGCGAACTTCCGGATTTCGTCTGCCCTCCGGCCATACCCGTCAGTAATCTGACTGTCCGTGACCAGTCGTTTCATATCCTCCGCCGCCCCCACCCGCCGCACCGTCGTGAAGGCCGCCGCCGTCACCGCCGTCGCCGCGCCCGCCCTCCTGGGCACCGCCTCCCCCGCCCTCGCGGGGACCGGGGCGCCCGCCTTCCTGCACGGCCTCGCCTCCGGCGACCCGCTGCCCGACGGCGTCCTGCTCTGGACGCGCGTCACCCCCGTCCCCGAGGCCGTGCCCGGCTCCGGCCTCGGCCCCGACGTCCGGGTCGGCTGGGAGGTCGCGGAGGACCGCGCCTTCACGAGGGTCGTCGCCTCCGGCACGACCACGGCGGGCGCCGCCACCGACCACACCGTGAAGGCGGACGTCCGGGGCCTGCTCCCGGCCACCGCCTACTGGTTCCGCTTCACCGCGGACGGCACGGTCTCGCCGGCCGCCCGCACCCGCACCGCCCCGGCGGCCGACGCGGCCGCGCCCGGCGTCCGCTTCGGCGTGGTCTCCTGCGCGAACTGGGAGTCCGGGTACTTCTCCGCCTACCGCCACCTGGCCGCCCGCGCCGACCTGGACGCGGTGCTCCACCTCGGGGACTACCTCTACGAGTACGCGAGCGGGGCCTACCCCGACGCGAAGTACACGGTCCGGGCCCACGAGCCGCGCCACGAGACCGTCTCGCTCGCCGACTACCGCGCCCGGCACGGGAAGTACAAGACGGACCCCGACCTGCGGGCGCTGCACGCGGCCCACCCGGTGATCGCCATCTGGGACGACCACGAGTTCGCCAACGACGCCTGGACGGGCGGGGCCGAGAACCACACCCCGGGCGCCGAGGGCGCGTGGGCGGCCCGGGTGGCGGCCGCCAAGCAGGCGTACTTCGAGTGGATGCCGGTCCGGGCCTCCACCGAGGGCACGGTCTTCCGGCGCCTGCGCTTCGGCAGGCTGGCCGATCTGCACCTGCTCGACCTGCGTTCGTTCCGCTCGGCGCAGGCGAGGACGGGCAGCGGGGCGGTGGACGACCCGGAGCGGAGCATCACCGGCCGCGCCCAACTGGACTGGCTCAAGGCGGGGCTCGCCGGTTCGGACGCGGCCTGGCAGTTGGTCGGGACCTCGGTGATGATCTCGCCGGTCGCCTTCGGGGCCCTGCCCGCCCATCTCCTGGAGCCGCTCGCGGAGCTGACGGGCCTGCCGAAGGAGGGGCTCGCGGTCAACGTGGACCAGTGGGACGGCTACACGGACGACCGGCGGGAACTGCTGGCGCACCTGACGGCGCGGGGCGTCCGGAACACGGTCTTCCTGACCGGCGACATCCACATGGCCTGGGCCAACGACGTGCCGGTGAAGGCCGCGACGTATCCGCTCTCGGCCTCGGCGGCGACCGAGTTCGTGGTCACCTCGGTGACCTCGGACAACCTGGACGACCTGCTGCGCGTGGCGCCGGGGACGCTCTCGGTGGTGGCGGCGACCGCCGTGAAGGCCGCCAACCGGCACGTGAAGTGGGTGGACATGGACCACCACGGCTACGGCGTGCTGGACGTGACCGCCGCCCGCTCGCAGATGGACTACTACACGGTCTCCGACAAGGCGGACCCGGACGCGACGGCGTCCTGGGCGCGCTCGTACCGGACGCCGAGCGGAACGCAGCGTGTCGAGCGGGTGTACCAGCCGGTCCTCTGAGACCTCCGCGAGGGTCTCTTTTCAGCCATGATCCCTTCTGTTAACGGGAGATCACACGGCTACGGCGGGTGGCGAGTTCCAGCGATCGAATCCGGACACACCACCCGCCTCCGTCCCCTCCACCATTACGTCGACGTCTCAAACTCCGGAAGGCGCAGAAGATTTTCTTCCCGTTGCGCCGAATTGCCCGACGGATGATTGGGCCTGATCACTCCTCAACGACGGCTGACATGGACGCGTAATCTCCCCGGCGTGGCGGAGGAAGTTCCTCCACCCACCCCCCACGAGGAGTCACCGTGCGTGCTCTTGCCCGTATATCCCCGCGTATGTCACGTCGTGCCATCGGTACCGCCGTCATGGCCGGAACCCTGGCCCTGGCACCGCTCTCGGCCCCCGTCGCCACCGGCGCGTCCCCCGCCGACCGCGTCTCCGCCGCCCCCTCCGCCGAGGAGTGCGAGGACGGTGCCGTCTCCGCCGCCCGCAAGGCGCGCGGCGCCGACCACCACGCCGCCGAGCCCAACGAGGTCTCGGCCGCCCAGGCCAAGGCGATGGATGCCGACCTGAAGAAGAGACTGGCGTCGCTCTCCCCCGCCGCGACCGCCGGCGCCGGCCGCGCCGCCGCCTCGGGCCGGGCCGCCGCGGCGGTCACCGTCCCCGTCTACTTCCACGTCATCCACTCCGGGACGACGGGCAAGCTCTCCGCCTCCGCGATCAACAGCCAGATCGCCGTCCTCAACGCGGCCTACGGCGGCCAGGGCACCGGCAACGTGAACACCAACTTCCAGTTCACGCTGGCCGGCACCGACTACACCAACAACTCCAGCTGGTACAACCTGGCCTCCGGCTCCAGCGCCGAGAAGCAGATGAAGCAGACCCTCCGCAAGGGCGGCGCGGGCGCGCTGAACTTCTACACCGCCAAGCTGAGCGGCGGCCTCCTCGGCTGGGCGACCTTCCCGACCTCGTACGCCTCCAACCCGAAGATGGACGGCGTCGTCGTCCTGGACGCCTCGCTCCCGGGCGGCTCGGCGGCCAACTACAACCAGGGCGACACCGGAACGCACGAGGTCGGCCACTGGATGGGGCTGTACCACACCTTCCAGGGCGGCTGCGGCGGCAGCGGCGACTCCGTGGCCGACACCCCGGCCGAGTCGAGCCCCGCGTACGAGTGCCCGACGGGCCGCGACACCTGCACCGCGGCGGGCGCCGACCCGATCCACAACTTCATGGACTACACGTACGACTCCTGCATGTACCAGTTCACCGCGGGCCAGGTGGCCCGGATGAGCCAGCACTGGACCGCGTACCGCGGCTGACCGGCTCCGGGAACACACCGGGGGCGCGACGGGAAGAGCCTCCCGCCGCGCCCCCGGCGCACGTCCGGACGGAGTTACGCGGCGTCCGCCAGCTCCTCCAGGAACGCGAGCGCCACCGCCCAGGTCCGCTCGGCCGCCTCCGCGTCCCAGTCCGGCAGCTCCGGGTCCGTGTACAGGTGCCCGGCGCCCCGGTAGCGGTGGATCTCCACGTCCGCCCCGGCCCGGCCCATCTGGAGGTACCAGGCGGACAGCCAGTCGTCCGTCTCGAAGGGATCGGGCTCGGCCACGTGCAGCTGCACGGGCAGCTCGTCCGCCGACGCGTTCGGCGCGAGGTCCGAGGTGCCGTGCAGCAGCAGGAGGCCGCGCGCCTTCTCGTCGCCGAGGGCCAGGGTCTGCGCGACCGACGCGCCCAGCGAGAAGCCGGCGTAGACGAGACCGCGCTCCGAGTACGGGGCGGCGGCCAGGATCGCGCGCTTCAGCAACTCGTCCTTGCCGATCTCGTCCCGCTTCGCCATGCCCTCCTCCACCGAGTCGGTGGTCCAGCCGTCGAAGAGGTCCGGCGTCCACACCCGGTGCCCGGCGGCCCGCAGCCGGTCGGCCGCGGCCTCCACGGCCGGGCGCGCGCCGTACACCGAGTGGAAAAGCATGATGTCCATGCCCGCCATCCTGCCACCCGCGGCGGCCCGCCCCCGCTCAGCGCATACTGCGCACGTCGAGCTGGCGGAGCACCCGGTCCACCACCTCGGGGTCGGCGCCCGGCTCGCTGCGCGCCGCCAGGACCTCGTGCCGGGCGGCCGACATCAGCTCCTTCTGGATGCGCTGCACCGCCTTGAAGCGGTCCACCCGCTCCGCGAAGGCGGCCCGCCGCTCGTCGTCCACCATGTCGGGGCTGATCCGCGCCCCGATGTCGAAGGCGCCGCGCTGGAGCCGCTCCTGCACCTCCTCCGGCAGGTCCTCGACCTCCTCGATCTCCTTGAGCCGCCGCTTGGCCGCCTTCGCGGCCCGGACCGCGAGCTCGCGCTCCAGGGCCCGCTCGGCCTCGGCGTCCGCCTTCACCCCGAGCCGCCGGACCAGGGCGGGCAGGGTGAGCCCCTGGAGGACCAGCGTGGTGAGGATCACGCAGAAGGCGATGAAGACGATCTCCGCGCGGCCGGGGAAGGGCTCGCCGTCGTCGGTGGTGAGCGGGACGGCGAGCGCCAGCGCCACCGAGGCCACCCCGCGCATCCCCGCCCACCACATGACGACGGTCTCCCGCCAGCTCACCGGGATCTCCTCGTCCACGTCCCGGAGCGTGTGCATCCTCTGCGCCAGCCAGGTGGCGGGCAGCAGCCACAGCAGCCGCACGACGACGACCGTCCCGGCCACGGCGGCGCCCCAGCCGAGCATCTCCAGGACGTGCCCGTCCGCGTACCCGAAGACGTGGACGACCTCCAGGCCGATGAGGCCGAAGGCGATGCCGGTCACGAGGGTGTCGACGATCTCCCAGAAGGTCTGCCCGGCGAGCCGGCCCATGACGTCGTCGGCGTCGGCCGCGTGCTCGGCCAGGAAGAGCGCGGTGATCAGGACGGAGAGGACGCCGGAGCCGTGCAGCTCCTCGGCGAGCACGTAGCTCACGAAGGGGACGAGGAGGGTGAGTCCGGTCTGCAGGGTGGGGTCGCCCAGGAACCCGATGAGCTTGTTGGAGAGCCAGCCGAGTCCCAGGCCGACGACCACGGCGACGACGGCGGAGAGCACCAGGGCACCGGCCGCCTCGGGCACGGAGAAGGTGCCGCTGACGGCGGCCGCGATCGCCACGTGGTAGAGCACGATCGCGGTGACGTCGTTGAAGAGGCCCTCGCCCTCCAGGATCGACACGAGCCTGCGGGGCAGTCCGAGCGAGCCCGCGACGGCGGTCGCGGCGACCGGGTCCGGCGGGGCGACCAGGGCGCCGAGCGCGATGGCGGCGGCCAGCGGGATGCCGGGCACCAGCGCGTTGGCGACGGCGCCGACGGCCGCCGTGGTGACGAAGACCAGGGCCACCGCGAGCAGGAAGATGGGCCGCTTGTTGGCCGCGAACTGGCGCCAGGAGGTCCGCTGCACGGCCGCGTAGAGGAGCGGCGGCAGCACCAGCGGGAGGATGTACTCCGGCGGGATCTCGACGTTCGGCACGAACGGCAGGAAGGCCAGCACGATCCCGACGAGGGTCATCAGGACGGGCGCGGGCAGCCCCAGCCGCTCGCCGAGCGGGACGGTGAGCAGGGCGCCGAGGAGCAGCAGGAACAGCAGGGCCAATTGATCCACGGGCTCAGCCTGCCACGTGGGCCTCTTTTCACACGTGTTGTCCCCGGGGCGCCGCGTCGGACGCCCCGGACCGGCCCTACAGCGCCTTCCGCATGGCCCGGTGCGGGATGCCCGCGTCCGGGAACTCGGGGCCGTACGCCTCGTAGCCCAGCCGCTCGTAGAAGCCGAGGGCGTGGGTCTGCGCGTGCAGGTCGACGGCGGTCAGACCGCGCTCGCGCGCCGCGTCCTCGATGCCCCGGACCAGGGCCGCGCCGACCCCGAGGCCGCGCGCCGCCTTGGCGACCGCGAGCCGGCCGAGGGAGCCCACCGAGGCGTCGGCGCCGGTCTTGCCCAGTGCGTCGGCGCCGTGCAGCAGGCGCCCGGTGCCCAGCGGAAGGCCGTCCTCGCGGACCGCGAGCACGTGCACGGCGGTCGCGTCGTACGCGTCGTACTCCAGCTCCCGGGGCACGCCCTGCTCCTCGACGAAGACCTCGCGGCGGACCGCGAAGCAGGCCTCCCGGTCCTCGTCGCCCCGGGCCTCGCGGACGTCGTACACGGTGCTCACCGGCTCTCCGCCTCGATCCGGTCCAGGGCCTTGCGCAGGTCCTCGGGGTAGGTGCTGGCGAACTCGACCCACGAGCCGTCGCCGGGGTGCTCGAAGCCGAGGCGCACGGCGTGCAGCCACTGCCGGGTCAGGCCGAGGCGCTTGGCGATCGTCGGGTCGGCGCCGTAGGTGAGGTCGCCGACGCAGGGGTGGCGGTGGGCGGACATGTGCACCCGGATCTGGTGGGTGCGGCCCGTCTCCAGCTTGATGTCGAGCAGCGAGGCCGAGCGGTACGCCTCGATGAGGTCGTAGTGCGTGACGGAGGGCTTGCCGTCGGCGGTGACCGCCCACTTGTAGTCGTGCTGGGGGTGGCGGCCGATGGGGGCGTCGATGGTGCCGCTCATCGGGTCGGGGTGCCCCTGGACCAGCGCGTGGTAGCGCTTGTCGACCGTGCGCTCCTTGAACTGGCGCTTGAGCGAGGTGTACGCGTACTCCGACTTGGCGACCACCATCAGGCCGGAGGTGCCGACGTCGAGGCGGTGCACGATGCCCTGGCGCTCGGCGGCGCCGGAGGTGGAGATGCGGTAGCCGGCGGCGGCGAGGCCGCCGATCACGGTGGTGCCGGTCCAGCCGGGGCTGGGGTGGGCGGCGACGCCGATCGGCTTCATGATCACGACGATGTCGTCGTCGTCGTGGACGATCTCCATGCCCTCGACGGGCTCCGCGACGATCTGCACGGGCGCGGCCGCGCCCGGCATCTCGACCTCCAGCCACGCACCGCCGCTGACCCGCTCGGACTTGCCGACGACGGAGCCGTCGACCTGGACCTTCCCGGCGGCGGCCAGCTCGGCCGCCTTCGTACGGGAGAACCCGAACATGCGGGCGATGGCGGCGTCGACGCGCTCGCCCTCCAGGCCATCGGGAACGGGCAGGGTGCGGATCTCGGGACTCGTACTCACCCGTCGAGTATGCCTTGTCAGTCCTTGTGGACGGTCCCGTCGGGGTCCAGGCCCCGGAACGACAGGATCACGATGAGGATGCCGCCGCAGACGATCGCCGAGTCGGCGAGGTTGAAGACGGCGAAGTGCGCGGGGGCGATGAAGTCGACGACCGCGCCCTCGAAGACGCCCGGCGAGCGGAAGATCCGGTCCGTGAGGTTGCCGAGGGCGCCGCCGAGCAGCAGGCCGAGGGCGATGGCCCAGGGCAGGCTGTAGAGCTTCCGGGCGAGCCGGACGATCACGACGATGACGGCGGCGGCGATGCAGGTGAAGATGATCGTGAAGGCCTCGCCCATGCCGAAGGCGGCGCCCGGGTTCCGGATGGCGTCGAAGCGGAGCAGGTCCCCGATCACCCGGATCGGCTCGCGGCCCTCCAGCTTCTCGACCACGAGGATCTTGCTGCCGAGGTCGAGCAGGTAGGCCAGGAGGGCCACCACGAACAGGGCGACGATCCTGCGCCTGCCCCGGGGACGCTCCACGGGGGCGTCCGTGCCGTCGGAGGCCGCCGACTCGTCGGCCCCTGCTGAATCCGGCGTACCGATGATGCGCTCCGCCTCTGCCACGTGAGTGAGTCCCTCGACCTCGATGCCTGACCGTGCACCGAGGGTACGGCACAGACGTACGACCCCGTCGCCCGAGACCGCGCCCGCGGCACCCGGGGCCCGGGGGTCGCGCCCCGGGCCCCGCACCG
Organism: Streptomyces sp. NPDC098101; assembly: GCF_044760185.1. NCBI lineage: Bacteria > Bacillati > Actinomycetota > Actinomycetes > Kitasatosporales > Streptomycetaceae > Streptomyces > Streptomyces sp. NPDC098101. The sequence goes on along the minus strand of NZ_JBIWAS010000002.1, from coordinate 989,528 downwards.
GCCCCGTTTCCCTCAGCCGCGCCGTTCCTGGCGCTGCTTGTCCTCGACGCAGAGGGTGGCTCTCGGGAAGGCCTGCATACGGGCCTTGCCGATCGGCTTGCCGCAGACCTCGCACAGGCCGTACGTGCCGGCGTCGAGCCGTTCCAGGGCGTGCTCGGACTGCTCCAGCATCTCCCGGGCGTTGGCCGCGAGGGCCAGCTCGTGCTCGCGGGTGATGTTCTTGGTGCCGGTGTCGGCCTGGTCGTCCCCGGCGCCGTCGCCCGAGTCCCGCATGAGGCCGGTGAGCTCCTCCTGCGAGTGGGCGAGCTCGCTGCGCAGCCGCAGCACCTCCGCCTGGAGCCCGTCGCGGGCCTCGGCGACCTCCTCCGGCGTCCAGGGGTCCTCGCCCGGACGGACCGCGAGCTCGCCGGTACGGGCCGGGGGCACCGCCGCCCCGTCCTCGACGGTCGTCACGCCACCCGCGGTCTTCTTCGCTGCCACCGTCCTGGCTCCTGTCTGCTTCCGCGCGGACGCCCTGCCGGCGGCCGCCCTCTTCGCCCCGGCCTTCCCGGCGGGCGCGCCCGGAGCGGCGGTGTCCTCGGCGGAGGCCGCCTCGGCGGGGGCCGCCGCTCCCGTCTTCTCCACGACGGCCTTCTTGGCCGCCGCGGCCTTCTTCGCGACCGTCTTCTTCGCGGCCGCCACCTTCTTCGCGACCGTCTTCTTGGCGGCCGCCTTCTCGGCGCCCGCCCCGCCGGCCCCCTTCTTCGCGGGGGCCTCCGGTTCCTCCGCGACCGTGGGGTGCCCGGCGACCGCCGTCCGTTTCCCGGCCGTGGTCTTCTTCGCGGCGGTCTTCTTCGCCACCATGTCGCGGCCCCTTCACATTTTGTGATCTTGCTCGCGAATCGTGCTGGGACGATAAATCGGCCCGAGGCCCGCGGCAACGGGGCACGCCGCCGTTCCCACCCGCCCCCGCTCCCCGCCGGGGCGGCCTGCATCCGTTGTGCCCCGCTCCCCGCCCGGTTATCCGCCCCGCCCCTCCCCCACATGGCCCCACCCCGGGTCCGGTGCCCGCCGTGTGGCCATTCGGGTCACGGAAAACCGGTCCGCCCCCGTTCCCGGGGCCCCGTACACTGGGCTCAGCGAAAGGCTTGGATGGGGACGAGTAGCGTCGTACGCAGCCATGAGCGACCCGGGGACGGTGAGAGCCCGGGGGCGAGCCCGATGTGAAGCATCACCCCGGAGCCGCCGGAAGAAAGCCGCACCCCGGGGTGCGGCGACTAGACCCGGCGTCGCGACCCCAATGAGGGGGCTCGGGTCGGTCACGTCCGGAGCCAAGGAGGGTGGTACCGCGGGAGCAGCGCTCTCGTCCCTCCGACGGAAGCAGAACCGTCCGTCCGGAGGAGAGTCCGCCGCATGACAGCGCCGCAGTACCGCCAGGTGCCCGCCCAGGTCGACCTGCCCGCCCTCGAGCACGCCGTGCTCGACTTCTGGCAGGAGAACAAGGTCTTCGCGAAGACCCTGGAGCAGTCCGAGGGCCGCCCCGAGTGGGTGTTCTACGAGGGCCCGCCCACCGCCAACGGAATGCCGGGCGCCCACCACATCGAGGCCCGCGTCTTCAAGGACGTCTTCCCCCGCTTCCGGACCATGCGCGGCTACCACGTGGCCCGCAAGGCCGGCTGGGACTGCCACGGCCTGCCGGTCGAGCTCGCCGTCGAGAAGGAGCTCGGCTTCTCCGGCAAGAAGGACATCGAGGCGTACGGCATCGCCGAGTTCAACGACAAGTGCCGCGAGTCGGTGACCCGCCACACCGACGCCTTCGCCGAGCTGACGACCCGGATGGGCTACTGGGTCGACCTCGACGACGCGTACCGGACCATGGACCCCTCGTACATCGAGTCGGTCTGGTGGTCCCTGAAGCAGATCTTCGACAAGGACCTGCTGGTCCAGGACCACCGGGTCGCCCCCTGGTGTCCCCGCTGCGGCACCGGCCTCTCGGACCACGAGCTGGCGCAGGGGTACGAGACGGTCGTCGACCCCTCGGTCTACGTCCGCTTCCCGCTGACCTCCGGCCCGCTGGCCGGCCGGGCGGCGCTCCTGGTCTGGACGACGACCCCGTGGACCCTGGTGTCCAACACGGCGGTCGCCGCCCACCCCGAAGTCACCTACGTGGTCGCCACCGACGGCGACGAGCAGGTCGTCGTCGCCGAGCCGCTGGTCGAGAAGGCGCTCGGCGAGGGCTGGGTCACCACCGGCGAGACCTTCACCGGCCAGGACATGGAGCGCTGGACGTACGAGCGCCCGTTCGAGCTGATCGAGTTCCCGGAGCCGGCGCACTACGTCGTCAACGCCGAGTACGTGACGACCGAGGACGGCACGGGTCTGGTCCACCAGTCCCCCGCCTTCGGCGAGGACGACCTCCGGGTCTGCAAGGCGTACGGCCTGCCGGTCGTGAACCCGGTCCGCCCCGACGGCACCTTCGAAGAGGACGTGCCGCTGGTCGGCGGCGTCTTCTTCAAGAAGGCCGACGAGAAGCTGACCGCCGACCTGGACGCGCGCGGCCTGCTCTTCAAGCACATCGCGTACGAGCACAGCTACCCGCACTGCTGGCGCTGCCACACGGCGCTGCTCTACTACGCGCAGCCGTCCTGGTACATCCGCACGACCGCGGTCAAGGACCGGATGCTCGCGGAGAACGAGCGGACCAACTGGTTCCCGGAGTCGGTCAAGCACGGCCGCTTCGGCGACTGGCTGACCAACAACGTCGACTGGGCGCTCTCCCGCAACCGCTACTGGGGCACCCCGCTGCCGATCTGGCGCTGCGAGGACGGGCACCTCACCTGCGTGGGCTCGCGCGCGGAGCTGACCGAGCTGACCGGCACCGACCAGTCGGGCCTGGACCCGCACCGCCCGTACATCGACGCGGTCACGTTCGGCTGCCCCGAGGACGGCTGCTCCCTGGAGTCCGTCCGCGTCCCGGAGGTCATCGACGCCTGGTACGACTCGGGCTCGATGCCGTTCGCGCAGTACGGCTACCCGTACGAGAACAAGGAGCTGTTCGAGAGCCGCTACCCGGCGCAGTTCATCTCCGAGGCGATCGACCAGACCCGCGGCTGGTTCTACACGCTGATGGCCGTCGGCACCCTGGTGTTCGACAAGTCGTCGTACGAGAACGTGGTCTGCCTGGGCCACATCCTCGCCGAGGACGGCCGCAAGATGTCCAAGCACCTGGGGAACATCCTCCAGCCGATCCCGCTGATGGACCAGCACGGCGCCGACGCGGTCCGCTGGTTCATGGCGGCCGGCGGCTCGCCGTGGGCGGCCCGCCGGGTGGGCCACGGCACGATCCAGGAGGTCGTCCGCAAGACCCTCCTGACGTACTGGAACACGGTCGCCTTCCAGGCGCTGTACGCCCGTACGTCCGGCTGGGCGCCGAGCGCGGCGGACCCGGCCCCGGCCGACCGCACGGTCCTCGACAAGTGGCTGCTGTCCGAGCTGAACACGCTGGTGGCCGAGGCGACCGAGGCGATGGAGTCGTACGACACCCAGCGCACCGGCAAGCTCCTGTCGGCGTTCGTCGACGACCTGTCCAACTGGTACGTGCGCCGCTCCCGCCGCCGCTTCTGGCAGGGCGACAAGGCGGCCCTGCGGACCCTGCACGAGGTCGTGGAGACGGTCACGCGCCTGATGGCGCCACTGACCCCGTTCATCACCGAGCGGGTCTGGCAGGACCTGGTGGTCCCGGTGACCCCGGACGCCCCGGAGTCGGTCCACCTGGCCACCTGGCCGGAGGCGGACGCCACGCTGATCGACGGCACCCTCTCCGAGCAGATGCTGCTCGTCCGGCGCCTGGTGGAGCTGGGCCGGGCGACGCGCGCCGAGTCGGGCGTGAAGACCCGCCAGCCGCTCTCCCGCGCCCTGGTGGCGGCCAACGGCTTCGCGGCCCTCTCCCCGGAGCTGCGGGCCCAGATCACGGAGGAGCTGAACGTCTCCTCGCTGGCGTCCCTCTCGGAGGTCGGCGGCTCGCTCGTCGACACGACGGCGAAGGCCAACTTCCGGGCCCTGGGCAAGCGCTTCGGCAAGGGCGTCCAGGACGTGGCGAAGGCGGTGGCGGCGGCGGACGCGGCGGCCCTCTCCCTGGCCCTGCGCTCCGGCGAGGCGCCCCTGGAGGTGAACGGCGAGACGATCACCGTCACCCCCGAGGAGATCATCATCACGGAGACCCCCCGCGAGGGCTGGTCGGTCGCCTCGGACGCGGGTGCGACCGTCGCCCTGGACCTGGAGATCACCCCCGAGCTCCGGCAGGCGGGCCTGGCCCGTGACGCGATCCGGCTGATCCAGGAGGCCCGCAAGAACAGCGGCCTGGACGTCGCCGACCGCATCGCCCTGCGCTGGACCTCCGGCTCCCCGGAGACCACCGACGCCCTGACCGCCCACGCGGCCCTCATCGCGGACGAGGTCCTCGCCACGGACCACGCCAACGGCGAGGCCGACGACACCTACGGCACCCCGTTCACGGACGACTCCCTGAACCTGACGTTCCGCCTCCGCAAGGCGTAACCACCCGGCGAAAGGCCCGGCCCCCGGTTTCCGGGGAGCCGGGCCTTTCGCTTTCCCTCCGCACGCCCCCCGCCCACGGCAAAGGGCCGGCCCCCGGTTTCCCGGGGGCCGGCCCTTGTAGCCTGCCGACGGCTACGCGCTCGTCGCGCGGTCGCGCGCCGTCAGTTGTCGTCCTCGTCGATCAGGAAGCCCCGCATCGGCGCCGGAGCCTGCTGCATCGGCTGCGGTGCCTGCGGACGGACCGGAGCCATCGGCTGGGTCATCGCCGGGGACATCTGCTGCTGACCGCCGCCGTAGGACGGGGCACCGCCCATGGACGGGCCGCCACCCATCGTGCCGCCGCCGTAGGACGGCGCACCGGCACCGGCCGAGGCCATCGACGGGGCCGGCGGCAGCGAGGCCGCGGCCGGGGTGCGCGGCGGAGCCAGCGAGTCGTCGGCCTGGGTCTCCAGCTGGCGCAGCTGCGACTCCAGGTACGACTTCAGACGCGTGCGGTACTCGCGCTCGAAGCCCCGCAGGTCCTCGACCTTGCGCTCGAGGGTGGCGCGGGCGGACTCCAGGGAGCCCATCGCGACGCGGTGCTTCTCCTGCGCGTCCCGCTCCAGGGCGTCGGCCTTGGCGCGGGCGTCCCGCTCCAGGCCCTCGGCGCGCGAGCGCGCCTCGCCGACGATCTTGTTGGCCTCGGAACGGGCCTCCGCGATCGCCTGGTCCGCGGTCTGCTGGGCCAGCGAGAGGACGCGCGCGGCGCTGTCGCCGCCGGGACCCTGCGCGGGCTGCTGCTGCATCTGCTGCGGGTGACCCATCGGGCCGCCCTGCATCGGGCCGGGACCCATCGGTCCACCCTGCATGGGACCGCCCTGCATCGGGCCGGGGCCCATGGGCCCGCCCTGCATCGGTCCGCCCTGCATGGGGCCGGCGGGAAGCTGAGGGGCACCGGAAGGCAGCTGCGGCGGGCCCATCTGCGGCGGCTGCTGCTGGACCGGCGGTCCGGATATGGCGGCGGGTACCGGAGCCCCGGGACCGACGGGACGATCCTGCTGCTCCGGGGGCTTGCGCATACCCTGCTGCTGGTTCTGCGCGGCGGCGCGCGTCGCGGCGGCCAGCTTGGCGCGCAGGTCCTCGTTCTCGCGAAGCAGGCGGGTCAGCTCGGCTTCGACCTCGTCGAGGAAGGCATCGACCTCGTCCTCGTCATAGCCTTCTCGAAGGCGGACGGTCGTGAACTGCTTGTTCCGCACGTCCTCGGGAGTCAGCGGCATCTCTTCTTCACCTCTACGTAGTCGTCGGCAGTCGGCAAGACCGTATCGTCCACATGCACCTCACTCACCTCGCGAAACTGCTCACGATGGAGATCAGGATGTACACGATGATCATCAGAACGAAGAAGGACAGGTCGAGTGCCACGCCCCCGAGACGCAGCGGCGGGATGAGCCGCCGCAGAAGCTTGAGCGGTGGATCGGTGACAGTGTAGGTGGCCTCAAGGACGACCACCATCGCCTTACCGGGTTGCCATGAACGGGCGAACTGGAAGACGTAGTCCATGACAAGCCGGACGATCAGGAGGACGAGGAAGCACATCAGCACGATGTAGACCACCTGTAGTGCGACGCCCATCCCGCGTTTCCCTCTCCCCTGGCTTGCGTGCTCTCGCTCGTCCGGCCGCCCTCGCGACCGGTCCGTCCGGTTCCTGTGTTCTCAGCTCTGGTTGAAGAATCCGCCCTCTGCGATCCGGGCCTTGTCCTCCGCCGTGACATCGACGTTAGCAGGCGACAACAGGAACACCTTCTGCGTCACGCGCTCAATGCTGCCATGGAGCCCGAAGACGAGTCCGGCGGCGAAGTCGACAAGTCGCTTCGCGTCCGTGTCGTCCATCTCCGTGAGGTTCATGATCACCGGGGTGCCCTCACGGAAGTGTTCCCCGATGGTACGGGCCTCGTTGTAGGTCCGGGGGTGCAGCGTGGTGATGCGGTAGGGCTCCCGCTCGGACACGACCTTGGGCATGATCACCGGTGCGTTCTTCTCCAGGCTCGGGCGTTCGGGTGTGATGGATGCCACGGGGGCAATTCGGGCCGGACGTCCGCTTTCGGCGAGTACCGGGACGGAATGGGCGACGGGCTCCCGGGGGGCCGGGGGCTTCACCACCCGCACCGGCTCCTCGTGCTCCACCTGGCGCGGGGGGGCGTGACGCCGGTCGCGCTCGGGCTCCGGCTCCAGCTCGGGTTCGAAGTCGTCGTCGGGGTCGAAGCCCCGGCCGTCGTACCCATCGTCCTCCACGAGGCCGAGGTAGACCGCCATCTTGCGCATCGCGCCGGCCATTCTCCGATTCCTCCGCTCTGTGGTGGATCGGCCTTGTCACCAAGTGCCGGCGATCCACGGGTCGTCCCGCCGTTCTGCGGAATGACCATATTTTCTGCTGTGGTCCGACTTGCTTCGCGACGTTACCCGAGCTTCGGGCGGACTCCGAGTACCGCCGTACCGACGCGTACGTGTGTCGCCCCGGCGGCGACGGCCTCTTCGAGGTCTCCGCTCATCCCTGCCGACACCATGTTCGCAGCCGGACGGGTCGCGCGCAGGGCAGTCGACAAATCCATCAGCCGGTCGAAGGCCGCCCGGGGTTCGCCCGCGTACGGCCCGGCGAGCGGGGCGACCGTCATCAGGCCGCCGAGCCGCAGGCCGGGGGCGGCGTCCACGGCCGCCGCCAACTCCTCGATCCCGTCCGGCGCGACGCCGCCGCGGTCGCCCCGCTCGCCGGACTCCGCGTCGAGCGCGACCTGGATCAGGCAGCCGAGTTCGCGCCCCTCCCTCACCGCGGCGGCGGAAAGGGCGGAGACGAGCTTCGAACGGTCGACGGACTGCACCACATCGGCATAACCCGTCACCGACTTGACCTTGTTCGTCTGCAACTGGCCCACGAAGTGCCAGGTGAGGTCGAGATCGGCACAGGCGGCCGCCTTGGGCGCGGCGTCCTGGTCCCGGTTCTCGGCGACGTGCCGAACGCCCAGGCCGTGGAGGATTCGCACGTCGCTCGCGGGGTAGGTCTTGGTGACCACGATCAGGGTCACCTCCTCGCGCGCGCGTCCTGCGGCGGCGCAGGCGGTGGCGATGCGCGCCTCCACCCGGGCCAGGTTCTCGGCGAGTTCCGCCGTGCGGTCCGTCATCAGCTCTTTCCTGCCGGGGATCCGGAGCCCGCGCCCCGGGCGGACTCGGCGTCCAGCCAGACATATCCCGCGAGTCGCCCCGTGGTGCGGTCGCGGCGGTACGAGTAGTGGTCGCGGGACTCCAGGGTGCAGATCCCGGCGTCCACCACGTCCCGGACCCCGAGCCGTTCGAGCTGCGCGCGCACTCCGGCGGCGACGTCGACGGCGGGGGTCCCCCAGGAGGTCTCCGCGGCGGCGGCCGGTTCGACGGCCGCGACCTCGTCGCGCATCGCCTCCGGCACCTCGTAGCACCGTCCGCAGACGGACGGTCCGGTGCGGGCGACGATCCGGGCGGGGTCGGCGCCGAGGCCGGTCATGGCCTCCACGGCGGCCGGGACGACCCCGGCGACCATGCCGGGCCGTCCGGCGTGGGCGGCGGCCACGACCCCGGCGACGGGGTCGGCGAGCAGGACCGGGACGCAGTCGGCGGTGAGGACGGCGAGGGCGAGCCCGCGCCGGGTGGTGACGAGCGCGTCGACGGACGGGATCTCCGCGTCCCCCCAGGGGCCTTCGACCTCGGCCACGTCCGCGCCGTGCACCTGGTTCATCCAGACCGTCCGCGCCGGGTCGAGCCCGAGGGCCCCGGCGGCGAGCGCCCGGTTGGCGAGCACGGCCCCGGGGTCGTCGCCCACCGCGCCGCCGAGGTTGAGCTCCTCGTACGGAACGGCGCTCACTCCGCCCCACCGGTCGGTGAAGGCGAAGTGCGCGCCGTTCGCGTCGAAGCGCCGTCCTATCACTTCAGGAAGTCCGGGACGTCCAGCTCCTCGGCCTGGCTGTCCGCGTACGGACGGGCCGGGGGGACCACCGGCGGGGCCGGGGTCAGCGGGGTCTCGTTGACGGCCGGGGCGACGGGCTCGGCCGGCGCGGGGGCCGGGTCCTCGCGCGGGGTCACCGTGCCGAGGCCGCCCAGCGGGCGGGAGGTCTCGGCGGCGCGGGGCGCCGGGGCGGGCTCCTCGCGCTTGGCGGAGACCGAGCCGATGATGTTGTCCCGGCGGGCCGGCGGCTGGCCGCCGTCGAAGCCGGCCGCGATGACGGTGACCCGGACCTCGTCGCCGAGGGCGTCGTCGATGACGGCGCCGAAGATGATGTTGGCCTCGGGGTGGGCCGCCTCGCTGACCAGCTGCGCGGCCTCGTTGATCTCGAAGAGGCCGAGGTCGCTGCCGCCGGAGATGGAGAGCAGCACGCCGCGGGCGCCGTCGATGGAGGCCTCCAGGAGCGGCGAGGAGATCGCCATCTCCGCGGCGGCCACCGCGCGGTCGTCACCGCGGGCGGAGCCGATGCCCATGAGCGCCGAACCGGCCTCGGACATGACCGACTTGACGTCGGCGAAGTCGAGGTTGATCAGGCCCGGGGTGGTGATGAGGTCGGTGATGCCCTGGACACCGCTCAGGAGGACCTGGTCGGCCGACTTGAAGGCGTCGAGCACGGACACCTGGCGGTCCGAGATCGAGAGCAGCCGGTCGTTGGGGATGACGATGAGGGTGTCGACCTCTTCGCGGAGCTCGGCGATGCCGTCCTCCGCCTGGTTGGCGCGACGGCGTCCCTCGAAGGTGAACGGCCGGGTGACCACACCGATCGTGAGGGCGCCGAGCGAGCGCGCGATGTTGGCGACGACGGGGGCGCCGCCGGTGCCGGTGCCGCCGCCTTCGCCGGCGGTGACGAAGACCATGTCGGCCCCCTTGAGGACCTCCTCGATCTCCTCGCGGTGGTCCTCTGCCGCCTTGCGACCGACGGCCGGGTTCGCCCCGGCCCCGAGGCCGCGGGTGAGTTCACGGCCGACGTCGAGCTTGACGTCGGCGTCGCTCATCAACAGCGCTTGCGCGTCGGTGTTGATCGCGATGAACTCGACGCCCTTGAGACCGACCTCGATCATTCGGTTGATGGCATTGACACCACCGCCGCCGACACCGATGACCTTGATGACTGCGAGGTAGTTCTGCGGTGCTGCCACGTCGAAGGCCTCTCGCCTCGAGTTACGTGTCGCCACCGCGCGGTTGGCCGCGCTGCGACGACGGATGCCGATTGGGACGGTCCGAAACGCCGACCCAAACCCTAACGTTGAAGTTTAGGGTTACCAGTGTCTCTGTTCGCTGGACTCTTCCGAACAGGACACTAAGTCGACAAGCGGCGCACGTTCAACGAACACGCCGAACCTCCCGTTTTTCTTTTCACCCTATGTGATCACCCGTAGCGGTGGCCAACCAGGGTGCTGGCCAGCGACGATGCCCGTCAACTCCCCGACGAGGCGGGGGCCGTGGGAGCACTTACGTCGAAGTGCCCCGCTTTGGGAGTGGCCTTCATCAGGGCGGTGAGGACCCGGGCCTTGGCCGGGCCGTGCTCGCCGCTCCCCCAGAAGACCGTGCGGCCGCCGGTCAGCTCCAGGGTGACGGAGTCGTACGAGGCGACGCGGACGACACGGGTGTTCCGGGCGATTTCCGCCGGGAGTTCACCCCGGACGCGCACCGCCTCCCGGAGCAGCCGGTCCGCGCCGAAGCGGCGGAGGCTCGGGGAGGAGGCGGCGTCGAGGACCAGCAGGGGGACGCCCCGGGGGGCGGTGGCGACGGTGGCGAACCGGGCGCCGGTCATGTCCACTTCGGTGAACTTTCCGCCCTTTTCGATGAGCAGGACCGGCTTCCGTTCCGTCACCTTCAGATCGATTCCGTGCGGCCAGGACCGCTCGACCTGGATCGACTCGATCCGGGGCAGGAGCAGCCGGGCCCGGGCCGCGATCGCGTCGGTGTCGACGGAGGCGAGCGGGGCGCCGGCCGGGACGGCGGCGGCCTTCTCGACCTCGGCCGGGGTCAGGACCCGGGTGCCGGAAGTCTTCACACGTTCCACACGGAACCAGTCGGAGCCGTAGAGCGCCCAGACCGTGCCGGCGGCGGCCGCGGCGAGGCCGAGCGCGGAGAACAGCACCCGGGGCGCGGGCGCCCGGAACCTTCGATTCCGGGCGCCCGGCCGGGACGGACCGTCCGGCGACCCCTTCGACCCGCGTGCGCCGCTCTTCTCGGCGGTCGTCGGTGCGGTTGCCACCCGGCGCCTCCTGCCTTCCGTCCGGAGCGCCGCGCTACGCCTGGCGGCGGGCGGCGATCGCCTCGTACACCATGCCGACGAGCAGGTCGTCGGCGTCCCTGCGGCCGAACTCGGCGGCGGCGCGGGACATCTCGTACAACCGGTGCGGATCGGCCAGTACGGGCAGGACGTTGCCCTGCACCCACTGCGGCGTCAGCTCCGCGTCGTCGACGAGGAGCCCGCCGCCGGCCTTGACCACCGGCTGGGCGTTGAGCCGCTGTTCGCCGTTGCCGATGGGCAGCGGGACGTACGCGGCGGGCAGTCCGACGGCGGAGAGCTCGGCGACGGTCATCGCGCCCGCGCGGCAGAGCATCATGTCGGCCGCGGCGTACGCGAGATCCATCCGGTCCACGTACGGTACCGGTACGTAGGGCGGCATACCGGGCATGTTGTCGACGCGCGGCATTTCGTTCTTCGGGCCGACCGCGTGCAGGATCTGGATGCCGGAGCGCTGGAGCACCGGGGCGATCTGCTGGATCACCTCGTTGAGCCGCCGGGCGCCCTGCGAGCCGCCCGAGACGAGCAGCGTCGGCAGGTTCGGGTCGAGCCCGAACGCGGCGCGCGCCTCGGGGCGCACCCGGGCCCGGTCGAGGGTCGCGATGGTGTGCCGCAGCGGGATGCCGATGTAGCGGGCGTTGCGGAGCTTGCTGTCCGGGGTGGCGACGGCGACCCCGGCCGCGTACCGCGAGCCGATCTTGTTGGCCAGGCCGGGCCGGGCGTTGGCCTCGTGGACCACGATGGGCACGCCGAGCCGCTTGGCGGCCAGGTAGCCGGGCAGCGCCACGTAGCCGCCGAAGCCGACCACGCAGTCCGCCTTGGTGCGCTCCAGGACCTGCTCGGCCGCCTTGATCGTGCCGCGCAGCCGTCCGGGGACGGTGATCAGCTCGGGGGTGGGCTTGCGGGGCAGCGGTACGGCGGGGATGAGCGCCAGTTCGTAGCCCCGCTCGGGCACGAGCCGGGTCTCCAGACCCTTCTCCGTGCCGAGCGCCGTGATCCCCGTGCTGGGGTCCTGCCTGCGCAGGGCGTCCGCGAGGGCGAGCGCGGGCTCGATGTGGCCGGCGGTCCCCCCACCGGCGAGTACGACATGCACCGAAATTCACCGCTCTCCGGACGGGCGCTTCTTGACGCGCCGTCGCATCGACTTCCATCTCTTCCCGACCCGCTTGCCCCAGCCGGGGCGCCGCATGGCCAGGGCCGCTTTCGCGGCGGGTTCCTGTCGCGCGAAGGCGATGAGGAGCCCGACGGCGAACATGGTCGGCAGCAGGGCCGACCCTCCGTAGGAGAACAGCGGGAGCGGGACACCGGCGATCGGCAGCAGGCCGAGCACCGCACCGATGTTGATCACGGCCTGGGCCGTGATCCAGGTGGTCACACCTCCCGCGGCGAACCTCACGAAGGGGTCCTCCGTGCCTCCGGCCACGCGGATACCCGCATAGCCTAGAGCCGCGAACAGGGCGAGTACCGACAGCGTCCCCGCGAGGCCCAGTTCCTCACCGGTGACCGCGAAGATGAAGTCCGTGTGGGCTTCGGGGAGTTGGCCCCATTTCTCCACGCTCGCACCGAGTCCGGATCCGAACCATCCGCCCGACGCCAGAGCATAGATTCCGTGCGCGGCCTGGAGGCAGGGGGCCCCCTCGCCACCCGGGTCGGAGGCGCCGATGCACTGGAAGCGGTCCATCCGGTGCGGGCTCGTCTTGATGAGCAGCGCCCCGAGGGCGCCCGCCACGGCGAGCACGCCGACGAAGAGCCGGGTGGGCGCCCCGGCCGTCCACAGCAGGCCGAAGAGGATCGTCGTGAGGATGATCGCGGTGCCCATGTCCCCGCCGAGCATGATGAGCCCGAGCAGCATGAAGGCCACCGGGACCAGCGGCACCAGCATGTGCTTCCACTGGGAGAGCAGCTTCACGTCCTGCTTGCGGGCGAGCAGGTCGGCCCCCCACAGGATCAGCGCCAGCTTGCCGAACTCGCTGGGCTGGAGCATGAACGGGCCGCCCAGCGAGATCCAGTTCTGGTTGCCGCCGATGTTGTGCCCTATGCCGGGAATCTGCACGAGGACCATCAGGAAGACCGCGCCGACCAGGATCGGGTAGGCGAGCGCCCGGTGCAGCTTCACCGGCATCCGGGAGGCGGCCAGGAGCAGTCCGGTGCCGAGGAGCGCGGCGAAGAACTGCTTCCGGAAGAAGTACGAGGGCACCAGCTCGTAGCGGAGCGCGGTGATCATCGAGGCGGAGTAGACCATCACGAGCCCGAGGGCGGTGATGAGCATCCCCGCGCCGATGATCACGTAGTACGCCGTGAGAGGGCGGTCCCAGGCCTTCCTGGCCCGCTCGTGGAGTCCCCGGACCCCGCCGCCGCGCGGCCGCCGCGGGGTCGCGGGAGCCCGCCCCCCGCCGCGTGCGGCGGAGGGCCGGCGCGTCCCCGCGATCTTGCTCGGCATGGTCGCCGTCCCCTCCGGTCGTGTCCGGTGCGGCCGGACCCTCCCACTGGTCGGGTCAGGCGTCCCCGGTGGCGGCGAGGGCGCGGACCGCGTCCGCGAAGGCATCGCCGCGCTCGTTGTAGTTGGTGAACATGTCCATGGAGGCGCAGGCGGGGGCGAGCAGGACCGTGTCCCCCGGGCGGGCGAGCCGGGCCGCCTCGCGGACCGCCTCGGACATCGCCCCAGTGTCGGTCCGGTCGAGGTCGACCACCGGGACCTCCGGGGCGTGTCGCGTCAGGGCTTCGCGGATCAGGGCCCGGTCGGCGCCGATCAGGACGGCCCCGCGCAGCCGCTTCGCGGACTTCAGGACGAGCTCGTCGAAGGTCGCGCCCTTGGCGAGGCCGCCGGCGATCCAGACGATCGGGTCGTAGGCCGCCAACGAGGCTTCCGCCGCGTGGGTGTTGGTGGCCTTGGAGTCGTCGACGTACGTGACTCCCCCGACCTCCTCGACCGGCTCGATGCGGTGCGGGTCGGGCCGGAAGGCCTTCAGGCCGTCCCGTACGGCCTTGGCGTCGACGCCGAAGGCGCGGGCCAGGGCGGCGGCCGCCAGGGCGTTGGCGATGTTGTGCGGGGCCGGGGGCCTCACGTCGGAGACCTCGGCGAGCTCCTGGGCGTTCTCCCGCCGGTTCTCGACGAAGGCCCGGTCGACGAGGAGGCCCTCGACGACGCCCAGTTCGGAGGGGCCGGGGGTGCCGAGGGTGAAGCCGATGGCCCGGCAGCCCTCCTCGACGTCGGCCTCGCGGACCAGGCCCTCGGTCGCCTTGTCGGCGACGTTGTACACGCAGGCGACCCGGTTGCCCTCGTAGATCCGGCCCTTGTCGGCGGCGTACGCCTCCATGGAGCCGTGCCAGTCGAGGTGGTCGGGCGCCAGGTTGAGGACGGCGGCCGAGTGGACGCGGACCGAGGGCGCCCAGTGGAGCTGGTAGCTGGAGAGCTCGACGGCGAGCACGTCGTACTCCCGCTCGCCGAGGACGGCGTCGAGGAGCGAGACGCCGATGTTGCCGACGGCGGCGGTCCGCAGGCCGGCCGCCTCCAGGATCGAGGCGAGCATCCGCACGGTCGTGGTCTTGCCGTTGGTGCCGGTGACCGCGAGCCAGGGGGCGGCTCCGGGGCCCCGGAGCCGCCAGGCCAGCTCGACGTCGCCCCAGACCTCCACGCCCGCCTCGGCGGCGGCCGCGAAGAGGGGCTTGTCGGGGCGCCAGCCGGGGGCGGTGACGATCAGCTCGGTGCCGGTCGGCAGGGTGTCCCCGTCGCCGAGGCGGACGGTGATCCCCTCGGCCTCCAGTTCGGCCGCCTGGGCCCGGGAGCGCTCGTCGTCGCCGTCGTTGACGACGGTCACGAGGGCGCCCAGGCCGTGCAGGACACGGGCGGCCGGGATGCCGGAGACGCCGAGTCCCGCGACGGTGACCTTCTTGCCGTTCCAGTCGAGCCGTTCCGTCACTTGTCCGCTGCCCATCCCGCGTAGAAGAGGCCCAGGCCCACGATCACGCACATGCCCTGGATGATCCAGAACCGGACGACGACCAGGACCTCGGACCACCCCTTGAGTTCGAAGTGGTGCTGGAGGGGGGCCATCCGGAAGACGCGCTTGCCGGTCATCTTGAACGAGCCGACCTGGATGACCACGGACATCGTGATCAGCACGAACAGGCCGCCGAGCAGCGCGAGGAGGAGCTCCGTGCGGGAGCAGATGGCGAGGCCGGCGAGGGCGCCGCCGAGGGCGAGCGAGCCGGTGTCGCCCATGAAGATCTTGGCGGGCGAGGTGTTCCACCACAGGAAGCCGAAGCAGGCTCCCATCAGGGCGGAGGCCACGACCGCGAGGTCCAGCGGGTCGCGGACCTCGAAGCAGGCGTTGGGGTTGGTGAGGGTCAGCGCGTTGGCACAGGACTCCTGGAACTGCCAGAGCCCGATGAAGGTGTACGCGCCGAAGACCATCACGGAGGCGCCGGTGGCCAGGCCGTCCAGACCGTCCGTCAGGTTCACGCCGTTGGACATGGCCAGGATCATGAAGAGCGCCCAGACCACGAAGAGCACCGGGCCGATGGTCCAGCCGAAGTCCGTGATGAAGGAGAGCTTCTCGGAGGCCGGGGTGAGTCCGCGCGAGTCGGAGAACTGGAGCGCGAGCACCGCGAAGGCGATGCCCACGATCAGCTGTCCGGCCATCTTCGCCTTCGCCCGCAGACCGAGCGACCGCTGCTTGACGATCTTGATGTAGTCGTCGAGGAAGCCGACCAGGCCCATGCCCGCCATCAGGAAGAGGACGAGCAGGCCGGAGTACGAGACGGGTTCGCCCGTGATGACTTTGGCCAGCGCGTACGCGATGAGCGTGGCCAGGATGAAGGAGATGCCGCCCATGGTGGGCGTGCCCTTCTTCCCGGCGTGGCCGCGCGGGCCGTCGTCCCGGATGAACTGCCCGTACCCCTTGCGCGCGAGCAGCTTGATGAGCAGCGGGGTGCCGATCAGGGTCAGGAAGAGCCCGATGGCCCCCGCGAAGAGGATCTGCCTCATCGGCCGGTGACCTCGCCCTCGGTGTCGAGGAGAGCCAGGGCGACCTGTTCGAGACCGACCGACCTGGAAGCCTTCACAAGGACGACGTCCCCCGGGCGCAGCTCACTGCGCAACAGGTCGACCGCCGCCTGCGCGTCGGACACGTGCACCGACTCCTCACCCCACGAACCCTCGTTATATGCGCCCAGCCGCAGCCAGGACGCTTCCCTGTCCCCGACCGCCACGAGCTTGCTGACGTTGAGCCGGACGGCGAGCCGTCCGACCGCGTCGTGCTCGACGAGCGATGCGTCCCCGAGCTCGGCCATCTTGCCGAGCACCGCCCACGTACGAGCCCCTCGGGCCCGTGCGGCCCCGCCCATGGCCGCGAGCGCGCGCAGGGCGGCTCGCATGGACTCGGGATTCGCGTTGTAGGCGTCGTTGACGATCGTCACGCCGTCCGGACGCTCGGTGACCTCCATGCGCCAGCGCGACAGGGAGCCGGCCTCGGAGAGCGCGGTGGCGATCTCTTCGACAGGCATACCCAGCTCGTGCGCGACGGCGGCCGCGGCGAGCGCGTTCGACACGTGGTGCTCACCGTACAGGCGCAAGGTCACGTCGCTGCACCCGGTGGGTGTGTGAAGGCGGAAAGAGGGCCTCCCGGTCTCGGTGAGGTGGACGTTCTCGGCACGTACGGCCGCTTCGTCCGCTTCTCCGAACAGGGTCACGCGGGCCTTGGTGCGGTCGGCCATCGCGCGCACGAGGGGGTCGTCGGCGTTGAGGACCGCCACTCCCCCCTCGGCCTCGGTGGGAAGCGACTCGACCATCTCGCCCTTCGCCAGGGCGATCTGCTCCCGGCCGCCGAACTCGCCGATGTGGGCGGAGCCCACGTTGAGGACGAGGCCGATGCGGGGCGGGGTGAGGGTGGTGAGGTAGCGGATGTGGCCGATGCCGCGCGCGCCCATCTCCAGGACCAGGTGCCGGGTCTCGTCGGTCGCGCGGAGCGCCGTGAGGGGCAGGCCGATCTCGTTGTTGAGCGAGCCGGGCGTCCACACGGTGGGGGCGTGCCGCTCCAGGACCTGGGCGATCAGGTCCTTGGTGGAGGTCTTGCCCGCCGATCCGGTGAGGGCGACGACGTCGGTGCCGAGGCGTTCGACGACGGCGCGGGCGAGGGCCCCGAGGGCGGTCTGGACGTCGTCCACGACGATCGCGGGCACGCCGACGGGGCGGGCGGCGAGGACGGCCGTCGCACCCGCCTCGACGGCGCGCGCCGCGTAGTCGTGGCCGTCGACGCGCTCACCGGCGAAGGCGGCGAAGAGGCTGCCGTCCCGCACCTCGCGGGAGTCGATGACGACGGGCCCGGTGATCCGGGCGGCCGGATCCGGTATGTCGTGCGCCTGCCCGCCGACGATTTCGGCGATCTCGGCGAGGGAGAGGGCGATCACTGCTTCATCCCTGACTGTTCTGGTGGCTGGCTTCGGCACTGCCGCCCGACGGGGCGGTCCCGGCCTGCTGTTCGAGGAGCGCGGCGCGCAGGACCTCGCGGTCGTCGAAGGGGCGGACGGCCCCGGCGATCTCCTGGCCCTGTTCGTGTCCCTTGCCCGCGACCAGGACGGTGTCGCCGGGCCGGGCGCGGGTGACGGCCGCGGTGATGGCGGCGGCGCGGTCGGCGAGGACGAGCACCTCGCCGCGCTCGGCGGCGGGGACGTCGGCGGCGCCCGCGAGCATGGCGGTGAGGATGGCGAGGGGGTCCTCGGAGCGGGGGTTGTCCGAGGTCAGGACGGCGGTGTCGGCGAGCCGGGCGGCGGCGGCGCCCATCGGGCCGCGCTTGGTGACGTCCCGGTCGCCGCCGCAGCCGATGACCACGTGCAGCCGGCCCTCGGTGACCTCGCGCAGGGAGCGCAGGACCGATTCGACGGCGTCCGTCTTGTGCGCGTAGTCGACGACCGCGAGGTACGGCTGGCCGGCGTCGACGCGCTCCAGCCGGCCGGGGACGCCGGGGACGGCGGCGACGCCCTCGGCGGCGGCCTTCGGGTCGAGGCCGGCGGCGGCGAGGGTGACGATCGCGGCGAGGGTGTTGGCGACGTTGAACGGGCCGGGCAGCGGGGCGGTGGCGGCGATCCGCTCGCCCCCGGGGCCGACGACGGTGAACGTCGAGTCGTGGGAGCCCAGGACGAGGTCCTCGGCGCGCCAGTCGGCGTCGGCGCGGCCCTCGGCGGAGAAGGTGACGACCGGGACCCCGGCCTCCTTCGCGAGCCTGCGGCCGTACGCGTCGTCGAGGTTGACCACGCCCAGGCGGCTGCGCTCCGGGGTGAAGAGCCCGGCCTTGGCCCGGAAGTAGTCCTCCATGTCGGAGTGGAACTCCATGTGCTCCGGGCTGAGGTTGTTGAAGACGGCGACGTCGAAGACGCAGCCGTCGACCCGGCCGAGCACGAGGGCGTGGCTGGAGACCTCCATGGCGACGGCCTCGACGCCCCGCTCGCGCATGACGGCGAAGAGGGCCTGGAGGTCGGTGGCCTCGGGGGTGGTGCGCTCGGACTTGATGCGCTCGTCGCCGATCCGCATCTCGACGGTGCCGACGAGTCCGGTGCTCCGTCCGGCGCCCCGCAGGCCGCCCTCGACCAGGTAGGCGGTGGTGGTCTTGCCGGAGGTGCCGGTGATGCCGATCTTCAGCAGGTCGGCGCCGGGCCTTCCGTAGATCTCGGCGGCGAGTTCGCCCATCCGGGCGCGCGGGTCCCCGACGACCAGGACCGGCAGTCCGGTCGCGGCGGCGCGTTCGGCGCCCGCCGGGTCGGTGAGGATCGCGGCGGCGCCGAGTCCGGCGGCCTGGGCGACGAAGTCGGCGCCGTGGAGGCGGGCGCCGGGCAGGGCGGCGTACACGTCCCCGGGGCGCACGGCCCGGGAGTCGTGGGTGATGCCCGAGATCTCGGCGTCGCCCGGGGTGTCGGTCCCCAGGTGCGCGGCCAGGTCGCCCAGGGGTGTCGGGCGGACCCGCTCCGGCCGTGGCGGGGTGGTTCGGTACTGATCAGCGTGTGGCACGGCGGTGAGCGTACCGGGCCCACCCTGTGGGGGGCCAAAAGAGCCCGGGGCCTCGCCGGAGTTCGATTTCCGGTTCCCGGAATGGGGGGTGATCGTTGTCACTGGTGCTCCCGGAGTGTCACGGGGTGGGGTCGAAGACGACCGGCAGTCGGGCGGGGTCGCTGCCCGTGGGGGCGATGTGGAGGGTCTTGAGGGCGAACTCCATGACCTTCTTGTAGATGGGTCCGCAGATCTGGCCGCCGAAGTAGCTGCCCTTGGTGGGGTTCTGGATGGCGCAGTAGACGGTGATCCTCGGTTCGTCGGCGGGGGCGAAGCCGGCGAAGGAGGCGGTGTAGCCCTTGTAGCGGCCGAGTTCGGGGTCGACGCGGTTGGCGGTGCCGGTCTTGCCGGCGACGCGGTAGCCGGGGATCGCGGCGCGGGTGCCGGTGCCCTCCTGGTCGTCGACGACGGACTCCAGCATGGTGGCGAGGGTCTTGGCGGTCTTCTCGCTGACGACCCGGGACTCCTCGGGCCGGGGGGCCGGGGCGAAGCGCCCGTCGGGCCCCTTGGTGCCGCGCACGAGGGTGGGGGCGATCCGTACGCCTCCGTTGGCGATGGTCGAGTACACGGAGGCGGCCTGCATGGCGTTGACGGAGAGGCCCTGGCCGAAGGGGATCGTGTACTGCTGCGAGGTGGACCAGTCGCCGGGCTTGGCGAGGATGCCGGGGGTCTCCCCCGGGTAGCCGAGGCCGGTGGGGCTGCCGATGCCGAACTTGCGCAGGTAGGAGTGGAGCACCTGGTTGGACTCGGCCTGGGTGGCGCCGAGCCGGCCGGTGGCGAGGATGGTGCCGATGTTGCTGGACTTGGCGAGGACGCCGTTGAGCGTCAGGTACCAGGTGGGGTGGTCGACGTCGTCCTTGAAGAGCCGGTCGCCGCGGTGGAGCCGGTTGGGGACGGTGACGTGGGTGCCGGGGGCGGCCTTGCCCTCCTCCAGGACGGCGGCCATGGACATGACCTTGCTGGTGGAGCCGGGCTCGTAGGCGTCCTGGAGGGCGGCGTTGCCCATGGCGGCGGCGTTGGCGGCGGAGAGGTCGTTGGGGTCGAAGCCGGGGGCGTTGGCCAGGGCGAGGACCTCGCCGGTGCGGGTGTCCTGCACGATGACGTAGCCGCGGTCGGCCTTGGACTTCTTCACCTGCTCGGTGATGGCCTGCTGGGCGGCCCACTGGATGTCCCGGTCGATGGTCAGCTCGATGTTCGAGCCGGGGACGGCGGGGGTGCCCCGGGAGCCGGCGGTGGGCACCTGCCGGCCGCCGGACTGGGTGAAGCGGATCTTGCCGTCCTTGCCGGCCAGCTCCGGGTCCAGCATGGACTCCAGGCCGCCGGCTCCCCGGCCCTCGGCGTTCACGTAGCCCAGTATCCCGGCGGCGAGTTCGCCGTTCGGGTAGACGCGCTTGGTGCTGGGCTCGCTGAGGATGCCGCCGAGGAGGTTGATGCCGTTGCCCCCGGCGGAGGGCTGGGACTTCTGCCCGTAGACCTTCTTGAGGTCCTTGATCTGGTTCCACACCTGCGGGGTCTGCTTGCGGGCGAGCAGGGTGTAGCGGGACTTGGGGGTGCGGAGCTTCTTCGCGAGCTCGGCGGGCTGCTTGCCGAGGATCGGGGCGAGGAGGGCGGCCGCCTGCTCGGGGGCGTCCGCGACCTTGCTCTCGCCCGGGGTGAAGAGCTTGGGGTCGGCGGTGATGTCGTACGCGTCGACGCTGGCGGCGAGCGCGATCCCGTTGCGGTCGGTGATCTCGCCGCGCTCGGCTGAGAGCGTGTACTCCTGGAAGCGGTACTTGTCGGCCTTCGCGGCGTACGCGCTGGCGTCGACGGCCTGGACCTGGAGGAGCCGGACGACGAAGACCAGCATGACGAGGGTCAGGCCGAGGGAGACCAGGCGCAGCCGGGGGCGCGGGTTGCCGAGCCGGATGGTGCGGGGCCGGCGGGCCGGGGGCCGGGGCGCGGTCCGCCGGGGCGCCGGGCGCGGCGCGGGGCGGGCCGGGCGGGTCCCGCCGGAGGCCGCCTGGGCGGGCCGGGGGCGCGCGGGCCGGGCGGGGCCGGGGACGCGGCGGCGCGGGGGCTCCTTGGGGGGCACTGCTCGGTCACCTGCCGGAGGTCGTGGGAGCGGTCGCGGGCGGGGGAACGGTCGCGGGGGCGGTCGCCGTCGCGGGGGCGGTCCGCGCCGGGGCGGTGCCGGTGGGGTCCGTGGCGATGGGGTCCGTGGCGGTGCCGGCCTGCGCGCCGGGGCCGGTCGTGCCCGGGTCCGCCGCCGCGCCCGGGCCCGGTGGTGTCGTCGGCGGGGCCGTGGAGGCGGGCGGCGGGTCCGCCGGGGCGGAGGCCGTCGGCGTCGGGCTCGGCTTCGGCGGCGCGACCGCGACCGAGGGCTTGCCGAGCACCTTGCCGTCCGGGCCGAGGAAGGCGGGGCTGCCGCCGGGGACCATGCCGAGCTCGCGGGCCCGCCGCTCCAGGGCGTCGGGGGCCGCGTAGTCGTCCACGTCCCGCTGGAGCGCCTGCTCCTCGTCGGTGAGCTCGGTGGTCTCGTTCTTCAGCTCGTTCAGCCGGAAGGAGCCCTGGTTGAGCGCCGAGTTCAGCAGGAGCAGGCTGATCAGGCCGCCGCCGAGGAGCACGACCACGAGCAGGACGAAGGGGGTGCGGGCGGCCGTGCTGGGCCCCGACGGCATGAGCCGTCCGAGCCGCGCGGCCCGCCCTTTGAGGGGCCCCTTCGCCGTGCTCACAGGACGTCTTCCCGGATGCGCTCGACGCCCCGCAGCCGGGCCGGGGCGGCGCGCCGGTTCTCGGCGACCTCCTCCTCGGTGGGCAGTTCGGCGCCCCGGGTGAGCAGCTTCAGGCGGGGCTGGTACTTCTCGGGGACGACCGGCAGGCCGGGCGGGGCGGTGGTGGCCGCGCCGGCCGCGAAGACCTGCTTGACGATCCGGTCCTCCAGGGACTGGTACGAGAGGACGGCGACCCGGCCGCCGACGGCGAGGGCCTTCACGGCCGCCGGGATCGCCCTCTCGACGCTGTCGAGTTCGTGGTTGACCTCGATGCGCAGGGCCTGGAAGGTGCGCTTGGCCGGGTTGCCGCCGGTGCGCTTGGCGGCCTGGGGCAGGGCGTCGCGGATGAGCTCGACGAGCCGGGCGCTGGTGGTGAACGGCTCCTTGTCGCGCTCGCGCACGATCGCGGAGACGATCCGCTTGGCCTGCTTCTCCTCGCCGTACGCGCGCAGGATCCGGACCAGTTCGCCGGGCGGGTAGGTGTTGAGGACCTCGGCCGCGCCGATGCCGGTCGACTGGTCCATGCGCATGTCGAGCGGGGCGTCCTGGGCGTAGGCGAAGCCGCGGTCGGCCTCGTCCAGCTGCATGGAGGAGACGCCCAGGTCGAAGAGGACGCCGTCCACCGCCGGGATGCCGAGCCGGTCGAGGACCTCGGGCAGTTCGTCGTACACCGCGTGGACGAGGGTGGCCCGGTCGCCGTAGGGGGCGAGCCGTTCGCCGGAGAGCCGCAGGGCCTCCTTGTCCCGGTCGAGGGCGACGAGCCGCACCTCGGGGAACCTCTTGAGCAGGGCCTCGCTGTGGCCGCCGAGCCCCAGGGTGCAGTCGACGACGACCGCGCCGGGGCGCTCCAGGGCGGGGGCCAACATGTCCAGGCACCGCTGGAGCATCACCGGGACGTGTCGGTCGTTGCTCAATGCGCCCTCTCAATTCGGGCACGGGGGAACGTACCGCCGGGTCCCCGCCCGCTCGCTGGGGAGAAGCGGTCGTCCGGCGCCGGAAGGGCGCGTCGGCCGACCGGCGAGCGGGAGGAGGCCGAGCCGTAGGTACCGCCGCGCACACGGGGGAGAAACCGCGGAAATCGCTCGTTGTCTCCGTGAACTTCGCGTCACTTTAGTCCACCGGACCCGCCGGTCAATCAACCCGCTGGCGCGTCGCACGGCCCCGGCGGTCCCGTCGGACATTCCGGACGGCTCACTCGTTCGGGGTGCGGCTCTCCCTCCTGTGGGTCAGCTCACAGAGAGGCCCGTTGACGCTCCCCGCCCTTCCCGGGGCGGTGAGCGCGGAGCCGCGCCGCCGACCGGGTTTAACGGTCGAAACTCCGGCATTTCCTCCGTACTTGCCGGCAGCCGAGTGACACGACCCGGCCGGGCCAACAAGAATGCCCGGGTGGACACCCCCCGACCCATCCCACCGGGGGCAGGTGTCCGTGTGTTTCGGAAGGCCGAGGAGGGCCGGGTGACGACCTATGACGATCGAGCGAGCCTCACTGATCTGACCGCCACTGTGGAGCGCGTCCGCAGATCGGTGGAGAGTGTGATCGAGGGCAAGCCCGAGGTCGTACGGCTTTCGCTGACCGTACTGCTCGCCGAGGGGCACCTCCTCATCGAGGACGTGCCCGGCGTCGGCAAGACCATGCTGGCCAAGACCCTGGCCCGGTCCATCGACTGCTCGGTGCGCCGCATCCAGTTCACCCCCGACCTGCTGCCCTCGGACGTCACGGGCGTGTCGATCTTCGACCAGCAGCGCCGGGAGTTCGAGTTCAAGCCGGGCGCGATCTTCGCCCAGATCGTGATCGGCGACGAGATCAACCGCGCCTCGCCGAAGACGCAGTCCGCGCTCCTGGAGTCCATGGAGGAGCGGCAGGTCACCATCGACGGACAGACGTACGAACTGCCCAACCCGTTCATGGTCGTGGCCACCCAGAACCCGGTCGAGATGGAGGGCACCTATCCGCTGCCCGAGGCCCAGCGCGACCGCTTCATGGCCCGGGTCTCCATCGGCTACCCGAGCGCCGAGGCCGAGTTCCAGATGCTCGACGTGCACGGCTCGGTCTCCCCGCTGGACGACCTCCAGCCGGTGGCCCACGCCCACGACGTGCTCAAGCTGATCGAGGCGGTGCGCGCGGTGCACGTCGCCGACGCCGTGCGCCGGTACGCGGTCGACCTCGTCGCCGCCACCCGCACCCACCCCGACCTGCGGCTCGGCGCCTCCCCCCGGGCCACGCTCCACCTGCTGCGGGCCGCCCGGGCCTCCGCCGCGCTCAGCGGCCGCGAGTACGTGCTGCCCGACGACCTCCAGGCCCTCGCCGCGCCCGTCCTCGCCCACCGGCTGCTGCCGACGGCACAGGCCCAGCTGAACCGGCGGACCGCCGAGCAGGTCGTCCAGGACATCCTGCAGCGCACCCCCGTACCGGCCTCGGCCCCGCCCGCCGGGCCGCTCTACGGCCAGCAGCAGCCCGGCGCCCGGCGGCTGTGATGACGAGCCCCGCCGTGCCGGACGGGCGGCCGGACGACGACGGGCGGGGCGGGCTGCGGGCCGCCCTGAGCGGCCTCACCACCCGCGGCCGGTCCTTCCTCGCCGCCGGGGTGGCCGCCGCCGTCTGCGCGTACGTCCTCGGCCAGGCCGACCTGCTGCGGGTCGGGCTGCTGCTCGCCGTCCTGCCGCTGGTCTGCGTCCTCGTGCTGCACCGGACCCGCTACCGGGTCGCGACCTCGCGCCTGCTCGTCCCCCAGCGGGTGGAGACGGGCACCGAGGCCCGGGTCCAGCTGCGGATGGAGAACGTCTCCAAGCTGCCCACCGGCCTGCTCATGCTCCAGGACCACGTGCCGTACATGCTGGGGTCCCGGCCCCGGTTCGTCCTCGACCGGGTCGAGGCGGGCGGGCGGCGCGAGGTGTCCTACCGGGTCCGCTCGGACCTGCGCGGCCGCTTCCCGCTCGGGCCGCTCCAGCTGCGGCTGAGCGACCCCTTCGGGATGTGCGAGCTGACGCGTTCCTTCAGCGCGTACGACACCCTGACCGTGGTGCCCAGGACCGAGGCGCTGCCGCCGGCCGGGCTCTTCGGCGAGGCCGCCGGGTACGGCGAGGGGCAGCAGCGGGCGCTCGCCCTCTCCGGCGACGACGACGTCATCCCCCGCGCCTACCGGCACGGCGACGACCTGCGCCGGGTGCACTGGCGCTCCACCGCCCGCTACGGCGAGCTGATGGTCCGGCGCGAGGAGCAGCCGCAGCGGGCCCGCTGCACCGTCCTCCTCGACACCCGCGGGGTCGCCTACCGGGGCACGGGCCCCGACTCCGCCTTCGAGTGGGCGGTCTCCGGGACCGCGTCCGCGCTCGTCCACATGCTGGAGCGCGGCTACACGGTCCGGCTGCTGACCGACACCGGCAGCGCGGTTCCCGGCGAGGGCGCCGAGGGCTTCGGCGGCTCGGTGCAGGACCCGGCCGACTCGGCCGGTCTGATGATGGACACCCTCGCGGTCGTCGACCACTCCGAGGGGGCCGGTCTCTCGCGCGCCTCGGACGTGCTGCGGGCCGGCGGCGACGGGCTGCTCGTCGCCTTCCTCGGCGACCTCGACGAGGAGCAGGCCGCGCTCGTCGCCCGGATGCGGGGGCGGACCGGCGCGGCCGTCGCCTTCGTCCTGGACTCCGGCTCCTGGCTGACCGGCGGTTCGGTGTCCGGGGCGGTCGAGAAGCGGCTGCGGCAGCTGCGCGAGGCGGGCTGGACGGCGCTCGCCGTGCCGCCCGGGGCGCGGCTCGCCGACCTGTGGCAGCAGGCGGCCGGCGTCCGCGCGGCGACCGCCGCCGACACCACCTACGGAGGATGGGCATGAGCGGGCGCGCACGGCTGACGCTGGCCTCCTGGGCCGCCACCCTGATGGCGGCCGGGGCCCTGCTCCCGCTGGTCAAGCCGGCCACCTGGATCTTCACGGCGGCCTTCGTGCTGGCCCTGGTGAGCGGGGCGGGCGCGCTGGCCCGGCGGGTGCCGTCGGTCCGGCCGCTGCCCCTCCTCGCCCAGACCGCGGTCGCGCTGCTCGCGCTGACCGCGATCTTCGCCCGCGAGCAGGCGGTCCTCTGGATCTTCCCCGGGCCCAGGGCCGTGACGTACGCCGCCGAGCTGTTCCGGGCGGGCGCCGAGGACGTCGGCCGGTACGCGGTTCCCGCGCCGGACACCGAGGGCATCCGGCTCATGCTGGTCGGCGGCGTGGTCGTGATCGGGCTCCTGGTGGACGTCCTCGCGGTCACCTTCCGCAAGGCGGCCCCGGCCGGTCTGCCGCTGCTGGCCCTGTACTCGGTGGCGGCCGGCCTCTCCGGCGGCGGCGCGGGCTGGCTGTGGTTCCTCCTGGCGGGCGCCGGCTATCTGCTGCTGCTCCTGGCCGAGGGCCGGGACCGGCTCTCGCAGTGGGGGCGGGTCTTCGGCGCCGCGCAGCGCACGGGCCGGCCCGGGACCACCGTCGGCAGCGGCGGCCAGGCCTTCGCGCCGGTCCGCACCGGGCGCCGGATCGGGGCCGTGGCCCTGGGGGTCGCGCTGGTGGTGCCGTTCGCGCTGCCCGGTCTGGGCGGCGGCCTCCTCCTCGGCGGCGGCGACGGCGAGGGCTCCGGGGGCACCGGCAAGGGCGGCACGATCTCCACCGTGAACCCGCTGGTCTCCCTCCAGGACGACCTGCGCCAGCAGGAGGACCGGGAGGTCCTGCGCTACCGGACCAACGCCGTCGACAACAGCGGCATGTACCTGCGGCTCGTCGCGCTCGACCAGTTCGACGGCCTGTCCTGGAAGTCCTCGGTCCGCCCGATCGTGGACGTGCCGGAGCGCCTGCCGTGGCCGGACGGGCTCGCGCAGGGCGTCCGGGTCACCGAGGTGACCGGGAACTTCGTCGCCTCCGAGAACTACGAGCAGAAGTGGCTGCCCATGCCGTACCCGGCCGCCCGGGTCGACGTGGAGGGGCGCTGGCGGTACGAGCCGGCCGGCCGGATGCTGGTCGGCGACGACAAGCAGACCACCCGGGGCGCCCGCTACCAGGTCGCCAGCCTGGACGTGCAGCCGACGGCGGAGCAGCTGGCCGCCGCCGGACCGGCCCCGGAGGAGCTGCGCCGCGAGTACACCAAGGTGCCCGCGTCGCTGCCGGCCGACGTGCGGACGACGGCCCGGGAGGTGACCGGGGGCGCGCGCAACGACTACGAGCGGGCCGTGAAGCTCCAGGACTGGTTCGCCCGGGACGGCGGCTTCCGCTACGACGTGGACGTGCGGTCCGGCACCGGGGTGCAGGCGGTCTCCCGCTTCCTGAAGGACAAGCAGGGCTTCTGCGTCCACTTCTCCTTCTCGATGGCGGCGATGGCCCGCTCGCTGGGGATCCCGGCCCGGGTGGCCGTGGGCTTCATGCCGGGCACGCCGCAGAGCGACGGATCGGTGTCGGTCGGCATCCGGGACGCGCACGCGTGGCCGGAGCTGTACTTCGAGGGGGCGGGCTGGACGCGGTTCGAGCCGACCCCGGCGCGGGGCTCCACCCCCTCGTACGCCCGGGAGGCCACGCCCTCGGGTTCGGCCACCGGACCCGCGCAGCCGCAGCCGAGCGTCTCGGCGCAGCCGTCCGCCGCGCCGAGCGCCTCGGAGAGCTGCACGCCGCAGATGCGCCGGCTCGGCGACTGCGGTCCTGAGCCGGCGGCGGCCGGGGCGTCCTCGGACGGTTCGGGCCCGGACCCGCTGGCGACGACCCTGATCTCCCTGGGCGTGGTGCTGGTCCTGGTCCTGCCGCTGCTTCCGCTGTTCTGGCGGACCCGGGCCCGCGCCCGGCGACTCGGTCCCGCCGGGTCGGAGGACGGGGACGGGGAGGGGACGGTTCCGCCGTCCGGACCCGTGCCCGTGGACGGGCGGTCCGGGCGGGTCGCGACGCGGGGCGCCGGGGGGACGGCGGCGCGGACGCTCGCGGTCTGGCGGGAGATCAACGACACGGCCTGGGACTACGGGGTCGAGCCGGACGAGTCGCAGACGCCGCGCGGGACGGCGGCGCGGATCGTACGCCTGGGCGAGCTGAGCGGCGAGCCCGCCGACGCGGTGCACCGGGTGGCGCGGGCGGTGGAGGAGGTGCTGTACGCGCCCCGGCCGCAGCCGGTTCCGGGGCTGGCCGAGGAGGCCGGGCGGGTCCGGGCGGGCTTCCACGCGGGCGCGGACCGGGTCACCCGCCTCCGTGCGCTCCTCGCGCCCCGGTCGGCGGTCCGGGTCCGCTGGGCGGTCTCGGCCCGCTGGGCTTCGACGGCGGCCCGCTGGTCGGACCGGCGTCACGCCCTGACGGCCCGCTTCCGCCGGGCGCCGCACGGGGCGGGCTGAGAGAGCGGAAAGAAAAAAAGGGGGGCGAGGTCCTTTCGGACCTCGCCCCTCTTCGTGTTGCTCACGGTCCCGCGACACGGACGAGCCCCGCGGGGCCGCTGTGCTCGGGAGCGCGGCTCTGCGGGGCTCGGTTACGTCGGAGGGGGCGGGGCTTCCGCTCAGGGGGCCGTCAGTGGCCGCCGCCCTGTTCGTCGCGGCGGCGCTGCCACCGCTCTTCGATCCGGTTCATCATGGGGCGTCGCTGCCGGGTCTGACGGCCGCCAGCCGTCGTTCCACCCGCAGGCTGCTGCTCACCCGGCTTCGGCGCCTTGCGCCATCCGGTGACCGCCAGGACCGCGCAGCCCAGCATGACGAGGAATCCCACCACGCTGATCCAGATCTGCTGTGCGACCATTCCGGCCATGAGGAGCGCGATACCCACCAGGAAGCCGGCGACTGCCTGGTAAACCCGTCGCCGGGTGTACGTACGCAGTCCGCTTCCCTCGAGCGCTGTCGCGAACTTGGGATCTTCGGCGTACAGCGCTCGCTCCATCTGCTCGAGCATTCGCTGCTCGTGCTCCGAGAGCGGCACGGAGTCCTCCTAGTCGTCGGTCGCGGGGGCGACCGGTTTGCGGCCCTTTCAGGATAGGCAGGGAATCGCCCCCGTGAAACCCGCCCACAATGCCGAATAGCCAATCCGGGCCGCCATGCGGATCGGTTGCTGAGGCGTTGATTCCCCGGGCCCCCGTCCGTCATGCCGGATGGTGTCCCCCGATCATACGGGGCCGGGGCCCGGACCGGGCGTGCTGTGGCGTACTCCATGGAGCGCCGTGGCCCGCACCGCCGAACGGGTGACCTCCCGGATCAGGCCCGCTTCTCGCCGAGGACGTGCAGCTGGGTGGCGACGGCGTGGAAGGAGGGCAGCTCCGCGGCGGCCGCCTCGAGACGGAGGAGGGCCTCGGCCGCGCCCGGCTCGGTGTCGACGAGGACGCCGGGGACGAGGTCGGCGAAGACCCGGACGCCGTGCACGGCGCCGACCTCCAGGCCGGCCCCGTCGGCCAGCTCGGCGAGCTGCTCGGCGGTGAAGCGCCGGGGCACGGGGTCGCCCGCGCCCCAGCGGCCCGCCGGGTCGGTGAGCGCGTGCCGGGCCTCGGTGAAGTGCCCGGCGAGGGCGCGGGCCAGGACGGCGCCGCCGACCCCGGCGGCGAGCAGGCTGAGGCTGCCGCCGGGGCGGAGCGCGGCGACCGCGTTGCGCACGCCCTCGGCGGGGTCGTCGACGTACTCCAGGACGCCGTGGCAGAGCACGGCGTCGTAGCCCTCGCGCCCGACCACGTCGAAGAGGCCCCGGACGTCGCCCTGGACGCCGGTGACGAGGTCGGCGACGCCGGCCTCGGCGGCCCGGCGCTCCAGCGCGAAGAGCGCGTTGGGACTGGGGTCGACGACGGTGACCCGGTGGCCGAGGCGGGCCACCGGGACCGCGAAGTTGCCGGAGCCGCCGCCCGTGTCGAGGACGTCGAGACCGTCCTTCCCGGTGGCCTCGACCCGGCGGTCCAGGGCGTCCTTGAGGACGTCCCAGACGACGGCGGTGCGCAGGGAGGCGCGCGACGGGCGTGAGGTCGCCTCTCGTCCGAAGGCGGGGGAAGGGTCCGGCACGGCTGTTGACTCCTCGGTGACGGGTACGGACCTCCCCACCCTATGGCCTCGCTCCCGCCTTTCGGATCATCCTCCCGCGTCGTCGCTCCCGGGGCTGCGGGGCAGCACCGGCTGGAGGGCGAGGAGCCGCTCGACCAGGCGGGAGAAGTACTCGGCGTCCCTGAGGAGGTCGTCGGCCTCCCTCGGGGTGGCCGCGCTGATGATGCCCGCCTCGGCGCGGGCCCGGCGCGGCGCCCCGGCGGCGAAGTGGGCGCTCCACTCGGTCAGCTCGGGCGCCAGCTCGGCGAGCAGCTCCCAGGCGGTGCGTATCCGCTCCTTGCGCCGGGGTACGGGGTCGGGGGTGCCCCGGGCGGCGAGCACCGCGGCGGCGGCGCGCAGGGCGGCGAGGTGGGCGGTGGCGTAGCGCTCGTGGGGGCGGTCGAGGGCGGCGGCCTCGGTGAGCCCGGCACGGGCCTTGGCGAGGAGGTCGAGGGCGGCGGGCGGGGCGGCGGTGCGGCGGGAGACGGGGTGGATGTCGGACGCGGGTCCGGAGTGCGCGGGGACCGGGTGGCGCCGGGGTGCGGCTGCTGCGGATGGACGTGCCATGACGAAGCCTCCTGTCGTCGCGTGACGGCGCTGTGGCCGTATGTGTCCATCGTGCCCACTCCCACTGACAATCACGCTGACCTGCGGTTTTGCGAAGGGCCCGGCACGGGGGTAACTTTTGGACTGACTGGTCAGTTCAAAAATGGGGAGTGGGGGGTGAGTCCGTGGGCGCGGAAGCAGAGGAACAGCCGCACGGCGCCGCCGTCGTCGCGGACGGCTTCGGACTGAAGGGGCCGCGGGGCTGGGCCTTCCGGAAGGTGTCCTTCCGGGCGGAGCCGGGCACGCTGGTGGCGATCGAGGGGCCGTCGGGCTCGGGGCGCACCTGTCTGCTCCTCGCGCTCACCGGCCGGATGAAGGCCAAGGAGGGGCGCGCCGAGGTCGGCGGCCTGCCGCTGCCCCGGAAGATGGCCGCGGTGCGCCGGATCAGCGCGCTGGGCCAGGTCCCGGGCGTCAACGAGCTCGACCCCGCCTTCACGGTCGCCGAGCACCTGCACGAGCGGGCGCTGCTCCAGCACCGCTTCGACGGTTCCGTACGGGCGCTGCTGCGGCGCCCCGGCACGCGGGCGGCGGAGGCGCGGGCCCGGATCGCGGAGGCCGTGGCGGCCGCGGGGCTCGACCTGGACGCCCTGCCGAAGGGCGGGCGGACCTCCGTACGGGACCTGGAGCGGCTGGAGGCGCTGCGGCTCTCGATCGCCCTCGCCCTGATCGGGCGGCCCCGGCTGCTGGCCGTGGACGACACGGACCTGAAGCTCTCGGACGCGGCCCGGACCGAGGTCTGGACGCTCCTGCGCTCCCTGACCGCCTCCGGGACGACCGTCCTCGCCGTCTGCAGCGAGGCCCCGGAGGGCGCCCTGCGGATCACCACGCTCGCGCCGGAGGAGCCTGCGGAGGAGCCGGACCCCCGGGAGACCCCGGAGGCGCCCGCGCCCCTCGCGGAGAAGGCCGTCGCGGAGAAGGTCCTCGCGGAAGAGCCCGCCGGGGAGAAGGCCCCCGGCAAGGCCACCGCCGAGAAGACCCCCGCGCAGGCCCCCACGGAGAAGACCGCCTCGAAGGTCACCACCGAGAAGGCCGTCACCGCGAAGGCCACCACCGGGCAGGCCACCTCCGAGAAGACCGCCACCGAGAAGACCGCCGGCGCGGGCGACCCCGCGTCCACGACCGAGGAGGGGGCGGCCGATGCGCTCGCCGAAACTGGCCGCTCTTGAGCTGAGGCGCTTCGGCAGGGGCAAGCTGCCGCGCGCCGCGCTCGTCGCCGTCCTACTGCTGCCGCTGCTGTACGGCGCCCTGTACCTGTACTCGTTCTGGGACCCGTACAGCAGGCTCGACAAGATCCCCGTCGCCCTCGTCAACGAGGACCGGGGCGCCACCGCCGACGGCAAGCGGATCAACGCCGGCGACGACATCACGAAGGGGCTCCTGGAGAGCGAGACCTTCGCCTGGCACCGGGTGAGCGACGAGGAGGCGCGCCGGGGCGTCGAGGACGGCACGTACTACCTGTCCCTGACCATGCCCGGCGACTTCAGCACCCGCATCGCCTCCAGCTCCGGCGACTCCCCCGAGACCGGCGCCCTGCGGGTGCGGACGAACGACGCGAACAACTACATCGTCGGGCAGATCTCCCGGACGGTCTTCTCCGAGGTCCGCACCGCCGCCTCCACCAAGTCCTCGCGCACCTTCCTCGACAAGATCTTCATCTCCTTCTCCGACATCCACGACGCCACCGAGAAGGCCGCCAAGGGCGCGGCCGACCTCAAGCAGGGCGTGGACAAGGCCAAGAAGGGCTCCAAGAGCCTGGCGGACGGCCTCGGGGACGCCAAGACCGGCAGCGGCGACCTGGCGGCGGGCCTGAAGAAGCTCGACAAGGGCGCCAAGGACCTGGAGAACGGTTCCCGCAAGGTCGCGACCGGCACGCAGACGCTCGCCGACAAAGTGAACGGCACCGCCGACAAGGTCCGCCCCTACCTGGCGAACAACGGCAAGTCGATCCGCGACACCGCCCGGCTCGTCTCCGACTCGGCCACCGCCGTCCAGCACAACCTCGACGTCCTGGTGAAGCGCGGCCCCCAGCTCCGCACCGCCGCGCACAAGGCCGACGCCGACATGGCCGCGCTGCACCGCGAGGCCTGCGTGGAGGCCCCGGAGCCCGACGACCGGGTGTGCAAGGTCCTGAAGCGGGCCGCGGTCACCGCCGGCGACGTGGCCGTCATCACGGACGACGTGCACGAGCTGACCAAGGACGGCAACGGCGACCTGAAGACCCTGAACGCGCGCCTGGTCACGCTGAAGAAGCAGGCCGACGAGCTGGCCGCCCGCGCGCCGCACCTCGACGAGGACGTCGAGGACGCCATCCGGAAGATCAACGAGCTGAACACGGGCGCCAAGAAGGTCGCGGCGGGCGCGGCGAAGCTGCACACCGGCATCGGCGAGGCGAAGACCGGCTCGGTGAACCTCGACGCGGGCGTCGGCAAGCTCAAGAAGGGTGCCGGCGACCTGGACGGCGGCCTGTTCAAGCTGGCCGACGGCTCCGGCGAGCTGGCCGGCGGGCTGCGCGACGGGGTCGCGCAGATCCCGGACTACGACCAGCAGGCCCGCGACAAGCGCACGGAGGTCATGGCCGACCCGGTGCGGCTCGCCTCCCAATCGATGCACAAGGCGCCGAACTACGGCACCGGTTTCGCCCCGTACTTCATCCCGCTCTCCCTCTGGGTCGGCGCGATGGTCGCGTACATGATCATCCAGCCGCTGAACCGGCGCGCGCTCGCCGCGGGCGGCTCCGCCTGGCGGATCGCGCTCGCGGGCTGGCTGCCGGTGGCGGCGATCGGCCTCCTCCAGGTCGGGGCCCTGATGTCGGTGCTGCACTGGGGCCTCGGCCTCCAGATGGCGCGGGCCGCCGGCACGATCGGCTTCCTCGCCCTGGTCACCTGCTGCTTCACCGCGATCATCCAGTGGTTCAACGCCCGCTTCGGCGCGGCGGGCCGGATCCTGGTGCTCGCGGCCCTGATGCTCCAGCTGACCTCGGCGGGCGGCACGTACCCCGTCCAGACCAGCCCGGCCTTCTTCAACGCGATCCACCCCTTCCTGCCGATGACGTACGTGGTGGAGTCGCTGCGGCGGCTGATCACGGGCGGCGGGCTCGAACCCGTCTGGCAGTCCTGCGCGGTCCTGGCGGCCTTCACCCTGGGCGCCCTGGCCCTGACCGCCGTGTCGGCCCGCAGGCGGCAGGTCTGGACGCTGGACCGGCTCCATCCCGAACTGACCCTGTGAGACAGGGCCGGTACCACCCGTGACACCTGTGAGAATCGACCCCATGGACAGCAGCAGCACCAGACGCCGGGCCACGCGCGCGAAGCTCTACGAGGCGGCCGTCACGCTCATCGCGGAGCAGGGCTTCTCCGCGACGACGGTGGACGAGATCGCCGAGCGGGCCGGCGTGGCCAAGGGCACGGTCTACTACAACTTCAAGAGCAAGACCGAGCTCTTCGAGGAGCTGCTGCGCCACGGGGTGTCGCTGCTCACCGCCTCCCTGCGCACGGCGGCCGAGGAGACCGCCGGGCGCGGCGGGAGCCGGGTCGACGCGCTGGACGCGATGATCCGGGCGGGCCTCGTCTTCATCGACCGCTACCCGGCCTTCACCCAGCTGTACGTGGCCGAGCTCTGGCGCACCAACCGGGCCTGGAACTCCACGCTCCTGGTGGTCCGCCAGGAGGCGGTCGCGGTGGTCGAGGGGGTGCTGCGCGAGGGGGTCGAGGCCGGGGAGCTGAACGAGGAGATCGACGTCCCGCTGACGGCGGCGGCGCTCGTCGGCATGGTCCTCGTGGCGGCGCTCGACTGGCAGGCCTTCCAGAGCGAGCGCTCCCTCGACGACGTGCACGCGGCCCTCTCCCGGCTGCTGCACGGCCGGGTGGGCGGCCGCCACTGACCGGCTTCTCCACGCGCGCGTGGAGACGGAAAAGCGCCCGTACACGCAGAAGCGCCCGTACATACGGAAGCGCCCGTACACGCGGAAGCGCCGTACGCGGAGAACCGCCGGGCACGGAAGAAGCCGGTGCGGTGAGGCTCGATCCCCCCGAGCCTCGCCGCACCGGCTTCCCGTCGTACCCCCGTACCGGAAGGCGCACCCCCGTGCCCCCGTGCCCTCCGTCACCGGCAGGTGCGCGGCCCCGTTCCGCCGCCCCGTGCCGGCGGTTCCGGAGCCGCGCCCCTTCCGTGGTCTCCACTCTCTCCTCCGGGGGCCGCCGGGCCCATCCGCGCGCCTACTCATCTCGCCCCCTAGGTACGGGTACTCAGACCTGGTTACGATCACGGGCGTGTCCGTACTCCCCCTGGTGTTCACCAGCGGCTGGGCGAGCGGGATCAACGCGTACGCGGTGGTCCTGCTGTTCGGCCTCTTCGGCGCGACCGGTCTGACCGACGAGGTGCCCGAGTCCCTGCAGCGCACCGACGTGCTCGTGGTCGCGGGCGTGCTGTTCCTGTGCGAGGCGGTGGCGGACAAGATCCCGTACGTCGACTCGGTGTGGGACTCCGCGCACACCGTGATCCGGCCGGTCGCGGGGGCCGTCGTCGGCGCCCTGCTCGCCGGGCAGGACGGGTCGCTGCCGGAGCTGGCGGCGGCCGCGGTCGGCGGTTCGACGGCCCTCATGAGCCACCTCGTCAAGGCGGGGACGAGGATGGCGGTCAACACCTCGCCGGAGCCGTTCTCGAACATCGGGGTGAGCCTGGCGGAGGACCTCGGCGTGGCGGCGGTCGTCACCTTCGCGATCTTCCATCCGGTGGCGGCGGCGGTCGTCGCGGGCGTCCTGCTGCTGCTCGGCCTGGTCATAGTGGTCTTCCTCGCCCGGCGGATCCGCCGCTTCCTGCGCCGCAGGTCCCAGCGCCGGGAGGAGAGGCGGCTCGCCGCCGGGGCCCGCACCCCGCCCCCGCCCGACGACGGGCCGCGCCGCCCCTGACCTCTCCTCCGGGGCCGTCGGAGGGGCCGGATAGGCTCGCCGGCATGGCACGGATTGTGGTGATCGGCGCGGGACTCGGCGCCATGGCGGCGGCGGCCCGGCTGGCCGTGGCGGGCCACCGGGTGACGGTGTACGAGCGGGGGGCGACACACGGCGGCGCGGTGGGCCGGTACGCGCGCGACGGCTTCGCCTTCGACACGGGCCCGGGGCTGCTGCACCTGCCCGCCGTGTACCGGGACCTGTTCGTGAAGAC
This sequence comes from Streptomyces sp. NPDC098101, assembly GCF_044760185.1. Lineage (NCBI taxonomy): Bacteria > Bacillati > Actinomycetota > Actinomycetes > Kitasatosporales > Streptomycetaceae > Streptomyces > Streptomyces sp. NPDC098101. The sequence continues at coordinate 954,203 of NZ_JBIWAS010000002.1, read as the reverse complement.
GGGCAAGGAGCCCCTGGAGCGGTGCGTCACGCTGACGCAGGTCGATCCGGCGGGCCGTCACGTCTTCGCCGACGGCACGCGCGTGGACCTGCCGAACGCCTCCCGGGCCGGCACGGTCGCCGCCCTGGACGCGGCGCTCGGCGCGGGCGCGGGCGAGCGCTGGGGCGCCTTCCTGACGCGGGCCCGCGAGGCCTGGGACCGCACCCGCCGGCCGCTCCTGGAGGAGCCGCAGCCGGCCGACCCGGCGCCGCTCGCCCGCGAGCCGTACCCGGCCCCGAAGGCCGGCCTGCTGCGCCGCCCCACGAGGACGCTGGCCCAGGTGGGGACGCGGGAGCTGCGCGATCCCCGGCTCGCCGCCCTCCTGGACGCGTACGCGTGGTCGTACGGCTTCGACCCGGCCGGCGCCCCGGCCGCGGCCGCCGTCCTGCCGTACATGGAGCAGACCTTCGGCAGCTGGTACGTGGCGGGGGGCCTGCGGGCGCTCGCCGACGCGGTGTACGAGCGGTGCCGGGAGCGGCGGGTGGAGTTCGTCTTCGGCGCGCCGGTGGAGGACGTCCTGGAGAAGGACGGCCGGGCGGCCGGCGTGCGGCTCGCCGGGGGCGAGGAGGTCGCCGCCGACCACGTGGTCTCCGGGGCACCGGTCCCCGCGCTCCACCGCGAGCACGTCGTCGCGTGGGAGCGGGGCGACGAGGACGTGCCGCGCCACCAGGTCCTCGGCACGAGCCGGGTGACGGTCTGTCTGGCCCTGCGCGGCGCCCGGGAGGCGGACGCGGTCCACCGCACGGTCGTGCACGCGGACGGCGGGCGGCCTGCGGTGACCGTGCTGCGGCCGGACGACCCGGCGCTGCGCCCGGACGCGGACCACGAGGCGGTGACGGTCACGGCGACGGTCCGCACGGACCGGGAGCGGGACGGGGAGGCGTTCGCCGACCTGATGGTCGAGGCCGCCGGGCGGGCGGTGCCGGACCTCCGGGAGCGGCTGCTGTGGCGGCACGTCCGCACCCCGGAGGACGTGCGGCGGGACACCGGCGCCGCCGAGGTGCCCGGACCCGCGCTCGCCGGGGCGGGCGGGCGGCTGCTCCCGGCCGGGAACCGCTCGCCGCTGCCGGGCCTGTACTTCGCGGGCGGCTGGTCGCACCCGGGCGGCGGGCTCGCCCACGCGGGCATGTCGGGCGCGCTGGTGGCGGGGCTGATCGTGGAGGGCGCGGACTTCCGCGGCTCGCAGTGAGTTCCCGGGGCCCGGGGCGGGTTGCCGGGCCCGGGCGGGCCCGCGGGCCTCAGTACCGGTACTGCTCCTTGTCGTCCTGGTGCGGCTCGTAGCCGTACGGGCCCGGGGCCTGCTGCTGCGGCTCCGGCTCGGTGTCGCGCTGCTGCGGGACCCAGACCCCGCCGGGCGGGGTGTCGTAGGTGTACGAGGGGGCGTAGGGGTCGCCGTAGTACGTGCCGTACTGCTGGTTGTCCGTGCCCGGGCCGATGTACGGGTCGGAGTAGGCGGCGTACTGCTGCTGCCCGGCGGTCCCGTAGTCGTACCCCTGCTGGGGGGCGGGCTGCTCGTACCCCTGCTCGTATCCCGCCTGTTCGTATCCCGCCGCGTAGGGGGCGTAGGCCGCCGGGTCGTATCCCTGGCCGGCGGCGGGAGCGGCGTCGCGGCCGGTGTCGTAGACCCCGTACTGGCCGGTGTCGTCGGGCATCGGCAGGGGCTCGTAGACCTCCGTGCCCCCGGCGACCGTCTCCGGGCGCTCCCCGGGCCCGTGGTGGGCGGCGTCCGGCTCGTCGTACGAGAGGTCCGTGACCTCCAGGGTGGGTCCGGCCTGGGCCGGCGCGCCGGACCTGCGGCGGCGGCTCGCGCCGGGGTTGCCGCCGATCGCCCAGCCGGTGGAGAAGCCGCGGCGGAACGAGAGCGTCACGTACGTCTGGCCGACGGCGAAGGCGAGCGCGCCGGCGACGATCACCGGGACCGAGGGCAGCAGGACGCCCAGGACCACGAAGAGGAAGCCGCAGAAGGCGAGCACGCGCCAGCGCAGCCGCGCCTTGTACTGGAGGAGCACCTCCCCCAGCAGCCACAGCGCGACCACGCCGAACGCGATGTAGAGGACCGTCCACCCCATGCCCCGCCGCCCCTCTCCACGGTCACCGCCGCGGGTCGGGGCGGGTACGACCGGTCACGACTGCTGGTGCAGTCCGAGATTCTCGTAGATCTCGAGCGTCGCGGTGGAGCTGTTGAGCGTGATGAAGTGCAGCCCGGGGACGCCCTCGGACAGCAGACGCGCGCAGAACTCCGTCGCGAACTCGATACCGATGGAGCGTACAGCGGCGGGATCGTCCTTGACGGCGAGGATGCGGTCTTTCACGCGCGCCGGGAAGGCGGCGTTGCTCAACTGGGGCAGCCGGTCGAGGGTCTTCACGTTCACGACGGGCATGACCTCGGGGATGATCGGGGTCTCGCAGCCCGCCTTGACCGCGCTGTCGCGGAGTCGCAGGTAGTTCTCCGGGTCGAAGAACATCTGGGTGATGGCGTAGTCGGCGCCGGCGCGGCACTTGTCCACGAAGTGCCGGATGTCCGTGTCCCAGTCGGTGGAGCGGGGGTGCATCTCGGGGAAGGCGGCGACGCCGACGCAGAAGTCGCCCGACTCCTTGATCAGCCGGACCAGGTCGGCGGCGTACCGGACCCCCTCGGGGTGCTCGATCCACTCGCCCAGCGGGTCGCCCGGAGGGTCGCCCCGGAGGGCGAGCATGTTGCGGATCCCGGCGTCGGCGTACTGGCCGAGGATGTTGCGCAGCTCGGCGACGGACTGGCCGACGGCCGTGAGGTGCGCGACGGGGGTGAGGGTGCTGTCGGAGGCGATCTTCTGGGTGGCCTTGACGGTGCCGCCCCGGGTGGTGCCGCCGGCGCCGTAGGTCACGGAGACGAAGCTGGGGCCGACCGCCTCGACCCGGCGCATGGCCTTCCAGAGGCTCTGCTCACCCTTCTCGGTCCGGGGCGCGTAGAACTCGAAGGAGTACGACGTGCCGCCGGAGGCGAGGATGTCGCGGACCGTGCGGGCGCGGTCCGAGCGGACGGAAGCGGTACCAAGGGCCATACCGGCAGGTTAGACGGGGTGCGGCGGGCCACGTCCGCCCTGTCCGACTGCTGGACACTTTTTCGGACACATTCCGGACGGCAGGCCCGTGGTCCGTCCGGGTGGTGGACGCGGGCCCGGCGGGCCTCAGTGCCCGGCGCGCTCCCGGACGCGCCCGGCGAGGGCGGCGGTCGCGGCGGCCGGGTCGTCGGCCTCGGTGATCGCCCGGACGACGACGATCCGGCGCGCGCCCGCGTCGAGGACCTCGTCGAGGTTGGTCCCGTCGATGCCGCCGATGGCGAACCAGGGGCGGTCCTGGGCCAGGCCGGCCGCGTACCGCACGAGGTCGAGCCCCGGCGCGTACCGTCCGGGCTTGGTGGGGGTGGGCCAGCAGGGGCCGGTGCAGAAGTAGTCGACGCCGGGTTCGGCGGCGGCCGCGGCCACCTCGGTCTCGGCGTGGCAGGAGCGGCCGACCAGGATCCCGTCGCCGAGGATCGCGCGGGCGGCGGGGACGGGCAGGTCGCCCTGGCCGAGGTGGAGGACGTCGGAGCCGATGGCGTGGGCGACGTCGGCCCGGTCGTTCACGGCGAGGAGCTTGCCGTGGCGGCGCGCCGCCTCGGCGAAGACCGCGAGGTGCTCCAGCTCCTCGGCGGCCTCCATGCCCTTGTCGCGGAGCTGCACGACGTCCACGCCGGAGGAGAGCACGGCGTCGAGGAAGGCGGGCAGGTCGCCCTGGCGCTTCCGGGCGTCGGTGCACAGGTAGAGCCGGGCGTCGGCGAGGCGCTCGCGAGGCGTGGGCATGGGTGGGTTCCCCCCGTCGGTGCCGCGGGCGCCGCGACGGCCGGCCCCCTGGGGGACCGGCCGCCACGACACCCGCGGGTGGTGTCTTCGGTACGTGTCGGACGACGCGCACCGGGCTGTGCGGGGCGTCCGGCCGTGCGGGTCGGGCGGCGCGCGCCGGACCGTGTGCGCCGGACGGCGCGCGTCAGGCCGGGCGCGTCAGACGGCGAGCGCCTGGGCGCGGCGCTTCACCTCCGTGCCGCGGTTCTCGCCGAGCGCCTGCGCGGGCGTGCCCGGCAGGCTCTCGTCCGGAGTGAAGAGCCACTCCAGCATCTCCTCGTCGGTGAAGCCGTCGTCCCGCAGCAGGGTCAGGGTCCCGGAGAGGCCCTTGACGACCTTGTCGCCCTGGATGAAGGCGGCCGGCACCTGCAGCGCGTTGTTCTCTCCGCGGCGCACGGCGATGAGCTGGCCGTCCTTGACCAGCTGCCGCACGCGCGTCACCTCGACATCGAGCATCTCCGCGATGTCGGGCAGGTAGAGCCAGGCGGGGACGAGAGCATCGATCTTTGCGTCAATCTCGGTCACGGGACAAGCCTGCCATCCCGGACCGACAGCCGGTAGTCGGGCCTACTCCACCGCCGCCTTCAGGGGTACCGAGGGATCCGCCGCGCGGGTCGGGTCGAGCCGGGTCGCCGTCTCGATCAGTTTGCGGCCCTGGGCCAGGTCGCGGGGGCGGCCGACGGTGAGGAGGGCCACCGGCGCGCCGGAGCGCAGCCAGAGGACCGACCAGGTCTCGTCCGCCGGGGTGCCGCGCCACAGCAGCTCGTCCGCGCCCGCGTGGTGCCCCGCGTACTGGACGAAGTGCCCGAACTGCTCGGACCAGAAGTACGGCACGGGGTCGTACGGCCCGGGGTCGGCGCCGACGATCGCGGCGGCGACCGTGCGCGGGCCCTGGAGGGCGTTGTCCCAGTGGTGGACGAGGAGGCGCTCGCCGTAGCGGGCGGAGGGGAAGGAGGCGCAGTCCCCGACCGCGTACACGTCGGGCAGGGAGGTGCGCAGCCGGTCGTCGGCGGTGACGGCGCCGCTCGGGTCGAGGGCGATGCCGGAGCCGGCGAGCCAGGCGGTGGCGGGGCGGGCGCCGATGCCGACGACGACGGCCTCGGCGGGCAGTGCGCGGCCGTCGGCGAGGAGGACCCGGCCGGGTTCGACCGCGTCCACGCGCGCGCGGGTGAGGAGTTCGGCGCCGTTCGCCCCGTACCACTCGGCCAGGGGGGCGGCGACCTCGACGGGCAGGACCCCGGCGAGCGGGAGGTCCGCGGCCTCGACGACGGTGACGGCGCAGCCCGCGCCGAGCGCGGCGGTGGCGAACTCGGCACCGATCCAGCCGGCGCCGACGACCACGACGGTGTGGCGGCGCTCCAGGACGGGCCCGAGGCGCACGGCGTCGTCGAGGGTGCGCAGCAGGTGGACGCCGGGGACGCCGTCGGAGCCGGGCAGGGTGAGCGGGTGGGCGCCGGTGGCGATCACCAGGGTGTCGTACGCGACGGGCCCGGCCTCGGTGTCGACCTCGTGGTCGGCGGCGCGCAGTCCGGTGACGTCCACGCCGAGCCGGAGTTCGATGCCGAGGTCCTCGAAGTCGACGTCGAAGGCGGAGTCCTCGGCCTTTCCGAGGAGGACCGCCTTGGAGAGCGGGGGCCGGTCGTAGGGCTGGTGGGGTTCGGCCCCGATGAGGGTGACGGGGCCGGTGAAGCCCTGCTCGCGCAGGGCGACGGCGGTCTGGACGCCCGCCATCCCGGCGCCGACGACCACGACGCGCCGCTGGGTCTGCTTCTGCTCGCTCACACGGTCACCTTACGTACCTGACTTCCCGTCAGGAAGGGCGGGGGGCCGGGCCCCCTCGTGGCACGCGCCCGGCGGAAGCTAGTCTGGCGGGCGTAAAGCACTCGCGGGAGCCCGGACGCACCGGGCTGAGAGGGAGGCTGGACGGCCTCCGACCGTACGAACCTGATCCGGGTCATGCCGGCGAAGGGAGGGGCTGGACGCCCATGCGTTCTTCCGAAGCGCGAAGGGCTCCCGACGTCCGGGGGACCGACGTCCTCGTGGTCGGGGGCGGGATCATCGGCCTGGTCACGGCCTGGCGGGCCGCGCGGCGCGGGCTGGAAGTCGCCGTCGTCGACCCGGAGCCGGGCGGCGGGGCCGCGCGGGTCGCGGCCGGGATGCTCGCCGCCGTCACCGAACTGCACTACGGCGAGGAGACCCTGCTCGGGCTCAACCTCGCCTCCGCCGCCCGCTATCCGGCCTTCGTCGCCGAACTGGAGGAGGCCACGGGCCTCGACGTCGGCCACCGCGCCTGCGGCACCCTCGCCGTCGCCCTGGACGCCGACGACCGGGCGCACCTGCGCGAGCTGCACGCCCTCCAGACCCGCTGCGGGCTCTCCTCGGAGTGGCTGAGCGGCCGCGAGTGCCGCCGCCTGGAGCCGATGCTGGCGCCGGGGGTGCGCGGCGGCCTGCGGGTCGACGGCGACCACCAGGTGGATCCGCGCCGGCTCGCCGCCGCGCTCCTGGTCGCCTGCGAGCGGGCCGGGGTGGTCTTCCACCGGGTCCTCGCGGAGCGGCTGAGCGTGGTGCGGGACCGGGCGCGCGGCGTGGTCCTGGCCGGGGGCGGGGAGCTGGAGGCCGGACAGACCGTCCTCGCGGCGGGCAGCCTGAGCGGGCGGCTGGCGGGGGTGCCGGACGAGGTGCTCCCGCCGGTGCGCCCGGTGAAGGGCCAGGTCCTGCGGCTCCGGGTGCCGGCCGCGTACGCCCCCTTCCTCTCGCGGACCGTGCGGGCCGTCGTCCGGGGCAGCCACGTCTATCTGGTGCCCCGCGAGAACGGCGAGCTGGTCGTCGGCGCCACCAGCGAGGAACTGGGCTGGGACACGACGGTGACGGCGGGCGGGGTGTACGAGCTGCTGCGCGACGCCCACGAGCTGGTGCCCGGGATCACCGAGCTGCCGCTCACCGAGACCCTGGCCGGGCTGCGCCCCGCGTCCCCGGACAACGCGCCGCTGCTCGGCCCGACCGCCCTGCCCGGTCTGCTGCTCGCCACCGGCCACTACCGCAACGGGGTGCTGCTCACCCCGGTCACCGGCGACGTCATGGCCGAGGTGCTGGCCACGGGCGTCCTGCCCGACGAGGCGCGCCCCTTCACCCCCCGCCGTTTCTCCCCCGTCCCTCCCGTACGTCAGGAGCAGCCCGCATGAGCGCGAACCCGCCCACCAGCGACGCGTCCGTGAACGCGTCCGCGCCCGTGACCGTGTTCGTGAACGGGGAGGCGCGTGAGCTCTCCGGCCCCGTCTCCCTCGACGCCCTCGTCGCGGCCCTGACCACGGCCCGCTCCGGGGTGGCCGCCGCCCTGAACGAGACGGTGGTGCCGCGCGGCGAGTGGGCGTCGACGCCGCTCGGCGACGGGGACCGGGTGGAGGTCCTCACCGCGGTGCAGGGGGGCTGAGCGCGATGTCCGACGACGTGTTCGTCCTCGGCGGTACGGAGTTCTCCTCCCGCCTGATCATGGGCACCGGCGGGGCGCCCAGCCTCGACGTCCTGGAGCGGTCCCTGGTCGCCAGCGGCACGGAGCTGACCACGGTCGCCATGCGGCGCCTGGACCCGACCGTCCAGGGCTCGGTCCTCTCCGTCCTGGACCGGCTCGGCATCCGGGTCCTGCCCAACACGGCGGGCTGCTTCACGGCCGGCGAGGCGGTCCTGACCGCCCGGCTCGCCCGGGAGGCGCTCGGCACCGACTGGATCAAGCTGGAGGTCGTGGCCGACGAGCGGACCCTGCTGCCGGACGGGGAGGAGCTCCTGAGCGCGGCGGAGACCCTGGTCGACGACGGCTTCACCGTCCTGCCGTACACCAACGACGACCCGGTCCTCGCCCGGAAGCTGGAGGACGCCGGGTGCGCGGCGATCATGCCGCTGGGCTCCCCCATCGGCTCCGGGCTCGGCATCCGCAACCCGCACAACTTCCGGCTGATCACGGAGCGGGCCGGGGTGCCGGTGATCCTGGACGCGGGGGCCGGCACGGCGTCGGACGCGGCGCTCGCGATGGAGCTGGGGTGCGCGGCGGTGATGCTGGCGTCGGCCGTCACCCGGGCGCAGGAACCGGTCCTGATGGCCTCGGCGATGCGGCACGCGGTCGCGGCGGGGCGGCTCGCGCACCGGGCCGGCCGCATCCCGCGCCGCCACTTCGCGGAGGCGTCGTCGCCGGTGGAGGGCCTGGCGCGGCTGGACCCGGAGCGCCCGGCGTTCTGAGGCCGGGGCGCTCGTCACAGGTCTGCTGCGGTGCGGGGCGGGCGCACCGGACGCGTGTGCGCGGCTCGTAGACTCGTCGCCGTGGACACGACCCTTCAGGACCCCCTCGTCGGGCGGCTGCTCGACGGCCGCTACCGCGTCGACGCGCGCATCGCCGTCGGCGGGATGGCCACGGTCTACCGGGCCGTCGACACCCGGCTCGACCGCGTCCTCGCGCTCAAGGTGATGCACCCGCAGCTGGCGACCGACGCCGCCTTCGTCGAGCGGTTCATCCGCGAGGCGAAGTCCGTCGCCCGGCTGGCGCACCCCAACGTCGTGGGCGTCTTCGACCAGGGCGCCGAGGGCGCGTACGTCTACCTGGCGATGGAGTACGTCCCCGGCTGCACCCTCCGCGACGTGCTGCGCGAGCGGGGCGCCCTGGCGCCCCGGGCCGCGCTCGACATCCTGGAGCCGGTGCTCGCCGCGCTCGGCGCCGCGCACCGGGCCGGGTTCGTGCACCGGGACATGAAGCCGGAGAACGTCCTGATAGGGGACGACGGCCGGGTGAAGGTCGCGGACTTCGGTCTCGTCCGGGCCGTGGGCTCGGCGACCGCCACCACCGGCTCGGTCCTCGGCACGGTCTCGTACCTGGCGCCGGAGCAGATCGAGCACGGCACCGCCGACACCCGCGCCGACGTGTACGCCTGCGGCGTCGTCCTGTACGAGATGCTGACCGGCGGCAAGCCGCACGCGGGCGACACGCCCGCCCAGGTGCTCTACCAGCACCTGAACACGGACGTGCCCGCGCCCTCGGCCGCCGTGCCGGGGCTGGCCCCGGGGCTCGACGGCCTCGTCGCGGCCGCCGCGGCCCGCTCCCCCGAGGCCCGTCCGCACGACGCCGTCGCCCTGCTCGGCCTGGTCCTGGAGACCCGGGCCGCGCTCACCGACGGGCAGCTGGACGCGGTGCCGCCGCAGGCGCGGTCCGGTGCCCGGGACACCGCCGACGACCGGACGAGCGTGATCGCCCGCGCCGTGCCGGCCGAGGAGCGCACCAGCGTGATCGACCTCCCGCTGCCGGCGGAGGCCGACGTCCTGGAGGTGCGGCACACCGGCCGGATGCCGGCGCCCGAGCCGCCCCCGGCCCCCGGCGCCCGCCGGCTGCCGCCGCGCGGCCCGCTGCTGGTGATCGCCGCCGTCCTGCTCGTCCTCGGTCTGGGCGGCGGGGTCTGGTACATCAACTCCGGCCAGTTCACCCGCGTCCCGGCCGTCCTCGGCCAGACCGAGGCCGCCGCGACGGAGCGGATCACCGGCGCCGGCCTGGAGGTCGGCACCACGAAGCGCGCCTTCAGCGACGTGTACGAGCGCGGCACCGTCATGGCCGTCGACCCGGCCCCCGGCGAGCGCCTGCGGGGCAACGGCACGGTCGTCCTCACCCTCTCCCGGGGCCCGGAGATCGTGAAGGTGCCCCACCTCAGGAACAAGCCGCTCGCGGAGGCCAGGAAGGCCCTGGAGAAGGAGGGCCTGGTCGCGGGGGTGGTCACCCGCGAGTTCAGCGACTCCGTCGCCCGGGGGGCCGTGATCGGCTCCGACCCCGAGCCCGGCACCGAGCGCGCCCCCGACTCGGCGATCGCCCTGGTCGTCAGCAAGGGCTCCCCGATCGACGTGCCCGACGTGACCGGCGAGGCCGTCGCCGACGCCACGGCCGCGCTCCAGGAGGCCGGGCTCACCGTCCGGGTCGCCCCCGAGCGGATCAGCTCCCCCGAGGACGCCGGCTCGGTCGCCGCCCAGTCCCTCGCGGAGGGCAGCCGCGCCGCCGAGGGCGACACCATCACCCTCACCGTCTCCAAGGGCCCCGAGCTGATCGAGGTCCCCGACGTCACCGGCGAGCCGACCGAGGACGCCCGCGCGGCCCTGGAGGACGCGGGCTTCGAGGTGAAGGTCAAGAAGACCTTCCCGTACCTCGGCGACACGGTGGCGGGCCAGTCCGTGGAGGGCGGCTCCACCGCCCCCGAGGGCTCCGTGATCACCCTCACGATCAAGGGACTGTAGAAACCCATGCGCAACCCCGTCGGCGGCCACGTCCCCGTGGCCGGCGGTCTCGCCACGGTCGGCCTCGGCTACGCCCGCGAGCTGGGCGCCGAGACCGTGCAGGTCTTCGTCGCCAATCCGCGCGGCTGGGCCACCCCGGTCGGCAATCCGGCCCAGGACGAGCGGTTCCGCGCCGAGTGCGCGGAGCTGTCCCTGTCGGCCTGGGTGCACGCCCCGTACCTGATCAACTTCGGCTCGCACACCGAGGCCACCGCGGAGAGGTCGGTGGAGTCGCTGCGGCACTCGCTGCGCCGGGGCCGGGAGATCGGCGCGAAGGGCGTGGTGGTGCACACCGGCTCGGCGACCGGCGGCCGGCCGCGCGAGGTGGCGCTCGCCCAGGTGCGGGAGCGGCTGCTGCCGCTGCTCGACGAGCTGACGCACCCGGACGACCCGGACCTGCTCCTGGAGTCGACGGCCGGTCAGGGCTCCTCGCTCTGCTCGCGGACCTGGGACTTCGGCCCGTACTTCGACGTCCTCGACCGCCACCCCAAGCTGGGCGTCTGCCTGGACACCTGTCACGTGTTCGCCGCCGGGCACGACCTGACGGGCCCCTTCGGGGCGGCGCAGACCCTCGACCTGCTGGTGGAGACCGTCGGCGCGGGACGGCTGAAACTGATCCACGCCAACGACTCCAAGGACGTCGTGGGCGCCCACAAGGACCGGCACGCGAACATCGGCGCCGGTCACATCGGCGAGGACGCCTTCCGGGAACTGCTGCGCCACCCGGCGACGGAGGGGGTGCCGCTGGTCATCGAGACGCCGGGCGGCAAGGAGGGGCACAAGGCGGACGTGGAGCTCCTGAAGAAGCTGCGCCCGTAGGAGGGCGACGAGGTCAGAGCTCGGGCCCGTCCCCGGGCTCCTCCTGGTACGAGTAGCGCTGTTCCCGCCACGGGTCGCCGAGGTTGTGGTAGCCGCGCTCCTCCCAGAAGCCCCGCCGGTCGGCGGCCATGTACTCCACGCCCCGGACCCACTTCGGGCCCTTCCAGGCGTACAGGTGGGGGACGACGAGCCGCAGCGGGAAGCCGTGCTCGGCGGTGAGCAGCTCCCCGTCCTTGTGGGTGGCGAAGATCGTGCGGTCCGAGGCGAAGTCGGCGAGCCGCATGTTGGCGCTGTAGCCGTACTCGGCCCAGACCATCACGTGGGTGACCTGGGGGGCGGGCGGGGCGAGCTCCAGGACAGTCCGGGCGGGCACGCCGCCCCATTCGGCCCCGATCATGCTGAACTTCGTGACGCAGTGCAGATCGGCCGTGACCGTGGAGAACGGGAGGGCCGAGAACTCCTCGTGGTTCCAGCACCGCTTGTCGCCGTCGGCCGTCGCCCCGAAGACGCGGAACTCCCAGCGGTCCGGCTTGAACTTGGGTACGGGCCCGTAGTGGGTGACCGGCCAGCCGCGCTGGAGCCGCTGCCCCGGCGGGAGATCCGCCGGAAGGTCCGGCGAACGATCCGACCGATCCGCTTCCCGGTGTGCTCCGCTCTCCGGCTGACCCATGGCATCCATGGTGACAGACCGCAAGGGGTGGTCATGACCAGGCGACCACCCCGGCACCCCCCATCGGGGCAACTCCCACTAAGCCTGTACTTACTGGACGCCCCCCATTCGGGGTGCGAGGATGCGGCCATCCTGCCCAGTTACGGCACAGACACACAACGTGGAAGTGGAAGGAGTCTCTGCGATGCAGGGCGACCCCGAGGTCCTCGAGTTCCTGAACGAGCAGCTGACCGGCGAACTCACCGCCATCAACCAGTACTGGCTGCACTACCGCATCCAGGACAACAAGGGGTGGACGAAGCTCGCCAAGTACACCCGTGAAGAGTCCATCGACGAGATGAAGCACGCGGACAAGCTGACCGAGCGCATCCTGATGCTCGACGGCCTGCCCAACTACCAGCGGCTCTTCCACGTGCGGGTGGGTCAGACCATCACCGAGATGTTCCAGGCGGACCGGCAGGTCGAGGTGGAGGCGATCGACCGCCTCAAGCGCGGGATCGAGGTCATGCGCGCCAAGGGGGACATCACGTCCGCCAACCTCTTCGAGGAGATCCTCGCGGACGAGGAGCACCACATCGACTACCTGGACACGCAGCTGGAGCTGATCGAGTCCCTGGGCGAGGCGCTCTACATCTCGACGCTCATCGAGCAGCCGAGCTGACCCCGTCCCGGGGCCGGGTCCACGGGGTCAGGCGGCTTCGCCGAGGACGGTGACGGGAGCGACGGCGGTCTCGGCCGCCAGGGCGGGAACGCCCCGGTCGACCAGCTCGCGCCGGGGGCAGTTGCCGCGCCCGAGAATGGCCTGAATACGACGGACGCAGGAACCGCAGTCCGTTCCGGCCTTGCAGGCGGAGGCGATCTGGCGCGGCGTGTGGGCGCCCGCGTCCGCGTGCTCCTTCACCTGCTTCTCCGTGACACCGAAGCATGAGCAGACGTACACGCGGTTCACCTCCCGCCGAGATCGTTTAGGTTAACCTAACCTTACCCGGCGGGACGGGGCCGTAAAAGACCTGAAAACGAGGATGGGGCGCGGATCACAAGGATCCGCGCCCCGTCGTCGTAGGAAGCCACTTACTGATCGCGGTACATCTCCGCCACCAGGAACGCCAGGTCGAGCGACTGGCTGCGGTTCAGGCGCGGGTCGCAGGCCGTCTCGTAGCGCTGGTGCAGGTCGTCGACGAAGATCTCGTCGCCGCCGCCCACGCACTCGGTGACGTCGTCGCCGGTGAGCTCGACGTGGATGCCACCGGGGTGGGTGCCCAGCTCCTTGTGGACCTCGAAGAAGCCCTTGACCTCGTCGAGGACGTCGTCGAAGCGGCGCGTCTTGTGGCCGGAGGCGGCCTCGAAGGTGTTGCCGTGCATCGGGTCGGTGACCCAGGCGACGACCGCGCCGGAGGCGGTGACCTTCTCGACCAGCTCGGGGAGCTTGTCGCGGACCTTGTCGGCGCCCATGCGGACGATGAAGGTCAGCCGGCCCGCCTCGCGGTCCGGGTCGAGGCGGTCGATGTAGGTGAGCGCCTCGTCCACCGAGGTGGTCGGGCCCAGCTTGATGCCGATCGGGTTCGCGATCCGCGAGGCGAACTCGATGTGGGCGTGGTCGAGCTGGCGGGTGCGCTCGCCGATCCAGACCATGTGGCCGGAGGTGTCGTACAGCTTGCCGGTGCGCGAGTCCGTACGGGTCAGGGCGCCCTCGTAGTCGAGCAGCAGCGCCTCGTGGGAGGCGTAGAACTCGACGGCCTTGAACTCGGCCGGGTCGGTGCCGCAGGCCTTCATGAAGTTCAGGGCGTTGTCGATCTCGCGGGCGAGCGCCTCGTAGCGCTGGCCCGACGGGGACGACTTCACGAAGTCCTGGTTCCAGGCGTGCACCTGGCGCAGGTCGGCGTAGCCGCCGGTGGTGAAGGCGCGCACCAGGTTGAGCGTGGAGGCGGAGGCGTTGTACATCCGCTTCAGGCGCTCGGGGTCCGGGATGCGGGCGGCCTCGTTGAAGTCGAAGCCGTTGACCGAGTCGCCGCGGTACGTCGGCAGGGTCACGCCGTCGCGGGTCTCGGTCCCCTTGGAGCGGGGCTTGGAGTACTGCCCGGCGATGCGGCCGACCTTCACCACGGGCACGGAGGCCGCGTAGGTGAGGACGGCGCTCATCTGGAGCAGCGTCTTGAGCTTGGCCCTGATGTGGTCGGCGGACACGGCGTCGAAGGCCTCGGCGCAGTCGCCGCCCTGGAGCAGGAACGCCTCGCCACGGGCGACGGCTCCCATCCGGGCGCGCAGCTGGTCGCACTCGCCGGCGAAGACGAGCGGAGGATACGACTCGAGGTCCGCGATCACATCGCGCAGAGCCTCGGCATCGGGGTACTCGGGCTGCTGCGCCGCGGGCAGGTCTCGCCAGGTCGCCTTGGCGACGGCGTGGGAATCAGCGTTCACGGTCACACGGACAACATTACGGGGTTCTTCGTCCGGTCCTGTCCCACCGACCAGTGGCTGAGACGAGTGCCCGGAATGTCGGCCGCTGATCTTGATGACGGCGAGGAGTGTTACCCTCGGGCCCGTTTCTCGACAACCTCGACAACATTGTCGAACACAGCTGAACACAGGGGTGGGCGTGGCACAGGGACATCGCAGGGACCGCAAGAGGAAACGCCTCCTGTACGGAACCGTGGCCGCGGTCGCCGCCACGGCCGCGATCGGCACCCTCGCGGTCGCCTCCCCGAACCTCCTGGGCTCGGCGGGCGACGACAAGCCGGGCCGGGACGCCTCCCTCCAGGAGCAGTTCGCGAGCGCCGCGCGGGAGTTCGGCGTGCCGCAGAGCGTGCTGATGGCGGTGTCGTACCAGCAGACCCGCTGGGAGTCCCACGACGGCGAGCCGAGCACGACCGGCGCGTACAACGTGATGGGTCTCACGAAGGTCGAGCCCGGGGACGTGGCGCAGAAGGTCACCGACGAGCAGATCGACCACTTCAACGGCTCCGGCCGGCCGGAGATCGAGAAGAAGTTCGACCGCGCGGAGGTCCGGCGGATCCTGGAGAAGGCGCTCGTCGACACCGACGACCCCCGGCTCCACACCCTGGACGAGGCCGCCGGGCTGATCGGCAGCTCCACCGAGACCGTCCAGAACGACACGGGCGCCTCCGTCCGGGCCGGTGCGGCGCTGCTCGCCGAGTACCAGAAGCGGGCGGGTGCCGAGCTGTCCGACGAGCCGGGCGACTGGTACCCGGCCGTGGCGCGCTACAGCCAGTCCCCGAAGAAGAAGGGCGCCGACCTCTTCGCGAAGCGCGTCTTCGAGTCGATCAGGAAGGGCGAGCGGGCCCTCACCCTCGACGGCGAGTCCGTCGCCCTGCCGGCCGACCCGTCGGCCGAGCCGGTCAAGCCGTCGAACGTGCCGCTGGCGGCCAGCTTCGCGAGCACGGCGGCGGTCCCGACCCCCGAGTGCCCCTCGGGTCTGAACTGCGACTTCGTGCCGGTCCGCACGGACCCCGGCGGCGCGCGCAATTACACCCTCGGCGACCGCCCGAACCAGGGCCTGGACATCCGCCAGATCGTCATCCACGACACCGAGGGCCCCTACCAGGGCTCGCTCGACGCGCTCACCAACCCCAAGGGGGCGGGCAGCGCCCACTACCTGATCCGGGCCCAGGACGGCCAGGTCACCCAGATGCTGGAGAACAAGCAGCTGGCGTGGCACGCGGGCAACTGGACGCACAACATGCACTCCATCGGCGTGGAGCACGAGGGCTACGCCATCAAGGAGGGGAGCTGGTACACCGAGCCGCAGTACCGTTCCTCCGCGGAGCTGGTGAAGTTCCTGGCGCAGAAGTACGGCGTGCCGATCGACCGCGAGCACATCATCGGGCACGACGAGGTGGCGCTCCAGACGGACAACCGCCTCAGCAGCCTGCACTGGGACGCGGGCCCGTACTGGGACTGGAACTACTACATGTCCCTCCTGGGCGCCCCGCAGGGCGACAAGGGCGCGGGCGCTCCGCTCCGGGCCGGCCAGGTGGTCCGTGTGGTGCCGCCGTTCACCACGGCGAACCAGCCGAAGCTGTCCACGGGCGGCAAGGCCGTCCCGGACCGCCCGTCCAACTTCGGCTACCTGTACGCGTCGCCCTCGACGAGCGCGGCGACGCTGACCGACCCGTACTTCAGCTCCCTGTGGACCGAGGGCTCGAACTACGGCAACAAGGTCCGCGCCGGCGGCCTCTACGTCGTGGCCGAGGCCCAGGCCGACTGGACGGCGATCTGGTACGCGGGCAAGAAGGCCTGGTTCCAGAACCCCGGCGGCCAGTACACCGTGCCGGTGGCGGGTGCCACGACCGTGAAGGTCAAGGCGGGCCTGTCCTCGGTCAAGGTCTTCGGCCGCTCCTTCCCGGAGACCGCCGCCTACACCGCGGCGAACCTGAAGCCGCCGGGCGACGAGAACGACCCGCTGACGAAGTTCTCGTTCGCCGCCGGCCAGGCCTACGTCAAGGCCGGTCCCGCCGTCGTGGGCGACGACTGGTTCGGCACCGAGCAGAAGAACGTCGTCGGCTCCGTCGCGTACGTGCCGATCCGCTTCCACCACAAGATCGTCTGGGTGAAGCAGAGCGAGGTCGCCGAGGCCCCCGGCACGGCCCCCGTCGCCTCCGACAACCGCTACAACCTGCTCACCCGCGACGCCTCCGGCGTCCTCTGGCAGCACCAGGGCACCGGTGACGCCACCACCCCGTTCCTGACCCGGTACCGGGTCGGCGGCGGCTGGCAGGCCTACGACGCGATCACCCCGCTGACGGCCCTGCGGGCCGACGGCACCGGGGACGCCGTGGCCCGGGAGCCGGGCGGCGTGCTCTGGTACTACCAGGGCAGCGGCAACCCGTCGGCGCCGTTCAAGGCCCGGCTGCGGGTCGGCGGCGGCTGGCACGTCTACGACACCGTCGTCGGCATCCGCGACCTGACCGGGGACGGCAAGCCGGACCTGCTCGCCCGCGAGAAGTCCGGCGTCCTGTGGCTGTACAGGGGCACCGGCACCCCGGCGACGCCGTTCGCCCCCCGGGAGCGGATCGGCACGGGCTGGCAGATCTACAACGGCATCATCAGCACCGGCGACCTCAGCGGGGACGGCAAGCCCGACTTCATCGGCCGCGACACCGCAGGCGTGCTGTGGCTGTACCGGGGCACCGGCGACGCCGCCGCCCCGTACGCCGCGCGCCTCAAGGTCGGCACCGGCTGGCAGATCTACAACAGCGTCGTCGGGCCGAGCGACCTCACCGGGGACGGCAAGGTCGACTTCGTCGGCCGCGACGCCGCCGGCGACCTGTGGCTGTACCGGGGCACGGGCAACGCCACCTCGCCGTACACCGCGCGCGTCAGGATCAGCGGCGGCTGGCAGGCCTACAACACGGTCTTCTGACCGGACCGCGGGACCGCTCGGGGGCCCGGTCCGCACCGTCCGCGGTGTGGACCGGGCCCCTTTCCCGTTCCGGCTGGGCTACAGTGCTCGCATGTACGCGCCCCTGAACCAGGACTGGTGGTGGACCGCTCATCCGGCGGCCCACTGACTGCGCGTACACCGACACACGCGAAGGCCGCCCGAGGGGCGGCCTTTCCCGTATCCGGGGCCGTTCCTCTCCGCACCCCCACGGAAGGAACGACCGACCCCATGGACCTCTCCCGTCTGCTCGACGACTCCTGCCCTCCCTTCGCCCTGCTGCGCAGGCGCACCCCGGGCCGCGACCACGACACCGTCGAGGTGCTGATCGGCCGGGTCCACGAGGCCGGGCGCCTCGCGGAGCTGCCGGTGGGCCCGCTGCCGACGCTCGCGCTCGTGCCCTTCCGGCAGATCCGGGAGCGCGGCTTCGACGTGCGCGACGACGGCACCCCGCTCTCCGTGCTCGTCGCCGACGAGGCCCACGAACTGCCGCTCGCCGAGGTCCTGGAGCGGCTCCCCGCGCACGAGGTGCGGGTCGAGGGCGGCGGGTTCGACGTCTCCGACGAGGAGTACGCGGAGACCGTGCGGCGGGTGATCGACGAGGAGATCGGCTCCGGCGAGGGCGCGAACTTCGTGATCCGGCGCACCTACACCGGGGAGGTCCCGGGCTTCGGGCGCGCCGACGCGCTCGCCCTGTTCCGGCGGCTGCTGGCGGGCGAGCGGGGCGCGTACTGGACGTTCGTGGTGCACACCGGGGAGCGGACCCTGGTCGGGGCGAGCCCCGAGGCGCACGTCCGGATGGCGGGCGGGACGGTCGTGATGAACCCGATCAGCGGCACGTACCGCTACCCGGCCGGTGCCGCCCCCACCCCGGAGGACCTGCTCGCCTTCCTCGGCGACCGCAAGGAGACCGAGGAGCTGTCCATGGTGGTGGACGAGGAGCTGAAGATGATGTGCACGGTGGGCGACCGGGGCGGGGTGGTGATCGGCCCGCGTCTGAAGGAGATGGCGCACCTCGCGCACACCGAGTACGAGCTGCGCGGCCGGTCGTCCCTGGACGTGCGGGAGGTGCTGCGGGAGACGATGTTCGCGGCGACCGTCACCGGGTCGCCGGTGCAGAACGCCTGCCGGGTGATCGAGCGCCACGAGAGCGGCGGGCGCGGCTACTACGCGGGCGCCCTCGCCCTGCTCGGCACGGACGGGTCCGGCGCGCAGACGCTCGACTCCCCCATCCTGATCCGTACGGCCGACATCGCCGCCGACGGGCGGCTGCGGGTGCCGGTGGGCGCGACCCTGGTGCGGCACTCGGACCCGGCGGGCGAGGTGGCCGAGACCCACGCCAAGGCGGCCGGGATCCTGACCGCGCTCGGCGTGCGGGAGGGCCGGCCGGCGGCGGAGGGGCCCGTCGCTCCCCGGCTGGCCGACGATCCCCGCGTACGGGCCGCGCTCGACGCCCGCCGGGCGGACCTGGCGCCGTTCTGGCTGAAGATGCAGGTGCGGTCCGCCGAGCTGTCCGGGCACGCGCTCGTGGTCGACGCCGAGGACACCTTCACGGCGATGCTGGCGCACGTGCTGCGCTCCTCCGGCCTGGAGGTGTCGGTGCTGCGGTACGACGAGCCGGGGCTGCGGGAGCTGGCGCTCGCGCACGAGGGGCCGGTCGTACTCGGTCCCGGGCCCGGCGACCCCTCCGACGCGGCCGACGCGAAGATGCGGTTCCTGCGCGGTCTGACCGCCGAGCTGGTCCGGGACCACCGGCACGGCCTGCTCGGGGTGTGCCTGGGGCACGAGCTGATCGCCGCCGAGCTGGGCCTGGAGATCGTCCGCAAGCGGGTGCCGTTCCAGGGCGCCCAGGTGCGGATCGACCTCTTCGGGCAGGAGCGGACGGTCGGCTTCTACAACAGCTTCACCGCCCGCTGCGACGACCGGGCGGCCGAGGAGCTGGCGCTGCACCGGATCGAGGTGAGCCGCGACCCGGGGACGGGCGAGGTGCACGCCCTGCGCGGGCCCGGCTTCACCGGGGTGCAGTTCCACCCCGAGTCGGTCCTGACGACGGAGGGCGCGGCCCTGACGGCCTCGCTCCTCGCGGGCGTGCTGGTCTGAGGCCCTGGTCCCCGGGACCCGGCCGCCGGGTCATCCGGTCCTGGGGACCAGGACGTTCTCGCTGCGGCGGCCCGCGATGTGGTCCAGGACGTTGCGGAGGGTGGTGTCCACGATCTGGCCGACGGCGTCCTCGGTGTAGTACGCCTGGTGGGAGGTGACCACCACGTTCGGGAAGGTGACCAGGCGGGCCAGGGTGTCGTCCTCGACCACCTCCAGGGACTTGTCGAGGAAGAACAGCCCGGCCTCCGCCTCGTACACGTCCAGGCCGACGCCGGTGAAGCGGCCCGCGCGGAGCTCGGTGACCAGGGCGTCGGTGTCGACGAGGCCGCCGCGGCTGGAGTTCACCAGGATGGCGTCGTCCTTCATCGCCTTCAGGGCGGTGGCGTCGACGACGTGCCGGGTGGCGGGGAGCAGCGGCACGTGGAGGCTGATCAGGTCCGACTCCGCGAAGAGCCGCTCCTTCTCCACGTACCTCATGCCGAGGTCGACGCAGGCCGGGTTCTCGGCGACGTCCCAGCCGAGGAGCTTCATCCCGAAGCCGTGGGCGATCCGGGTGAAGGCCTCCCCGATCTTGCCGGTGCCGAGGACGCCGACGGTCCGTCCCCGCAGGTCGCGGCCCATCAGCCCGTCGAGCCGGAAGTCGAAGTCCCGGGTCCGGTTGGACGCGCGGACGATCCGGCGGTTGACGGCCATGGCGAGGGTCCAGGCGAACTCCGCGACCGAGTACGGCGAGTAGTACGACACCCGGGCGACGGTGAGGCCGAGGCGCTCGGCGACCTCCAGGTCGATGTTGTTGAAGCCGGTGGAGCGCTGGGCGATCATCTGCGTCCCGCCGGCGGCGAGGATCTGCAGGACGCGGTGGTCCAGGACGGCGTTGACGCTGGTGGAGACGATCTCGTAGCCGGCCGCGATGCGGGCGGTGTCCTCGGTGAGGAAGACGTCCAGGCAGTGGACGTCGTGGTACCCCTCGAAGGCCCGCTCGATGAGGGGCTTCTCGTCCGCCTGCACGCCGAATGCCAGGATTTCCACGCATACCCCTCGGTGCGGTGACGGGCCGGATGCCGGTGCCTGTGTCCTGTCAGCGCGAATATACGGCTTCGCCCCGGCCCCGGCCCGTCGGACGACGGGGGCTAGGCCTCGTCGAGGCCGCGCTCGATGGCGTACCGGACGAGTTCCACCCGGTTGTGCAGCTGGAGCTTGCCGAGGGTGTTCTGGACGTGGTTCTGCACCGTGCGGTGCGAGATGACCAGGCGCTCGGCGATCTGCTTGTAGCTGAGGCCCTTGGCGACGAGCCGCAGGACCTCGGTCTCGCGCTCGGTCAGCTGGGGGGCCTTCGGCTCGTCGGTGCCGCTGACCGGGGCGGGCTCGGAGGCCAGCCGGCGGTACTCGCCGAGGACCAGACCGGCAAGGCCGGGGGTGAAGACGGGGTCGCCGACGGCCGTGCGCCGGACCGCGTCGATCAGCTCCTCCGTACTGGCGGACTTGAGGAGGTAGCCGGTGGCGCCGGACTTGACCGCCTCCAGGACGTCGGCGTGCTCGCCGCTCGCCGAGAGGACGAGGACCCTCAGCTCGGGGCGGGCGCCGACGAGCTCCTTGCAGACCTGGACGCCGGGCTTGACCGGCAGGTTCAGGTCCAGGACGAGGACGTCGGGGGCGGCGGCCGCCGCGCGCCGGACGGCCTGCTCGCCGTCGCCCGCGGTGGCGACCACGTCGAAGCCCGCCTCGGCGAGGTCGCGGGCGACCGCGTCCCGCCACATCGGGTGGTCGTCGACGACCATGACTCTGATCGGCTGCTCGCTCACTGCTTCTCCGCCTTACCCCGTGGGACCTTCAACTCGACTTCCGTGCCCTGCCCGGGGACCGAGACGACCTCGGCGCTGCCGCCCAGGTCCCGCAGCCTCCCCCGGATGGAGAGCGCGACGCCCATCCTGCCCTCGCCCTCCGCCTGCGCGAGACGGCCCTCCGGGATGCCGGGTCCGTCGTCCCGGACGGTGACGATCACCTCGTCGGGCCAGTCCTCGATCAGGATCCAGGCGTGGGCGTCCTCGCCCGCGTGCACCCTCACATTGTCCAGGGCGGCGCCGACGGCCGCGGCCAGCTCGCGGGCGGCGGGCGGCGGGAGCAGGACGGGGGCGCCGGGCTCGGAGAGGGTGACCCGGGACCCGGCGCGCGGGGCGATCAGGACGCGCAGGTCGACGGGGGTGGAGGCGTCGGCCTCGTCGTCCACCTCCACGACCCGGACCACGGCCCCCTCGGACTCGTCCTCGGAGACCAGGCTGGGCCGGTTGAGCCCGCCCGCCACCAGGGTGCGCAGGGCCACCTCCTGCTCGCCCGCCATCCTGCCGAGGTCGGCGGCCTCGCCGCCGAGCGCGGTGCCGCGCCGCTGGACCATCGCGAGGACCTGGAGGACGCCGTCGTGGATGTCGCGGGCGAGCCGCTCCCGCTCCCGGGTGGCGGCCTCGATCTCCAGGGCGCGGGCGAGGGTGCGCTCGGAGGCGCGGGCGACCTCGACGACGTATCCGATGGCGATGGAGGCGACCCAGACGAGGATCACGTTGTGGATGGTGTCCCGGCTGGGGTGGCCGCGCTCGACGATGTTGGCGACGGCGACGAGGGAGGAGGCGATGCCGGCCCAGCGCCAGCCGCCCTTGATGGCGAACGCGAGGACGGAGCCGGCGGTCCATATGGACGGCAGGGTGGGGCCGTCGACCGACTGGGCGTGGGCGTCGGCGAGCGGGGTGAGGAGGATGCCGGTGAGGGCGACGGTGAGGTCGGCGACGAGGAAGCGCTTGGTGCAGCCGGCCGCGTTCGCCACCTTGGGGAGGGTGGCGAGGGTCCAGACGCACATCACCGCCAGGTAGACGACGCCGACCCAGGGCCGCTCGTACCGGTCCCGGCCGAAGACGAAGATCAGGACGGCGTAGACCATGGTCAAGACGCGGTAGCCGGTCAGCGCGCGCCACAGCGGCTGCTCGACCGACATCCGCACGACGCGTTCGCGCTTGGCCATCTCTCCCCCACCCCCACCGACACGGTTCCCTCCGCCCCGGCTGCTTCCCGGGACGATTCTCCCGCCCCGAATCCTGCACGAACGGTCCCCGCCCCCGCCTTCACGGCGGAACGATTCTCCCGCTCCGGCCCCCCGGCAAGGCGGCTCTCCCCGCCTCCGGACCTTCAGCGGGACGATTCTCCCCCGCTCCGGCCCCCCGGCGAGGCGGCTCTCCCCGCCTCCGGGCCTCCAGCGGGACGATTCTCCCCCGCCCCGAGCCCCTCACGGGTCGGCTTTCCCTGCCTCCGGCTCCTTCGCGGGGTGTACTCCCCGCTGGGGGCGGGCCCCCGCTCCGGCCCCTCGCGGAGCGACTTTTCCGCCGGGGCCCTTGGCGGGCGGCTTTCCCCTGTCTCCGGCTCCCCGGCGGGACGATTCTCCCCCGCCCCGGGCCCTCGCGGGCGGCTTTCCCCCGCCCTCGACCCTTCGTGGGGCGTACTCCCCACTCCCCCGCCCTCTCGGGGCGGCTCCCGCTCCGGCCCGAGTCTCCCGGCAAGCGGCTTCTCACGGCCCGGGCCCGGGACCTCGCGGGGCGGCCTCCGCTCCGGCCCGGCTCTCTCGGCGGGGGCTTCTCGCGGTCCTCGTCGGGGCGGGGCTTCGGCTTCGGGGCGGGGCCCGTCGTCGCCGTGGGGCCAGGGGGCTACGCCCCCGATTCCTCGCGGGCGGCGATCTCCGCCTTCACCGCCTCCTTGGCCGCCTTCTCCGCCTCCGCGATCTGCCGCTTGGCGGCGGTCGCGTAGATGTCGACGTACTCCTGGCCGGAGAGCTTCATGATCTCGTACATGACCTCGTCCGTCACCGAGCGGAGGATGAAGCGGTCCCCCTCCATGCCACGGTAGCGGGTGAAGTCCAGCGGCTTGCCGATCCGGATCCCCGGGCGCATCAGCTTGGGGACCAGCTTGCCGGGCGGCTGGATCTTCTCGGTGTCGATCATCGCGACCGGGATCACGGGCGCGCCGGTGGCCAGGGCGACCCGCGCCAGGCCGCCGGGCTTGCCCCGGTACAGGCGTCCGTCCGGCGAGCGCGTGCCCTCGGGGTAGATGCCGAAGAGGCCGCCGCCCTCGATGACCTCGATGCCCGCCTTGATGGCCGCCTCGCCGGCGCCCCGGGCACCCGAACGGTCCACCGGGAGCTGGCCGACGCCCTTGAAGAAGGCGGCGGTCAGCTTGCCCTTCACCCCCGGCGAGGTGAAGTACTCCGCCTTGGCGATGAAGGTGACCTTGCGGTCGAGCACGGCCGGCAGGAAGAAGGAGTCCGAGAAGGACAGGTGGTTGCTCGCCAGGATGGCGGGCCCGTCGGCGGGAACGTTCTCCAGACCCTCCACCCAGGGCCGGAAGGCGATCTTCAAAGAGCCGCCGAGGGAGAACTTCATTGCGCCGTAGATCAACTCGCCATGCCTTCCGTGTGCCGTCGGCCACGACTTTATCCCGTACCGGCGTACGCCCCCCCGCTACGGCCCTGGTCGGTGTCGGTCCGGTCGCGTACGGTGAAGGTCCTTCCCCATTTTCCGTCGCTTCGGCGCACCGGAGGCGCACGCGAGGGCGCCCCCGGGGACGCGTCCGGGGGCGAACGCGAAGCCGAGCGAACAGGAGACCCCGGTGCCGGTCCTTCCCGGAGCCGAGCCGTACCGCCATGAGGGCGGAGAGGTCGGCGTCCTTCTCTGTCACGGATTCACCGGTTCCCCGCAGTCGATGCGCCCGTGGGCCGAGTACCTGGCCGAGCGCGGTCTGTCGGTGTCGGTGCCGCTCCTGCCGGGGCACGGCACCCGCTGGCAGGACATGCGGCTCACCACCTGGCACGACTGGTACGCCGAGGTCGACCGGGCGCTGCGCGAGCTGCGGGAGCGGTGCTCGACCGTCTTCGTCTTCGGCCTCTCCATGGGCGGGGCCCTCGCGCTGCGGCTCGCCGCCCGGCACGGGGACGCGGTGCGGGGGCTCGTCCTGGTCAATCCGGGGAACAAGGTGCACGGCGTGGCCGCGCACGCGCTGCCGGTCGTCCGGCACCTGGTCCCCACCACGAAGGGCGTCGCCAACGACATCGCCAAGGAGGGCGTGACCGAGGTCGGCTACGACCGGGTGCCGCTGCACTCGGCGCACTCCCTGCGCCAGTTCTTCCGTACGGTCGACGGGGAGCTGCCGCAGGTCACGCAGCCGCTCGTACTGCTGCACAGCCCCCAGGACCACGTGGTGCCGCCGGCCGACTCGGCCAGGATCCTGAGCCGGGTCTCCTCGACGGACGTCCGTGAGGTCCTGCTGGAACAGAGCTACCACGTGGCGACGTTGGACCATGACGCGGAGCGCATCTTCGACGAGAGCCGGGCCTTCGTCGAGCGCCTCGCGCCGGAACCGGTCGGCGGGAAGGGGAGCAGGAGCGGTGGCTGATCAGCAGGACGGCGGAGACCGGGAGCCGCAGCCCATCGACGAGGAGGCGGCCTGGGCCGCGATCGTCGCCGGGTACGGCGAGGAGCCCGCGGACCCCCCGGGGACGAGGCCGTTCCGGCCGATCGAGAACCTGTCGCTGCCGGAGCCCGAGGACCCCGACGACGGGGACGGGACCGGGGGCCCGGCCGCCCCGAAGGCGAGCGGGAAGCCGGACGCGGTCTGGAAGCCGAGGACGACCGGGAGGCCGGGGCCGGACGACGGGCCCGGGACGGACGGGAAGCCGGAGGCGGGCGACGGGCCCGAGGCGGACGGGGACGGTCCGGAGAAGCCGGCGCTCGGCGGCTCGATCGTGTTCGCGCCCGGAGTGCGGCCCGCCGGCCCCCGGGACTTCTCCCCCGCCGAGCCCGAGGACGGCCCGGAGGGCTCCGAGGAGGGCCACTTCGTGCCGCCGGAGCCGCCCCCGCTGCCGGAGGCGGACGCGGCGGCCAAGTTCGCCTGGCTCGGCGTGATCGGCGGTCCGGTCCTGCTGCTCCTGGCCGTCCTGCTCCAGTGGGACATGACCTGGTGGCTGACGACGCTCTGCGTGGGCGGCTTCCTGGGCGGCTTCGCGACCCTGGTCGCGCGCATGAAGCACGACGACGACGAGGACGGCTTCGACGACCCGGGGCGCGGGGCGGTCGTGTAGTCGTGTAGGGGTCCCCTCCATGCGGGGGTCCCCTCCGTGCAGGGGGTCCCCTAGGGGACGGGTACGCGGACCGCCGCGAGGACCGGCAGGTGGTCCGTGGCGGCCCTCAGGTCGGCGGGGTCCAGGCCGGTCGGGACCCCGCAGCCGAGGAACTCGACGCCCGGGGTGGCCAGGACCGCGTCGATGCGCTGGTGGGGGTCCTCGGGGATCGAGGTGTACTCGCCGCCCCACGGGGCCGCGGCCCAGCCGTCCCTGAGCTCCCCGGTGAGCCGGGTGAAGGCGGGGCCGCCGGGCCGTTCGTTGAGGTCGCCGCCGACGAGGACGTGCGGGGTGCCGAGGGCGGCGACCCGGTCGAGGACCAGACCGGCCTGGGCGTACCGCTCGTCCTTCCGCAGGCTCAGGTGGCAGCTGATCAGCCCGACCCGGGCCCCGGCGAAGCGGACGACCGCCGTCGCCAGGCCCCGGCGGTGCAGCCCGGGGGTGAGCGGGAGCAGCACGCCCTCGGTGCGTTCCACGGTGGCCCGCAGGGAGCAGAGCAGCAGCGGTCCCGCAGCGGTGGCGCCGCCGCTCAGGACGACGAGGTCGCTCTTGGCGGCGAGCCGGGCGGCGTGCTTGCGCCAGCGGAAGAAGCGCGGGGCCTCCTGGACGAAGACGACGTCCGGTTCGCAGGCCCGGATGACCCGGGCGAGGGCGTCCTCGTCGTCGCGCATCGAGCGGACGTTGTAGCTCAGGACCCGGAGGACGGCCGAACCGTCGTCCTCGGTGCGGGAGTTGGGCAGTTCGGTGATCGCCATGGGGGTCAACATACGACGACCGCCCGCCGGGTCCGGGGGGACGCGGCGGGCGGTCGTCGTACGGCCTGCACAAGCCTTCGTACGGGCGAGTACGGGCGGGTGCAGGCGCTTCGTGCGGGTGTCAGCCCTGGCGGGCCAGGTCCGCCGCGCCGACCAGGCCGGCCTTGTTGCCGAGCTGGGCGGCGAGGACCTGGGCGTGCGGGCGCCACTGGCCGCCGATCAGCCAGCGCCGGAAGGACTTGCGGATCGGGTCGAGGACGAGGTCGCCCTCGTCCGAGACGCCGCCGCCGACGATGAACGCCGAGGGGTCGAAGAGCGAGGCCAGGTCGGCGAGGCCGGCGCCGGCCCAGCGGGCCAGCTCCCGGAAGGAGTCGACGGCGACCGGGTCGCCGGCGCGGGCGGCCTGGCTGACGTGACGGCCCTCGATGCCCTCGGGGGTGCCGTCGCCGAGGCTCAGCAGGACCTCGGCGTTCTCCGGGGTGGCGTTGGCGCGCTGCCGGGCGTACCGGACGAGGGCGCGCCCGGAGGCGTACTGCTCCCAGCAGCCCTGGCTGCCGCAGCCGCAGAGCAGGCCGTCGGGGACGACCCGGATGTGGCCGAATTCGGCGGCCACGCCGAAGCGGCCGCGGCGCAGCTTGTTGCCGATGATGATGCCGCCGCCGAGGCCGGTGCCGAGGGTGATGCAGATGACGTCCTCGTGGCCCTGGCCGGCGCCGAAGCGGTACTCGCCCCAGGCGGCGGCGTTGGCGTCGTTCTCGACGACGACGGGGAGGCCGACGCGCTGCTCGACCTTGTCCTTGAGCGGCTCGTGCCGCCAGTCGATGTTCGGCGCGAAGAGGACGGTGGCGCGCTTGTCGTCGACGTAGCCGGCGGCGCCGATGCCCACGGCCTCGATCGCGTGGCCCTTGCCGGCCTGGGAGACCGCCGTGCTGATCGCGTCGACGATGCCCTCGGGGGTCGGCGGGGTGGGCACCTTGTGCGTGTCGAGGATGTTGCCCTCCTCGTCGACCACGCCGGCCGCGATCTTCGTGCCGCCGATGTCGACGCCGATGGTGAGTCCCATGTGTCCCTCAGTTTTCGGTCGAGCCCCGCTAGGGCCCACCGTACCCGAGGGGGAGGCGCGTCCTGATCAATCCAGGTCGATGTGCTGGCCGGTTCCGGGCCCTTCGCCGTCCTCGCGGGGCGGCTTCGGGGGCTCTTGCGCGGGGGGCTCTCCCCGGGTCCAGCGGGTCTCGTGGCCCTCGACGGCGGAGCGGTAGGCGGCGAGGAGTTCACCGCCGGCGGCGGCGAGGTGGTCGAAGACCTGCGGATTGCGCTCGACGACGGGCTCGACGGCGGCCTTCGCCTGGTCGACGAGCTGCTGGACGGTCCGCGCGGCCTGGCCCGCGAGGAGCGGGTTCCCGAAGCCCTCGGAGACCTTGCCCGCGACGGCGTCGAAGAGCTTGCGGAACTCCTCGGCGGCCGATCCGGGCCCGGCCCCGCGCTCGGCCCTGCGACGGGCCTTCTCCGCCTCCAGGTCCTCGGCGCACGCCTTGGCCCAGGCGTCCGAATCGCTCATGGCGCACTCCTCAGTCGGCTGGTACTTCGACGGTACACGGGCACTAGGGAGTGCGGGGCCAGAGTCCCGGGTCGGGGGTGAAGCGGACGCGGAGGTCGCCGTCGACGAGGCCGGCGCCGGTGACGGTGCAGCGGCGCAGGGCGCCGGGGAGGGGGAGGTTGCGGCGGAAGGGTCCGGCGGTCAGGAGCAGCTCGTCGCCGCGCCGGACGAGGGAGAGCTCCTCCTTGACGGCGCCGGGCAGGGGGAGGTGCCAGACGAGGACGCCGTCCTCCTCTCGCCGGTCCTCGACGGTCCACCCGGGGACGGGCGCGGGCTCGCCCTCGGCGGGGGCGAGGAGGGCGAGGTCGTCGGCCCCGCGCGGGGCGCGGCCGAGGTGCGGGAGCTCGTGGAGCACGCCGGTGCCGGTACGGAGCTCCGCCAGGTGCCGGTGCTGTTCGGCGGTCAGTCCGGCGAGCCAGGGGTCCTCGGAGCCGACGGGGAGGAGCCGGTTGGCGACGACGGCGTCGAGGGCCAGGCGGTGGAGGGCGAGGCCGAGGCGGGCGGTGCGCAGGGCGCGGGTGGCGGCGGGTCCGGGTTCGAGGACGAGCCGGACGGTGGTGGCGGGGGCCTCCACGACGGCCTGGACGGCGGCGAGTTCGGCCTCCCAGCGGGCGGTGGTCTCGTACAGCCACTGCGCGGGCATGGGGACCCCGGCGAGCTGGGCGAGCATCGGGCGCAGGGCGCGGGCGGCCTGGCGCTCCTGGGGCAGGAGCCGGCTCAGGTAGCGGCGGAGCTGCTCGGGCAGCGCGAGGACGGCGAGGGCCTCGGGGAGTGGGGGCAGGTCGACGACGGCGAGCTCGTGGTCGCCGGAGGCGGCCTCGCGCAGGGCCCGCAGCAGGGCGAAGGAGCGGCTGCCGGGCAGCTCGGTCAGCTCGGCGTCCTCGAAGGGCGCGGCGCCGAGCAGGTCGAGGGCGACGCCGGAGCGGGCCTGGAGGGCGAGGAACTCGCGCCGGAAGTCGGCGGCGGGCTCGGGCCGCAGGACCCGCAGGTTCCCGTCCTCCGGCAGCCGCCCGGCGTCCTCGGAGACGAGCAGCACCCGCCGCCCGGCCCGCGCCCCGGCGAGAGCGGTCGCGGCGGCGACGGTGGTGCGCCCGGCGCCGCCGAGGCCGGTGACAAGGATGATCCGCATGTGGAGGACGCTACCCGCCTCCGGCGAAGCGGTTTCCGGTGGCCCGGGGCGGGACCCCTCCTACCGGCCTGGGGCCGGACCCGCCGGTCGCCGAAGGGGTGGCCCGGCATCGGGGACGGACTGCGCCCACTCCCGGACCCGGCGGGACGAAGGGAACGCCCGCCGCCGCGCCCCGGAAGGAGTTCGGGTCCGCCCGGAACCGGGAAGTCGTGCCCCCCGCCCGGGTCGCCCGGCGTCGAGAGCAGCGCCCACCGGTCGTCGTGGGCGACACACGGGTCCGGGCCCGTCCGGGGTGGAAGAAACACCCGTCGCCGCAGGCGCACGGGCCCCGGCCCGCCGGAGGCGGCACACGTCCCGGGGCAGGCCCCGCCCCAGGACACGCCCATCGCCGCAGACGGACGGACCCGAGGCCCGCCGGAGGCGGCACGCCTTCCGGACCCGCCCACCGCCACAGGCGGCACAGGCCCGAGGCCCGCCGCAGGCGGTACACCTCCGGGCCCGCCCGGCGTCAGGGACCGCACGTGGCCGGGGGACGTACTCCCAGCGCCGTACCCCGCCCCGCCGCGCAGCGACTACGCTCCGGATTCCACGCGCTTCTTCAGGCCCGCCAGGGCGCGGTCGATGATGACCTTCTCGGCCTTGCGCTTGATCATGCCGAGCATGGGGATCTTGACATCGACGGTGAGCTGGTAGGTGACCTCGGTGCGGCGGCCGCCGTCGAGCGGGGTCAGGCGGTAGGAGCCGTCGAGGGAGCGGAGCATCTGGGACTTGACCAGGGTCCAGCTGACCTCGTCGGCGCCGGTCCAGGTGTACGCGAGGGTGTGGTCGTCCTTGATCGCGCCCGCGTCGAGGAGCAGCCGGACCTTCTCCGCGCGGCCGGCGGCGTCCTCCTCCAGGACCTCGGCCTCCTTCACCTCGCCCGTCCACTCGGGGTAGCGGGCGAAGTCGGCGATCACGCCCATGACGTCGGCCGGCGCCGCCTCGACGGTGATGCTCGAGCTGGTGTGTTCGGCCATCGCGGTGGCTCCTCCACTGTGCGGTCCGGCGGAAGTCGGGGGGCACGGGCGTGCCGGTGGCAGGCTATCGCGCCCGGGGTCCCGGCCCCGCCACGGGAAGGCGCGGGATCACCACTCCAGGGCGAAGGGCCTGCCGGTCGAGGCGAAGTGGCCGACGTTGACGCACTCGGTCGCGCCCACCCGCATCCGCCGGGCCAGCGGCTGGTGGACGTGGCCGAAGAGCGCGTAGCGCGGCCGGGTGCGCCGGATCGCGTCGAGCAGGGCCCGGCTGCCGCGCTCGAAGCGGCGGGCCACCGTGTCGTAGGTGAGGTCCGGGACCTCCGGCGGGATGTGGGAGCAGAGGACGTCGACCTCGCCGAGCGCCTCGACCTTCGCCGCGTACTCCTCGTCGGAGATCTCGTACGGCGTGCGCATCGGGGTGCGCAGGCCGCCGCCGACGAAGCCGAAGACGAGTCCGCCGAGCTCGATCCGCTCGCCGTCGAGGACGGTGGTCCCGGGCCGGGCGAACTCGGGCCAGAAGCGGGGGATGTCCACGTTCCCGTAGGTGGCGTACGTCGGGGTGGGGAAGGCGGCGAAGAGTTCGGCGTACTGGCGGCGCACGGCGGCCTCGATGGCGGCGGTGCGGTCGATGCCGAGCTCGGCCCAGAGGCGTCGGCCCAGGTCGCGGGCCTCGTCGAAGCGGCGGGCGGTGCGCAGCTCGACGAGCCGGTCGGCGTTCTCGACGCCGAAGAGGTCGGGGAAGATGCCCCGGCTGTGGTCGGCGTAGTCGAGGAAGAGGACCAGGTCCCCGAGGCATATCAGGGCGTCGGCGCCCTCCCCGGCCCGGGCGAGGTCCCCGGCGTTGCCGTGCACGTCACTGACCACATGGACTCGCATGGAGCCACCTTAGGGGGCGCCCCGACGGCCGGTCCGGGAAACCGGTCGTGGACTGCCTCCCGGCCGCCCTACCTGCGGTTACTTCCGAGTCGGGAAACGGGTGGACTACTGTTCACGGAGCACCGTCATGCGTGTGTGACGCACGGAACATCTGGCCGGGACCCCCTATCGGGAACCATGTACTGATGGGTAACGTCCGGGCAGTCCAGTCGTGCTCACCCCCACTGAGCACCTGACCGAATATGGACTACACCGGTGCATCACACAGAGCCGTGGCGCCGGCGCCCGATGAGGAGCAGCAGTCTTGCGCGAGTTCAGCCTTCCGGCCCTGTACGAGGTCCCCACGGACGGCAACCTGACGGATCTCATCCGCCGCAACGCCTCCCAGCACCCAGACGTCGCCGTGATGGGGCGCAAGGTCGACGGCGTCTGGACGGACGTCACCGCCACCGCGTTCCTCGCCGAGGTCCGGGGGGTCGCCAAGGGTCTGATCGCGGCGGGGGTGGAGCCGGGCGACCGGGTCGCGCTGCTCTCCCGCACGCGGTACGAGTGGGTGCTCCTCGACTTCGCGATCTGGAGCGCGGGCGGCGTGACCGTGCCGGTGTACGAGACCAGCTCGCCGGAGCAGATCCAGTGGATCCTGGGCGACTCGGGCGCGAGCGCCGTCCTGGTGGAGAGCGCGGCGCACGAGGAGTCGGTGGCCTCGGTCCGGGCGGACCTGCCGGAGCTGAGGAACGTGTGGCGGATCGAGGACGACGCCGTCGCGCGCCTCACCGCCGAGGGGGCCGGGGTCTCCGACGAGCTGCTCGACGAGCGGATGTCGGCGGCGAACGCGGACGACCCGGCGACGATCGTCTACACCTCGGGCACCACGGGCCGCCCCAAGGGCTGCGTCCTGACCCACCGGGCGTTCTTCGCCGAGTGCGGCAACGTGGTCGAGCGGCTGAAGCCCCTCTTCCGCACGGGCGAGTGCTCGGTGCTGCTGTTCCTGCCGGCCGCGCACGTCTTCGGGCGGCTCGTCGAGGTGGCGTCCGTGATGGCGCCGATCCGGCTGGGCTGCGTCCCGGACATCAAGAACCTCACGGACGAGCTGGCCTCGTTCCGGCCGACGCTGATCCTGGGCGTGCCCCGGGTCTTCGAGAAGGTCTACAACTCGGCGCGGGCGAAGGCGCAGGCCGACGGCAAGGGCAAGATCTTCGACAGGGCCGCGCAGACGGCCATCGCGTACAGCCGGGCGCTCGGCACCCCGCAGGGCCCGTCCCTCGGTCTGAAGCTGAAGCACAAGGTCTTCGACAAGCTGGTCTTCGGCAAGCTGCGGGCGGTGCTCGGCGGGCGCGGCGAGTACGCGATCTCGGGCGGCGCGCCGCTGGGCGAGCGGCTCGGCCACTTCTTCCGGGGCATCGGCTTCACCGTCCTGGAGGGCTACGGCCTGACGGAGTCGTGCGCGGCGACCGCGTTCAACCCGTGGGACCGGCAGAAGATCGGCACGGTCGGGCAGCCGCTGCC
This sequence comes from Streptomyces sp. NPDC098101, assembly GCF_044760185.1. NCBI lineage: Bacteria > Bacillati > Actinomycetota > Actinomycetes > Kitasatosporales > Streptomycetaceae > Streptomyces > Streptomyces sp. NPDC098101. The sequence continues at coordinate 921,990 of NZ_JBIWAS010000002.1, read as the reverse complement.
GGGCTCGGTGGTGCGGATCGCCGACGACGGCGAGGTGCTGCTGCACGGCGAGCACGTCTTCTCGCGGTACTGGAACAACGAGGCGGCGACGGCCGAGGCGCTGGCCGACGGCTGGTTCCACACGGGCGACATCGGCACGCTCGACGAGGACGGCTACCTGGCGATCACCGGCCGGAAGAAGGAGATCCTGGTGACGGCGGGCGGCAAGAACGTCGCCCCGGCGGTCATCGAGGACCGGATCCGGGCGCACGCGCTGGTCGCCGAGTGCATGGTGGTCGGCGACGGGCGTCCGTTCGTGGGCGCGCTCGTCACCCTGGACGAGGAGTTCCTCGGCCGCTGGGCGGCCGAGCACGGCAAGCCGGCCGGGGCGACGGCGGCGTCCCTGCGCGACGACGCGGAGCTCCTGGCGGAGGTCCAGCGGGCGATCGACGACGGCAACGCGGCGGTGTCCAAGGCGGAGTCGGTCCGCAAGTTCCGTGTGCTTCCGGCCCAGTTCACGGAGGAGGCGGGGCACATCACCCCGTCCCTGAAGCTGAAGCGGAACGTGGTGGCGAAGGACTTCGCCGACGAGATCGAGGCGATCTACCGGGGCTGATCCCGGTACGCGCGCGAAGGAGGCCCCGGACGGTCCGTCCGGGGCCTCCTTCGTGCGCGCGGCTCAGAGCAGCTCGCGCAGCCGCTCCGCGAGCAGGTCCCAGCGCCACTTCTCCTCGACCCAGGCCCGGCCGCGTTCGCCCATGCGGGCGCGGAGTTCGGGGTCGAGGAGGAGGGTGGTGACGCGGTCGGCGGTCTCCTCCGGGGAGTCGCCGCGCACGACCCAGCCCGTCTCGCCGTCGAGGACGGCGTCGGGGGCGCCGCCGGAGTCGCCCGCGACGACGGGCAGGCCGGTGGCGGAGGCCTCCAGGTAGACGATGCCGAGGCCCTCGACGTCGAGGCCGCCGCGCCGGGTGCGGCAGGGCATGGCGAAGACGTCCCCGGCCCCGTAGTGGGCGGGCAGTTCGGCCCAGGGGACGGCGCCGGTGAAGCGTACGGATCCGGCCACGCCCGTCTCGGCGGCGAGGCGGTGCAGGTCCTTCTCGTACGGGCCGCCGCCGACGATCAGGAGGACGGCGTCCGGGACCCGGCGCAGGATGCCCGGCAGGGCCCTGATCAGGGTGTCCTGGCCCTTGCGGGGGACGAGCCGGGAGACGCAGACGACGACGGGCCGGTCGCTGAGCCCGAGGCGGGCGCGGACCCCGTCGCCGCCGGAGCCGGGGTGGAAGGTCTTCTCGTCGACGCCGGGCGGGAGCTGGACCATCCGGCCTGCGGCGGCGGGGGTGAGGGCCGAGGCGATCCGGGAGCGGGTGTACTCGCCGAGGTAGGTGATCGTGTCGGTGCCCTCGCCGATGCGGCGCAGCAGCTGCCGGGCGGCGGGCAGTTGGGCCCAGCCCGCCTCGTGGCCGTGGGTGGTGGCGACCAGGCGCCGGGCGCCGGCCCGGCGCAGGGCGGGGGCCATCAGGCCGAGCGGGGCGGCGGCGCCGAACCACACGGACGCGCAGCCGTGTTCGCGCAGCAGCGCGGTGGCGCGGGCGGTGACCCGGGGGGTGGGCAGCAGCATCGTGGTGCGGTCCCGGACGACGGTGAAGGGCTGTTCGGCGTCGAACGCGGCCGTCGCCTCGGCCCCTTCGCGGCCGCGCTTCCAGGTGGAGGCGTAGACCACGACTCGTTCGGGGTCCAGGCGGAGGGCCATGTTGTGCAGGAAGGCCTGGATTCCCCCGGGACGCGGCGGGAAGTCGTTGGTTACGATCAGGGTCTTGTGCATCGTGGCCGACAGTACGCGATCGCACCCGCAGCCCGGCACCACCACTCCCCCGCGCGAGCGGGCCGACCGGACGAGGACGAGTCAGTGACGACGGGCGCAGTGGGGAAGGGCCCGCGCACGGGCCTGTGGCTTCCCGTCGGCCTCTGGAGCCTCACCCGGGTCCTCCTCCTGCTCTGCGTGTTCGACGTCGTGGAGGTTCCGGGGCCGGACATCGCGTACGACGTCGAGAACATCTACCGGGGCTGGTACGAGGTGCTGCGGGACGGCACCTATCCGCTGGACGACGTCACCTGGCAGTACCCGCCGGCAGCGGCGTTCGTGATGCTGGCCCCCGACCTGCTGCCGTTCCTCGGCTACTCGGCCGCCTTCTTCGTCCTGGCCCTGCTCTGCGACGCGCTGGTCTTCGGGCTCCTCCTGTACACGGGCCGCCGGGCGGGCCGGACGTTCCGGGGCGCCTGGATCTGGCTGGCGGGCGTGGCGCTGCTCGGCCCGACCGCGTACGCCCGGTACGACGTGATGGTGACCGCCGTCGCGGTGGCGGGGCTCCTCGCGGCCGGCCGGAGCCCCCGGGTGCTGGGCGCGCTCGCCGGTTTCGGGACGGTCCTGAAGATGTGGCCGGCGCTGGTGCTCGTGGGCACCCCGAAGGGGCGGGCGACGCTCCGCTCCTGGTCGGCGGCGGCGGGCGCGGCGGCCGGGGTGCTGCTGCTCTGCGTGCTGTGGAAGCCGGGGGCGCTGTCCTTCCTCTCCTTCCAGCGGGACCGGGGCACCGAGGTGGAGTCCCTGGGCGCGACGGTCTTCCACGTGCTGCGGCACTTCGGCTGGGAGGGCGAGGTGCGGATGAACTACGGCTCGATGGAGTTCCTCGGCCCGTACGTCCCGGCGGTGTCGACGGCCGCGATGGCGGTGACGATCGGCGCCTTCGGCTGGCTGCTGCTCTGGCGGATCAGGGCGCGCCGGTTCGTCTCGTCGACGGTGGCGGACGCGGCCTTCGTGGCGGTGCTGCTCTTCACGCTGACGAGCCGGGTGCTCTCCCCGCAGTACATGCTGTGGCTGGTCGGTCTCGCGGCGGTGTGCCTGGTCTTCCGGTCGAGCCGGATGGAGCGGCCCGCGCACCTGGTGGTCTGGGCGACGGCGGTGACGCAGTTCGAGTTCCCGGTGTGGTTCTGGCACGTGACGCGGAGCGACGCGCTGGGCATGGCGGTGCTGTTCACCCGCAACGGCCTGCTGGTCGCCGCCGCCGTCCTGGCCTGCCGGATCCTGTGGCGGCAGACGGTCACGGAGCCGCGTCTCGCCGCCGCCGCGACCGTCCCCGCGCGGGCGGCGCGCCCGGAGCGCGAGAAGGCCCTGTCGGGCTCGCTCCGCTGAGCGGGGACGCCCCCGCGACGGCGGTGCGCCGGTGCAGCAGGCCCAGGGCCACGCACTGGACGGCCGTGGCGAGAGCCATGGCCAGGCAGATCCCGGGGAGTCCGGCGCCCGAGAGCGCGTGCGCGAGCGGGAGTTGGACGAGGACGCCCGCGAGGGTGATCCGGGCGAGGTAGGGGCTCGCGGGGGTGCCCTCGAAGACCCCGGCGAGCGCGATGTACCCGCCGAGCGGGATCAGGTACGGGCCGAGGCAGCGCAGGAAGAGCGTGCCCGCCTCCGCCACCCCGGGCCCGGCGCCGAGGAGCCGTACGACGGGTCCGGCGGTGAGCAGGAACACCCCGGCGGCGGCCGTGCCGAGGGCCGTGCCCAGGAGCAGCGCCTGCCGTCCGACGGCCCGCCGTTCGTCGCGGCCCGCGCCGAGCAGGTGGGCGCTGTGGATGGCGGCGGCCTGCCGGACGGCGTAGAAGGCCATGGTGGCGACGTACATGGCCTTGGTGGCGATGCCGTAGGCGGCGGTCTCGGTGACGCCGAGCCGGGCGACGACGGAGACGAGGGCGAGGGCGCCCGCCATCCGGACCGTGAAGTCGGCGGCCATGGGAAGGCCGGTGGCGGCGGTGCGGCGCAGCGCGGCGGGGACCGGCAGGGCGGGCCGTACCCTCCGCGCGGCCTTCAGGAGCGGCTCGCGGCGCAGGACGACCAGGCCGACGGCGAGGGCGGTGCTCCGGCCGATCACGGTGGCGAGGGCGGCGCCCGGCACTCCGTACGCGTGGATGAGCAGCGGGTCGAGGACGAGGATCAGGCCGTTGGCGAGGAAGGCGAGCCGCATGGGGGTGCGGGTGTCGCCGGCGCCCTTGAGGACCCCGTCGAGGACGTTCGTGGCGAAGAGGACGGCCGTGCCGGGGAGCGAGATCGCGAAGTAGGCGGCGGCCGGGGCGTGGGCGGGGTGGCCGGGGCCGCCGAGCAGGAGGGCGGCGAGCGGTTCGCGCAGCAGGTGTCCGCCGAGGGCGACGGGCGGCACGAGCAGGGCGCAGAGGGCGGCGCCGCCCCGGACGGCGGACCGGACGGCGGCGGGGCCGTCGGCGCCCCGGGCGCGGGCGACGAGGACGGTGGTGCCGGAGCCCGCCATGAGGACGACGCCGAGGAGCAGGTTCTCGACGTTGGTGGCGAGGGCGACGGCGGCGACGGCGGCCCCGCCGAGCCGGGCGACCCAGACGGTGTTGATGATCCCGGCGGCGACTCCGGAGAGGAGTTCGAAGTAGACCGGGCGGGCGAGCCGGACGAGCGCGCGCCGATGTGACGCCATGAGATCCCCCCTCGTTTCGATGTACCTCGGTTAGAGGCACCTCGAAAAGAGGTAGCATGGCGGCCGGTCCGACGACAAGCGAGAAGGGGGACCCGGTGCTGGAGCTGTCGATCCTGGGCTTCCTGTACGAGAGGCCGCTGCACGGCTACGAGCTGAAGGAGCGCATCCACGGCCTGAGCGGCCACGTCCGCCCGGTCAGCGACGGGGCCCTCTACCCGGCCATCACCCGCCTGGTGAGGAACGGCCTGGTCGACAGCCGTACGGAGCCGGGCGCGAGCGCCGCCCCGCGCCGGACCCTCTCGCTCACCCCGGAGGGCCGCCGGGAGCTGCTCGACCGGCTGCGCGCCCCCAAGGACGCCGAGATCACCGACGGCCAGCGCTTCTTCACCCTGCTCGCCTTCCTCGGCCACCTCCCCGACCCGGCGGACCAGGCGGCCGTCCTCCGCCGCCGCCAGGCGTTCCTGGACGTCCCGGCCAGCTTCTTCTACGAGGACGGGGCCCCGGTCGGCGCCGAGCGCGAGCCCGACCCCTTCCGCCGGGGGATGCTGCGGATCGCCCGCGCGACGGGCACGGCGGAGAAGGCCTGGCTGGCGGAGGCCCTGGAGGAGCTGGACCGCCGGGCCGGTCAGCCGAGCTGATCCGCCACGTAGGCGCGCCAGTCCTCGGTGAAGGCCTCCGGGGTGGTGTCCAGGACGTCGTGGAGCGCGTTCTCCACCGCGCCCTCCCGGCCCGGATGGGCGCCCACCGCCCGGTAGAAGGCGATGAGCTCCGCCTCGCCCCAGCGCTCCGCGATCAGCTCGCAGGCCAGCCAGCCGCCCTCGTAGGCCCGCGCCAGGGCCTCCGCGTCCCCGCCGAAGGCGAAGTCGGCGTCCTCGGGGAGCCGGGCGGGCGGCTCCCCGTCCCGGACCGCGCGGCGCAGCTCGGGGGCGGCCTGCGCGGGGGTGCGGTCCGCGTCCCGGTAGGCGATCCAGTCCGCGAAGCCCTCGGAGAGCCAGACCGGGGTCGACGGGGTGGTGTGGGCACGGGTGGCGACGTGGACGGTCTCGTGGGTGAGGACCAGCTGCCGGCCGAAGTCGCCGAGCATCCCGTACGCGTCGGGGTTGACGATCACCCGGTCGGCGGGGGCGTCCGCGCCCCCCTTGGTCTCGCCCGTGGTGACGGCCGCTATCCCCCGGTAGGAGTCCCCCGGCGCCCCGAGGAGCTCCCCCATGGCGTCCAGGGAGCCGGGGACGAGGACGACCACCCGGCGGGCCCAGTCCTCGGGCCAGGCGCCGGTGACGGCGGGGACCGCCCGGTCGGCCGCCGCCGCGACCTCCCGGAGTCGCGCCCCGTCCCGGCCGGTGCCGAGGACCAGCGAGCGGGCGCCCCGGACGACCGTGACGTCCCCCTGCTCCCACAGCTGCCGGGGCGCGCCCTCCGCGGGCCGCTCGCCGGTCACGTACCAGCGTCCGCCGCGCTCGGTGAGGTCCAGGATCCGGGCGGCGGTGACGGGCCGCCGGTCGTGGCCCCTGAGCCGGTGGCCGAGCTCGGCGCGGGCGGTGACCCGGTCGGGGGCGGTCCGCTCGACGCCGGTGACCTCGTACGACCAGCCGTCGAGCGGGACCACCGCGAGCCGCCGGTAGACGGTGAGGGCGGCCGGGGCGTAGGCGGGGTCGAGGGCGGCCCGGTAGCCGGGCTCGTCGCGGGCGAGGAGGGCCCTGGCGTGCGCGTCGAGGAGCGCCTGGATCTCCCGGGACTCGGCCCGGGCGGCGGGCCCGGTCCCCGCGCAGCCGACGAGGCCCGTCAGGGCGAGCAGCAGGGACAGCAGGCAGAAGACCGCCGGCCGTCGCGCTCCGTACCCCTGACCCGCCACGCCTCCGATCGTACGATCCGCACGGCGGACGCGGCTCCCGGGGCGGCCGCCTCAGACCCGGGTCACCGTCACGTGCGACATCATGCGCACCGGGTCGTAGCGGACCCGGGCGCCCGGGTAGGGGGCGTGGATGACCTGCCCGTTCCCGACGTAGATCGCCACGTGGCTGGCGTCGCCCCGGTAGGTGACGAGGTCCCCGGGCTGCGCCTGCGCGAGCGGCACCTGCCGGCCCGCGTACCGCTGGGCGGCCGAGGTGCGCGGCAGGGCGATCCCGGCCTGGCGGTAGGACCAGACCATCAGGCCCGAGCAGTCGAAGGCGGAGGGGCCGGTCGCCCCCCACACGTACGGCCTGCCGACCGCGCTCCGGGCGGCGGCCACGGCGGCGGCGACCCGCGAGGAGACCGGGCCGGAGCCGACGGCGGCGGTCGGCTCCCCGGCCGGGGAGCCGAAGGCCCCTTCGGCGCGGGCGTCCTCGCGGCCGCCGGTGCGGGAGGCCCGCTCGTCGAAGTCGGCACGCTCCTCGGCGGTGAGGGAGGCGAGCAGCCGGCGGGCCTCGGCGAGCTTGCGCTCGACGGTGCGCTTGTGGCGGGCGACCTCGGTCCGGCTGCGCTCCAGTTCGTCCAGGGCGGTGCGGGCCTCGCTGCGCTGCTGGCCCAGGCGGCGCTGCTCGCGCTGGAGTTCGCCGAGCGCGGCGCTCTGGCGGGCGGTGAGCCGGTCGAGGGCCGAGGCGCGTTCGAGGTAGCTGTCCGGGTCGGAGGAGAGCAGCAGGGCGAGGGCGGGGTCGATGCCGCCGGAGCGGTACTGGGCCCCGGCGACCGAGCCGAGGACGCCCCTCATGCGGTTGACGCGCTCCTGGCCGCGGGCCAGTCCGTCGCGGGCCCGGGAAACCGTGCGGCGCAGCGCGTCCGCCTTCTCGTCCGCCGCGTTGTAGCTCTCGGTGGCCCGCTCGGCCTCCTCGAAGAGGCGGTCGACCGTGGTCCGGGCGGCCCCGGTCCCGGCGCCGGGGTCGGCGCTCGCGGGGACGGCCCCGAGGGACGCGGCCGCGGTGGCCGCCGCGGCGGCGGTGAGGACGGTGACCCGGGCGGGTCGGCGGTGGGACGCCACGGATCGCGCTCCGTTCGGCTCGACGCAGACTGGCGCGGCAGACAGTAGCCGTTGCCACCCCCGCGTCCAACGAAGGCGCCGGGCACGCAAAGTGACGCCCCGCCGGAGAACACAGGTCACCGGCGGGGCGTCGGGTCAGCGCGGGTCGCGGGGAACCACCCGTTCGGGCGGCACGGCGCGGCGGGTCGCGGGGTCAGCCTCCGATGCGGACGCCGAACTGGAACGTGCCCATGTAGTCCATGGACTCGTAGCGGACGCTGGCGCCCGGCTTGGGGGCGTGCAGGATCGTGTTGTTGCCCGCGTAGAGGCCCACGTGCGACAGGCTGTTGAAGAAGACCAGGTCGCCCGGCTTGAGCTGGCTGCGGCCGATCTTCACACCGTCGTTCTGCTGGGTGTAGGTGACGCGGCTGAGGCCGGCGCCGGCCTGGCGGTAGGCCCACTGGGTCAGACCGGAGCAGTCGTACGCGTTGGGGCCCTCGGCACCGGAGACGTACGGCTTGCCGATCTGGGTGGCGGCGGCGCTGAGCGCGGCGGCGCCGAGGCCGCTCGCGGGGGCCTCGTTGCCGAGGTCGAGGCGCTCGCCGGCGGCGCGGCTGGCCCGCTGTTCCTTGGCCCGCTCCTCCTCCGCGATCCGGGCCTTCTCGGCCGCGGTGAGGGTGTTGAGGAGCTTCTGCGCCTCGGCCAGCTTGCCCTGGTACTTGCGCTTCTTGTCGCCGAGGGACTTGCGGACGCTCTCCAGGTCGCCGAGCTTCTCGGTGGCCTCGGCGCGCTGCTGGGAGAGGGTGCGCTGCTTGGCCTGGATGGCGGTGAGCACGTCGGCCTGCTGGGCGCTCAGCTGGTCGATCGCGGACGCCTTGTCGAGGTAGGTGTCCGGGTCGCCGGAGAGGAAGAGCTGGAGAGCCGGGTCGATGCCGCCGGAGCGGTACTGGGCGCTGGCGACCGAACCGATCTTGTCGCGCAGGGCGTTGAGCTCCTGCTGGCCGCGGGCCACCTTGTCCTGGAGCTGACCGATCTCCTTCTGCAGCTTGCCCCGGCGCTCGTCGGCCTGGTTGTACTGCTCCGTGGCCTCCTCGGCCTCGTGGTGCAGCGCGTCGACCTTCGACTTGACCTCGTCGATCTTGGGCTTGGCGGGGGCCGCCTGGGCGCCGGACTGGGCGGTGAGGGCGACGGCCGCGGCCGCGGTCACGGTGAGCACGGTCACGCGGGTGCGGCTCGGCTGCTTGGGTCGACGGTGGGACGCCACGAAGGCGATCTCCTTCTTCCTCGAGCCGCCAACCGGTCAGGGGCAGGCGGTTCCTCCGCCGTCACCCCGGATGGGTGATCAACCGCGCGAAGGTTCGAGCCCCGACCCTAGTGACCGAGTTGTGATCATTCAAATCCCACCGGAGAAAATCTCGCTCACGCACCACATTATTTACATACATCGCACGGGCAGTGAGGGGTGGTTGACGGTCCGCCGTCCACAATCCGGGCATAAGACCCAGGAGTTACGAGGGGTTACGAGAGCCGCGAAAGCCGCTTCAGCAACAAGGCGGACGCGACCGGACGCGCCCCCGCCTTCGCCACCCCGTCGGCCACCTCGCGGTCCGTGGAGACCACCACGACCGGCCGCCCCGGCGGCTCCGCCCGCACCAGCTGCCGGATCAACTCGTCGGCCGTGACGCCGGGCTTGGAGAACAGCACCCGCACCCCGCGCGGCGGCGCGAGCAGCACCGGGGCCGCCAGCTCCGCCCCGTCGAAGACGCAGGTCACCTCGGCGCCCGAGCGGGCCGCGAGGGCCGAGAGCCCGCCGAGCAGCCGCAGCCGCTGCTTCTCCAGCGGCATCGTCGGATAGCCGGTCTTGGTGACGTTGTAGCCGTCGACGACCAGATGGGTCTGCGGCAGCGACAGGAGCTGGTCCAGCAGCGCCGGATCGGTCTCGGAGAGCGCGCGCGTCGCGATGTCCTTCGGGGACATCCGCCCCGGCTCCACCGCGTCCACGGTGTCCGCCGGATGCGTCGAGACGGGCGGCAGCGCGAGTTCCCGGCGCAGCCCCTGGGCCGCGTCGAGGACCGTGTCGAGCAGCAGCCGCAGCCGCATGTCCTCCACCGAGCGCCCCTCGCGGGCGGTCCTGCGGCTGGCCTCCAGGGCCGCCTCGACCTCACCGAGCCGGGCCCGCAGCCGCCGGCTCTCGCTCTCGGCGGCCGACACCTGGGCCGCCGACTCGGCCCGCGCGGCCTCGATCTCGCCCTGGACCTTGCGCAGCGCGGCCTCGCCCCGCTTCACGTCGCTCTGCGCGCTGCGCAGCTTGCGGTGGAGCGACTCGGCCTCCTTGCGGGCCGCCTCCAGGTCGTGCCGCAACTGCTCGGTCTCGCCCCGGGAGCGGTCCCGGGCGGCGGCCAGCTCCTCGCGCAGCCGCTCCAGTTCGCGCCGGCCGGCCTCGTCGGCCCGCTCGGCGTCGGCCCGCAGGGCCTCCTCGCCCGCGGCGGCGACCAGCTTGACCCAGCCGGGCGGACGCAGCACGTAGGCGGCGGCCGCCACGTCGACGGGGTCGGCGGCCGCGGGCGGGGCGCCGCCCTCGACGGCTCCGGCCAGCTCGGGCTGACCCTGCTTGAACCGCTCGCCGATCCGCTGCCGGAAGAGCGGATCGCTCTCCAGGGCGGCCGCCATCGCGTTGCCGGCGAACTTGGCCCGCCGGCTCGCGGTGAAGCGGGCGTACTGCCGCAGGGGCGCGGGCAGCTCCGCGACGGTCAGCCCGCCGAAGGCGTCCGCGACCAGCGCGACGACCCGCCGCCGCACGCCCTCCGGCAGCGGGTGGTCGAGCGTCTCGGCAGCGTCACCTGCCGCGCCGGCCGGCTCTCCACCGTGCGCGGGCTGCTCCACGATCCGTCACCCCTATGTCGTCCGCGCCGTCCTCAGGAGGCGGCGCCCGGCCTGTCCACCAGTTCGATCCGGTCCACCGCGTTGCACCAGCGGCAGCGGACCGACTCGATGGTCTCACTGACCACCTGCCGCTCCTCGACCGTCGGCTCCCCCGCGAGGTCCAGATGGACGTACTCGACGACCTTGGACGAGCGGGTGACGTCGAAGCGGGTGAGGTTGCCGCAGAGCGTGCAGCGCCAGCGGGTCTCGGCGGTCGGCAGGGGAACCGTCGTCATCGAGCCGTCCTTCTTCCTGTTGCGTGGTACTCAGGTGCGGGAGCCGCGGTGCGCCGTCGAACTGCGGTCGTACTGCCCGCAACCCTACGGCCTCACGCGCGGGCGGGGGCACGGCGAGGCACTCTGTCCACTTCGTCCCGGGTGCGCCATCATCGGCCCATGATCGATTGGCGAAGCGCGGTGGCCGGGACCCGGCGGGGCGCCCGCGGCGGCCCCGCGGTGACGTACGGGCTCATCGCCGCCTGCTGCCTCCTCTTCGTGTGCGGCCCGGTCTCCGGAATGAACCCGGCGTATGGCACGGGGGACGCGCTCCTGGCGGCCCAGGGCTCGTACTTCCGCCGCTGGGGGGTCGTCCCCGCCGAGCTGATGGGCGGTGAGCCGCGCGCCCTGCTCACCCCGTTCACCGCGCTCTTCGTCCACGGCAGCTGGCTCCACCTGCTGGGGAACATGCTCTTCCTGTACGTCTTCGGCGCGATGGCCGAGGAGCGCATGGGCCGGGTCGCCTTCGCCCTCTTCTACCTGGCCACCGGCTACCTCGCCCTCGCCGGGTACGCGGCGGCGCACGCCCACAGCGAGCAGACCCTCGTCGGGGCGTCGGGGGCGATCTCCGGGGTGCTCGGCGCCTTCCTCTTCCTCTTCCCGCGCTCCCGGGTCACCAGCCTCTTCCCCTTCCTCCTCTTCCTGCCGCTGCGCTTCCCCGCCTGGATCGTGCTGATCTTCTGGTTCACGCTCCAGTGGATGGCCGCGCGGGCGGCGGGCGCGGGGCCCGGCGTCGCCTATCTGGCCCACGTGGTGGGCTTCGCGATCGGCTTCCTCTACGCCTGGGTGCGCTACCGGGGTGGGGATAGAGTGAAGGCCCCAGCCGCGGCGACCGAGGGAGAAAGCCAGCCGTGATCACCGCGATCGTGCTCATCAAGACCAGCGTGGACCGCATCCCCGAGATCGCCGAGTCGATCGCGGCGCTCGACAGCGTCAGCGAGGTCTTCTCGGTGACCGGCACGTACGACCTGATCGCCATGGTCCGGGTGCCGCGCCACGACGACCTCGCGGACGTGATCCCCGGCAGCATCAGCAAGATCCCGGGCGTCGAGGCCACGGACACGCACGTCGCGTTCCGCACGTACTCGCAGCACGACCTGGAGGCGGCCTTCGCCATCGGTCTGGAGTCCTGAGGCTCCGTACGCGCGCACAGGGTGAAGGGGCCTCCCGGTCGGGAGGCCCCTTCACCCGTACGAGTGAGTGATCAGCCGCGGTCCGGGACGCAGCGGCCGTCCTCGGTGCGGTACTTCCACTGGGCGCCGTTCCGGACGAGCTCCTTCACGGCGCCGACGAACCGCTCCACGTGCTCGTCGGGCGTACCGGCGCCGAAGCTGACCCGGATGGCGTTGAGGGACCGCTCGCCGGGCGCCGCCTCGGGGGCGCCGCACTCGCCCGGGTCCTGCGGGTCGCTGCCGAGCAGGGTGCGGACCAGCGGGTGGGCGCAGAAGAGGCCGTCGCGGACGCCGATGCCGTACTCGGCGGAGAGCGCGGCGGCGAAGTGGGAGCTGTTCCAGCCCTCCACGACGAAGGAGATGACGCCGACGCGGGGCGCGTCGTCGCCGAAGAGGGAGAGGACCCGGACCTCGGGGACCTCGGCCAGGCCCGCGCGGACCGTGGCGATCAGGTGGTTCTCGCGGGCGACGAGGGCGTCGAAGCCGGCCTCGGTGAGGGCCTTGCAGGCGGAGGCGATCGAGTAGACCCCGATGACGTTCGGGGAACCGGCCTCGTGCCGGGCCGCGGTGGTGTGCCACTCCACGTCCACACCACCGTCGGCCCGACGCGCCACCTTGCGGGAGGCGCCGCCGCCCGCGAGGTAGGGCTGGGAATCCTGGAGCCAGTCGGCGCGGCCCGCGAGGACGCCGGAGCCGAAGGGCGCGTACAGCTTGTGCCCGGAGAAGGCGACCCAGTCCACGTCGAGGTCGGTCACGGAGACCGGGTGGTGGGGCGCGAGCTGGGCGGCGTCGAGCACGATCCGGGCGCCGTGGGCGTGCGCGGCGGCGGCCAGCTCCCTGACCGGCCACAGCTCGCCGGTGACGTTGGAGGCGCCGGTGACGCAGACCAGGGCGGGGCCGTACGGGTCGCGGTCGGCGAGGGCCCGCTCCAGGGTCTCGACGGCCTGGGCCGGGGTCCGGGGCGCGTTGAGGTAGGTGACCCGGGCGTCCCGCCACGGCAGCAGCGAGGCGTGGTGCTCGGTCTCGAAGACGAAGACCTGGCAGCCGGCCGGGATCGCGGCGGCGAGCAGGTTGAGCGAGTCGGTGGTGGAGCGGGTGAAGACGACCTGGTCGCCGGGGCGGCAGTCGAGGAACTCGGCGACGGTGGCGCGGCTGTTCTCGAAGAGGTCGGTGGAGAGCTGGGAGAGGTAGCCGGCGCCGCGGTGGACGCTGCCGTAGTAGGGGGCGTACGCGGCGACGTCGTCCCAGACCCGCTGGAGGGCCGGGGCGCTGGCCGCGTAGTCGAGCGCCGCGTAGGTCACCTCGCCGCCGGTGACGAGCGGGACGGTCACGTCCCGGCCGAGGACGGGCAGCGGGGCGGCGCAGCAGGGGTCGGCGGACTCGGTGGCGACGGTCTCGGCGACGGTGGTCTCGACGGCGGCGACGGCGTGGGGGCGTGCGGACATGGCGGTATCTCCCGGCGGGCGGTGCGGAATGGCTTCGGTGATCCCGTACGCGGCCGGACACGGCGGGGTACGGGTGAGGCCTCGGAAGACGTGGGGGTACGCGGAAGGGACCCTGATCCGAGGGTGAAGAAGGGGCGGATTCGCCCTATCGCATTCGCTTGCTCACGGAAAAAGCTCCTCGAGAGACCAGGACCCCTGGTGTTCGAGGGGTCCGCGCTTGCCGTAGACCTCGCTGCCTACGGCCTGGTCATCACCCGGGGCACCCCGCCACGGACGGAGGGTTGCCGGACAGCAAGCCGGGGCCAAAACGCTGTCACTCGTGACCTGAAGAGCATCCTGCCACATGATCGCGGATGCGCAAGACCCCGGTCCGCATGGTGGACCGGGGCCGTACGGCGAAGGGGCCGGGAACTACGCGTTGCTGACGGCGATCCAGCGCTCCAGGGCCCGGCGGGCGGCGCCGGAGTCGATCGCCTCGGCGGCCTGCGCGATCCCGGCGCGGATCCGCTCCACCAGCGGGCCGTCCCCGGGTTCGAGGGCCGTGAGGGCCGCCGCCGAGTTGAGCAGCACCGCGTCCCGCACCGGACCGGTCTCCCCCGCGAGCAGCCGGCGGGCCACGTCGGCGTTGTACGAGGCGTCCGCGCCGCGCAGCGCCTCGACGGGCACCAGGTCGATGCCGGCGTCGCGCGGGTCGAAGGCCTCCTCGCGCACCGCGCCGTCGCGGACCACCCAGACCCGCGAGGTGGCCGTGGTGGTCAGCTCGTCGAGCCCGTCGTCGCCGCGGAAGACCAGGGCGGAGGAGCCGCGCTCGGCCAGCACCCCGGCCATGATCGGGGCCATCCGGGCGTCGGCGACCCCGGTCGCCTGGGCCCGGACGCGGGCCGGGTTGGTCAGCGGACCGAGGAAGTTGAAGGTGGTCCGGATGCCGAGTTCCTTGCGGGCCGCGGCGACGTGCCGCAGCGCCGGGTGGAACTTCACCGCGAAGCAGAAGGTGATGCCGGCCTCCTCGGCGACCTCGGCGACCCGGCGCGGGGTCAGCTCCAGGTTGACGCCGAGCTTCTCCAGGACGTCGGAGGCGCCCGAGGCGGAGGAGGCCGCCCGGTTGCCGTGCTTGACGACCTTGGCGCCGGTGCCGGCGACCACGATGGCGGACATGGTGGAGATGTTGACGGTCTTGGCGCCGTCGCCGCCGGTGCCGACGATGTCGACGGAGGGGCCGGGCACCTCGATCGTGTTGGCGTGCTCGTACATCGTCCGGACGAGCCCGGCGATCTCCTCGACGGTCTCGCCCTTGGCGCGCAGGGCGACCGCGAAGCCGGCGATCTGCGCGTCGGTGGCCTCGCCGCGGAGGATCCGGTCCATGGCCCAGGCGGTGTCCTCGGCGCTCTGGTCGCGGCCGGACAGCAGGCCGTCCAGGACGACGGGCCAGGAGCGGCCCGCCGTGGTAGGTCCTCCAGCGGGGGTCGCAGCGCTCATGGCAGCTCCTGGTCATCGCGACGTGACGGATACGGCCCCACCCTATCGACCCCCGGGGACGGCGAAGAGCCCCGTCCATCGGATGGACGGGGCTCTCGCCGTGGCGAACTTCAGGTGTTCAGGCGATCAGTGGTGGCCGTGGCCGCTCTGGATCTCCTTGTACTCCTCGACGGTGGGCTTGGCGATCTGGCTGTCCTCGCCGTAGTAGCCCTTGTTGAGCTTGACCCGCAGCTTCTCCAGGCGGCCGATCTTCCGCTCGACGCCGTTCTCGTCGACGGCCGGCGGCAGTTCGGCGGGCGCGTACTGCTCGTGCGCCGTGAGGCGGTGCAGCTCGCCCTGGCTGAGCGGCTCGTGGACCTCGACGAACTCGCCGTGCGGCAGGCGCTTGATGATGCCCGACTCGCGGCCGTGCAGCACCTTCTCCTTGTCCCGGCGCTGGAGGCCGAGGCAGATCCGCTTGGTGACGATGAACGCGATGACCGGACCGGCGAAGAAGAAGATCCGCACGAACCAGGTGATCGAGTTGATCGACAGGTGGAAGTGGGTCGCCCAGAGGTCGTTTCCACCACCCACGAGCATGATCATGTACGCGGTGATCCAGGCGACGCCGAAGGCGGTGCGCGTCGGAGCGTTGCGCGGGCGCTGCGCGATGTGGTGCTCGCGCTTGTCGCCGGTGATCCAGGACTCGATGAACGGGTAGACCGCGATCGCGCCGAGCACCGCCGGGAAGATCGCCAGCGGGATCATCACGCCCAGGACGAGCGTGTGGCCCCAGAGGTTGATCTCCCAGCCCGGCATCACACGGATCAGACCCTCGGCGAAGCCCATGTACCAGTCGGGCTGGGCGCCGGTGGACACCTGGTCCGGGCGGTACGGGCCGAGGGCCCAGATCGGGTTGATCGAGGCGATCGCCGCGATGACCGCGATGACGCCGAAGACCAGGAAGAAGAAGCCTCCGGCCTTCGCCATGTACACGGGCAGCAGCGGCATACCGACGACGTTCTTGTTCGTGCGGCCGGGGCCCTCGAACTGGGTGTGCTTGTGGACGAACACCAGGATGAGGTGGGCGACCATCAGGCCCAGCATGATGCCGGGCAGCAGCAGCACGTGCGCCGAGTAGAACCGGGCGACGAAGTCGCCGCCGGGGAACTCCCCGCCGAACAGGAACATCGAGAGGTACGTGCCGACGATCGGCACGGACAGGATCGCGCCCTGCATGAAGCGGACACCGGTGCCGGAGAGCAGGTCGTCCGGGAGCGAGTAACCGGTGAAGCCGGTGAACATGCCCAGGAAGAACAGCAGGAAGCCGAACAGCCAGTTGATCTCGCGCGGCTTGCGGAACGCGCCGGTGAAGAACACGCGCATCATGTGCACGAACATGCCGGCGAGGAAGATCAGCGCCGCCCAGTGGTGGATCTGCCGGATGAGCAGACCACCGCGCACCTCGAACGAGATGTGCATGGTCGAGTTGAACGCCTCGGACATCAGCTGTCCCTGGAGCGGGACGTAGGAGCCGGTGTACTCCACCTCGTTCATCGACGGGTGGAAGAACATCGTCAGATAGACGCCCGTCAGGATGATGATGATGAAGCTGTAGAGGCAGATCTCGCCCAGCATGAAGGACCAGTGGTCCGGGAAGATCTTCCGCATGTTGGCCTTGGCCAGCGTGTAGATCCCCAGGCGGCCGTCGGCCCAGTCGGCGACCCGCTCACCGGCGGGGGCCTTCTTCTTCGTATCGGTCACGGTGCTCATCCGCGCTCCCAGAAGGCAGGACCGACGGGCTCGTCGAAGTCGCCGAGCGCCTCCAGGAAGCCCTTCTCGTTCACGCCGATCCGCAGCTGCGGAAGGGCGTGACCGGCCGGGCCGAAGATGACGCGGGCGCCGTCGGAGAGGTCGAAGGTGGACTGGTGGCACGGGCAGAGGACGTGGTGCGTCTGCTGCTCGTACAGGGAGATCGGGCAGCCCACGTGGGTGCAGATCTTCGAGAACGCGACGATGCCCTCGTGCGACCACTCGAGCTCGCGCTTGTCCTTGATGTCCTCCGGCTGGATCCGGACGATCATCAGGGCGGCCTTGGCGATCTCGGTCTGGAAGTCGTGGTCGTGCTCCGAGAGGCCCTCGGGCATCGCGAAGGTCAGCGAACCGACCGCGACGTCCTCGGGACGCAGCGGCTCGTGCGTGTTCATGTTGATGAGCTGAAGACCCTTGGCCCACATCGTGGTCCGGAGCTTCTTCTCGGGCAGCGGGCCCATGTCGCGCAGCAGGACGATGCCGGAGAGCGGCACGAGCGACAGCGCGCCGAACATCGTGTTGCGGATGAGCTTGCGGCGGCCGATGCCGGACTCGGCGGCGCCGGCCGCGAAGTCCGCCATGACCTTCGCCTTGACCTCGGGCGACGCCGCGATCGGGTGGCGCTCGTCGGCGACCTCGACGTCGGACATCAGGGTGCGGGCCCAGTGGACCGCGCCCGCGCCGATGAAGAAGAGGGCCGCGCCGAGGGTCAGACCCAGGGCGAAGTTGAGCGCGGACACCCGGCCGAAGGGCCAGATGTACACGATCTTGTCGACCGGGAAGATCACGTACGAGGCGATGAAGCCGACGGTGGCCAGCATCGACAGCGTGAACATGAAGGCGACCGCGCGCTCGGACCGGCGGGCGGCCCGCTCGTCGATGTCCTGGATGCGGGGCTTGTGGGGCGGGAGGCCCGGGTCGGCGAACGGGTCGTCGGCGACCTTCACCGCGCCGTGCGCGGTGTCCTGCCCTGCCGGCAGGTTCTCTTCTGAAATCTCTTGGCTACTCATGACTTCTTGGCCTTAGCGGTGTGGGCCGCGACCCAGATGGCAACTGCGATCAGCGCACCCAGGCCGAAGACCCAGGCGAACAGGCCCTCGCTGACGGGGCCGAGGCCACCGAGCGAGAGACCGCCCGGGTTGTCGGCCTTCTCGCCGTTGACGGCCTGGACGTACGCGATGATGTCCTTCTTCTGCTGCTCCGGCATGGTCGTGTCCGGGAAGGAGGGCATGTTCTGCGGGCCGGTCTGCATGGCCTCGTAGAGGTGCTTCGGGCTCACGCCTTCGAGGCTCGGCGCGTACTTGCCGTGGGTCAGCGCGCCGCCCTCACCGGTGAAGTTGTGGCACTGGGCACAGTTGGTGCGGAACAGCTCGCCGCCCTTGGCGGCGTCGGCGCCCGCGGGGTTGTACTGCTTCTCGGTCGGCGTGATCGGACCGGCGCCCAGGGAGGCGATGTACGCCGCGAGCTGGTCGATCTCGGCCTGCGAGTAGATGACCTTCTTCTTCGGGACCTGGGCGCCCGGCTGCTGGGCCGGCATCCGGCCGGTGCCGACCTGGAAGTCGACGGAGGCCGAACCGACGCCCACGAGGGACGGGCCGTCAGTGGTGCCCTGACCGCCGGTTCCGTGGCAGCTGGCGCAGCCGACGGAGTAGAGCTTCTTGCCCTCCTCGATGGCGAGGGACTGGGCGGTTTCATCTGCCTTCGCGGTGCCCGCCGGCGCGAACGCGGCGTACAGCCCCCCAGTGGCCGCCAGCGCGAGGAGTAGGACGACGACCGCCGCCAGCGGATGGCGTCGTCGTGCGGAGAGCTTTTTCACGGATTACCCCGGTGTCAGGATCTTCTGCGTCGATGCTTGCTGGATGTCTCGGTCCGCCGGGTCGGCGGGACCGATTACTTGATCATGTAGATCGTGGCGAAGAGGCCGATCCAGACGACATCGACGAAGTGCCAGTAGTAGGACACGACGATGGCGGCGGTTGCCTGCTCGTGAGTGAACCTCTTGGCGGCGTACGTCCGGCCCAGGACCAGCAGGAAGGCGATGAGACCGCCCGTCACGTGCAGGCCGTGGAAGCCGGTGGTCAGGTAGAACACGGAGCCGTACGGGTCCGACGAGAGCGAGAGGCCCTCGTGCTTCACCAGCTCGGTGTACTCGAAGACCTGGCCGCCGATGAAGATCGCACCCATCACGAACGTGATGATGAACCACGTCCTGAGCTTCTTCACGTCGCCCCGCTCGGCGGCGAAGACGCCGAGCTGGCAGGTGAGGGAGGAGAGCACCAGGATCGTGGTGTTGGTCGCCGAGAACGGGAAGTTCAGGGCGTCTGCCTTTTCCGTCCAGAAGTCGGCACCCGTCACCGATCGCAGGGTGAAGTACATCGCGAAGAGGGCCGCGAAGAACATCAGCTCGGAGCTCAACCAGATGATGGTTCCGACGCTGGTGAGGTTCGGTCGATTGACCGACGGGTGTGCGTGCCCTGTTTCTACTGTCGTTACTGTCGCCACGACCGACATTATGTCGGTCGCTTATCCCGCCCTCACTCCGGGGGGTGCCGTTCGGAGTGTCAGGGGGGTGTGTCCAGCCCGAACGGCCCAGTGCGGAGCCCCCGGGACACCCTTCGAACAGGTGTTGAACGGGTGTTGACGGGCTGTGGACCGGAGTAGCATCCGCCGCGTCGGACGACGACCTTCCCACGGACTTCCCCACGGAGGAACGATGCAGTCGAGTGCCACGGTCCTGGTCTACAGCGACGACGCGAACACGCGCGCGCAGGTGCGGCTCGCGGCCGGACGCAGGCCCGCGGCCGACGTTCCCCCGGTCGAGTTCGTGGAGTGCGCCACACTTCCCGCGGTCCTGGAGCGGCTGGACGCGGGCGGGATCGACGTCTGCGTCCTGGACGGCGAGGCCGTGCCGGCGGGCGGCATGGGCGTCTGCCGGCAGATCAAGGACGAGATCTTCCTGTGCCCACCGGTGCTGCTGCTCATCGGGCGCCCGCAGGACGCCTGGCTGGCCACCTGGAGCCGGGCGGACGCCGCGGTCACCCTTCCGGTGGAACCGGTCGAGTTCGCGGCGTCCCTGGCCTCCCTGCTGCGCTCCCGCCTCTCGCTCGACGCCTGAGCCGCGTGAGCTGACCGGGCCGGTCAGAGGGAGGGCCGCAGCCGGGCCTGCTCGGTGGAGACCACCGGTTCTCCGGCGGCCTCCACCAGGGCGCTGCCCTCCCGCCACTTGTCCCAGGACAGGTTCCAGTCGCCGAAGCCGTTGCCGAACCCCTCCATCGTGTCCCCGGAGCTGTTGACGGTCTTCACGATGTCGCCGGCGCGGACGGTCTCGAAGAACCAGGCCGCGTTCCCGGTCGACATGCCGACGCAGCCGTGGCTGACGTTCGCCACGCCCTGGGAGCCGACCGACCAGGGCGCGGCGTGCACGTACTCGCCGCTCCAGGTCACCCGGGTGGCGTAGTACACCGGCAGGTCGTACGACTCCGAGCTGCCCTCCGCGATGCCGACGGTGGTGCCCCGCATCCGGACGTAGTACTCCTTGCCGAGCACCACCTTGACGCCGTTGCGGGTGTCGAAGCCGGGCTTGCCGGTGGTGACCGGAATGGTGTTGATCACTTCTCCGTTGCGCTTCACCGTCATGTGGTGGGTGTCGGCGTCGGCGATGGCCTCGATCCGGTCGCCGATGGTGAGCTTCAGCGGCTGGGACGCGCCGCCGTAGAGCTTGTCGCCGACCTTGAGGCCGTCCAGGTTGCCGCTGACCGTGACGCGCGCGCCGGCGGGCCAGTACTCCTTCGGGCGGAAGTGCAGCTTCTTGTCGTCCACCCAGTACCAGGAGCCCTCGACGGAGGGGGTGGAGCGGACCTTGAGGGCCCGCTCGACGATCGCGCGGGAGGCCCGGTCCTTGACGGGGAGGCTGAGCTCGGCGGTGATGGGCTGTCCGACGCCGTACGTGCCCGCCTCCGGTCCGAAGGCCGCGGTCAGGGCCCGCTCGGCCGGGGCCGTCTCGAAGGCGAACGTACGGGCGCCGGGGGCGCCGTCCTCGTCCTCCGTGGCCACCCGGACCGTGTAGCGGGCGCCGGCCGCCAGGGTGGCCGTGGAGCGCCAGCGCCGCCCGTCCGCGGTGAGCTCGCCCGCGAGGTGGCGCCCGGAGGCGTCGACCGCGGTGACGTCGGTGATCCGGCCCTCGTCGCCCTTGGCGGTGATCTCCAGGGGCTTCTCGGGGTCCGCCTTGGCTCCGTCGGCGGGGGCGCTGACGGCGAGCTGGTCCGCCGCGTCGTACGCCTTCACCGTCAGCGGGTGGTCGTCCGATCCGGCGCACGCGGTGGCGCCCGCGGTGACGGTCACGGCCAACAGGGTGCAGCTCAGAACAGTCCGAATGCGCGGCGTGTCGTTCATGACCTCACCGTAAGAACAACCCTCGGAGGGGGCGCGCCGAGTGCGGCAAAAGAGGGGCCCGGACACTTCGGTGACGAAGCGTCCGGGCCCCTCGGTGTGCTCCGGTGCGGAGCGGGGTACGGCTACTGGTTCTGGTTCTCGCCGCGGTAGAACTCGAAGACCCAGCCGAACAGGCCGACGAGGATCAGCGGGGCGGAGAAGTACAGGATCCACCAGCCCATCGCGACGGCGAGGAAGGCGAGCGCGCCGCCGATGCCGAGCGAGAGCGGCTGCCAGCTGTGCGGGGCGAAGAAGCCCAGCTCACCGGCCTCGTCCGCGACGTCGGCCTCCTTGTCGTCCTGGGCCATGGCGTCGACGCGCTTGGCCGTGAAGGCCAGGTAGTAGCCGATCATGATGGCCAGGCCGAAGGCCAGGAAGAGCGCCGTCGTGCCGACCGGCTCCTTGGACCAGACGCCGTACAGGATCGCCATGGCAAGGATGAAGACGCTCAGCCAGATGAACATCTTGCCCTGGATCTTCACTTGCCGGCCTCCTTGCTGCCCGTGAGGGCCTCGGCCTCGTGCGGCTTGTTCTCGAGCTGGTCGAGAGCGGCGATCTCAGGGTGGTGCAGGTCGAACGCCGGGGATTCGGAGCGGATCCGCGGCAGGGTGAGGAAGTTGTGCCGCGGCGGCGGGCAGGACGTCGCCCATTCGAGCGAACGGCCGTAGCCCCACGGGTCGTCGACCTCGATCTTCTTGCCGTACTTGGCGGTCTTCCAGACGTTGTAGAAGAACGGCAGGATCGACAGGCCCAGCAGGAAGGAGGAGATCGTCGAGATCGTGTTCAGCGCGGTGAAGCCGTCGGCGTCGAGGTAGTCCGCGTAACGACGCGGCATACCCTCGGCACCGAGCCAGTGCTGCACCAGGAAGGTGCCGTGGAAGCCGATGAACAGCGTCCAGAAGGTCATCTTGCCGAGGCGCTCGTCCAGCATCTTGCCGGTGAACTTCGGCCACCAGAAGTGGAAGCCGGCGAACATCGCGAAGACGACGGTGCCGAAGACGACGTAGTGGAAGTGCGCCACGACGAAGTACGAGTCGGAGACGTGGAAGTCCATCGGGGGCGAGGCCAGGATGACGCCGGTCAGACCACCGAAGGTGAAGGTGATCAGGAAGCCGATCGTCCAGAGCATCGGTGTCTCGAAGGACAACGAGCCCTTCCACATCGTGCCGATCCAGTTGAAGAACTTCACGCCGGTCGGTACGGCGATGAGGAACGTCATGAAGGAGAAGAACGGCAGGAGCACGCCGCCGGTGACGTACATGTGGTGGGCCCACACGGTCACGGACAGACCGGCGATGGCGATCGTCGCGGCCACCAGGCCGATGTAGCCGAACATCGGCTTGCGGCTGAAGACCGGGATGATCTCGGAGACGATGCCGAAGAACGGCAGGGCGATGATGTACACCTCTGGGTGTCCGAAGAACCAGAAGAGGTGTTGCCAGAGCAGGGCGCCGCCGTTGGCCGCGTCGAAGACGTGGGCACCGAACTTGCGGTCCGCCTCCAGGGCGAACAGCGCGGCCGCCAGGACCGGGAAGGCGAGCAGGACCAGGACACCGGTCAGCAGCACGTTCCAGGTGAAGATCGGCATACGGAACATCGTCATGCCCGGAGCGCGCATACAGATGATCGTGGTGATGAAGTTGACCGAGCCGAGGATCGTGCCGAAGCCGGAGAAGGCCAGACCCATGATCCACATGTCGGCGCCGACGCCCGGCGAGCGGACGGCGTCCGACAGCGGGGAGTAGGCGAACCAGCCGAAGTCGGCCGCACCCTGCGGGGTGAGGAAGCCGGCCACCGCGATGATCGAGCCGAAGAGGTAGAGCCAGTACGCGAACATGTTCAGCCGCGGGAACGCCACGTCGGGCGCGCCGATCTGCAGCGGCATGATCCAGTTCGCGAATCCGGCGAACAGCGGCGTCGCGAACATCAGCAGCATGATCGTGCCGTGCATCGTGAACGCCTGGTTGAACTGCTCGTTCGACATGATCTGCGTACCCGGACGGGCCAGCTCGGCGCGCATGAAGAGCGCCATCAGGCCGCCGATGCAGAAGAAGGCGAACGACGTGACCAGGTACATGGTCCCGATCGTCTTGTGGTCGGTGGTCGTCAGCCACTTCACCACGACATTGCCGGGCTGCTTGCGGCGGACGGGCAGCTCGTTCTCGTACGAGCCCTCGACCGCGGCGGCACCCTGGGTTTCGTTGTGGATGCTCACAGTTGGTTCTTCTCCGCATTCCTGGCCGGGTCCGTCTGCTCGATGCCAGACGGGATGTAGCCGGTCTGCCCCTTCTCGGCCAGCTCCTTCAGGTGCTGCTGGTAGCGCTCCGGGGAGACCACCTTGACGTTGAAGAGCATCCGGGAGTGGTCGACACCGCACAGCTCGGCGCACTTGCCGAGGAAGGTGCCCTCACGCGTCGGGGTCACCTCGAAGGAGTTGGTGTGACCCGGGATGACGTCCTGCTTCATCAGGAAGGGGACCACCCAGAAGGAGTGGATGACGTCGCGCGAGGTCAGGACGAACCGGACCTTCTCGCCCAGGGGCAGCCACAGGGTCGGGCCCGGGTTGCCGGTCTGCGGGTTCCGGTCGCCGGGGATGCCGGCGTCGTAGACGCCGCCGGCGTTCTCCGGGAAGTCCTCGATGAACTTGTCCGGAATCGACGCGAGGTTCTTGTCCGTCTTGGCGTCGCCCTTCACACCGGGCACGTTCTCGACGTAGTTGAAGCCCCAGCTCCACTGGTAGCCGACCACGTTGACGGTGTGGGCGGGCTTGTCGGAGAGCTCCAGGAGCTTCGACTCGTCGCGCGCGGTGAAGTAGAAGAGCACCGAGACGATGATGAGCGGGGTGACCGTGTACAGCGCCTCGATGGGCATGTTGTAACGGGTCTGCGGAGGTACCTCGACCTTGGAGCGGGTGCGCCGGTGGAAGACGACGGACCAGAGGATCAGGCCCCACACCAGTACACCGGTGACGAGGGCGGCCGCCCAGGAGCCCTGCCACAGGGAGAGGATCCGGGGAGCCTCTTCCGTGACGGGGGTGGGCATACCAAGGCGGGGGAAGTCTTCCCAGTTGTACGAGCAGCCGGTGGCTGTCGCCAGGATCAGGCCCGCAGTCAGCACCTGCGGCAGCTTCCGCCGCATCGGGCGCCGCGACGAGCGGTCGGAGCCGTTGGGACTCACGTAGCGCCTTCCCGAGAGTCTCGGCCCGCGTTGGTCGGCCACGGCCGTCCGTCTCGCTGGTCGGTCGCCGCCCCGTGCCGCGGGCAGGGGTTTGGATGTTTATGCGGACCAAACCCTACTGGACGCTATTTGGGGTCGCGCGGGGAGGGTGCCCAACGCGCCGTCCGACTCCCCGAAGGGGTGGAGTCCGGGGTTCCGCAGGGGGGTCGGGCACGCCCGTTCGGCGGCCCGGCGGCCGGTCGGGGGCGGTTCTGACGAGGGCTCACCGGGGGCCGGGGCGGGGCACGCTCTACGGTGGGTGGATGCCGTACTTCGACGCCGCGTCCGCCGCCCCGCTGCACCCCGTCGCCCGTCAGGCGCTGCTCGCCTCCCTGGACGAGGGGTGGGCGGATCCGGCCCGGCTGTACCGGGAGGGGCGGAAGGCCCGGCTGCTGCTCGACGCGGCGCGGGAGGCGGCGGCGGAGGCGGTGGGCTGTCGCCCCGACGAGCTCGTGTTCACTCCTTCGGGGACGCGCGCGGTTCACGCGGGGGTCGCCGGGGCGCTCGCGGGCCGCCGGCGCGTCGGGAACCGGCTCGTGGTGTCGGCGGTCGAACACTCCTCCGTCCTGCACGCGGCCGGGACGCACGCGGCGGCCGGCGGGACGGTGTCCGAGGTGCCGGTGGACCGGACAGGGGCGGTGGACGCGGCGGCCTTCGCGGCGGCGCTCGACGGGGGGACCGCCCTGGCGTGTCTCCAGTCGGCCAACCACGAGGTGGGGACCGCGCAGCCGGTGGCCGAGGTCGCCGAGGCCTGCCGGGGGATCGGCGTGCCGCTGCTCGTGGACGCGGCCCAGTCGCTCGGCTGGGGTCCGGTGGAGGGCGGCTGGTCGCTGCTCGCGGCGAGCGCGCACAAGTGGGGCGGCCCGGCGGGGGTGGGGCTGCTCGCCGTGCGGAAGGGGGTGCGGTTCGCCCCGCAAGGCCCGGCGGACGAGCGGGAGTCGGGCCGGGCGCCGGGCTTCGAGAACCTGCCGGCGATCGTGGCGGCGGCGGCCTCGCTGCGGGCGGTCCGGGCGGAGGCGGCGGCCGAGGGGGCCCGGCTGCGGGAGCTGGTGGACCGGATCCGGGCGCGGGTGCCGGAGCTGGTGCCGGACGTGGAGGTGGTGGGCGATCCGGTGCGCCGGCTCCCCCACCTCGTCACCTTCTCCTGTCTCTACGTCGACGGGGAGACGCTGCTGCACGAGCTGGACCGGGAGGGTTTCTCCGTTTCGTCCGGTTCCTCGTGCACGAGTTCGACGCTGACGCCCAGCCACGTGCTGCGCGCGATGGGGGTGCTGAGCGAGGGGAACGTCCGGGTGTCCCTGCCGGCCGGCACCTCGGCGGAGGACGTGGACCGCTTCCTCGGCGTGCTGCCGGGGGTGGTGGCGGGGGTACGGGAACGGCTCGGCGTCCCGGCCGCGCCCGCCGCGGCCCCGGCGGCCGGCCCCGGCTCCCTGGTCGTGGACGCGCTGGGGCGGCGCTGCCCGGTCCCGGTGATCGAGCTGGCGAAGGTGATCGGCGACGTCCCGGTGGGCGGCACGGTGACGGTCCTGGCGGACGACGAGGCGGCGCGCCTGGACATTCCGGCGTGGTGCGAGATGCGGGGCCAGGAGTACCTGGGCGAGGAGCCGTCCGAACGGGGCGGCGTCGCGTACCTGGTGCGCCGGACGTCCTGACCGCGCGGGCCCGGGGCGTCCCGGGCCCGGCGGGGGCGGGGTCAGGCCAGGTGGGCGTGGACCTCGGCGGCGGCCTCGTCGCCGTACGCCTTGGTGAAGCGCTCCATGAAGTTGGCCCGGCCCAGGGTGTACTCCTGGGTGCCCAGGGTCTCGATGACGAGCGTGGCCACCATGCAGCCGACCTGCGCGGCGCGCTCGTGGCCGACGCCCCAGGTCAGACCGGTGAGGAAGCCGGCCCGGAAGGCGTCGCCGACGCCGGTCGGGTCGACCTTGGCCGTCTCCTCGGGGCAGCCGACCTCGATCGGGTCCTCGCCGACCCGCTCGATGCGCACGCCGCGCGAGCCGAGCGTGGTGACGCGGTGGCCGACGCGGGAGAGGATCTCCGCCTCGGTCCAGCCGGTCTTGGACTCGATGAGGCCCTTCTCGTACTCGTTGGAGAAGAGGTAGGTGGCGCCGTCCAGGAGGGTGCGGATCTCCTGGCCGTCCATGCGCGCGATCTGCTGCGAGAAGTCCGCGGCGAAGGGGATGGCCCGGGTCCGGCACTCCTCGGTGTGGCGGAGCATCGCCTCGGGGTCGTCGGCGCCGATCAGGACCAGGTCGAGGCCGCCCACGCGGTCGGCGACGGCCTTGAGCTCGATCAGCCGGGCCTCGCTCATGGCGCCCGTGTAGAAGGAGCCGATCTGGTTGTGGTCCCGGTCCGTGGTGCAGACGAAGCGGGCGGTGTGCAGGACCTCGGAGATGCGGACCGAGGCGGTGTCGACGCCGTGCCGGTCGAGCCAGGCCCGGTACTCGTCGAAGTCGAAGCCCGCGGCGCCCACCAGGACCGGACGGCTGCCGAGCTGCCCCATGCCGAAGCAGATGTTCGCGGCGACGCCTCCCCGGCGCACGTCCAGGTTGTCCACGAGGAAGGAGAGGGAGACCGTGTGCAGCTGGTCGGCCACCAGCTGGTCGGCGAACCGGCCGGGGAAGGTCATGAGGTGGTCGGTGGCGATGGAGCCGGTGACTGCGATACGCACGGCGGGCGCTCCTGCGGGAAGGCGGTAATGACAGTTCACGCTACCCGCTGGGGGCGGCCCTGCCGAACAGTGGAAACTACCCCAGAGTAGGTCTTTTCTCCGTGGGCCGGTGGTGCGTACGGTGCGCCCATGAGTCTCTACCCCGCTCCCCGTGAGCGACACGAGTCCGAGCTGAGCCTCGCGCAGCTGCGCGGCGACGGCGCCCGGATGGCCCCGCACTGGGTGGCCCCGGTGGAGCCGGAGTCCGCCCCGGTCTCCCCCGCCCTGATCAACGGCGTGGTCGTGCCGGCCGCCTCGGCCCGGCTGATCGACGCCACCGCCGAGTACGGCGGCTGACGGAACCGTCCGGGCTCCCGCTCCGTCCCACCGGTGTCTTCGCACGGAGACGACCCAGGGCCGAAGGAGCTGAGCCGTGAGCGGTACGGAGAACGGTCGGAGGCGGCGGACGCTGCTCACCGCCTCGGTGGCGGCGGGCGTGCTGCTCGCCGGGGGCGGCGGGGTGTACCTCGCCACCGCGGCGTCCGGCGGCGGCACGGACGGCGCGAGCCGGTCCGCCGACGCGGCCGCGGCCCCGTCGCCCCCGCGCCCGGGGAGCGACGGCGGTACGGACGGCGGTGCCGGGATCGCGCCCGGCGAGCCCGACCCGGGCGGCGGTCCGCGCGGGACCGTCTACAAAGCCAAGGGCCCACTCCCCCAGGGGCCCTCCTCGGCCGCGGTCCACCGGCCGGAGGGCCTGGTCACCTCGGCGGAGGTGACCAGGCTGGCCGACGCGCTCGGCCTCTCCGGGCGCCCCGTCCTGACCGGCGACGTCTGGTCGATCGCGCCCGAGAAGGACGGCTCCGGGCCGCGCCTCGACGTGGCGCGGAAGGCGCCGGGGAACTGGACGTACTCCTGGTACGAGGGCGGTCCGGTCGGCGACACCTGTCTCAAGGGCAAGGCGTGTCCGCCGCCCGGGGAGACGAAGCCCTCGCGCGGCGGCTCGCCGGTGAGCGAGGCGGCGGCGAAGGCCGCAGCGGCACCTGTCCTGAAGGCGATCGGCCAGGACGACGCGAAGGTGACCGCCGCCCAGGTGATGAACGGGTCCGTCCGGGTGGTCAACGCCGAGCCGGTGGTGGGCGGCCTGCCGACCTACGGCTGGTCGACGGGGCTGCACGTCGAGCCGGACGGCCGGGTGTCCGGCGGGAGCGGGATGCTCAAGGAGCCGGCCGAGGGCGACTCGTACCCCGTGGTGGGGGCGGCGAAGGCGCTCGCGGAGCTGAACGAGGACTCCAGGGGGACGGGCCCGATCGGCATCGGCGGCTGCGCCACACCCGTCCCGCACGGAGAGCCGGGGGCGGACGTGCCGGGCGCCGGGAAGCCCGGGGTGGACGTGCCGAGCGCCGGGAAGCCGGAGACCGGCGGGGCCCCGGGGGCCGGGAAGCCCACGGGTGAGCCCGTTCCGCCCTGTCAGTCGCCCGCCGACCAGGGCCCGCCGGTCGAGGTGCCGGTGACGGGCGCGGTGTTCGGTCTGGCCGCGCGGGACGTGGACGGCGAGCGGCTGCTCGTACCGGCGTGGCTGTTCACGGCGGATCCGGTGGACGCGGCGCCGCACACGGTGGTGCGCACGGCGGTCGAGGAGCGGCACCTGGCGCCGCCGGCGACGACCCCGCCGGTGCCCGACGAGAGCCCGGCGCCGTCCCGGCAGATCCAGTCGTACAAGCCCGGGGACGACGGCCGGAAGCTGACGGTCGCCTTCTGGGGCGGGGTGTGCAGCACGTACGGGGTCAGGGCGGAGCAGACCCCGGAGCGGGTCGTCCTGCGGATCGAGGAGTCCGTGCCCGACCCGGACCGGGTGTGCGTCGCCATGGCGGTGGAGGTGGTCCTGACGGTGGACCTGGACGCCCCGCTCGGCTCGCGGCCGGTGGTGGACGGGGCGAGCGGCGAGGCGGTGCCGCGCCGCTGACGTCTCCGTAGACGCGCACGCGTGAGGGCGGGCCCCGGAATTCCTTCCGGGGCCCGCCCTCGTTCACGCGTACGACTTAGCTGAACGAGTCGCCGCAGGCGCAGGAGCCCGTGGCGTTCGGGTTGTCGATGGTGAAGCCCTGCTTCTCGATGGTGTCGACGAAGTCGATCGAGGCACCGCCCAGGTACGGGGCGCTCATGCGGTCGGTGACGACCTTGACGCCGTCGAAGTCCTTCACGACGTCGCCGTCGAGCGAGCGCTCGTCGAAGAAGAGCTGGTAACGCAGGCCGGAGCAGCCACCGGGCTGAACGGCGACGCGCAGGGCCAGGTCCTCGCGGCCTTCCTGGTCGAGGAGGGCCTTGACCTTCGCCGCGGCGGCGTCGGACAGGAGGATGCCGTCGCTGACAGTGGTCTTCTCGTCCGATACGGACATCTGCTTCTCTCCCGGTGTGTACGGAGACTGCTTGCCGACGGTTGAAACCGACGGTGCCCCGGATTCATTCCGGGCCGAGTGGGGTTTTCCTCCTTTCATGCTCGCACACCCTGTCCAGCCGTGCGGAAGGCGAATTCGTCACATCGACACTATGGACATCGTCAACGTGACGTGAAGGGGTTATGATAGATAGCGTCATTTAGACGAAAAGGTTCCCCGAAGAAAGGGTGCGTGACGTGACCACGGCCCAAACCCGTCATGAGCTCGACGTTCAGCCGACGCCGCTCGCCCTCCTCCTGCTCGGCCGCGAGGCGGACCCGAAGAGCGAGCGCGGCGTGGAGTGCCCCGGCGATCTGCCGTCGCCCTCCGACCCCGACCTCGTGGAACGCGCCCGCGCGGCCAAGGAGAAGCTCGGGGACAAGGTCTTCGTGCTCGGCCACCACTACCAGCGCGACGAGGTCATCCAGTTCGCCGACGTCACCGGCGACTCCTTCAAGCTCGCGCGCGACGCGGCCGCCAAGCCGGAGGCGGAGTACATCGTCTTCTGCGGCGTGCACTTCATGGCGGAGTCGGCCGACATCCTGACCGGCGACGAGCAGAAGGTCGTCCTGCCCGACCTCGCGGCCGGCTGTTCGATGGCCGACATGGCCACCGCCGAGCAGGTCGCCGAGTGCTGGGACGTGCTGACCGAGGCCGGGATCGCCGAGCAGGTCGTGCCCGTCTCGTACATGAACTCCTCGGCCGACATCAAGGCCTTCACCGGCAAGCACGGGGGCACCATCTGCACCTCGTCCAACGCCGAGCGGGCCCTGAACTGGGCGTTCGAGCAGGGCGAGAAGGTCCTGTTCCTGCCTGACCAGCACCTGGGCCGCAACACCGCCGTCCGCGACATGGGCATGTCCCTGGACGACTGCGTCCTGTACAACCCGCACAAGCCGAACGGCGGCCTGACCGTCGAGCAGCTGCGCGACGCCAAGATGATCCTGTGGCGGGGGCACTGCTCGGTGCACGGGCGGTTCTCGCTGGAGTCGGTCGAGGACGTACGGGCCCGCATCCCCGGGGTGAACGTGCTCGTGCACCCCGAGTGCCGGCACGAGGTCGTCGCCGCGGCGGACTACGTGGGCTCGACCGAGTACATCATCAACACCCTGGAGGCGGCCCCGGCCGGTTCCAAGTGGGCGATCGGCACCGAGCTGAACCTCGTCCGGCGCCTGGCCAACCGGTACGCCGACCAGGGCAAGGAGATCGTCTTCCTCGACAAGACGGTCTGCTTCTGCTCGACCATGAACCGCATCGACCTGCCGCACCTGGTGTGGGCCCTGGAGTCCCTGGCCGAGGGCAAGCTGATCAACCGGATCGAGGTCGACAAGGAGACGGAGAGCTTCGCGAAGCTGGCCCTCGAACGGATGCTGGCGCTGCCGTAACGATTCCCCGCACTCCCGTACGTACGCCGAAGGGCGCCCCGCGCGTGTCGCGGGGCGCCCTTCGGCGCGTGCCGGGCCAGGACGGCCGGGCTCAGTCCAGGAGGTCCAGCAGGCTCGCGTCCAGCGGCGAGACGTCCGGCTGCTCCGCGTTGTGCGCCATGTCGTCGTCCTTCGCCTTCTTCTTCGCGGCCCGCTTCTCCGCCTTCCTCTTCGCGCGGCGCTCCTTGCGGAGCTCCACCATCGCGTAGAGCGTCGGGACGAGGAGCAGGGTCAGCAGCGTCGAGGTGATCAGACCGCCGATCACGACCACGGCCAGCGGCTGGGCGATGAAGCCGCCCTCGCCGGTGATGCCGAGGGCCATCGGCAGCAGGGCGAAGATCGTCGCCAGGGCGGTCATCAGGATCGGGCGGAGCCGGTGCCGGCCGCCCTCGACCACCGCTTCGACGACGCCGAGGCCCCGCTCCCGGTACTGGTTGATCAGGTCGATCAGGACGATCGCGTTGGTGACGACGATGCCGATGAGCATCAACATGCCGATCATCGCCGGGACGCCCATGGCGGTGTCGGTGACCACCAGGAGGCCGATCGCGCCGGTCGCCGCGAACGGGATCGAGACCAGCAGGATCAGCGGCTGGACCAGCGACCGGAAGGTCGCCACGAGCAGCATGAAGACGATCGCGACGGCCGCGAGCATCGCGAGGAACAGGTTGAGGAAGGCCTCGTTCTGGTCCTCGGAGACCCCGCCGATGGTGGCGGTGGCGCCCGCCGGCAGGTCGAGCGCGTCGATCTCCGACTGGAGGGAGGCGCTGACCGCGCCGGTGTTGTCGCCGACCGGCTTGGCCGTGATCGTCGCGGCGCGGGCGCCGTCGATCCGGGTCATGGAGACCGGGCCGGGCACCAGCTCCACGGTGGCGACGTCACCGAGCCTCACCGGGCCGAGGGGCAGCGCCTTCAGCTCGGCGAGCGTGGTGGCGGGCTTCGCCGAGGTGATGAGGACGTCCCGCTCGCTGTCGTCGAGGGTCGCCTTCGCGGCCGGGGTGCCCCGGACGGCCTGGGCGACGGCCATGCCGAGCGAGGCGGAGTCGAAGCCGGCGTCGGCCGCGGCGGGCTTCGCCGTGACGGAGACGCGCGGGACGGACTGCGAGAGGTCGCTCTGGACGTCGGTGACGTCCGCCATCCCGGCGATCGCGGCCCGGACCTGCTCGGAGGCCTTCTTCAGGACCTCGGCGTCGGCGGCCTTGACGACCACGCTCAGGTCCTGGCTGCCGAAGCCGTCACCGGCCGCGAGGGTGGTGTCGCCGATCCCGTCGAGGCCGGCGAGCCCCTTCTGGAGGGCGTCCCGCGTCCTCTCGTACGAGGCGGACTCCTCCAGGCTGATCTGGTACGAGGCCTGGTTCGCGCCCGTGCCGCCGCCGAAGGCCGCCATGAAGCCGGACGAGCCGACGGTGACCTGGTAGTCCTTGACGCCCTCGGTCTCCGCGAGGACCTTCTCGACCTTCTTCGCGGCCTCGTCGGAGGCGCTCAGGGAGGTGCCGGGCGCCAGCTCCTGCTTGATGCTGAGGACCTCCTGCTCGCCCTGGTCGAAGAAGTTCGTCTTCAGGAGCGGGGTCATGCCGAAGGTGACGACCAGGACGGCGAACGCGATGCCCAGGCTGGCGAGCCTGCGCCGGGTCGCGAACCGCAGGACCGGCACGTACAGGCGCTGGAGGCGGCTCTTCTCCTCCGCCTCCTCGGCCTTCCTGCGGGCCTCGGCCAGGTCCTCGGGCGTGCCCTCGGGGGCGCGCAGGAACCAGTACGAGAGGACCGGGACGACGGTCAGGGAGACGAGCAGCGAGGCCAGCAGGGCCGCCGTGATCGTCAGCGAGAACGAGGCGAACAGCTCGCCGACCATGCCGCCGGTGAGGCCGATCGGCAGGAAGACGGCGACGGTGGTGAGGGTGGAGGAGGTGACGGCGCCCGCCACCTCGCGGACCGCGGTGAGGATCGCCTCCCGGCGCTCCTCGCCGTAGCCGAGGTGGCGCTTGATGTTCTCCAGGACCACGATCGAGTCGTCGACGACCCGGCCGATGGCGATGGTGAGCGCGCCGAGCGTCAGCATGTTGAGCGAGAGGTCGCGGGTCCACAGCACGATGAGGGCGAGGACGACCGAGAGCGGGATGGAGACCGCGGTCACCAGGGTCGAGCGGACCGAGGTGAGGAAGACCAGGATGACCAGGACGGCCATGACGAGGCCGAGGGCGCCCTCGGTGGTGAGGCCGGAGACGGCCTTCGCGACGGCCGGGCCCTGGTCGGAGACGACGGTCAGCTCGGCGCCGGCGCCGAGGTCGCGGCGCAGCTCGGGGAGCTTCTCCTGGACGGCGTCGGAGATCGCGACGGCGCTGCCGTCCTTGTCCATGGTGGCCGTGACGGCGAGGCTGGGCTTGCCGTTGGTGCGGGTCAGGGAGGTGCGCGGGGACTCCTCCTGGCGGACGGTGGCCACGTCCGCGAGGCGGACGGCCCTGCCCTTGCCGGGGGCGGCCGCCGGGATGCGCAGGTCCTCGATCTGCCGCAGGGAGGTGTAGCCGCCGCCGACCTGGATCGTGCGGCTCTTTCCGTCCTCGGCGAAGGAGCCGGCCGGCATCGTGCCGCCGCCGGCGCGCAGGGCCTCGGCGAGCCGCATGGTGCTGAGTCCGGCGGCGGCGAGCTTCCGCTCGTCGGGGGTGACGGAGACCTGGAGGTCCTGGACGCCGCCGACGGAGACCTGGCCGACGCCCTCGATGTCCTGGAGGGCGGGCACGACGGTCCGGTCGAGGAGGTCCGCGAGGGCCTGCGGGTCCCGGTCGGAGGCGGCGGCGAGGACGACGGTCGGGATGTCGTCCGTGGAACCGGCCACGACCTGCGGGTCGACCGTGTCGGGGAGCTGGGCGCGGGCGCGGTTCACGGCCTGCTGGACGTCGGCGACGAGCTGCTTCGTGGACTCGTCGCCGTAGTCGAAGGAGGCCATGACGAGGGCCATGCCCTCGGAGGCGGTGGAGGTGACCGACTTCAGGCCGTCGACGGCCTTCAGGTTGTTCTCCAGGGGCTCCACGACCTGCTTCTCGACCACGTCGGGCGAGGCGCCCTGGTACGGGGCGAGGACCGAGACCACGGGCAGCTCGATCGAGGGGAACAGCTGCTGCTTGAGCTGCGGGATCGCGATCGCGCCGAACACGAGCGCGACGAGGGACGTGAGCCCGATCAGGGCCCGTTGCGCGAGGCTGAATCTGGACAGCCAGGACATGGGATGGGGTCTCTCTTCCGTGGCGTACGCGTCGGCGGTCGGGAGCGGCCGGAACCGCGGCCTTCGACCGGCCCGAGACGCCCCCGTCCATACGATCGGCCATGCGCCGCCGGAATTCCTCGGCCCCCGGGCGCACTTCCCCGTGCCGCGCGTACCGCGTCTGGAGTACGTCCGCGGCCGGGATCACTCCACCCTCGGGCGTACCAGTCCCGACTCGTAGGCGGTGACCACCAGCTGGGCCCGGTCGCGGGCGCCGAGCTTGGCCATGGTCCGGTTGACGTGGGTCTTCACGGTGAGCGGGCTGACGTCGAGCCGCCGGCCGATCTCGTCGTTGGACAGGCCGCCCGCGACGAGGACGAGGACCTCGCGCTCGCGGGCGGTGAGCGCGGCGAGGCGCTCGGAGCGGGCCCGGACGTCCCCTTCCGCGGCGCCCGCGCCGGCGTCCCGGGCGCCCTGGGCGAGGAAGGTGGCGATCAGGCCCTTGGTGGCGGCCGGGGAGAGCAGGGCCTCGCCGGCGTGGGCGATCCGGATCGCGCCGAGCAGCTCTTCCGGTTCGGCGCCCTTGCCGAGGAAGCCGGAGGCCCCGGCGCGCAGCGACTGCACGACGTACTCGTCGACCTCGAAGGTGGTCAGCATGACGATCCGCACGCCGGAGAGGTCGGGGTCGGCGGTGATCGCGCGGGTGGCGGCGAGGCCGTCCGTGCCCGGCATCCGGATGTCCATCAGGACGACGTCGGGCCGCTCGGCGCGGGCCAGCTCGACGGCCCGGGCGCCGTCGGCGGCCTCGCCGACGACCTCCATGTCGGCTTCGGAGTCGACCAGGATCCGGAAGGCGCTGCGCAGCAGGGCCTGGTCGTCGGCGAGCAGCACCCGGATCGTCATGTGTCCTCTCCCTCGCCCTCCCCGGTGCGGGGGGTCACGGGCAGTATCGCCTGGACGCGGAAGCCGCCGCCGTAGCGGGGTGCGGTGGTCAGGGTGCCGCCGAGGGCGCCGACCCGTTCGCGCATCCCGAGCAGCCCGTGGCCGCCGGCCGGGGGCGGGGCGGGGGCGGTGGCGGGCGGGCCGTTGTCGAGGACGGTGATCTCGACCGTACGGCCCACCCGCACGACGCTGACCTCGGCCTCGGCGTCCGGTCCTGCGTGCTTGCGCACGTTGGTCAGGGCCTCCTGGACGATCCTGTACGCGGCCAGGTCGACGGCGGCGGGCAGCGGCTTCTCGCCGTCGGTGCGGGCCAGGGCGACCGGGAGGCCGGCCTTGCGGAAGCTGTCGAGCAGTCCGTCGAGGACGGCGAGGCCGGGGGCGGGCTCGGTGGGGGCCTCGGGGTCGCCGGACTGGCGCAGCAGGCCGACGGTGGCGCGCAGCTCGTCGAGGGCGGAGCGGCTGGCCTCGCGGACGTGTGCGAGGGCCTCCTTGGCCTGGTCGGGGCGCTTCTCCATGAGGTGGGCGGCGACGCCGGCCTGGACGTTCACCAGGGCGATGTGGTGGGCGACGACGTCGTGGAGGTCGCGGGCGATCCGCAGCCGCTCCTCGGCGACCCGGCGCCCGGCCTCCTCCTCGCGGGTGCGTTCGGCGCGTTCGGCGCGCTCCCGGATGGCGTCGACGAAGGCCCGCCGGCTGCGGACGGCGTCCCCGGCGGCGGCCGCCATGCCGGTCCAGGCGAAGACGCCGAGGTTCTCCTGCGCGTACCAGGGGGTCGGGCCGAAGACCATGGCCGCGGCGGTGAGCACCGTCATGGTGGCGAGGCCGACCCGCCAGGTGGTGGGCCGGTCGGTGCGCGCGGCGACCGTGCAGAGCGCGACGACGACGCTCATGGCGATGGGGGCGGGTCGGGTGTCGTCGACCAGCTCGACGAGGGCGACCGCCACGGTGAGGCAGAGCACGGCGAAGGGCCTGCGGCGGCGCCACACCAGCGCGACGGCCCCGGCGACCATGAGCAGCACGCTGCACGCGTCGGGCGCGCGGTCCCCGAAGGTGGGCCCGCTGGGGCTGCCGTGCGGGTCGGTGAAGGACCCGGCGACCATGCAGCCGAGCACGCCGAACGCCAGCACCGCGTCGAAGGCGAGCGGATGCGCCCGGAACCAGTCGAGGAGCCGCCGAGCGGAAAGACCGCCGACGGCGGATCCGGTGGGAGTCACGGGAGGCAACGGTACGGGCCGAAACCGGGGCCGGGCACCGGACCTCCGGAACCGGACCTCCGGAACCGGGCCTCCGGGCCGAGGGGCCTGGGAGGTCGGGGGCCAGGGCCCCGGGGCAGAGGTCGGGGGCCGAGACCAGGGGCCGGGACGCCAGAGGCCGGGAGCCAGGGCTCAGGATCCGGAGGCCGGGGCCGAGGAGCAAGAGGGCCCAGGGGCCCGGGACCGGGCCGCCTGCTCCGGGGTGGGGACGAACGGATGTGCGATACGGGCCCAGGGGCCGGAGGCCCGGGCGGCCCAGGGTTCGGGCCCGGGGGCTCCGGGGCCCGGAGGCTTGAGGTCCAAGGTTCGGGCTCGGGGGCCCGGGAGGCTGGGCCCGGGGGCCCGGGGGTTCGAGCCCAGAGGCTCCGGGGCCCGGGGCCTTGAGGTCCGGGGTTCGGGCCCGGGGGCCCGGGGCCTTGAGGTCCAGGGTTCGCGCCCGGGGTTCGGGGGGCCGGAGGCTTGAGCTCTGGGGTTCGGGCCCGGGGGCTCCGGGGTCCGGGGCCTTGAAGGCCGGGGTTCGGGTGCTTGGCGAAGGGGCCCGCAGCGCGAAGGTCCCGGCCCGCGAGGGGTCGGGACCTTCGGGAGCGAGAAAGGGTCAGCCGGGGATGAGGCCGTCGTCGGAGAGCATCTTCCTGACTTCCTCCAGGCTCGCGTCCGGGGCCGGGAGGATCAGCTCCGAGGGTTCCAGGACGTCGTCCGGGAGCGGAGCGCCCAGGCGTCGGACCGCGTCGAGGAGGGCGCCGAGCGTGCGCCGGAAGCCGGCCGTGTCACCGGTCTCCATCTCCGCGAGCAGTTCGTCGTCGAGCCGGTTCAGCTCGGCGAAGTGGCTGTCGGCCAGCTTCCACTGGCCCTCCCCCATGATCCGTACGATCATGACGCGTCCTGTTCTTCCGGAGAACCGAGGGCTACTTCTCGAAGCGCGGGTGGGACTGCTGCTGGTTCTGCTGCTGCGGCGCCGCCGTGCCGTTGCCGCCCTCCAGCGCCTGCTGCTGCGCCGACGGGCCCCCGGCCAGCTCGGCCTTCATCCGCTGGAGCTCCAGCTCGACGTCCGTACCGCCGGAGAGCCGGTCCAGCTCCGCCTGGATGTCGTCCTTCGCGAGCCCGGACTGGTCGTCCAGGGCGCCCGAGGCGAGCAGCTCGTCGATCGCGCCGGCGCGCGCCTGGAGCTGGGCGGTCTTGTCCTCGGCCCGCTGGATCGCCAGGCCGACGTCGCTCATCTCCTCCGAGATGCCGGAGAAGGACTCCGCGATCCGGGTCTGGGCCTGGGCCGCCGTGTAGGTCGCCTTGATCGTCTCCTTCTTGGTGCGGAAGGCGTCGACCTTGGCCTGGAGACGCTGGGCGGCGAGGGTGAGCTTCTCCTCCTCGCCCTGGAGCGTCTGGTGCTGCACCTCCAGGTCGCTGACCTGCTGCTGGAGCGCGGCCCGCCGGGACAGCGCCTCGCGCGCCAGGTCCTCGCGGCCGAGCGCCAGCGCCTTGCGGCCCTGGTCCTCCAGCTTGGCGGACTGGCCCTGCAGCTGGTTCAGCTGGAGTTCGAGCCGCTTGCGGGAGGTGGCGACGTCGGCGACGCCCCGTCGCACCTTCTGCAGCAGCTCCAGCTGCTTCTGGTAGGAGTAGTCGAGCGTCTCGCGCGGATCCTCGGCCCGGTCAAGGGCCTTGTTCGCCTTCGCGCGGAAGATCATCCCCATACGCTTCATGACACCGCTCATGGGCTTCGCGCGCCCCCTTCTGACGGACTCGGCTCCAGCTCTTCAACAAGGTCCACAGTACGGGCCCCGACTCCATTACCGCACTGTTCGGAGCGGGATGCGCTCCTCCCCAAGGACGACTGCGTGCGGCGCCCCCTCCCGCGCAGGGAGTAGACGGAGTCCGGGGAAACCCGTGGCCTTCCCCCGTACGTACCGCCCAAGACGCAGTCCGTTAGCGGATCGTTCCCGCCCGGCATGGGGTTCATGCCCCCTACCCCGTACCCTTGGGTTTTGTGTTCCGTAGCCGTTCGAAGGACGAGAAGGCCCCCACCGACAAGGTGACGGCGGACCTCTCCACCCAGCAGCCCCGCGACCCCGAGGCCCCCAAGGGCCGCCCGACGCCGAAGCGGAGCGAGGCGCAGTCCCAGCGCCGTCGCGCCTCGACGGTGCCGCTCGACCGCAAGGAGGC
Organism: Streptomyces sp. NPDC098101; assembly: GCF_044760185.1. Taxonomy (NCBI): domain Bacteria; kingdom Bacillati; phylum Actinomycetota; class Actinomycetes; order Kitasatosporales; family Streptomycetaceae; genus Streptomyces; species Streptomyces sp. NPDC098101. Next base: position 883,807 of record NZ_JBIWAS010000002.1, on the reverse strand, counting down.
CGCCAAGCGCCAGCGCGAGGCACGCCGCTCGGACCTGGCCCGTCAGCGCGAGGCGCTGGCCAGCGGCGACGAGCGTTACCTGCCGGCCCGTGACAAGGGTCCGGTGCGCCGCTTCGTGCGCGACTTCGTCGACTCGCGGTTCGCGATCGCCGAGTTCTTCCTGCCGATGGCCGTGGTGATCCTCGTGCTGTCGCTGTTCGGCAACGCCAACCGGGCGCTGCAGAACATCTCGCTGCTCCTCTGGCTCGGCGTGATCATCCTGATCGTCATCGACTCGATCGGCCTGTGGATCCGGCTCAGGAAGCAGCTCAACGCCCGCTTCCCGAACGAGCCGAAGCGCGGAGCCGTGGCCTACGGTCTGATGCGTACGCTCCAGATGCGCCGACTGCGGCTGCCGAAGCCGCAGGTCAAGCGCGGAGAGCGACCCTGAGCGCCGACCGCTCGGAGTTCGGCGGCCCCCCGTTCGAGGGGTCCGCGTCGGAGGCGGCGGCTCCCGTGCTGCCCGCCGTCGCGCACTGGCCCGCCGGGACCGGCGGGCTGCGCGACACCATCCGTCAGGAGATCGTCGCGCGCCAGCTCGACGAGCAGATAACCGGCCGCTACCCCGTGGGGCAGCGGCTGCGGATCCTCGACGCGGGCATGGGGCAGGGCAACCAGGCCCTGCGCCTGGCCAGGGCCGGTCACACCGTGACCGGCCTCGAAGCCGATCCCGACCTCCTGAAGGCGGCCCGCGAGTCGCTGGCGACGGAGCCCGCCGGGATCCGCGAGCGGGTCCGGATGATCGAGGGCGACGGGCGCGAGACCGGGGTGCACTTCCTGCCCGGCAGCTTCGACGTGGTCCTCTGCCACGGCGTGCTCATGTACGCGGACGAGCCGGACGCGCTGCTCGCGGGCCTGGCCCGGATGCTGGCCCCCGGGGGGCTGCTCTCCCTGGTGGTGCGGAACGCCGACGCCCTGGCCATGCGGCCGGGGCTCGCCGGGGACTGGGCGGGGGCGCTGGCGGGCTTCGACTCGGACGTCTACACCGACGACGACGGGGTGAAGGTGCGGGCCGACCGGCTCGACGCGCTCACCTCGACGCTGGCGGGGATCGCGGCGCCGCTGCACGCCTGGTACGGGGTGCGGGTCTTCACGGACGGCGTCCCGGCCGAGGTGGGCCTGCCGGCCGCCGACGAGCTGGACCGGCTGTTCGCGGCCGAGGAGCGGGCGGGCCGTACGGATCCGTACCGGCGGATCGCGGCGCTGCTGCACCTGTGCGGGGTGCGGGGGTAGCGGGTCCCCGGGGCCCGGAGGCCCCCTGATCGGGTGCGCTCGCCGGGCCCGGGACGGGGAGGAAACGGATACTCCGGACATGGACGTATCCCGTGCCCCTGCCCGTACCCGCCGCATCCTCCTTCCCCTGGCCGCCGGGGCCTGCGCCGCCGTGCTCGTCGGGGGGTGCTCCTCCGCCGGGGAGGCGGGCGGTCCCGAGCGGTCGACCCGGGCGGTGGCGCCGCGCTCGGCCAACGCGCTGGAGGACGACTACCGGGCCGTCATCAAGGACGTCCTGCCGTCGGTCGTGCAGATCGACGCGGCGAACAGCCTCGGCTCGGGGGTCGTCTACGACGACAAGGGCCATGTCGTGACCAACGCGCACGTGGTCGGCCAGGAGAAGAGCTTCAAGGTCACGGCGGCCACCGGCGGGCAGCCGGTGACGGCGCGGCTGGTCTCCACGTACCCCGAGCAGGACCTCGCCGTGATCCGGCTGGAGAACGTGCCGCAGGGGCTGAAGGCGGCGAAGTTCGGGGACTCCTCCGCCGTCGACATGGGGCAGATCGTGCTCGCGATGGGCTCCCCGCTCGGTCTCTCCGGCAGCGTGACCCAGGGGATCGTCTCGGCCACCGGCCGGACGGTCAGCGAGGGGCGGGCCGGCGGCGGTACGGGCGCGACCATCGGGAACATGGTGCAGACGTCGGCCGCGATCAATCCGGGGAACAGCGGGGGCGCCCTGGTGAACCTCGCCGGGGAGGTCGTCGGCATCCCGACGCTGGCGGCGTCCGACCCGGAGATGGGCGGCGGCTCGGCGCCCGGCATCGGCTTCGCCATCCCCGCGTCGATGGTGCGGACGGTCGCGGACCAGATCATCAAGGACGGCAAGGTGACCGATTCGGGCCGGGCGGCCCTGAACATCACCGGGCGCACGGTCCTGGACGACGACTACGAGCCCGCGGGCGTCGCCGTGGTCGAGGCACCGGCGAACGGGGCGGCGGGCCGGGCGGGCCTGAAGCCGGGCGACGTAATCACCCGGCTCGGCGACACGGACATCACCACGATCACCTCCCTGTCGGAGGCCCTGGCCTCCCGGAAGCCGGGCGAGAAGGTCCAGGTGACGTACGTGCGGGGCACGGAGACGGCGAAGACGGAGGTCACGCTGGGCGAGATGTGACGGATGCCGACCGGCCCGTCACGAAGTTGCGGGACCGCCCCGCGAAGCCCCGGCCGGAAGCCCACCGGGCGCCTCGCGCGCGGGCCTAGCGGCCCGGAACCCGAGAAGGGTGCGGGACCCGTCGGCCCAAGGTCCGAGAGCGCTCGGGCCCGTCAGTCCCAGGGCTGAAGGGCGCGGGGTTCGTCAGTCCCAGACCCTGAGGGGGCGGGGCCCAGCGGGGCCGGAGCCCGAGAAGGGCGCGAGACCCGTCGGCCCGGGCCCGAAGGGGCGCAAGCCTCGTCTCGTCCCCGGCGCTCCAGAGGGCGCAGGCCCCATCGACCCTGGCGCCCCAGGGGGCGTAGGGCCCGTCGGCCCCCGGGCTCAAGAGGCCGGGGCCCAGAGGGCTCGGGTCCGTCGGTCCCCGGGGTCGGCGAGGCCGGGGCCCGAGAGGGTGCGGGGCCCGGCGTGGGCCCCGCACCCCCCGGTCGCCGGGCGCCCTAGCCCTCCGCGTTCAGGGGCATCGGGCCGTAGATCTTCGTGCCGTCCTCCGAGAGGGTGACCTGGTCGGCGCCGCCGCCGAGGAGGTCACGCCAGTGCTCGCCGATCCAGCTCTCCGCGTCGCCCTGGGTGGTGAACTCCTCGGGGGTCACCACCGGCTCGACCTCCGTGCCGTCGGACTTCTCGAACCGCCACGTCCATGCCATGTCCGCCTCCTGGCGCTCACCGGATGATCGGTTTCCTGCCCGCAGCGTAGCCGGGCGCGCACGCCTCGCGGCGGCGCGGGAGGATCTGAGGGTGGAACTGACTCTGCTCGGCACCGGCGCCCCGCTCGGCCTCCCCCGTCCCGACTGCCCCTGCGCCGTGTGCGCGCGCTCCCGGGGGCCACGCGCGCGTGCCGCGACCGCGCTGCTCGTGGACGGGGCCCTGCTGCTCGACCTGACCCCGGGGGCCGCCCTCGCGGCGGCCCGGTCGGGGCACTCGCTCGTGGGCGTGCGGCAGGTGCTGCTCACGCATCCGCACGACGGGCCGGCCGTGGAGCTGCCGGCCGGTCTCCCGACGGCCGGGCGGGTGCCGGACGGACGCGAGTTGACGCTCATCAGCGGGCACCGGGTGCGGGCGGTGGCGATGGACTCCCCCGGCACGGGGTACGAGGTGATCTCGGCGGACGGCGAGCGGCTGCTGTACCTGCCGCCCGGCGGGGCCCCGGCGGGGCTCGGGGACGACCACCGGGCGCCGTACGACGTGGTGGTGGCCGACGTGACGGGCCGTCCGGACGGGCTGGCCCGGATGCGGGCGTCCGGGGCCGTCGGCCCGGCCACGGACGTGATCGCGGCGCACCTGGACCACGACGTGCCGACGGGCGCCGAGCTGGACCGGCGGCTGGCGGCGGCGGGGGCGCGGGCGGTGCCGGACGGGGCGACGCTGTACACGGGCGAGTACCACGAGGTGCCGGACGTGCCCCGGCGGACCCTGGTGACCGGCGGGGCCCGCTCGGGGAAGTCGGTGGAGGCCGAGCGGCGCCTGGAGACCTTCCCCGAGGTGCTGTACGTGGCGACCGGCGGGACCCGGGAGGGGGACCCGGAGTGGGCGCGGCGGGTCGGGCTGCACCGGGAGCGGCGGCCGGGTTCGTGGCGTACCGCCGAGACCTGCGACCTCGTGCCGCTGCTGGCGGAGGACGGGCCCGCGCTGCTCGTCGACTGCCTGTCGCTGTGGCTGACGCACGCCATGGACGAGGTGGGCGCCTGGGACGACGAGGCGTGGGAGGACGGCGGGGAGAAGGCGCTGCGGGAGCGGACGGCGGAGCTGGTGGCGGCGGTGCGGGCGACGCGCCGCACGGTGGTGGCGGTGACGAACGAGGTCGGCGCGGGCGTGGTGCCCGCGACGGCGGCGGGGCGCCGGTTCCGGGACGAGCTGGGCCGGCTGAACGCGTCCTTCGCGGACGAGTGCGAGCAGGTGGTGCTCGTGGTCGCGGGCCAGCCGCTCGTACTGCGCGGGTAGGGTGCGAGCACCGATGGCCCTCGCTGATGTGTTTCAAGGCGGAACCGTGAACCTGGACGACTTCTCCGATCTGATCGAGCGCCCCGACGGGGGGATACGGCGTGACGCCGAGGAACGCCGGGAGCGGCTCGTCGTGCCGCCGGGGGCGCTCGGCCGCCTCGACGAGCTGGGCGAGTGGCTGTCCGCCGCGCAGGCCTCGGTCAAGGTGCGGGCGATCGAGCAGCCGAAGGTCGTCCTGTTCGCGGGCGACCACGGGGTGGCCTCGCTGGACGTGTCGGGCCGCCCGGCGGGCACCGCGCACGAGCTGGTGCGGGCTGTCCTGGACGGGGCGAGCCCGGTGGCCGTCCTGGCCCGGTCGATGCGCGTGCCGGTGCGGGTCGTGGACGCCGGTCTGGACTGCGACCCGGAGCTGCTGCCCGCCGAGGTCGTGCGGCACCGGATCCGGCGCGGCAGCGGCCGGATCGACGTGGAGAACGCGCTGACGTCGGAGGAGACCGAGGCCGCGGTCCGGCTGGGCGTCGCGCTCGCGGACGAGGAGGCGGACTCGGGCACCGACCTGGTGGTGCTCGGGGACCTGAGCGTCGGCGGCACGACCCCGGCGTCCACGCTGATCGCGGCCCTGTGCGGGACGGACGCCTCGGTGGTGACCGGCCGGGGCGGCGCGGGGATCGACGACCTGGCGTGGATGCGCAAGTGCGCGGCGGTCCGGGACGCGCTGCGGCGGGCCCGGCCGGTCCTCGGCGACCAGCTGGAGCTGCTCGCGGCGGTCGGCGGCGCGGACCTGGCGGCGACGACCGGCTTCCTGCTCCAGGCGTCGGTGCGGCGGATGCCGGTGATCCTGGACGGCGTGGTGGGGGCGGCCTGCGCGCTCGTGGCGCAGCGGGCGGCGTTCCGGGCGCCGGACTGGTGGCTGGCGGGCCAGGTGAGCGGCGAGCCGGCGCAGTCGAAGGCGCTGGACCGGATGGCGCTCAACCCGTTGCTCGACCACGGCGTCCATGTGGGTGAGGGAACCGGGGCACTGCTCGCGCTCCCCCTGGTCCAGGCCGCGGCGGCGTTCGCCGCGGAGCTGCCCGAGCGTCCGGATCCGACCACTCCGGACGACGGGGGCGACACCCCGGGAACCCCCGGGGCCTGACGGGGAGGACGGCGGACTCACATCGTCTCCGGGGCGGCCGTACGCGACGCGCGTGCGGCCGCCTCCGGCGTCGCCGCACGGCAAGCGGTGCCCCATATGATCGCTTTTCATGGGAGAGGTCCGTTTGTCCGCCGAAGGAGCGCCCCGGGGCACCACCGCCCGTTCACGGCGCAGCGCCGCGTTCGCCGTCTGGTACCTGCGCGTCGTCACGTTCATCAATTTCCTGAGCGCCGTCTGGGTCTCGTTCGGACAGGACCTGCGCCGCCACAACGAGGACGACTACTTCACCCCGTACCTGCTCACGGCCGGTTTCGCCTCGGGGCTCTTCACCCTCTTCCTGGCGATCACCATGCGCCGCCGCAAGCGGGCCGCGTGGATCCTCAACCTGGTGCTCGGCGGGCTCTTCCTGCTGCTCTTCGCGCTGGTGATGCTCTTCCCGGAGATCCGGCAGCACGCCCAGAACTGGGTCTCGCTGGCCCTGACCGCCGCCTTCGTCCTCGCGCTGCTGCTCGGCCGCAGGGAGTTCTACGCGAAGGGCGACCGCTCCAATCCGCTGCTCGCCGCGGTCGTGGCGGTCGGCGGGCTGCTCGTCACCTCGCTGCTCGCGGCCGTCCTGGTGACCGTCACCAACGACTCCCCGGGCCACTCCACCTTCGTGGACCGCTGGCGGTACGGCCTGATGCGCCTGGTCACGCTGGCCTCGGACGACTCGCGGTTCCCCGGGATCGACACCCCCGGCTGGGTGGACGTCACCATCAACGTCCTGTCCACGCTGCTGCTGGTCGCGGTGCTCTTCGCGGCCTTCCGCTCCCGCCGGGCCGTCGACCCGCTGACCGGGAAGGACGAGGAGCGGCTGCGGGCGCTGCTCGACAAGCACGGGGACCGCGACTCGCTGGGCTACTTCGCGCTGCGCCGCGAGAAGAGCGTGGTGTGGTCGCCGAGCGAGAAGGCGGCCGTCGTCTACCGGGTGGTGGGCGGGGTGTCGCTGGCCTCCGGCGATCCGATCGGGGACCCCGAGGCCTGGCCGGGCGCCATCGAGCCCTGGCTGGCCGAGGCGCGCGAGCACGGCTGGATCCCGGCGGTGATGGGCGCGGGCGAGGAGGCCGGGACGATCTACGCCCGGCACGGCCTGGACGCCCTGGAGCTGGGCGACGAGGCCATCGTGGAGACCGACGAGTTCACGCTGGACGGGCGGGCCATGCGGACGGTCCGGCAGGCCTTCAACCGGGTCAAGCGGGCCGGGTACGAGGTCCGGATCCGGCGCCACGAGGACATCCCGGCCGAGGAGATGGCCGCGCTGGTGCGCAAGGCGGACGACTGGCGGGACGGGGCGACCGAGCGCGGCTTCTCGATGGCGCTGGGCCGGCTCGGCGACCCCCGGGACGGCCGCTGCGTGATGCTGGAGTGCACCGACGCCGAGGGCGAGCTGCGGGCGCTGCTCTCGTTCGTGCCGTGGGGTCCGAAGGGCCTCTCGCTCGACCTGATGCGCCGCGACCGGGAGTCCGAGAACGGTCTGATGGAGTTCATGGTCATCGAACTCCTCCAGCGCGCCGAGGAGATCGGGATCACTCAGGTCTCGCTGAACTTCGCGATGTTCCGTTCCGTCTTCGAACGCGGCTCGAAGCTCGGGGCGGGGCCGGTGCTGCGGATGTGGCGTTCGCTGCTCAGCTTCTTCTCCCGATGGTGGCAGATCGAGTCGCTGTACCGCGCGAACGCCAAGTACCGACCGATCTGGGAGCCCCGATTCATGCTCTTCGAGAAGAGCGCCGACCTGTTGCGCATCGGCCTGGCCGCCGGGCGGGCCGAGGGCTTCCTGGAGGCCCCGGGGCTGCCGAAGTGGCTGCACCGCCGGCACCTGGAGGGCGGGCGTTGAGCGGGACCTCCCGGGGCGGGACCTCCCGGGGCGGGGACTCCCGGGAAGGGACCTCCCGGGGCGGCGGCGTCCGGGGGTTCGCCCGCCGTGAGTGGGGGCCGCTGTTCACCACCGTACGGACGGCGCTCGTCACGAAACGGTGGCGGGCGATACCGATGACGCTGGCGGCGGTCTGCCTGACGGCCCTGTTCCAGGTCGTGCAGAACCAGGACTGGGGCTACGGGCCGGTCCACGACATCGGTTTCGTCCGGGCCGAGGACCCGCTCTGGCTCGCGCTGCTCCGCACCCCCCTCTCGCTCTTCGTGCCCGCGCTCGACCTGCCGGTCTGGGGCGCCCTCGCGCAGGTGCTGCTGGTGTTCGGGATCGCCGAGATCTGCCTCGGGCGCCGGCGGACGCTCGCCGTGGCCTATCTGGCGACGCTGGCCGGCACGCTCTACGCGCGCGTGGGCATCGCGATCGGCCCGGACAGCCCGTTCGGCCTGCCCGCGTCCGACGCCCTCGTGGTCGACACCGGCCCGTCGGCGGCCGTGGTGGGCCTCGCCGTCTACGTCTGCTGGCGGTACCGCGCCTACTGGACCGGCGGTCTGGTGGTCCTCGCGATGGTCGTGGAGGTGATCGTCAAGCCGAACCTGGCGGGCAAGGAGCACCTGGCGGCCATCGCCGCCGCCCTCGTCCTGATCGCGGTCGTCTCCTGGCGCGAGCGGCGTCAGGGCGGGGTCGAGCCGGGCCCCGAGACGCGCTCCTGGAAGCCGCCGATCAGGTCCTGAAAGCGGCGGCGCACCTTGGTCCAGCGCCGGTCGTGGCGGTACGTGCGGAGCCGGGAGCGGGCCCTGGCCCGGTGGCGGCGGCGGTAGAAGCGCTTGGACCACCAGGAGCCGGGGCGGGCGAGCCGGACGGCGCCGACGAGCGCCACGAAGGGGACGAAGACCCCCATCACGGCCATCCGGAACTTCCCCTTCACCAGACTGACCAGGATGAAGAGGAAGTTGAGCACGATGGTGGCGATGAAGGCGGCCCGGTCCTGGCGCTCGTCCTCGGACACGTCGTTCACGCCGAGCGGCGAGAAGCCGCTCAGGGCGAGCATGACCAGGGCCGCGGTGAGCACCACCACCTCGACGCTCTTGCGGCCGTCCTCGCTCCAGTACACGTCGTCGAGGTGGAGGATCAGCGCGAACTCGTCCAGGACGAGCCCCGCGCCGATCCCGAAGACGACGGCGAAGACGGCCGCGCCGACGCCGTGCCGGCCGCTGCCCACCGCGCCGAAGCCGCCGACCACGGAGAGGACGACTCCGGGCACGACATGATGGATGTGGAGCCCGCCCGAGGAAACGTTCCCGAAGGGTCCCTTCCCCGCCCGGATGAGACGGGTGATGGTCCGGGTGACCAGGAACGTCACGACAAATGAGGTCAGGGCGAGGAGCAGCGGGAGCTTCCCCGGTTCGAGGATGTTCCGCGAGAACCAGTGACCCATGCCACCCCCTTCCGAAATGGGCGTTATGCGCAATCTACCGTCCGGAACCGGCGATTACCCTGCCCGGATGGACGGCCTGCGTTTCGCCTTCGGCACCCTCACGGTGCTCCCCGCCCGCATCACCCGCTGGGACCGGGACGCGGCGCGCGCCGGAATGCTCTGCGCCCCGCTCGCCGGGCTGACCGTCGGTCTGGCCTCGGCCGCGCTCGGCGGGGCGTTCCTGCTGCTCGGCTCGGGCCCGCTGCTCGCGGCCGTCGTCACCGCCGCCGTCCCCGCCGTCCTCACCCGGGGCCTCCACCTCGACGGCCTCGCCGACACCGCCGACGGCCTCGGCAGCGCCAAGCCGGCCGAGGACGCGCTGCGCATCATGAAGCAGTCGGACATCGGCCCGTTCGGTGTGATCGCCGTCGTCCTCGTCCTGTTCGCCCAGGTCGCCGCCCTCTTCCGGCTGTACGGGGAGGGCTGGGCGCACGGGGCCGTGGCCGCCGTCCTGGCCGCCACCGTCGCCCGCCTCGCCCTCACCCACGCCTCCCGCCACGGCGTCCCGGCGGCCCGCCCCGAGGGGCTCGGCGCGATCGTCGCCGCCACGGTCCCGGTCCGCTCCGCGACCCTGGTGACGGCCGCCTTCCTGGTCCTGGCCGCCGGGGCGGGCCTGCTGCTCTCCCCGTACGACGCGGTCCGCAACGTCCTGGCGGCCGGTGCCGCCCTGGGTGCGGCGGCGCTGCTGCTGCGCCGGTGCGTGCGCCGGTTCGGCGGGGTCACGGGCGACGTGTTCGGGGCGGTGGAGGAGGCCGCGGCGACGGCGGCCCTGATGGCGCTGACGCTGGGCTGACCGGCCTCAGCAGGGCTTGCGCCAGACCCCGAGCTCGTACTTCTTGAGCATGGAGTCGAGGCCGAGCCGCCGGGACTGCGGGCAGAACCGGTCGGTGGTCAGCTCGTACTCGACGTGGAAGACGGCCTTTCCGGCCTTCACGAACGGGGTGAGCCGGTCGCACTCGTCGTACTGGGCGCACTGCTCGTTGACCGCGAAGTCGAAGTCCGGGAGGAGTTCGGGGATCTGGTCGAGGTCGTTCTTGAGGCCGACCGCGAGGCCGCGCTCGTGGGCCAGACGGGCGATCAGGCGGTTGTAGCGGAGCTGGTCGGCGGCGGTGAGGGGGAAGCCGGTGCGGTTCTTGTAGCCGTCCATGTTGTCGGGCTCGACGGCGTCGAAGCCCTTGTCGCGGCACATGTCGAGGCGTTCGGCCATCAGGGGGCCGAGGACGTCGGTGCGGCGGACGTCGAGCCAGCGCTCGCCCTCCCAGCCGTTGCCCCGGCCGAGCACGGCCTTCGGGAAGCGGCCGGCGTCCGGGCGGAAGTCCTCCCAGGCGCCGGTGGAGAGGTAGCAGATCACCTTGCGGCCCCGGGCGTGCAGGTCCTTCACGGCGGACGCCGGGTGGTCGAAGCCGTCGATGTCGTACACGGGGACGTCGACCGTCGGGTCGAGCCGGCCGCTGAGCTGCCACTGCCAGGCCAGGCCGGGCTTCGGCCGCCAGCGCTCGTCGGCCCGCTTGGCGTCGGGGGCGGGGGCCGTCGTGCAGGCGGTGGCGAGGAGCAGCAGCCCCGCGAGCAGGGGTGCCAGGCGTCTCATCGGGCGGGCTCCAGGAGGTGCGGGAGGGTGCCCCAGGGGTGCGCGCCCGCGCCGGGGACGGCGCAGTGCACCGGGGTGGCGGGGCGGAATCCGGCGGGGGCGGCGTAGACCAGGTGGCAGTAGTGGTCGGCGACCGGCAGGTCGAGGGTGCGGTAGGTGTCCCAGGGTCCCTCGAAGGTGACGAGCAGGTCGGCCTGGGCCTCGTAGCCGGGGTCCGGGTGGGCCCCGTGGTTGAAGACCAGGGTCGCGGCCCCGGCGGCCCGGGCGCCGACCGCGATCCGGCGGTAGTGGGCGAGGGCGCCGGGCGCGGTCGCCACCTGGTCCAGGAAGGCGCCGTCGGTGGCGTACCAGTCGCGGTGGCGCAGCAGTTCGCCGACGACCTCGGCCTGCGGGCGGCGCCCGTAGGCCGTGTCCACGTAGCCGAGGACCCGGACGCCGGCCGTCCGCAGCCGGGCGGCCGCCTCGGCGAACGCCGGGTCGGGGGCCGGGCCCGCGCCGCTCGCCGGGTTGAGGACGACGCCGTACAGGGCGGGCGCCGCGTCGGCCAGCGCCGCCCAGGCGTCGGGTCGTTCGGCCGGGTGCTCGTAGAAGGGCACCAGGAGGGACGGGGTCGTCATCACACCACCTAGACGCGATGGGCGGTCGGTCGTACCAGCAGAACACAGGTGAGGACGGCGAGCACGGCCGCCGCTCCCCCGGCGGCCGCCGGGCCCGCCGCGGGCAGCGCGGTCTGCGCGGCGGCCGCGAGCAGGCAGACGGTGGCGGCGCCGAGCACCGCGCCGAAGGCCTGGAGGAGCAGCCCGAGCCAGAGCGCGGTCCCGACCAGGAGCAGGGCGAGCAGGCGCGGGAGCGTCGGCCAGGGCGCCCCCGGCCAGGCCAGGGTGACGGCGAGGGCGAGGGAGACGAGGACGGTGAGGTAGCCGCCGAGGCAGAGGACGAGGGTGCCGGTGACCGCCCGCCGGAACGCGCGGGCGGTGGTGAGGGTCCGCAGCCGGGTCAGGCTCTCGCCCCGGAAGCGGTGCAGCAGCCATTCGGCGGGCCCCATGGAGAGGGTGAGCGCGACGACGGCCCCCGCGCCGCCGACCGGGGTGGCGCCGACGCCCGCGTGCAGGACGAGGAGCCCGCTGCCGAGCCCGAAGAGCCCGTACGGGAGGGAGGCCGCGCGCGGGGGTCCGCCGCGTCCCGCCGCCGCCCGCCGGAGGCCCGGCCGGAGGACCAGCGCGGCGAGGGCGACGGCCGCGGTGAGGGAGGCGAGGAGGAGGCCGATCCGCAGGGGGTCCGGCAGGTCCCAGCGGAAGGCGGGGACGGCTCCGGCGAGCGGCACCAGGGCGCCGAGCAGGGCCCGTTCGCGGCCGAGGACCAGGAGGACGGTCGCGGCGGCGAGGTAGAGCGCCTGTCCGGCGGCGAAGACGGCGGCCGGGGTCTCGCCGGGGGCGGCGACCGCGAGGGCCACGCCCGTCCCGGCGAGGGCGCCGGGCAGCGCCCCGGTGAGCAGGGCGCGGGCGGCGGCGGGCCGGTCGCCGAGACCGAGCCAGGTGTACGCGCGGTGGGACAGGGCCTGGTTCCAGACCCAGCCGGTGACGGCCCCGGCGAGCAGCGGAACCGTTCCGCCGGGGAGGCCGAACCGGCCCTGCTCCCCCGCGAGCAGCGGGGCGGCGAGGACGTACGCGAGGCCGGGCAGCGCGAAGACGAACCCGCGCAGGAGGCAGTGCGCGAGGCCGTCGAACCGGGGCCCGGCGGGCGGCGCCTGCGGCGCGGGGTGGCGCCGCTCCACGCGCGCGTAGAGGTCCTCGGCGAGGGCGAAGGAGTCGGCGCGGCCGTAGGTGAGCCGGATGTGATCGTCGGTCATGCCGTCGGACTCCAGGAGCGCGGCCACCTCGTCGGGGTGCACGGCGGCGGCCACGAACCCGTCGATCCGCTCGGCGAGTTCGTCGAGGGGGTCGGGGGCGAGGTCCGCGTCCGGGGCGCTCTCCGCGTGCGGGGTCTTCTCCGCGTGCGGGGTCTTCGGCGTGTCCGGGGTCTTCGGGGCGTGCGGGGTCTTCGGGGCCTCCTCCCTGCGGGGTCTCGGGATCGCCGGGAGGGTGGCCCCCTCCCGCGGGGGCTTCAGCCAGAGGGAGCCGCTCATGCGGGGGTGCCTCCCGCCACGAGGTCCGCCGGGGTGCGGTGGAGGGCGGAGGGGCGGGCCGTCCGGATCTTCGGGGCGGGGCGGGGGGACGGGCCCGCGCCCGCCAGTTCGCGGTAGATGCGGCGGAAGCCGTCCACCGACCGGTTCAGGGTGAAGCGGTCGACGACCCGCTGCCGGGCCAGGCGGCCCAGTTCGGCGCGCCGGGCGCCGTCGCGCAGGAGCGCCGAGAGCGCGGCGGCCATGACGGCCGGTTCGCGGGGCGGGACGACGAGTCCGGTGTCGCCGACGGCCTCCCGCACCCCGCCGACGTCCGTGGAGACGGTGGCGCGGCCGCAGGACATGGCCTCGATGAGGGAGAAGGGGAAGCCCTCGCTGATGGAGGAGAGCACGACCACGCTGCCGGCCGCGTAGGCCGAGGGGACGTCGGAGACGCGGCCCTCGAAGGTGAGGCCGTCGGTGACGCCCAGTTCGGCGGCGAGCTTCTCCAGGCGGGTCCGGTAGTCCTCGTTCCCGGCGGGCACCGGGCCGAACAACCGCAGCCGCAGCGCGGGGAGTTCGGCGCGGCAGATCGCGTACGCCCGGATCAGGGTCTCCAGGTCCTTGATGGGGTCGACGCGTCCGCACCAGCTGAGGGTGGGGGTCGCGGGCTCGGGGCCGGCCTCGGGGAAGAGGGCCGGGTCGACGCCGTTGTAGACGGTGCGGATGCGGTCGGCGGGGGCGCCGCCGCGCTCCTCCCAGCGCCGGTTGTACTGGTTGCAGGGGGTGATGAGGTCGGCCTTGCGGTAGCCGAGGGTGTTGAGCTCGCGGTAGAAGGCGAGCATCAGGGCCTTGACGGGCCAGGGCTGCGTCTCGGTGCGGTAGCCGAGGTACCGCTCGCGGAGGTAGATGCCGTGTTCGGTCAGCAGGAAGGGGACCCCTTCGAAGTGCTGCGCGGCGAGGGCCGGCAGGGTGGCGAGTCCGCTGGAGACGGCGTGCGCCACACCGCCGGTGGATATCCGGGCGGCGAGCGGGCGCAGGGCGTGTTCGAGCAGGTCGGTGGCGGTGAGCGCGTCGTGGACGGTGGGCCGGGCCGCGCGCGTCGGCAGGTGCGGCATGGCCCACGTCCACATCAGGGAGCGCAGGGCGGCCTCGGAGCGGAGGGCGGCGGTCAGCCGGCCCCGCCGGGCGAGCGCGGCCAGCTCGTAGAGGCTCGTGCCGAAGTCGTAGCCGGTCCCCGGGTCGAGGAGGGAGAGCAGGAGCCGCTCGTACGTGTCGAGGAAGCGGTGGTGGTCCCGCCCGCGCGGGGCCCGGCGCGCGCGGACGGGCGCGGCCGGGCCCCGCGAGGGGCCCCAGAGGGGGAACGCGGTGTGCCGGACGACGTTGGGCGGCAGGTCCCAGGTGACGGGCTCCCGTCCGCTGCCGGTGAGGGCGAGGATCTCGAAGTCCACCTCGGGCATTCCCCGGACGAGTTGGTCGCACCAGGTGCTGACCCCGCCGTGGACGTGCGGATAGGTGCCTTCGGTGAGCATGGTGACGTGACGGCCACTGCTCGGCATGTGCGGTTCCCCCCGGAACGTGCTGGGTCAGCTGGTCGGGATCGTGAGGGTGACGGCGCTCTGGAGCAGTTCGGGCGAGGTCCAGGCGGAGCGGGTGCCGGCGTAGGCCGTGCCGAAGGCGGTGGTGCCGAGGAGCAGCTTCTTGCGGGTGCCCTCGGGGGCGGTCACGGGCGCGGTGACGCCGGAGGGGGCCTTGACGGTGACGGTGGTGCCGATCCGGTAGGCGGTGACCTTTCCGGCGGCGAGGGCCTGGTCCCAGGCGGTGCGGCGGGTCAGCTCGGTGCCGACGTCCCGCTGGGCGGGGTTGACCAGGGGCGCGGAGGGGGCGAACAGGCCCCGGTAGTCGGCCAGTACGCGGTCGAGGACGGGGTAGAGGAGCCGCTCCTCGGCGAGGTTGGACTGGTGCACGTAGTGCGGGCGCGGGTCGTTGCCGAGGACGTGGGAGAGCGCGGTGCGCGCCTCCTGCGGGACGATGTGGTCGGCGTAGCCGGTGGCGAGGGGCAGCGGGGCGGGGAGGCAGGTGGAGGCCGGGTTGGACTCGCAGATGCCGCTGCCGCCGTCGGCGCGGGAGGTGTAGACCCAGTTGTACTCGTCGGCCATCTCGGCGGCGGTGCCCACGTTGTAGTACACGTTCATGGGGTGGCGGGGCACGGTCTTCGCGGCGCCGGAGGCGGTGGTGAGGGCGCGCTGCTGCGGCTCGCGGGAGTTGTCGCTGCCGGTCCACTTCACGCCGTTGTCGGCGAGGGCGCCGGCGAGGTTCGGGTTGTCGACGGGCTGCTGGGGCAGGGTCCTCAGGCCGGAGTGCTCGCCGGTGACGAGTTCGGAGCGGTCGACGGCGATGCCCTTGCGGACGGCCCAGTCGTGGTTGTCGCGGATCTGCGCGGACAGCTCGGCGCGGGTGACCCAGAGGGTGTTGCCCCGGGCGTCCGTGGCACACCGCCAGGGCACGACGGTGGTGTCCTGGACGCAGCCGAGGAAGGGGTGGGTGTAGGTGTGGTTGATCCACCGGTACTGGGCGCGGTCGGCGACGAGCCGGTCGGTGAGCGGGTCGGAGCCGCCGTGCTCGGCCTTCCACTGCTCGCCCTGGCCGCCGTTGTAGACCATGTCGAGGGTGAAGCCGGAGGCCTTCTGCCAGGCGGCGGCGTACTGGGCGTCCGCGACGGTCATGCGGATCGGGTCCGTGCCCTCGCCGTCGTCGCCGGCGCAGTCGAAGTCGCCGGGAGTGCAGTCGAGTTCGGTGTCCCAGCGGGCGTCGGGGGCGAAGACGTCGTCGACGTGGACGGAGAGGTAGTTGCGGCTCTGGCCGAGGTGGACGCCCTGGGTGAGCCATTCGACGATGCCGCGGGCGAGCGCCCGGAACTGCCGCTGGTACTGGTTGTAGGCGAAGGTGACGACGAGCTCGCGGCGCCCGTCGGCGGCGTACTCGCCGACGAGGCTGGCCCGGCCGCCGCCGTCGACGGGCAGGTCGAGGTAGCTGGTGTAGCCGGCGCGGGGGCGGCCCGCGTAGCCGTAGCTCTCGGCGATCGTCGGGTCGTTGTCCTCGAAGGTGAGCGATCCGGCCAGGTAGCGGAAGGGGCCCGCCTTCCCGGCGGGGGTGACGGAGGTGGTGACCCCGTCGAGGACGCCGGACGTTCCGCCCTCGTTGGTGTAGTCGAGGCCGACGCCCGGGTGGGACCAGGTGTAGGCGTCGACCTGCGGGATCCCGAAGGTCCGCTCGTACGTCCGGAGCGCGGTGTGCTCGGCGGAGTCGGGGCCGAAGGCGGTCTCGTGGGGCAGGACGACGCCCTGGTACTTGGCGCGGGGTCGCCCGTCGACCGTGTCGCTGAGGAAGGCCTGGTTCACGACCGGGCGGTTCGGGTCGTTGAGGTCGATCCTGCGGTACGGGACGCCGGAGCCCTTCAGCTCGGCGGTGATCGCCCCGACCGCGCTGCCGCCGTCGTCGACGACCAGGACGGTGAGGTCGACGCGGGGCGCCGGGGCGGTGGCGGCCTGCGCGGACGGCACGACAGTGGCGATCAGCGCGGCGGCGGCGAGGGCCGCGATCCGGCCCGTGCGGGATCCGGGGCGGGCGGCGCGGGACGGGGCGCGGTCGCCCGGGGCGGTGCGGGACGCGGTTCTGGGCGTACGGATTCGGCCGGAGTCCATCGGTGGTTCCCCCCTCTGCAGGACCGCGCCGGGCCGGGACGGGACCGGGCGGACCTGTGGAGATGTTGCAGATGATGCGAAGGCGAGGGCGTCGCCCTTGCGTGAATGAGGCGAGTGTGAAGGGAGCTCCTCGACCCTGGCCGGTAAACATGAAAGAGACACCACGGATGAGTGAATCAACGCCGCCGTGAGCGAACCGGGCGAGCGAGCGTAGGCTCGTTCCCGGCGCTCTCCGGGCCGAAATACGATGCGGCGGGCACGGTCGGCCCATCCCTCGACCGCCACAGAACTCAATGGAAGCGAGAATTCACCACCGTGACTGCTCTCACTCTCAGCACTGCCGGCGCGGCGACGCTGCGCGCCGACGTCCTCGTCGTCGGCGTCGCCAAGTCCGGGAAGGAGCTGATCGTCGCTCCCGGCGCCGAGGCCGTCGACAAGGCCTTCGACGGCCGGCTCGCCGCCGTCCTGGAGACCCTGGGCGCCTCGGGTGCCGAGGGTGAGGCGACCAAGCTGCCCGCCCCCGCCGGTCTCAAGGCCCCCGTCGTCCTGGCCGTCGGCCTGGGCGGCGCCCCCGAGGACGGCGAGGCGTTCGGCACGGAGACCCTGCGCCGCGCCGCCGGCACCGCCGCCCGCGCCCTCTTCGGCACGAAGAAGGCCGCGTTCGCCCTGCCGGTCGCCGAGGCCGAGGCCGTCTCCGCCGTCGCGGAGGGCGCCCTGCTCGGCGCGTACGCCTTCACCGCGTACCAGGAGGCCGGCAAGGACGCGAAGAAGCCGCTGGCCGAGGTGGCCCTGCTCGGCGCCAAGCCGCGCGACAAGGCCCACAAGGCCGCCGCCGAGCGCGCCCAGGCCGTCGCGGAGGAGATCAACCGCGCCCGCGACCTGATCAACACCCCGCCGAACGACCTGACCCCGGCCGCCTTCGCCGCCGCGGTGCAGACCGCCGGCAAGGAGCACGGCCTGAAGGTCCAGGTCCTCGACGAGAAGGCGCTGGCCAAGGGCGGCTACGGCGGCATCCTCGGCGTCGGCGCCGGCTCGGAGAACCCGCCGCGCCTGGTCCGCGTCGCCTACACCCACCCGAAGGCGGAGAAGACCCTCGCCCTGGTCGGCAAGGGCATCACCTACGACTCGGGCGGCATCTCCCTGAAGCCGGCCGGTCACAACGAGACGATGAAGTGCGACATGAGCGGCGCCGCCGCCGTGTTCTCCACCGTCGTCGCCGCGGCCCGCCTCGGCCTGGAGGCCAACGTCACCGGCTGGCTGGCGCTCGCCGAGAACATGCCGTCCGGCTCCGCCACCCGCCCGGGTGACGTGCTGCGCATGTACAGCGGCAAGACCGTCGAGGTCCTGAACACCGACGCCGAGGGCCGGCTCGTCCTGGCCGACGCGCTGACCCGCGCCTCCGAGGAGAACCCGGACGCGATCGTCGACGTGGCGACCCTGACCGGCGCGATGATGATGGCGCTGGGCAGCCGCACCTTCGGGATCATGGCCAACGACGACGAGTTCCGCTCCACGATCCACGAGATCGCGGAGGAGGTCGGCGAGGCGTCCTGGCCGATGCCGCTCCCGGCGGACCTGCGCAAGGGCATGGACTCCCCCACCGCCGACATCGCCAACATGGGCGAGCGGATGGGCGGCGGCCTGGTCGCCGGCCTCTTCCTCCAGGAGTTCGTGGGCGAGGGCATCACCTGGGCCCACCTGGACATCGCGGGCCCGGCCTTCCACGAGGGCGCCCCGTACGGCTACACCCCCAAGGGCGGCACCGGCTCCTCGGTCCGCACCCTGGTGCGCCTGGCCGAGCGGGCCGCCGAGGGCGAGCTCTGAGCACCGCCTGACCCCGTGCGACGGGTACGGCCCCGGGCTCCGCGCCCGGGGCCGTACCCGTCGTGTTCCCCCGTCCGGGTCCTTCCGTACGGGGGATCGGCCGTCTCGGAGAACGGCCCCGCGTCCCGCCTTCCGTCAACAAGTGCGAAGATGGGTTCTCGGCAGGACAGGGCCCCCATCACAGGGCCGGAAAATAAGCGGCCGAACACCAGCCGCCGCCCGGTCATGGACGACCGGCGACGAGCGCACATGCATGGAGGACGTGACGTGGCGAACGACGCCAGCACCGTTTTCGACCTAGTGATCCTCGGCGGCGGTAGCGGCGGTTACGCCGCGGCGCTGCGCGGAGCGCAGCTGGGCCTGGACGTCGCACTGATCGAGAAGAACAAGCTCGGCGGCACCTGCCTGCACAACGGCTGCATCCCGACGAAGGCCCTGCTCCACGCCGGCGAGGTCGCCGACCAGGCGCGCGAGGCGGAGCAGTTCGGTGTCAAGGCCTCCTTCGAGGGCATCGACATCAAGGGCGTGCACAAGTACAAGGACGACGTGATCGCGGGCCTCTACAAGGGTCTGCAGGGTCTCGTCGCCTCCCGCAAGGTGACCTACATCGAGGGCACGGGTCACCTCTCCTCCCCGACCTCCGTCGACGTGGATGGCCGTCGCGTCGAGGGCCGTCACGTCCTCCTGGCCACGGGTTCCGTGCCGAAGTCGCTGCCCGGTCTGGAGATCGACGGCAACCGGATCATCACCTCGGACCACGCGCTGACCCTGGACCGGGTCCCGGAGTCCGCGATCATCCTGGGCGGCGGCGTCATCGGCGTCGAGTTCGCCTCGGCGTGGAAGTCCTTCGGCACCGAGGTCACCGTCATCGAGGGCATGAAGCACCTGGTGCCGGTCGAGGACGAGAACAGCTCGAAGCTTCTTGAGCGCGCGTTCCGCAAGCGCGGCATCAAGTTCAACCTCGGCACCTTCTTCCAGTCCGCCGAGTACACCGACAACGGCGTCAAGGTCACGCTGGCCGACGGCAAGACCTTCGAGGCCGAGGTCCTCCTGGTCGCCATCGGCCGCGGCCCGGTCTCCGCCGGTCTCGGTTACGAGGAGCAGGGCGTCGCGATGGACCGCGGCTACGTCCTGGTCGACGAGTACATGCGCACCAACGTGCCGACGATCTCGGCCGTGGGCGACCTCGTCCCCACCCTGCAGCTCGCGCACGTCGGCTTCGCCGAGGGCATCCTGGTCGCCGAGCGCCTGGCCGGTCTGAAGACCGTCCCGATCGACTACGACGGCGTGCCCCGGGTGACGTACTGCCACCCCGAGGTCGCCTCCGTCGGCATCACCGAGGCGAAGGCCAAGGAGATCTACGGCGCGGACAAGGTCGTCGCCCTGAAGTACAACCTCGCGGGCAACGGCAAGAGCAAGATCCTGAAGACCGCGGGCGAGATCAAGCTCGTCCAGGTCAAGGACGGTGCCGTGGTCGGCGTCCACATGGTCGGTGACCGCATGGGCGAGCAGGTCGGCGAAGCGCAGCTGATCTACAACTGGGAGGCGCTGCCGGCCGAGGTCGCGCAGCTCATCCACGCCCACCCGACGCAGAACGAGGCGCTCGGCGAGGCCCACCTGGCCCTGGCCGGCAAGCCTCTGCACTCCCACGACTGACGCTCACGTCATCACAGGGCGCGACGACCACTTTCCGCAATTCGTTAGGAGCAACTGAAACCATGTCGGTTTCCGTAACCCTGCCGGCGCTCGGCGAGAGCGTCACCGAGGGCACCGTCACCCGCTGGCTCAAGGCCGAGGGCGAGCGCGTCGAGGCCGACGAGCCGCTGCTCGAGGTCTCGACCGACAAGGTCGACACCGAGATCCCCGCCCCCGCCTCGGGCATCCTGGCCTCCATCAAGGTCGCCGAGGACGAGACGGTCGAGGTCGGCGCCGAGCTGGCCATCATCGACGACGGCTCCGGCGACTCCGCCGAGGCCAAGGCCCCGGCCGCCGAGTCCGCCCCGGCGCAGGAGGCCCCCGCGCCGGAGGCCCCGCAGGCCGAGCCGTCCACCGAGACCGAGGAGCCCGCCCCGGCCCCGACGGCCGAGGCCGCTTCCGGCGGCGGTTCCGCCGAGGGCACCGACGTCGTGCTGCCCGCCCTGGGCGAGTCCGTCACCGAGGGCACCGTGACCCGCTGGCTGAAGTCGGTCGGCGAGACCGTCGAGGCCGACGAGCCGCTGCTCGAGGTCTCCACGGACAAGGTCGACACCGAGATCCCGGCCCCGGCCTCCGGTGTCCTCCTGGAGATCGTCGTCAACGAGGACGAGACCGCCGAGGTCGGCGCCAAGCTGGCCGTCATCGGTGCCGCGGGCTCGGCTCCGGCCGCCGCCCCGGCGCAGGAGGCCCCGGCCCCCGAGGCCGCTCCGGCCCCGAAGCAGGAGGAGGCCCCCGCGGCCCCGGCTCCCGCCCCGGCCGCTCCCGCCGCCCCGGCTCCGGCCGCTCCGGCTCCGGCTCCGGCCGCCCAGGCTCCGGCCGCTCCGGCCCAGGCCGCCCCGTCCATCGCCCCGGCCGTGGTCACCCCCGTCCCGTCCGCCCCGGCTCCCGCCGAGGACGGCGCGTACGTGACCCCCCTGGTCCGCAAGCTCGCCACCGAGAACGGTGTCGACCTGGGCTCCGTCAAGGGCTCCGGCGTCGGCGGCCGCATCCGCAAGCAGGACGTCCTCGCGGCCGCCGAGGCCAAGAAGGCCGCTCCGGCTCCGGCCGCCGCCGCCCCGGCCGCGTCCGCTCCGAAGGCTCCGGCCCAGGAGACCTCCCCGCTGCGCGGCCAGACCGTCAAGATGACCCGGATGCGCAAGGTCATCGGCGACAACATGATGAAGGCGCTGCACGGCCAGGCCCAGCTGACCTCGGTCGTCGAGGTCGACATCACCAAGCTGATGAAGCTGCGCGCCCGCGCCAAGGACGCCTTCGCCGCCCGTGAGGGCGTCAAGCTCTCCCCGATGCCGTTCTTCGTGAAGGCGGCGGCCCAGGCGCTGAAGGCCCACCCGGTCATCAACGCCCGGATCAACGAGGACGAGGGCACGATCACCTACTTCGACACCGAGAACATCGGTATCGCGGTGGACTCCGAGAAGGGTCTGATGACCCCGGTCATCAAGGGTGCGGGCGACCTCAACATCGCCGGCATCTCGAAGAAGACCGCGGAGCTGGCCGGCGCCGTGCGCGCCAGCAAGATCACGCCGGACGACCTGGCCGGCGCGACCTTCACCATCTCCAACACCGGTTCGCGCGGCGCGCTGTTCGACACGATCATCGTGCCCCCGAACCAGGTCGCCATCCTGGGCATCGGCGCCACCGTGCGCCGTCCGGTCGTGATCAATCACCCGGACCTGGGCGAGACGATCGCGATCCGCGACATGACGTACGTCGCGCTGTCCTACGACCACCGTCTGGTGGACGGCGCCGACGCCGCCCGCTACCTGACGGCCGTCAAGGCGATCCTGGAGGCCGGCGAGTTCGAGGTCGACCTCGGCCTGTAGTCGCGTGCGGGCGGGCTCCGGCCCGGCCGCAACGTAACGAGCCTCACCTGCGGCGCCCCCGTCCGGAAGTGTTTCCGGACGGGGGCGCCGCCGTATTGTCTAAGGGTCAACACTCCCCGAGGAGCCCTTCATGACCGTCCCCGTCGTCCACTCGCTGCGCGAACAGATCCGCGAGCACATCGTGGAGGGGATCGTCAGCGGCCGCTGGAAGCCGGGCGAGCGGATCGTGGAGCGCCGGATCGCGACCGAGCTGGAGGTCAGCCAGACCCCGGTCCGCGAGGCGCTGCGCGAGCTGGAGTCGCTGCGGCTGATCGAGTCGGCGCCCAACAAGGGCGTCCGGGTCCGCAACCTGACCGCGGCCGACCTGGAGGAGAGCTATCCCGTACGGGCCGGTCTGGAGCAGATCGCGGCCGAGCTGGCGGCCGGACGCCTCTCGGCGGACTGCTCGGCCCTGGAGCCGCACGTGGCGGCCCTGTACGAGGCGGACGCGGCCGCGGACGGGACGGCGCAGGTGCGGCACACGGTGGCCTTCCACCGGGAGCTGGTGAAGGCCGCGGGGAACGCCGTGCTGCTGCACACCTGGGAGACACTCGGCATCGAGGTCTTCACGGCCCTCTCGATCCGCTGGCTGGGCACGGTCCAGAAGTCGTACGCGGAAGAGCACCAGGAGCTGGTGGAGGCCTTCCGGCGGGGCGACCCGAACATCGGCGCGCTGGTGAAGGCGCACGTCCTGGGCTGCGCGCCGCGCGCCTGACCGTACGGCGGGCCCGGCGTACGACCGTACGGGAACACCGGCGGGTCCGTCCTTCGGCGGGCCCGCTTCGTCGTGTCCGGGCGCCCGCTCATCCGTGCGCGGACCCCCTCAGAAAACCGCTCCCACCTGCGAAAACAAGGCACCGGGTGCCCCTTTTCGCGGCACCCTGTGCCGACTTTCTCGATCTGGAGAGGTTTTCGCCTTCAACCCTTTGATCGATCATCGATCGCCGGTTTACAGTCTTCGGCGGGCCACACCCGGCCCTTCGCCCTGTCCTGCCAGACAAGGGCCCATCTCCACCCCCACCTGTCCGGAAGGCGGCGATCATGACCGATCCCGTAGGCAAGATTCCGAGCGAGCTCGACCAGCTCCCGGACCGTGACACCGAGGAGACCGCCGAGTGGGCGGCCTCCCTGGACGCCGTCACCAAGGCCGCCGGCCCCCACCGGGCCGCCTACCTGATGCGCCGCACGCTCCAGCACGCCGAGGGCGCGGGCCTCGCCCTCCCCAAGCTCCTGGAGACGGACTACGTCAACACCATCCCCACCTCCGCCGAGCCCTCGGTCACCGAGCTCGGCGGCGACGAGGAGATGGAGCGGAAGATCACCGCGTGGAACCGCTGGAACGCGGCCGCGATGGTCTCCCGCGGCTCCAAGTACGGCGTCGGCGGCCACATCGCCACCTTCGCCTCCGCGGCCTGGCTCTACGAGACGGGCTTCAACCACTTCTTCAAGGGCAAGGAGTCGCAGGACGCCCCCGGCTCCGGCGACCAGCTCTACATCCAGGGCCACGCCTCCCCCGGCATCTACGCCCGCGCCTTCCTCGACGGACGCCTGAACGAGGCGCACCTCGACAACTTCCGGCAGGAGTCCGGCGGCAACGGCCTGCCCTCCTACCCGCACCCGCGCCGCCTCCCCTGGCTGTGGGAGTTCCCGACCGTCTCCATGGGTCTGGGCCCGCTCTCCGCGATCTACCAGGCGCGCTTCAACCGCTACCTGACCAACCGCGCCATCAAGGACGTCTCCGCCTCCCACGTGTGGGCGTTCCTCGGCGACGGCGAGATGGACGAGCCCGAGTCGACCGCGGCCCTCGCGCTCGCGGCCCGCGAGGGTCTGGACAACCTGACCTTCGTCATCAACTGCAACCTGCAGCGCCTCGACGGCCCGGTCCGCGCCAACTTCAAGATCGTGCAGGAGCTGGAGGCCCAGTTCCGCGGCGCCGGCTGGAACGTCGTGAAGTCGCTGTGGGGCAACGCCTGGGACGAGCTGTTCGCGCTCGACACCACCGGCGCCCTGGTCCGCCGCCTCCGCGAGGTGCCGGACGCGCAGGTCCAGACGTACCAGACCCGCGACGCCGCCTACATCCGCCAGGACTTCTTCGGCAAGGAGCCGGCGCTCGTCGAGATGGCGAAGCTGCTGAGCGACGACAAGATCCTGGAGTGCTTCCACCTCTCGCGCGGCGGCCACGAGCCGCGCAAGGTGTACGCCGCGTACAAGGCCGCCCTGGAGTTCAAGGGCGCGCCGACGGTCATCCTGGCGCAGACCGTCAAGGGCTTCACCCTCGGTGAGGGCTTCGCGTCGAAGAACGCGAACCACCAGATGAAGAAGCTCTCCACCGACGAGTTCAAGAACATGCGCGACCTCCTCGGACTCCCGATCTCGGACGCGCGGTTCACCGACGGCCAGGTGCCCTACGGCCACCCCGGCGCCGACTCCCCCGAGGTCCGCTACCTCCAGGAGCGCCGCGCGGCGCTCGGCGGTCCGGCCCCGGCCCGCCGCGTCCACCCGCTGGCCCCGCTGCCGGCCCCGGCCGACAAGTCGTTCGCCGCCTTCGACAAGGGCTCCGGCACGCAGTCGATGGCCACGACCATGGCGTTCGTCCGCCTGGTCAAGGACCTGATCCGCGACAAGGAGACCGGCAGGCGCTGGGTCCCGATCGTCCCGGACGAGGCCCGCACCTTCGGCATGGAGAGCCTCTTCCCGTCCCTCGGCATCTACTCGCCGAAGGGCCAGACGTACGAGCCGGTCGACCGCGACCAGCTGATGTACTACAAGGAGGCCAAGAACGGCCAGATCCTCAACGAGGGGATCACCGAGGCCGGTTCGATGGCCGACTTCATCGCCGCTTCCACCGCGTACTCCACACACGGCGAGGCGATGATCCCGTTCTACATCTTCTACTCGATGTTCGGCTGGCAGCGGACCGCCGACCAGATGTGGCAGCTCGGCGACCAGCTCGGCCGCGGCTTCCTCGTCGGCGCCACCGCCGGCCGCACCACCCTGACCGGTGAGGGCCTCCAGCACGCCGACGGCCACTCGCCGGTGATCGCGGCCACCAACCCGGCGGCCCTGACCTACGACCCGGCGTTCGCCTACGAGGTCGCGGCCATCGTCAAGGAGGGTCTGCGCCGGATGTACGGCGAGGCCGCCGAGGGCGAGGACCAGGACGTCTTCTACTACCTCACGGTCTACAACGAGCCGATGCCGCAGCCCGCCAAGCCGGCCGGGGTCGACGAGGGCATCGTCAAGGGCCTCTACCGCTTCAACACGGCCGAGTCCGCCGGGATCGACCTGCCGGCGAACCCCTCGCGGATCCAGCTCCTCTCCTCCGGCACGGCCATCCACTGGGCCCTGGAGGCGCAGAAGCTGCTCGCCGCCGAGTGGGGCGTGGCCGCCGACGTGTGGTCCGCGACCTCCTGGACGGAGCTGCGGCGCGACGCCCTGGAGGCGGACGCGGCGCTGCTGCGCGGCGAGGAGCGGGTGCCGTACGTCCGCGAGGCCCTGGCGGGCGCCGAGGGCCCGGTGCTCGCGGTCTCCGACTACATGCGCCAGGTCCCGGACCAGATCGCGCAGTGGGTCGAGCAGGACTGGTCCTCGCTCGGCGCCGACGGCTTCGGCCTCTCGGACACCCGCGACGCGGCCCGCCGCCACTTCGGCGTCGACGCGCAGTCGATCGTCGTCGCGGCGCTCGCGCAGCTCGCGCGGCGCGGCGAGGTGCAGGCGTCGGCCGTGAAGGAGGCGCGCGAGCGCTACGGCCTGTAGGGGTCCTTCCGTTCCCCGGGGCGGGCGGCACGCATGATGGAGTCATGCGCGCCGCCCGCCTCATCAAGTTGGTCCTGCTGCTCCAGTCCCGCCCGTCGATGACGGCGGCCGAACTCGCCGCCGAACTGGAGGTGTCGGAGCGGACGGTCGCCCGGGACGCGCTCGCGCTCTCGGAGGCGGGGGTGCCGGTGTACGCGGACCGGGGCAGGGCCGGCGGCTACCGGCTCCTCGACGGCTACCGCACCCGGCTCACCGGCCTCGCCCGGGGCGAGGCCGAGGCGCTGTTCCTGTCCGGCCTCCCGGGCGCGCTGCGGGACATGGGCCTGGAGGACGCGGCCTCGGCGGCCCGCCTGAAGGTGTCGGCGGCGCTGCTCCCGTCGCTGCGGGACGCGCCCCGTACGGCCGCCCAGCGCTTCCACCTGGACGCGCCCGGCTGGTACCAGGAGCCGGTGACCCCGGAGCTGCTCCCGGCGCTCGCGGAGGCCGTCTGGGACGACCGGTGCGCCCGGGTCCGCTACCGGCGCGGGGACGGCACGGAGGTCGAGCGGGAGCTGCGGCCGTACGGGCTCGTCCTGAAGGCGGGCGTCTGGTACGCGTGCGCGTGGACGGGCGGTTCGTTCCGCACGTACCGGGTGGACCGTTTCACGGCGGTGGCGGTGGGCGGGGAGCGCTTCGAGCGGGACCCGGACTTCGACCTGCCCGCGTTCTGGTCCGCCCGCTCCCTGGAGTTCACCCGTTCCCTGCTCCAGGCCGAGGCCGTGCTGCTCCTCACGGAGGAGGGGGCGCGGCGGCTCCCGTACGTGACGGACCGGGCGGCGGCCGGGGAGGCGCTCGCGGCGGGCACGGCGGAGGCCGACGGGCGGCTGCGGGTGACCCTGCGGGTGGAGGACGAGGAGGTGGCCTTCGCCCAGCTCCTCGGCCTGGGCCCGGAGGCGGAGGTGACGGCCCCGGCCGCGCTCCGGGAGCGGTTCGCGGAGGCGGCGCGGGGTTTGGGGAGGCTGTACGGGTAGAGACCGCCGGGTTCTACCGGTAGTCGTCCACCGACACGTCCTCGTCCGTCTCCTTGGCGACGATGAAGCCCCACGCGTCCGGCCGTGAGCCGTCCGCGTCCGTGAAGCCGTACTCCTTGGCCAGCTGGCCGCTGGAGAGCGAGTGGCCGTTCCAGCGGGCCCGGCCGGGGTCGGCGGCGAGGGCGGCGACCGCGCGGCCGACGTAGACGGGGGACTCGGCGACGGCGAAGTCGGGGAGCTTCTCGGCGGCGTCGCGCCAGTTCTCCTCGGTCACGCCGAAGTGGTCCAGCATCTGCTCCGAGCGGAGCCAGCCGGGGGTGAGCGCGACGGCCGTGCAGCCGGCCGGCTCCAGTTCGCGCGCGAGGCCGAAGGCCATCCGGATCGGGGCGTTCTTGGCGAGGTCGTAGTAGACGTTCTCGCGGTAGCGGGTGGCGTTGTACTCCCGGGTGCCGTCGGTGACCTCGACGAGGAGGCCGCCGGGGTGCCGGGTGAGCAGCGGGGTGGCGGCGGCGCTGGTGATCAGGTGGCTCTTCACGCCCAGCTCCAGCATCCGCAGGCCGTCGGCGAGGTCCACCTCCCAGATCTTCTTGCCGAATCCGGCGACGACCAGGTGCTCGCCGCCCCAGATGTCGTTGACGAGGACGTCGAGGCGACCCCGCTCGCGGTCGATCCGGTCGACCAGAACGCGGACCTGCTCGGGTTCCAGGTGGTCGGTGGGGACGGCGACGCCCTCGCCTCCGGCGGCCGTCACCAGTTCGGCGGTCTCCTCGATGGTCTCGGTGGTCCGTCCGACCTCGCTGACCTTCTCGCGGGTGGTGCGCCCGGTGACGTAGACGGTGGCTCCGGCGGCGCCGAGCTGGACGGCGATGGCCCGTCCGGCGCCCCGGGTGGCCCCGGCGACCAGGCAGATCCGTCCGCGCAGGGGCTTGCTGTCAGGTGTCTCGGTGGTCATGGACGTCACCCTGGCAGGAAAGTACGACACCTTCTGTCCGGATTCATTTCGCGGTTTCCGGGTGCGTCGTCCCCGCCGGGGCAGGATGCTGGTCCCGTGATGGACGAGACCGAGTTCTGGAAGATCATCGACGCCGCCCGGGAGGACGCCGAGGGCGACGCCGAGGAGCAGGCGGACCTGCTGGTGGAGCGGCTGACCCGGCTGGACCCCGACTCGGTGCTCGACTACGCGCGCCATTTCGAGGCCCGCTACAACCGCGCGTACCTCTGGGACCTGTGGGGTGCGGCGGCCGTGCTGTTCGACGGGGCGGGCGAGGAGACCTTCGACTCCTTCCGCTGCTGGCTGATCGGCCAGGGCCGGGAGGTGTACGAGGGGGCCGTGCACGAGCCGGACGCGCTCGCGGAGCTGCTCGACGACTTCGACGTGGAGATCGACGGGGACGGCGAGGAGATCGGTTTCGCGGCGGACGAGGCGTACGAGCAGCTGACCGGCGCCGAGACGCCGGACCTGGGCATTCCGATGCCGGGGGGCGAGCCGCTGGGGACCCCGCTCGACCTGGCGGACGACGAGGCCCTGGCGGCCCGCTTCCCCCGGCTGTGGGAGCGCTTCGGGGCGGGGTGAGGTGGATCCGGCCCCGGGCGGCTCCGGGGCGGGCTCGCGGCCGGACCGGGCGGAGGCGCGGGAACCGGCCGGACCCGGGCGGGGCGCGGAGATCGGCCGGGCCTCCTCAGTCGGTCAGTGACCGGCCCATGCACACGTCGTCCACGTACCGGCCGTCGATCAGGAACTCCCCCGGCAGCACGCCCTCCACCGCGTAGCCCTCGGAGGCGTAGAGCGCGCGGGCCGGGGCGTTGTGCCCGAGGACCCGCAGGGTGAGCCGGGTGGCGCCCCGCTCCCGCGCCCGCTCGGCGGCGGCCCGCAGCAGCGCCCGCGCGACGCCCCTCCCCCGGGCCGCCCCGGCGACCACGAGGCCCTGGATCTGGAGTACGTGCGCGTGGGAGGCGAGCGGGATGGGCTGCACGATCCGGACGTAGCCGACGAGCGCGTCCCCGCCCACCGCCACCAGGTAGTCCTCGGGCAGGTGGCGCTCGTCGAAGAAGGGCCCGTACGGCGGGACGGGGGCGGGGACCACCGCGTGGAGGGGGGACCAGGCGGCCCGGTCGAGGGCGCCGAGCGCGGCGTCGTCGTCGCGTTCGGCGGTACGTATCCGCGTCTCCGGCACGATCATGGAGGTCACTGTGCCATGCCCCGGCCGGAAGGGGGCAGGATGGCCCCATGCAGCGTTCCGCCTCCCGCAAGCGTGTCGCCGTCACCGGCGCCTCCGGGCTCATCGGCTCGGCCCTGGTCCGCTCCCTGCGCGCCGACGGCCACGACGTCCTCCGGCTCGTCCGCCGCCCGGCCCGCACCGCCGACGAGGTCGAGTGGGACCCCGCGCGGCTGTACGTGGACGCCGCCGGGCTCGTCGGCGTGGACGCCGTCGTGCACCTGGCGGGCGCCGGGGTCGGCGAGCGCCGCTGGAACGAGGCGCACAAGAAGGAGATCCGGGACAGCCGGGTGCTCGGCACGACGGCGATCGCCCGGGCGCTCGCCGGGCTCGCGGAGCCGCCGGAGGTCCTGGTGTGCGGCACGGCGCTCGGCTGGTACGGGGACACCGGCAGCCGCGCGGTCGACGAGGGCGCCCCGGCGGGGACGGGCTTCCTGCCCTCGGTGTGCGTCGAGTGGGAGGCCGCGGCGGCGCCCGCCGAGGAGGCCGGCATCCGGGTCGCGTACGCCCGCACCGGTCTGGTGGTGGCGCGCGAGGGCGGGGCGTGGGGGCGGCTCTTCCCGCTCTTCCGCGCCGGGCTCGGCGGGCGGATGGGCGACGGGCGCCAGTACTGGTCCTTCATCTCCCTGCACGACGAGGTGGCCGCCCTGCGGCACATGGTCGACACGCCGTCCCTGTCGGGTCCGGTGAACCTGACGGCCCCCGAGCCGGTCACCAACCGCGAGGTGACGGCGGCGATGGGCCGGGTGCTGCGCCGTCCCACGCTCCTCACGGTCCCGGCGCCGGCCCTGCGGATCGTCCTCGGGGACTTCGCGCAGGACGTGCTCGGAAGTCAGCGGGTGCTGCCGGGGCGGCTGTTGGAGACCGGTTTCGACTTCGCGTTCCCGACGATCGACGAGGCGGTCCGGGCCGCGGCCCGCTGACGCGCCCCCTCCTCCCCCGTCCCCTCCCTCCGGCCCCTTCCGTGCTCCCCCGTGCCGCGCGCACCCCGGCGCGCGCTCCTGGCACCCGTGGGAGCGCTGCCTAGGCTCGACGCGGACCGTGAACTCCGGCATTCCGGAGGCTCGTTGGGGGCATAGGCCTCCCACCGGCCGCGCCGACCTGGGGAGGGGCACGTGCTCAGCAGCGCAGACGACACCGTCAGCAGCACGAACAACACAGGCAGTACCGGCAGTACGGGCAGTACGAACAACACCGACAGCACGAGCAGTACAGGTAGTACGGGCAGTACGAGCGCCACGGGCGCCACCGTCGGTACCGGCGGTGCGCACGAGGTCGTCGACGTCGTGGTCGTGGGGGCCGGGGCGGCGGGGCTCGCGGCCGCCCACCGGCTGACCCGCGCCGGGCTCTCCGTCGCCGTCCTGGAGGCGGAGCCGTGGATCGGGGGCCGGATGGCGACCGCGTCCGTCGACGGCTTCCGGCTCGACCGGGTGGGCGGGCCGCTCACCCTGTCCCACGAGGAGCCGCGGCCCCTGCCGGGGCTCGACGCCCTCGCGCTGCGGCCCTTCGCGCCGGGGGTCCTCGTGCACAGCGACGGCCGGTACGCGCGGTGGGGCGCCCCGCACCCGCTCCGGCCGGCCGGAGCGCCCCGGGCGGTGGGCGGCCGGAGCGTGGGGGGAGCGTTCAGCGTGGCGCGCGCCCTCGCGAGCGCCCCCCGGCATCCGGCGGCCTCGCTGGACCAGGCGCGGCTCGGCGCGTCCCTGGTGCGCCTCGCCGCGACCCCGGCGCAGCGGATCCTGGCCCGGCCCGAGCGGACCGCGCGCGAGGCGCTGACCGCGCGGCTGCCCGCCCGGACCGTCCAGGGGGTGCTGCGGCCGCTGCTCGCGGCGCTCCTGGCCGACCCGGACCTCGGCACGTCGAGCCGCCGGGCGGACCTGGCGCTGCGCGCCTTCGCCCGGGGGCGGCTCGCCGTGCCGGAGGGCGGCGCGGCGGCGCTCCCGGAGCTGCTGGCGGCCGCGCTGCCGCCGGGCACGGTCCGTACCGGCGTACGGGTCACGGAGGCGTCCGTCTCCCGGGTCACGACGGCGGAGCACGGGGTGTTCCGCTGCCGCTCGGTGGTGCTCGCCACGGGGGCGCGCACGGCGGCGGAGCTGCTTCCGGGGCTGCGGACGCCCGCGTTCCACGCCGTGACGGTGCTGCACCACACGGCGCCGGTCGCGCCCACCGCCGATCCGGCGCTGCTCCTGGAGTCGGACCCGGGCGGGCCGGTGGCCCACACGGCGGTGATGAGCGCGGTCGATCCGGGGCGGGCCCCGGCGGGGCGGCCCCTGATCACCTCGACGGTGCTCGGGACGCCGCCGGACGACACGGAGCGGCGGGTCCGCAAGCACCTCGCCGCGCTGTACGGCACGTCGACCGACGAGTGGGAGCTGCTGGCGCTCCGGCACACCCCGGACGCGGTCCCGGCGATGCCGCCCCCGCACGACGGGGACCGTCCGGTCCGGCTGCTCGCGGGGCTCTACGTCTGCGGCGACCACCGCGCCGCGAGCACCGCGCGGGGCGCCCTCGCCTCGGGCCGGCGCGCGGCCCGGGCCCTCCTGACCGACCTGGGGGTGCGGCTGCCGGCGGAACCTCCTTGGGCGGAGGCCGCGTAGGGCCCGTCCGGCCGGGTCAGCCGATCGCCGCCACCCGGTCGCGGTAGGTGCGGGCGGCCGCCGCGTCGCGGTAGGGCTCCAGGCGGCGCTCGAAGTCGCGCACGTACTCGACGGCGCGGGCCGAGCGCATCTCGGAGGCCTCCTTGGCGGCCTCGGCGCCGAGCGCGCAGGCCTGCTCCAGTTCGCCGAGGGCGAGCCGGGAGGTGGCGAGGACGACCCGGCAGAAGAGGCGGCTGCGGGCGAAGCCGGGGGCGCGGAGCTGGAGGGCGCGCTCGGCGTGCTGGGCGGCGGTGCGGTACTGCTGGAGGTCGCGGTGGCAGTGCGCGAGTTCGTCGGCGAGCTGCGCCTCGTCGAAGGCGCGGGCCCAGTAGGGCACCTCGTCGCCGGGCCGGGCGGTCTCCAGGGCCCGTTCGGCCCGGACGAGGGAGGCGCTGCACGCGCGCGCCTCCCCCAGGACGGCGTGGCCGCGCGCCTCGACCGCGTGCAGCATCGCCTGGACGACGGGCGGCGCGGCGGGCCCGACGCCCTGCTGGGCGACCCGGGCGAGCTGCACGGCCTCCCGCCCGTGGCCGAGGTAGACGGCCTGGCAGCTCATGGTGAGCAGCACGTACGAGCCGTACGCCCGGTCCCCGGCCGCCTGCGCGAGGCGCAGCGCCTGGACGAAGTAGCGCTGGGCGAGGCCGTGGGCGGCGATGTCGTACGAGGTCCAGCCCGCGAGCCGGGTGAGGTCGGCGGCCGCGGCGAAGAGGCGGCGGCCGGTGGACTCCCCGTACGTGCCGCGCAGCATCGGCTCGGCCTCGTGCTCCAGGTAGCGGACGAGGGCCTGGCGGGCGTGGCCGCCGCCGTAGGCGTGGTCGAGGGTGCGGAAGAGGTCGCCGACCGAGCGGAGGGCGGCGATGTCGCCGCTGGAGACGCGCTGGCCGGGTCCCCGGTCCGTGCCGCGCTGGCGGGGCACGGAGAAGCGGCCCTGGGGCGGGACCCGGGGATCGTGCGGGGGCGTCCCGGCGGAGGCGCGGGCGGGCTCGCCGCGCGCCACCCGCTCGTCGGCGCGGCCGATCAGCCAGTCCCGGCTGGGGACGACCAGGCCCGCCGGGGTGAAGGCGATCTTGCGGAGTTCGGCGTGGCTGCCGGAGTCCTTGCGCCACAGGCCGCCGACGATGTCGACCGCCTCCTCGGGAGTGGCGGCGAACTCCAGGCCCGCGTAGACGGGCGCGCAGGCGTCGAGGCCGAGGTCCTGGGCGGAGAGCCGGCGGCCCAGGCGGCGGGTGAAGACCTCGGCGATGAGGGCGGGGGTGGTGCCGCGCGGCTGCTGGCCGCGGAGCCAGCGGGTCACGGAGGTCTTGTCGTACCGCAGGTCGAGGCCGTGTTCCAGGCCGAGCTGGTCCACCCGTCTGGCGAGGCCCGCGTGGGAGAACCCTGCTTCGGCGATGAGCGCGGCGAGCCGGCTGTTCGGGATGCGCTGCGGGGGTCGTTCCGTCATCAGCTGTGCGGTCTCCTGTTTTCGGGGCCCGGGCGGCACCCCTTCGGACCCTCCTGGAACGGCGTGAATTTAGCGGTCTCCACGGTCCGTACCGCCACCTTCGCCCCACATTCATCCGATCGTGTGAGGATTGGCGGGATCGCTGACGTGGGGCTCCCGACAGTCCCCCGTCCGCCCGTCGCCGCCGGTCGTCCGGGGCCGCCGCCCGTCCACCGTCCGCCCGCCGGAGGGGTGGTCCCGGCGCCGCCGTACAGTGGCATGGGCGCGAATGACGCATGGTGCCGAGCCGGCCCGGGATGATCCCCGGTCCCCGGACTCCCGGCACAGGAGGAGGCATGGCCGTGAGTGAGCTGCGATTCGTCCGTCTCGGCTTCGGCGAGGAAGCCGTCGACTACCAGGTGGCCTGGGACAAGCAGCGCGAGGTGCACGCCGCGCGGTTCGCCGACGAGATCGGGGACACCTGTCTGCTCCTGGAGCACCCGCCGGTCTACACGGCCGGCCGGCGCACCGCGGAGAGCGAGCGCCCCCTCGACGGGACGCCGGTGGTGGACGTGGACCGCGGCGGGAAGATCACCTGGCACGGCCCCGGCCAGCTGGTCGGCTACCCGATCATGAAGCTGCCCCGTCCGGTGGACGTCGTCGCGCACGTGCGCCGCCTGGAGGAGGCCCTGATCCGCACGGCCGCCGACTTCGGCCTGGAGACGACGCGGATCGAGGGGCGCAGTGGGGTGTGGGTGCTGGGGGAACCCCGACAAGCAACAGATCAGCGGCCTTCGCTGGGCGGGCTCTCGCTCGACTTCGACCCGCGCCTGACCGACGAGGAGTTCGACCCGCGTCTGAACGGGCCGGAGTACGCGCCCTCGAACGCGGGCCAGCGCCGCGAGGACCGGAAGCTGGCGGCGATCGGCATCCGGGTCGCCAAGGGCGTCACGATGCACGGCTTCTCGCTCAACGTGAACCCGGACAACGCCTGGTTCGACCGGATCATCCCGTGCGGCATCCGCGACGCGGGCGTCACCTCCTTCGCCAACGAGCTGGGCCGGGACGTCACCGTCGAGGAGGTGCTGCCGGTGGTCGAGGGGCACCTGCGGGAGGTCCTGGAGCACGCGGAGCTCAAGCCGCGGGCCGTGGAGCCCGCGTCCGTCTGACCGCCGCCCCCGCCCCGAGGAATGCGGGGCGCTGGCCAGAGGTTGGCCGGACGTAGGCAGGCATGGAAGCCACGGGCGTACCCTGGTGTACGCCGAAGAATCGAAGCTACAGGAGCCGATGTGTCCGCAGTCGCACCCGACGGACGCAAGATGCTGCGCCTGGAGGTCCGGAACGCCCAGACCCCCATCGAGCGCAAGCCCGAGTGGATCAAGACCCGGGCGAAGATGGGGCCCGAGTACACGAAGATGCAGGGCCTCGTGAAGAGCGAGGGCCTGCACACGGTCTGCCAGGAGGCGGGCTGTCCCAACATCTTCGAGTGCTGGGAGGACCGCGAGGCGACCTTCCTCATCGGCGGCGACCAGTGCACCCGGCGCTGCGACTTCTGCCAGATCGACACGGGCAAGCCGCAGGCCCTCGACCGCGACGAGCCGCGCCGCGTGGGCGAGTCGGTCGTCACGATGGACCTGAACTACGCCACGATCACCGGCGTCGCGCGCGACGACCTGGAGGACGGCGGCGCCTGGCTGTACGCGGAGACCGTGCGCCAGATCCACCAGCAGACGGCGGGCCGCGAGGCGGGCCGCACCAAGGTCGAGCTGCTCGCCCCCGACTTCAACGCGGTGCCGGAGCTCCTGGAGCAGGTCTTCGACTCCCGCCCCGAGGTCTTCGCGCACAACGTGGAGACGGTGCCGCGCATCTTCAAGCGCATCCGTCCCGGCTTCCGGTACGAGCGCTCCCTGGACGTCATCACGCGGGCGCGTGACTACGGTCTGGTCACGAAGTCGAACCTGATCCTCGGCATGGGCGAGACCCGCGAGGAGATCAGCGAGGCGCTCCAGCAGCTGCACGACGCGGGCTGCGAGCTCATCACGATCACGCAGTACCTGCGCCCCTCGGTCCGCCACCACCCGGTGGAGCGCTGGGTGAAGCCGCAGGAGTTCGTGGAGCTGAAGGAGGAGGCCGACGAGATCGGCTTCTCCGGCGTGATGTCGGGCCCGCTGGTCCGTTCCTCGTACCGCGCGGGTCGCCTGTACCAGCAGGCGATGGAGAAGCGGGCGGCCGCGCAGGGCGCGTCGACCGCCGTGTGAATCCGAGCACAAGCAGTTACCGGCCGGTAGTGGCCGGATCCGGTGCGGTCCGTACGACCCCGCAGCTCAGCGGGGGCGTACGGGCCGCACCGCCGTTTCCGCACTGGGCCGACCGGCCGCACCGACGTTTCACCAGTGTTTGACCGCCGGGTCACGCCCTGGTAACACCGATCTGTGAGCCTGGCTTCACCCACCGCCACCGTCCGCTCACACCCCCACCTCGTCTCACCCGCCATCGAGGGAGGACCCCGCCATGCCGGCCGCATCGACGCACGTCCGCGTCACCGCGATCCCGTCCGTCACCGACGCCCTGAGGGCCGTGGAGTCGCTGCTCCTGGGCTCGGGACAGCGCACCGCCCGGCGCAACGCCTGGAACTCCGTCCTGGAGGACCGGCGCCGCGCCAAGGACCGGGTCGAGGCCCAGCGCGTGATGGAGGTCGCGTCGGGCCGCGCTTCCCGGGCCACGTAAACTTCAGGACATGGCGAGGAAGGCAAACACGAGCAGCGCTGACGCTGCCAACCCCGGGCGACTGAAGCAGATCGCCCTCACGTACAAGATGACCCGGAAGGCCGACCCGAAGGTCGGTCTCGTCGTCGCGGGCGTGGGCATCGGCGTACTCGGTGTCCTCCTCGCGATCGGCTTCCTCATCGGTCATCCGGTCTACCTGGGCATCCTGGGCTTCGTCCTGGGTCTCCTGGCGGCGGCCATCGTCTTCGGACGGCGTGCCGAGAGCGCGGCCTTCGGGCAGATGGAGGGCCAGCCGGGCGCGGCGGCGGCGGTGCTGCAGAACATCGGGCGCGGCTGGACGACGACCCCGGCGGTCGCGATGAACCGGAACCAGGACGTCGTGCACCGCGCGGTCGGCCGGGCCGGCATCGTCCTGGTGGCCGAGGGCAACCCGAACCGGGTCAAGGCGCTCCTGGCGGCCGAGAAGAAGCGCATGAACCGCGTCGTGATGGACGTGCCGGTGCACGACATCATCGTCGGCGACGGCGAGGGCCAGGTGCCGCTGAAGAAGGTCCGCACGACCATGCTCAAGCTGCCCCGGGTGCTCACCGGCCCGCAGGTGACCGTGGCCAACGACCGGCTGCGGGCGATGGGCGACCTGATGAGCAACATGCCGCTGCCGAAGGGTCCGATGCCCAAGGGGATGCGGATGCCGCGCGGCGGAAAGATGCGCTGACGCGCCCGACCGAACGCACGAGAGGGGCTCCGGACCGCACGGTCCGGAGCCCCTCTCGCGTGTCCGATGGGATCAGATGCGGACCTGGACGGCCCCGGAGAGGCGGTCGTGGAGACCGCGGCCGTCGCGGTCCCAGATCAGGGCCGGGATCGCCAGGCAGACCAGGACGGAGCGGAGCACCACCCGGAGGACGCCGAGACGGCCGCCGCGCACCGAGACGACCCGCAGGCCGAAGAGCCGCTTGCCGGGCGTGGAGCCCACGGTGCCGACCGTCAGGACGCTCAGGACGAGCAGGATGCCGAGGGCCCAGTTGCCGGTGGCCTGGTTGTAGCCGTCGGTGATCAGGCCGTATGCGATCACCATGCAGAGGGCCCAGTCGACGGCGAGGGCGCCCAGCCGGCGGCCCGGGCGGGCGATCGAACCGGGACCCTCCTCGGGCAGCCCCAGCTGCTGACCGCGGTAGCCGAAGTCGACGCCTGCGTCCTCGGCCGCCGCGCGGGGGCCGGAGAGCCAAGATCCGAGTGCTTGCCTGTTGTCCACCCGACCACGGTACTGTGCCCGATTTCGATCTCTTCGGCCCGGGTGGGGCAAGGGGCCCGGCGGCCCCGGAGCGGGGCGCCCCCGGGCACGGACGGCACCCACCCCGGTTAACTTCGACGAAACAATTGGGTCATGCTTGAGAAATCCCGTCTGCCTATGGTCGGGTCCAGCGTGTGCCACCGCACTGGCCGCACGAACGAGCTGCAACCCCGCCCCTCCCCGGGCCGGGAGTAGGAGGAGTGGGATGTCCCAGACGCACGGGTTCCAGAACGCCGAAGAGGCTCAGAAGTTCATCAAGGACAACGACGTCAAGATGGTCGACGTCCGGTTCTGCGACCTTCCGGGCGTGATGCAGCACTTCACGATCCCCGCCTCGGCCTTCGACCCGTCGGAGGAGCTCGCGTTCGACGGCTCGTCGATCCGTGGCTTCCAGGCGATCCACGAGTCCGACATGGCGCTGCGCGCCGACCTGTCGACGGCCCGGGTGGACCCCTTCCGCCGCGACAAGACGCTGAACGTCAACTTCTTCATCCACGACCCGATCACGGGCGAGCAGTACAGCCGTGACCCGCGGAACATCGCGAAGAAGGCGGAGGCGTACCTCGCCTCCACCGGCATCGCCGACACCGCGTTCTTCGGCCCCGAGGCGGAGTTCTACGTCTTCGACTCGGTGCGCTTCGAGACCTCGGCGAACCAGGGCTTCTACCACATCGACTCCGAGGCCGGAGCCTGGAACACCGGTGCGGTGGAGAACAACCGCGGCTACAAGGTCCGCTACAAGGGCGGCTACTTCCCGGCCCCGCCGGTCGACCACTTCGCCGACCTGCGCTCCGAGATCTCCCTGGAGCTGGAGAACGTCGGCCTCCAGGTCGAGCGCCAGCACCACGAGGTCGGCACCGCCGGCCAGGCCGAGATCAACTACAAGTTCAACACGCTGCTCGCCGCGGCCGACGACCTGATGCTCTTCAAGTACATCGTGAAGAACGTCGCCTGGCGCAACGGCAAGACCGCGACCTTCATGCCGAAGCCGATCTTCGGCGACAACGGCTCGGGCATGCACGTCCACCAGTCGCTGTGGGCCAACGGCGACCCCCTGTTCTACGACGAGACGGGCTACGCGGGCCTCTCGGACACCGCCCGCTACTACATCGGCGGCATCCTCAAGCACGCCCCGTCGCTGCTCGCCTTCACCAACCCGACGGTGAACTCGTACCACCGCCTGGTCCCGGGCTTCGAGGCCCCGGTCAACATGGTGTACTCGCAGCGCAACCGCTCCGCCGCCATGCGCATCCCGATCACGGGCGCGAACCCGAAGGCCAAGCGCGTCGAGTTCCGCGCGCCGGACCCGTCCTCGAACCCGTACCTCGCCTTCTCGGCGCTGCTCCTCGCGGGCCTCGACGGCATCAAGAACAAGATCGAGCCCCTGGAGCCGATCGACAAGGACCTCTACGAGCTGGCTCCCGAGGAGCACGCCAACGTCCCCCAGGTCCCGACCAACCTGGAGGCAGTCCTCTCCGCCCTGGAGGAGGACAACGAGTACCTCCAGGCCGGCGGCGTCTTCACCTCGGACCTGATCGAGACCTGGATCGACTACAAGCGCACGAACGAGATCGCCCCGATCCAGCTGCGGCCGCACCCGCACGAGTTCGAGCTGTACTTCGACCTCTAAGTCGCGAGGCAAGTGAAGGCCGCCGCCCGGAGGGTTCCGGGCGGCGGCCTTCGCCGTGCGTACGGTGCCCGTCAGCGCCCGTAGCGGATCAGGGCGCGGACCATGCGGCAGGTGGTGTCCGAGGGCGGGTGGATGCCGAGCTGTTCGGCGGTGGTGGTGATGGTCGCGTTCGTGGCCTTCGACGGGACGTAGACGCCGGCGTCGAGGAGGGCGATCGCGAGGCGCATGGCCTTCAGGCGCCGGTTGTGCGTGACGTACCACTCGCGGGGCCGGCCCGCGGGGAGCGGCTGCTTCTGGAGCGGCTTCCAGGGTTCGAGGGACGGCGTCCGGATCACGGCGAGAGCCATGGGCTACCTCCTGGCGAACGGCGGGGTGCGGGCCCTCCTCGGGACCCTCACCTTCACCCATTATTTTACCGGTCCCCACTGACAATCGTCCCTGGCCAGGACCGGTTTTCGGCACTGCGGAAGGGGGGCCCGGGGGTACCGTGGGCGCCATGGAGATCTGGATCAATCCCGCCTGTTCCAAGTGTCGCGCCGCCCTCACCCTCCTCGACGCCGAAGGGGCCGACTACACCGTCCGGCGCTATCTGGAGGACGTGCCCTCGCCCGCCGAGATCCGGGAGGTGCTCGGGCGGCTCGGGCTCGAACCGTGGGACATCGCCCGGACGCAGGAGGCGGAGGCGAAGGAGCTCGGGGTGGAGGAGTGGCCCCGGGACGCGGAGGGCCGCGACCGGTGGATCGAGGCCCTCGCCGCGCACCCGAAGCTCATCCAGCGGCCGATCATCACCGCCGAGGACGGCACCGCCGTCGTGGGGCGGTCCGAGGAGGCCGTGCGGGACGCCCTCTCCCGCCGCTGAGGACGGCCGGAGGGCGGCCGGCCCTCAGCGCCCCGCCGTCAGCCGCTCCGCCTCCGTCAGGATCTCCGTGAGGCGCAGGCCGAAGCGGGCGTCGCAGGGGTGCGGGGTGCCCGTGCGGGCCGCGGCGACCAGGGCGTCCACGGCCGCGCCGAAGGCGTCGAGCGCGCCGTCCCAGCGGGGCATCTCGGCGCGGCCCTCCGTGCCGTACAGGGCGAGGGCCGCCTCCGCCGCCTCCGGCGGGGCGCTCAGGGTGAGGGTGGCGGTGCTGCTCGCGCCCGACGCGTGGCGCAGCACCAGGTGGTGGGTGTCCCCCGGGCCCGGCGCGGCCGTGATCTCCGTGACGTCCCCGAGGACCGGCAGGTAGACCGAGAGGACGTGCGGGCCCACGTCCCACAGGCCGCCCTTCTCGCGCCGCCAGGGCGAGGCCGCGTACTCGCTCGTGGAGCCGGAGCCGTACAGCGAGCCCAGCCAGTGCGCCTCGCCCAGGAACCAGCCGTCCGCCGCCGCCTGCTCCTCGATCCAGGAGGCCGTCGGCTCCGCGAAGCGCAGGGTGCAGAAGACCACCGACGCCACTCCGGCCGCCTCGACGGCGTCGGCGACCTCGCGGGCCCCGGCCACCGTCGTGGCGACCGGCTTGTCCAGGAGGACGTGACAGCCCGCGGCCGCGGCCCGTACCGCCAGCGGGGCCTGGACGTCCGGCGGGAGGGCGAGGGCCACGGCGTCGCTCGCCGCGAAGAGGGCGTCCACGTCCTCGTACGCGCGCGTGCCCGACGCGGCGGCCAGCGCCTCCGCCGCCTCCGGGCGCCTGCCCCACACCCCGCTGAACTCGACGTCCGGGTGCCCGACGAGCGCGGGCGCGTGGGTGTGACCGGCCCAGGGGCCGGTGCCGAGGAGTCCGATGCGGGGCCGCGCCCCGAGCTGCTTCGCCATGGGCACAGTCTGCCGGGTGCCCCCGCCGGGCGGTGATGACGGGGGTGACACCGAAACCCCCTCGCTCTCCTTCCCCCTCACGCGTTAGCGTTCCCCCGCCGGCCGCGGGACTCCGGTGCGACTTCCGGAACCTGCCTATGAAGCAACGTCTTCGCTGTTCGCGCCCTCATTCCCCGGCCGGCACCCGAAGGAGGGGAAGGCCCGTGTCCGAGCTCGTCGCCGCCGAGGACGTGCTCCTCTTCGTCAACGCCGCCGTCACCGCCACCGGGCAGCGCGAGTTCCGCTCCTCGGCCGGCGAGCAGCGGCTCTCGCTCGCCTTCCTCCACGCGTACGTACGGGTCAACTACCGGCCCGTGTACGCCGCCGCGCTCGCCCTCGACATCAACGACCACAACGCGGCCCTCGTCGTCGAGCACCTGCTGCGCACCCCGGCGGAGGCCGGGCCGGGCGAGGGGCGGCTGATCGCCGCGCGGCTCGCCGTGCTGCCGCCGCAGCGGGTCTACCGGCTGTTCGGGGCGCTGCGCGCCGCCAAGGTCAACAACCGGCGCACGCGCGCGATCGTGCGCGAGTGGCTCGCGGCCCGCCCGGATCCGGCGCTCGACGCCGTGAAGTACCGGGCCGGTCTGAAGACCGCGCTCCGGCACGTCCACGGGCGGACGGCGGACCCGGAGACGGGCGACTTCCTCTTCGCGCCCCGGCGCCGCGTCCGCTACGGGAGCCCGCTGCTGGACGCCCACCGCCGGGCGCACCACGAGCAGGGCGCGCTGTACGAGCTGCCGTTCACCGTGGCGGAGGGGTTCGCCGCGAAGCACGGGGTGCCCCGCGCGCTGTTCCTGGAGCGGATCGCGCCCCGGATGACCCGGTTCGAACGGCTCAGGACCGAGCGGGCGGCGGGCGGCGCGAAAGACCTGTCCGTCATGCCGCTGACCCGGCTCGCGGTGTACGTGCTCTCGCTGCCGTTCGGGGAGCGGGTCGCCCGGCGGGCCGAGCTGACCGGGGCGCTGCGGGCCGCCGCCCGGCGGGTCGCCGGGCCGTACGCCGGGAGCTGGGGGCGGGTCGTGGCCGTGCTGGACGACAGCTTCTCGTCGTCCGGTTCGGCGGTGAAGCGGCGCCGTCCGCTGGCCGTGGCCCTGGGCTGCCACTTCCTCCTGGAGGCTCTGGCGGCGCCGGGCGCGTACCGCCCGCTGTGGACCTCGGGCGGGGACGATCCGCTGCTCGTCCGGCCGTACGGGCCGACCCCGCTCGGCCTGCGGGTCCTGGACGCCCTGGAGACCGGGCCCGAGCGGCTGGTGATCGTCTCGGACGGCTGGGACAACGCGCCGCCGGGGCTCGCGGGCGAGGTGCTGCGGGTGTGGCGGACGCGGCTCGATCCGGAGCGGCGGACGAGCGTCGTGCACCTCAACCCCGTATACGACGCCGGGGGCTTCGACGTGCGCGGGCTCGCGCCGGGCGTGCCGGTCGCCGGCATCCGGGACGCGGAGGACCTGGCGGCCCTGGTGGAGATCGCGCAGTTCGCGGAGGGGCGGACGGGGTTCGCGGAGCTGCGGGCCTATCTGGACCGGCGGGTGGAAGCGTTCCTGAAGGGGGCCGGAGGGTGAGCGGGATCGATCTGGGCGGGCTGGACGCGCGGCCCGCGCAGGTGTGGGGCGGGGTGCGGCTGGTGCCGCTCGTGCGGGACGGGCCGGTGCCCGGACTGCGGCTGCGCCGTGAGGCGTACGAGGGGCCGGGGACGGCCTCGGTGGAGCTCGGCCGCCGGGCGGAGTACACCTCGTACGTCCCGCACGGCTTCGTCGCCGACTGGTCCGGCTCCCGGCAGGACGGCGAGTCCGCCGCGTACGGGACGCTGCTCGGCGACCGGACGGAGGGGCCGCCGCCGTGCGTGCCCGTGCGCCGCGTCCACCGGCTCGCCAAGCGCCGGCAGGGCGAGCGGCGGCTGCGGTTCCTGCCGCTGCACCTCGCCCTGGAGGGCTATCTCTCGCTGCACTTCGGCGGCCCTCCGGTGGTCTGGGACGACTGGTCCCGGGAGGCGGTGCGGCGCGGGCTCTCGCCGCGGGCCGAGGCGGCGTACGCCGGGTGGCGGGTGCCGGGGCTCGGGGAGGCGCTGCGGGTCTTCGAGCTGCACCCGGGGCAGTGCGGGACGCTCCTGTACGTGGCGGACGCCCTGGCCGCGGCCTTCGTGGTGCCGCATCCGGAGGACTACCGGGTGCTGCACCCGACGCTGGTCGAGGACCTGTACGGGGAGCTGGTCCACCAGTACGCGCACTACGGCGCCCCGGTGCCGGAGTTCACGGCGCGGATCCGGGACGGCGCCGGGGGGATCCGTACGCTCGCGGACCTGCGGGCGGCGGCCCTGGGGCAGGAGCGGGCGTGGGCGGCGGCGCACGACGGGCTGATGGCGCGGGACCTCCTGGAGACGCCGTACTCCTTCGAGCGGGTGTACCGGGCGGGGACGTTCGACCTGTACCGGTTCCTGCCGCCGTTCCGGCGGGACGGGCGGGAGCAGCACATCGGGGAGCTGATCACCGACCACCGGGGGCGGACGGCGTATCTGAAGACCTTCCGGCTCTCGGAGAAGCAGGTCAGGAAGGGGTACCTGCTGCACCGGCTGGCGGACCACGACTGGCACCCCGGGCGGACCGCG
This sequence comes from Streptomyces sp. NPDC098101, assembly GCF_044760185.1. Taxonomy (NCBI): domain Bacteria; kingdom Bacillati; phylum Actinomycetota; class Actinomycetes; order Kitasatosporales; family Streptomycetaceae; genus Streptomyces; species Streptomyces sp. NPDC098101. The sequence continues at coordinate 840,997 of NZ_JBIWAS010000002.1, read as the reverse complement.
GAGGCCCTCGGCACCACGTACGCCGAGCTGGTGCGGCGGATCGGGGCGGCCGGGCTGGGCGGGCTCCTGGACGCCCACGTGGTCGCACGGAAGGCGCGGGAGGAGCGGGAAGGCTGAGTAACACGGGGTTCACAAACGGGCAACCGACGGGAAATCCCGTGTTGCGAAGCTGCGGTCCGAAAGCAACCGTACGGTCCGGCTCCGGCCGGATCGCGCGGAGACCGCAGCTTCTCGCAGCGCCGCGAGCCGCCGCGGGCAGCCCCTCCCGCCGCCTCCGGGCGCCGGGGGAAACCCCAGCAGCACGCCACGCGCCCTAAGGATGAGCCCCGTGACCTTCAAGGCTGAGTACATCTGGATCGACGGCACCGAGCCGACCGCGAAGCTTCGCTCCAAGACGAAGATCATCGTGGGCGGGGGCGCGGCGCTCGACGAGCTGCCGATCTGGGGCTTCGACGGTTCGAGCACGAACCAGGCCGAGGGCCACGCCTCGGACCGCGTCCTCAAGCCGGTCTTCGTCTGCCCGGACCCGATCCGCGGCGGCGACGACGTCCTGGTCCTGTGCGAGGTCCTCAACACGGACATGACGCCGCACTCGTCCAACACGCGTGCCGCGCTCGCCGAGGTCGCCGCGACGTACGCCTCGCAGGAGCCGATCTTCGGCATCGAGCAGGAGTACACCTTCTTCAAGGGCTCGCGTCCGCTGGGCTTCCCCGAGGCCGGCTTCCCGGCCGCGCAGGGCGGCTACTACTGCGGCGTCGGCGCGGACGAGATCTTCGGCCGCGACGTCGTCGAGGCGCACCTGGAGAACTGCCTGGCGGCCGGTCTCGGCATCTCCGGCATCAACGCCGAGGTCATGCCCGGCCAGTGGGAGTTCCAGGTCGGCCCGCTGGCGCCGCTCGAGGTCTCCGACCAGCTGTGGATCGCCCGCTGGCTGCTGTACCGCACGGCCGAGGACTTCGACGTCTCCGCGACCCTGGACCCGAAGCCGGTGAAGGGTGACTGGAACGGCGCGGGCGCGCACACCAACTTCTCCACGAAGGCGATGCGCGAGGGCTACGACGCGATCATCACCGCGTGCGAGTCCCTCGGCGAGGGCTCCAAGCCGCTCGACCACGTCAAGAACTACGGCGCCGGCATCGACGACCGCCTGACGGGCCTGCACGAGACCGCACCGTGGGACAAGTACTCCTACGGCGTCTCGGACCGCGGCGCCTCGGTCCGCATCCCGTGGCAGGTCGAGCAGGACCGCAAGGGCTACATCGAGGACCGCCGTCCGAACGCCAACGTGGACCCGTACGTGGTGACCCGCCTCCTGGTGGACACCTGCTGCGAGGCCCTGGCGAAGGCCGGCCAGGTCTGATCCGCACGCCTTCCGGAAGGGGCGTCCACCGTTTCGCACGGTGGGCGTCCCTTCCGTCATGTGGGATGGATGACACAGGCTTTGGCCGGTACGGGGGTCGTCCTGGTGTTTCCCTTCTGGTTCAATAGGGATATGGCCAACTTGCAGAACGACACCGCGACGGGTCGTCACGACCTCGAGCCGTTCTGGCCTTCCCGGCAGCACCACGACTTCGACCGGGTGTGTTGCCGCGCGAGGAACGCGTCGGCCCTCTAAAGCCCCGATCGGCCCTGTCCGATCCCCGGCCTTCGGCCGACGCGCACGACGTACGACGCCTGTCCGTCCGTTTCTCCGCGCGAAAGAGCTGACCTGCCATGGCCCACACCCAGAGCGCCTCCCTCACGGCCGTCCGTCCCGGCCGGCACCGACTCCGTGCCGTCGATCCGAACGAGGTCGTCGACTTCTCCCAGGTGGCGGACTTCCTGCCGCCCGGTGCCACCCTGCTGCCCGCGCCGCAGCACGCGCTGCCCGTGCTGCCGGGCCGCCCGCCGATGGTCGGGTACCTCGTCCTGGTCCCCGCCGACCAGCAGCCGCACCTGCCCGTGGCCGTGCCCTCCCCGGTGACCGCGCCCGTCGCGGCCGAGGAGCGGGGGCCGGTGACCATCGACGACGTCCAGCGGATCGCCGTCGTGGACGGGGAGCCGCTGGACCTGACGTACCTGGAGTTCGAGCTCCTCGCCCACCTGGTGGCACACCCCCACCGGGTCCACACGCGCGACCAGTTGGTCACGACGGTGTGGGGGTACGGCCACGTCGGCGACGGGCGCACGGTGGACGTGCACGTGGCCCGGCTGCGCCGCAAGCTGGGCGCCGAGCACCGCCACACGATCCAGACCGTGCGGCGGGTCGGCTACAAGTACACGCCCTGACCGGGCCGTTCGGCCCGGCCGGGACGTCCGTTCCGGTCAGGCCGCGCCGTCTCCCGACGCCTTCGTCCTCGCCCTCGTCCTCACCTTCGCGGTGAGGGCGAGGGCGAAGTCGACCGCCAGGAAGAGCAGCAGGCTGATCCCGAGCAGCGGGACGAACCAGGCGACGAGCGCCGTGGCCGCCGCGAGCGGGAGCAGCAGGGCGGCCGGGACCTTCCGCCAGGCCCCGCGCGCCGCCGGCCGGCCCGGGCGGCGCAGCCACCACATCCGGTAGCCCCAGAGGATCATCAGGACGAGCGCGAGGGCGAGGGCCGCGAGCAGCAGCTGGTTGAACAGGCCCAGGAAGACGCCCATGTGCGCGTCGATGCCGATCCGGGTGAGCTTCGCGAGCAGCGGGTAGTCCGCGAAGGCGAGCCGGTCGAGGACCGTGCCGTCGGCCGGGTCGACGGCCACCGAGTCCAGTTCGAGCGGGAACTGGGTGTCGGTCTCCTTGACCACGTACCCCTTGCCGTCGGCGGGCAGGGCCACCGAGATCCGCGGGCTGTCGATGCCGGCGGCGCGGGCCGCCTCGACGGCCCGGTCGAGACCGACGTCCGGGCCCTGGGCGGTGGTGCCTCCGGAGTGGCCGCCGCCGTGGCCCTCGTGGCCGTCGGAGCCGGCGGGCGCGCCGTCGAGGGTCGCGGTGAGGGTGGGGGTCGCGCCCCCGAGGCCGTCCTGGACGGTGCCGATGTTCTCGCCCGCGTACCGCGACCAGGTCAGGCCCGTCGCGGAGAGCAGGACGAGACCGGCCGCCGCCCACAGGCCGACCGAGCCATGCCAGGAGAGGGTGCGGCGGCGGGAGGCCGGGCCGCCCTCCGGCACGAACAGGGCGCGGCGGTTCTTCCGGCGCCGGCCGATCCAGAGCAGCAGGCCGCCGAGCGCTATCACCCACAGCCAGCTCGCGGCGAGCTCGCTGTAGTTGCGGCCGAACTCGCCCAGGTGCAGGTCACGGTGGAGGCCGTCGATCCAGGTGCGCAGCGGCAGGGCGCCGGAGCTGCCGTAGCTGGGCAGCTGCCCGCGGACGTCCCCGGTGTACGGGTCGACGAAGACGGCGAGCGAGGTGCCCTCGGGGGCGTCGGGGTCGGCCATCAGGACCCGGGTCGTCGCGCCGGGCTCGGCGCCGGGCCAGACGGCGGTGACGGTGCCGTCCGGGTTGGCCCCGCGGGCGATGTCCACCTGCCGGGAGAGCGGCAGGGCGGCGTCGCCGACGGGCACCTCCAGCTCGTGCGCGTAGACCACCTTCTCGGCCTGGAAGGAGAGCGCGTAGAGCAGGCCGCTGAGGGCGGCGACGAGGAGGAACGGGGCGACGAGGACGCCCGCGTAGAAGTGGAGACGGAGGAGGAGCGGGCGCAGGCCGCTCCAGGCGGTGGGCTTGCGGGGAGCGGAGGGCGGTTCCTGCACGGGGGTTTCGGGGCGTGCGGGATCGTCGATCGTCATGGGTGACTGTCCTGGGTTCTCGGTGCAGACAGGGGGAAGCGGCCCCCGGGTCAGACGTGTGCTCCGAGGACCGTGGCGCGGGATGCGGACGGTCGGGGCGGGCCGCGCCGGGACAGGGTGTGGGCGAGGACGACGGTGTGCGGCCGGTGGGCGTTCCGCCGCGCCCGGCGGACCGGGCCGCGCGGGGCGTCGGGGACGCGGACGAGCGCGCGCAGCAGGCGCAGCGGGGTGAAGGCGTACGCGAGGGCGGCGCGGGCGAGCGCGAAGAACGCGGCCTCGCCGTGGGCCAGCCAGAGGCCGCAGAGGAGCGCGGCGAGGAGGTGGACGGCGACCATGCCGGGGCCGGAGGCGGTGGCGGAGTCCACGGCTTGGGCGACGGCGGGGTCGAGGGCGGAGGCGGCTCCTTCGGTGCCCGCCGTGGGGACGGCGGTGCCGTGCATGGCGTGGGTGCCGTGCATGGTGTGCATGGCGTGCATGGCGTGGGTGCCGTGCGTCGCGTGGTGGGCGGCTGCGCTTCCGCCGGGGGCGCTCGTCGTGGATCCGTGGGCGCCCGTCGTCGAGAAGAGGACGTGGAGCGCGCCCTGGAGGGTGAGGAGCGCGCCCGCGATGGCGGGTGTGCCCCGGCGGCGGCCGGCGGCGGCCCAGGCGACGGCGGCCGTCACGGCGAAGGCGCCGAGCAGCGCGGTGGCCGGGAGCCGGTGCGCAGACATGGACGAATGCCCCACGGCGGCCAGAGCCACGCACACCACCGCGAAGAGCGCGGCTCGCAGGGCGCGCAGGGGCGACCGGGCATCCGTCATCGCCCGCCATGGTGCCATCCCGCCGTCCGGCGGGACAGACCACCTCCCGATGTCCGGTCCCCCGCCCGTTTCCGCCCCCGGCGGAATCCTCCGGGAGCGGAAACACTGGTCCCGTCCCGGGCGGCGGGGGCAGGCTCCGATCATGAAGCTGCTGATGCTCGGAGGCACGGAGTTCGTGGGTCGCGCGGTCGTCGAGGACGCGCTCGACCGGGGGTGGGAGGTGACGGTCTTCCACCGGGGGCGGCACGCTCCCCCGCCGGGGGCCCGGTCCCTGCTCGGGGATCGCACCGCGGGGCCGGAGGGCCTCGCCGCCCTCGCCGGCGGTTCCTGGGACGCGGTCGTGGACACCTGGTCGGCGGCGCCCTCGGCGGTGCGGGACGCGGCCGGGCCGCTCGCGGACCGGGCCGGGCGGTACGCGTACGTGTCGAGCCGTTCCGTGTACGCCTGGCCCCCGGCGGCCGGGCTCGGGGAGGACGGCCCGCTGGTGGCGGGGTCGCCGGACGACGGGGACGTGCCGTACGGGGAGGCCAAGCGCGGGGGCGAGCTGGCCGCGGAGGCCGCCTTCGGCGCCGACCGGACGCTGCTCGTCCGCGCGGGCCTGATCCTCGGGCCGTACGAGAACGTGGGCCGGCTCCCCTGGTGGCTGAACCGGATCGCGCGCGGCGGCCCGGTCCTGGCCCCCGGCCCCGAGACGGCGCCGATCCAGTACGTGGACGTGCGCGACCTGGCCGCGTGGACGCTCGACGCGGTGGAGGCCGGGCGGTCGGGGCCGTACAACCTCGTCTCGCCGCCCGGGCACACCACGATGGGCGGGTTCCTCGACGCCTGCGTCCGGGCCACCGGTTCGGGGGCGGAGCTGCGCTGGACCGCGCCGGAGGCGCTGGTCGCGGCGGGGGCGGAGCCGTGGACGGAGCTGCCCGTGTGGCTGCCGCCGGGCGAGACGTACGACGCGATGCACACCGCCGACGTGTCCCGCGCGCTGGCGGCCGGGCTGCGCTGCCGGCCCGTGACGGAGACGGTCGCGGACACCTGGGCCTGGCTGGAGTCCCTCGGCGGGACCGCGCCCCAGCGCCCGGACCGCCCGGGCCCCGGCCTGTCCCCGGAGCGGGAGGCGGAGGTGGTGGCGGCGCTGGCCGGGGGGTGAGGGGCCGCCCGGAGGCCGTGGCGGCGCCCTATTCCGGGCGCGGCGCGTCCAGGGCCTTGAGGACGTGTTCCAGTTCGTACGGCATGACGGCGATGAGGACGGTGCCCTCGGGGGAGGCGCACTCGACGATCCGGGAGCCGCCGTTGATGGTGATCGCCTCGCGGACCGTGGGGACGCGCAGGCCGACCCGGCGCAGCCCGGCCGGGAGCGACAGGGCCGCCCCGGCCCTGCTGCCGGGCTCCCAGGTCATCCCGGCGGGACCGATCAGCATCCGGCCCCGCAGCCAGCGGCCTTCGCGCGCGGGGTGCCGCACCATGCAGGGGACCCCGATCTCGTCGCCCCGTTCGGCGTCCTCCGCGCGCTGCCGCACCTTGCGGCGGATCAGCCAGGTCACCAGGGCGCCGCCCGCGAGGGCCGCCAGTACGTCGATCATCCGGGCATTCAAGCAGCCCCGGTGACCCGGGGGCCCGCCAGGACCTGCCCGTACCGGTGCGATCCCTTACGGTCGACGGGAAGGGCCCGAAAGGGTGTGAAGGGTACGAACCGGAGGAGTCGACGTCATGGCCGCCATTCCCGCCGTCTCCGTCGCCAACCTCCGTGACCTCGGGGGCCTGCCGCTCGCGGGCGGACGGACGGTCCGTCCGGGGCTCGTGTTCCGCTCCGCGCAGCTCGACCGGCTCGACCCCGGCGATCCCGCCGTGGCGGGCCTGGGGGTCCGTACGGTCGTGGACTTCCGGACGGACGCCGAGCGCGAGGAGCGGCCCGACCGGCTGCCGGCCGGCGCGCGGCCGCTCGTCGCGGACGTGCTCGCCGACTGGCTGGCCACCAGCGGGCTTCCGCCGGCCGCGCGCCTGAAGACGCTGCTCTCCCAGCCGGCCCTGGCCGAGGAGCACCTGGGCGGGGGCCGGATGCGGGAGGCCTTCGCCCGCACCTACCGGGCCTTCGTCTCCGCCGACTCCGCCCGCGCCTCCTACGCCGCCCTCCTCGCGGAGCTGGGCGCGCCGGACGCCGGGCCGCTGCTCTTCCACTGCACGGCGGGCAAGGACCGGACGGGGTGGGCGGCGACGGTCGTCCTGTCGCTGCTCGGGGCGGACGAGGAGACGGTCCGGGAGGAGTACCTGTCGGTCAATCCGGCGGTGCGGCAGGCGTTCGCGCCGATGATCGAGGGGTTCACGGCCCAGGGCGGCGACCCGGAGCTGGCACTCGAACTGATCGGGGTGCTCCCGGAGTACCTGGACGCGGCGCTCGACGAGGTGGCGGTGCGGCACGGTTCGATGGAGAAGTACGTACGGGAGGGGCTCGGGGTGCCGGACGAGGTGACGGAGCGGATCCGGGAGCGGCTGACGGCGGACGGGGGTTGACGGGGCCTGCCGGTACGGTGGCCGCTCACCGGCACCGGGGTGGGCATAGGCCGGGGTGACCACCGGCCGGTGGCCATCGGCCGGGGTGGCCGCCGACCGGGTGACCACCGGCCAGGGTGACCATCGGTTGGGTGACCACCGATCGGGTGGCCATCGGCCGGGGTGACCATCGGAAGAATCGCTCGTTCTGCTGAACGTGAGCACCCAGGATCTCGCCCCCTCCCCCACGGGTCCCGTCGACGTCGAGCAGGCCGAGGCCGCGCTCGTCGAGCGCTATCCGCGGCTCGTCCGCATCGCCTATCTCGTCCTGCCGCCCGCGCTCGGCCGCAACCGCCGGGTGCTGACCGCCCACGCGCTCGTCCAGCGCTCGCTGCCGCGCCGCCGGGTGCCGGGGCCGCGACGGGCCGAGGACGCGGTCGATCCCGGGTACGCGTACGTACGGGGCGAGGTGCTGCGGCAGGCCCTGGTCGCCGGGCTGCCGCTGCGGCGGCTGGCGCTGCCGCGCCGGGCGCAGTTCCCGCCGCTGCTGCCGCACGTGTGGGGGCTGCGGCTGTTCCCCCGGGTGGGCGGCGCCGACGAACTCGCCCTGGACCAGCGGCTCTCCCGCCTCTCCGGCCCCGGCCGCGCGGCCTACGTCCTGCGCGGCCTGGAACGCCAGGGCGACCCGGAGGTCCTGCGCGTCCTGGCCTCGGCGGGGGTGGAGGACCCGGCGGCGGCTTTGGCGGAGGCGGACGCGGTGGACGCCGTGGACGCGTGGGACGCGTCGGAGGGCGGGGCGGACGCGGGCGCCCCCGCCGCCGACCGCCCCTCCGTGGTCGGCGGGCAGGGGCGCCGGGGCGGTGGGCCCGGGGCGGCCGGGGACCCCGGGCGGGCCGACGCCCCGGACGCGCCGGGCACGTCAGGTGCCGGTGGCCCGGCCCGTGCCGGGCACGGACGCGCCGAAAGGTCCGAGCGGGTCGGCGAGCAGGGCGGTCCGGGGAGGACCGGGGGCCGGGCGGGACGCCCGGGCGGGCCTGGCGGGGTTGGCGGGCCGGAAGGCGGCTCGGGGGTCGGGCACCCGGTGCCCCGCACGGGGACCGCGGCACCCGGTACGGAGGCCACGGCGAAACCCGGGCATCGGGTACCCGGTGCGGGGGCCACAGCGGGATCCGGGCGCCCCGCACCCGGTGCGGAGGGCACGACGGGGCCCGGGGGCCCCGGGTCCGGCATCGGGTCCGTGTCCGGTGCCGGGGGGCCGGCGGGCGCCCCCGGGGGAACGGTCGCCCGAGGTCCCCGGCTCAGTGGGGCCGCCCTGCTCGAATCGGACGAGTTCGATCCCTGTGCGTTGCAGGCGCGGCCGACCGATCTGTTGCGGCGGCGGCAGCACGTGCGGGCCGGGGTGACGGCCGTTGCGGCGTTGGTGGTGTGCGGGGCGCTGCTCGGGCTGCCGGGGGACGGGTGGGGGCGGGACGGGGCCGCGGCGCCCCCGTACGCGCGCAACCCCGCCGCCGAGGCCGCGCTCGATCCGGCCGCCGTCAAGCGGGTCGGGCCCGCGGTCTGGCCGGGGGCCACCCGGCGGGACTTCTCCGTGTGGCCCGCGCGCGGCGACCTGGCCGGGGACGGTGCGCTGCTGCGGCGGGCCCTCGCCGTATGGGCGCGGCCCGGGGGCGCCGTGCAGTCGTCCGCGACGCCGGGGACCCCCGTCGGGCCTCCGATGGGGCCGCCGCAACTGCTCTTCGCGGGCCGGGTGGACGCGGTGCGGGTGGTGCTCTTCCACGACGGGCTGCGGGCCGTGCGGTACGCGGAGCCGGTGGAGGGGACGGCGGGCGTCGCGCTCGACTTCGCTCGGACGGACGGGGCCGACGCGGTCGGCTCGACGGCGCTCGTCGTGTCCCGCGCGGCGGGCAACGTCCGCTACCTCACGGCCCCCTGGGTGCGGGAGACGGCCGTACGGAACCTGCTGGCGCCCGCGAAGGAGCCGTACGCCCTGGCCCGGGACGCGCGCGGCGTCACCGATCCGGTGCCGAGTCCGGCGCAGGCGAAGGGCTGCGTCCGCTGGAACACCCTCCAGACGCGGGACGGTTCGGGCCTCCGGCTGTTCACCGACCTCGGCGAGCTGGCCCCCGCCCGGCTCCTGTGGGGCCGCCCGGCCGCCCCGGCGGACGCGACCGGACCGGAGGCGCGGGAGGCCTGGGCGCGGACGGCCTGCCAGCTGACGACGGTGCGGGCGCACGGGGTGCGGTCGGTGAACGCCTGGCGGTTCGCCCGGCAGCGGCTGCCGGAGGGCGCGGGGCTCGGCTCCTGGCTGTGCACCCGCGCGGAGACCTGGCGGGGCACGGGCGACCGGGTCCTCGCCCAGTTCCTGGTCCCGTCGCCGGAGGTGCCGGCGGCGCTCGCGGCCCGCTCCGAGGGCTCGCCGGCCTGCGGGGTGCGCGATCCCCGGGTCCTGGCGGGCGTGCTGTGGCAGGCGCCGGGCGGCAACCGGTACGTCCTGGCGGCGGGCTCCCCCGACTTCGCGTCCCTGGAGGTCTCGGGCGGGGTGAAGGGCCGCGCGGACGGCCCCGTCCTCGCCGTGCGGGCGGGTGCGGGCGCCGTGGCGGACCTGGACGGCACCCTGCGGGACGGGACGCGGAGGGCCGCGCTGCGGTGAGGAACGCGGGGGTGGGGGCGGGGGCGGGTACGGGGGAGGGCCCGCGCCCGGGCCCTCCCCCGCAAAAAGAAGCCGCACGCACCTGTTCCCGCCGCTTACCCCTCAGTACATTGACGGCATGTCTAATACGCAGCCTGCACCGGTGGCGTCGGAGCACGTCGAGCTCAAGGCCCGCAAGGTCTCCTTCGACTGGGAAGAGACGCCGCTCCACTGGGTTCCGGGCGATCCGTTCACCACGCACACCATCAACGTGCTGCACCTGCTGCTCCCGGCCGGCGAGCGCTGGTTCGTGCACGTCTACAAGCAGGCGCTGCCGTACATCACGGACGACCGGCTCCGCGAGGACGTCATCGGCTTCATCGGCCAGGAGGCCATCCACTCCCAGGCCCACGACGACGTCCTGCCGCACCTGCGGAAGCTGGGCCTCGACCCCACCCCGTACACCGCGCAGGTCGACTGGTTCTTCGAGAAGCTGCTCGGGGACCGCGCCCTGCCGCCGGGCCGGGCGCGCCGCTGGTGGCTGATGGAGCGGGTCGCGGTCATCGCCGCCATCGAGCACTACACCGCCTTCCTCGGCGACTGGGTGCTCAACGCCGACGAGCTCGACCGGATCGGCGCCGACCCGACCATGCTCGACCTGCTGCGCTGGCACGGGGCCGAGGAGGTCGAGCACCGCTCGGTCGCCTTCGAGCTCTTCATGCACCTCGACGGCGGCTACCGGCGCCGCGCCCGCACCTGGGCCGTCGCCTTCGGCGGGCTCGCCTTCTTCTGGCAGCGGGGCGTCCGCTTCTTCATGGAGAACGACCCGAGCCTCTTCGACGCCAAGCCCTCCCTCGCGGACTTCGTCCGCCGGGGACAGCGGGGCGTGCTGCCCTCCACCCCGGCCATGCTGCGCTCGATCCCGCGCTACCTCAGCCGCTCCTACCACCCCACCCAGGAGGGCGACACCGCGCAGGCCGTGGCCTACCTCGCCTCCTCCCCCGGCGCCAACGGAGGCCACTGATGGCCCGGTTCGCCGCCGTCGCCCTCGCCGCCGGAGCCGCCCTGCTCGTCCGCCGCGCCGTCCGCAGCCGCATCTCCACCGCCCCGCTGTGGCCGCTGCCCGCCCTGGACGAGCCGGTCTCCGGATACGGCCGGGGCCGCACCGTCCCCCTCAAGGCCCTGGTGACCGGCCGCTCCGCGCCCGCCGAGGGCGTCGTGGAGCTGCGCCTCGAAGGCGCCGGGCTGCCCGCCTGGCAGCCGGGCGCCCACATCGACCTGGTCCTGCCCTCCGGGCTCGTCCGGCAGTACTCGCTCTGCGGCGACCCCGCCGACACCGGCGCGTACACGGTGGCCACCCGGCTGATCGAGGCCGGGCAGGGCGGCCGGGGCGGGTCGCGGGAGGTCCACGAGCAGCTCCACGAGGGCGTGGAGGTCGAGGTCCGGGGCCCCCGGAACCGCTTCCCGCTGGTCGACGCGCCCGCGTACGCCTTCGTCGCGGGCGGCATCGGCATCACCCCGCTCCTGCCCATGCTGCGCGCCGCCGAGGCGGCCGGGGCGGACTGGCGGCTCCTGCACTGCGGCCGGAGCCGCGCCACCATGCCGTACCTCGCCGAGACCGAGGCGCTGGGCGGCGGGCGGACGACCGTGGTAGCGGAGGACGAGTCCGGCCTGCCCGACCTGGGTTTCCTCGGGGACCTGCCGGAGGGGACCGTCGTGTACTGCTGCGGTCCCGACGGCCTGATGGACGCGGTCGGCGCGGCGATGCCCGAGGGCCGGACCCCGCGCCTGGAGCGCTTCTCGGCGTCCGCGACGACCGGCGGCACCGCCTTCGAGGTCGAACTGCGCCGCTCCGGCCGCACGGTGGCGGTGGCGGCCGGCCAGTCGCTCCTGGACGCGGTCCGCACGGAGCTGCCCGACGTCTCGTACTCCTGCCGGCAGGGCTTCTGCGGGACCTGCCAGCAGCGGGTCCTGGAGGGCGAGATCGACCACCGGGACGAGCTGCTCACCGACGCCGAGCGGGACGACTCGATGCTGATCTGCGTCTCGCGCTGCGCGGGGAAGCGGCTCGTGCTCGACCTGTGAGGTCCCGGGCCCCCTTAGGGGAGGACCAGCCAGTCCAGGGCGAGCGCGGCGAGCAGGCCGCCCACCAGGAGCCAAGTGCCCAGTCGGGTACGGCCGTTGCGGGAGAGTTCGATCACGACCCCGCAGAGGATCATGGCGAGTCCGTACACGCCGACGACCAGGACGGACGTACGGCTCGCGAGGCGGACGGCGAGGACGACGGCGAGGGCGACGAGGAGGACGGAGGCGGCGGCGACGCGGAGGCGCCTCGCCTGCTTGGGGGTGAGTCCCCCTACGGGCCGCCCGTCGGCCTCGTCCTCCTCCTCGTCCCCTTCGTCCTCGTCCTCGTCGAGTGCGTCGTCCTCCCCCGCGGGACCGTCATCGGGCTCGTCGGTGGGCTCGTCGGCGGCGGGCTCCCGTATGCCCGGGGCTTCGGACGTCCCCGCCGCGTCGGGGACTTCGGGGCCTTCGGGGACTTCCGCGGCCCCGGCGGGCTTCGGGGCCCCGGGGGCCTTCGGGGTCCGGGTCGCCGGGGTGTCCTGGTCGGAAGCGCTCATGGGGCAGGAGCGTAACGGACACCGTTAGGCTGTTCGCATGACGACCGGGGTACGCCGCAGGATGGGCGTCGAGGAGCGCAAGCAGCAGCTGATCGGGGTGGCCCTCGAACTCTTCGGCCACCGCTCTCCCGACGAGGTGTCCATCGACGAGATCGCCGCGGCCGCGGGCATCTCGCGACCGCTGGTCTACCACTACTTCCCCGGCAAGCAGAGCCTCTACGAGGCCGCCCTCCGGCGGGCCGCCGACGAGCTGGCGGCCCGGTTCGTGGAGCCGCCCCGGGGGCCGCTGGGCGCCCGGCTGCTGCGGGTGATGGGCCGGTTCTTCGACTTCGTGGACGAGCACGGCCCCGGTTTCGCGGCGCTGATGCGGGGCGGCCCGGCCGTCGGGTCCTCGACGACGAACGCGATGATCGACGAGGTGCGGCAGGCCGCGTACGAGCAGATCCTCGCGCACCTGGAGGTCGAGGAGCCCTCGGCCCGCCTGGAGTTGGTGGTCCGCTCCTGGGTGTCCCTCGCCGAGTCGACGGCGCTGCTCTGGCTGGACGGGCGGCGGGTGCCGCGCGCGGAGCTGGAGTTGCAGCTCGTGCACGACTTCGCGGCCCTCGCCGCGGTGAGCGCCGCGTACGACCCCGGGATGGCGGAGATCCTGGTCGGGATCCTGGCGGACGAGCCGGCCGACGGGCCCTTCGGGGACCTGGTGGCCCGGCTGGTCGCGCTCGCCCCGGCCCCCGCCCCGGCCCAGGACGCCCTGTCCGCCGTACCGGACCAGAGGGCCCCGTGACGACGGCGGAAGTGACCTTCCGGCGGGCCGGGGACGGCGATCCGGAGCTCCTGGCCGGGATGTACGACGGGGCCGCGCGCTGGATGCTGCGCGGCGGCATCGACCAGTGGAGGCCCGGCGGCAAGGACGCGGCGCACTTCCGGGAGCGCATCGCCGGGGGCGAGGTGTGGCTGGCGTGCCACGCGGGCCGGGAGGTCGGCGCGTACGAGCTGTGGTGGGAGGACGAGCAGGCCTGGGGGCGGCGGGCGCCGGTCGCCGGGTACGTCCACCGGCTGATGACGGTCCGGGGCGCGGCGCCCGCCGGGACCGGGCGGGCGCTGCTCGCGCACGCGGAGGGCCGGATCGCGGCCGCCGGGCGGACCGTGGCCCGGCTCGACTGTCTGACGGGCAACCCGCGGCTCCGTACGTACTACGAGGCCGCGGGCTACCGTGCCGTCGGCGAGGAGCCGGGAAAGCTCGCCGCCGACGGCACGCGCTACGGGGTCACCCTGATGGAGCGGGTGCTCCCCAGGGAGCCGGTCATCCGGCCTTGAACACCGCCACCGTCCGCGCCGGGACCGTGAAGGTGCCCGAGTCCTTCGCGTAGGCGGCGGTCTTCACGACCGCGTCGGAGCCCTCGGCCTGGACCGGGTGCAGGCGGTAGCCCCTGCCCGCCAGGTCGGTAACCTTCTGCTCCTGTGACCCCGGGGTCGCGTTGAGGACGACGACCAGGTCGCCCAGGCGCATGGTGATCACGCCGGGGGTCTCGTCGCGGCCGGAGAGCGGGAAGGTCAGGGTCGACCGCACCCGGTCGGTGGTGGCCAGGGAGAAGACCGGTTCGGTGGTGCGGATCCTCTGGAGGTCCCGGTAGGCGGCCGAGGCGCCGTCGATCTGCGCGCAGCCGACGGTGAGGGACGGGTTCGTCAGGAGCGGCTTGCCGAAGCCCCACTTGGGCCGGTTGTCGGCGGCGGGCGGGAGGCCCCGGCCGAAGCCGTTGCCGTCGCGGCAGTCCCAGTGGACGGCGTTGAACCAGTCGCCGCTGTCGTACGAGTTGCGGTCCAGGGACTTGGAGCGCAGCAGGTCCGAGCCGGCCTGGGAGAGCGCCGGGCCCTGCGAGAGGGTGGCCGTCGCCATGGCGAGGACCTGGGCGCGGGCGCGGTCGGCCGGGGAGGTGCCCGCCGGGAGCTTGAAGGCGAGCGCGTCGTACAGGGACTCGTTGTCGTGGGCGTCGGCGTAGGCGAGGGCGTCGCCGGGGGCGGCCGCGTAGCCGGCCGGGGAGCCGTTGTAGTCGACCTCGGAGCCCTTGACCGTGCGGCCGGAGGTGTCGGTGAAGGCGTAGTCGGCGAGGTTGCCGGTCAGGCCGACCTTGATGAGGTCCTGGTAGTGCAGGAGGCGGGCCTTCTGCTCGGCCGGGGTGCCGTTGGCGGCCGAGGTGTTGGGGTCGGTGTAGAGGCCGGAGGCGAAGCCCTGGACGCCGGGGTCCTCGTCGAAGGGGCCGCCGCCGCGCACGGCGTCGCGGGCCCGGTCGGAGAAGGTCGCGATGCCCGTTCCGGCCATGTTCTTCTGGGTGGCCTGGACGAAGCGGGCGTCGTCGGCGACCTCGCCGAAGTTCCAGCCCTCGCCGTAGAGGACGATCGCCTTGCCGTCGACGCCGTCCTTGGCGACGGTCAGGGCGTCGAGGGCCTTGCGGACGGCAAGGATGTTCTCCTTCGGGTGGTGGCCCATGAGGTCGAAGCGGAAGCCGTCGACCTTGTAGTCCTTGGCCCAGGTGACGAGGGAGTCCACGACGAGCTTGCCCATCATGGCGTTCTCGGGCGCGGTGTTGGCGCAGCAGGTGGAGGTGGTGACGGCGCCGTCGGCGTCGAGCCGCTGGTAGTAGCCGGGCACGATCCGGTCGAGGACGGACTTGTCGGACTGTCCGGCGGCGACGGTGTGGTTGTAGACGACGTCCATGACGGTGCGCAGTCCGTCGCCGTTGAGGGCCTGGACCATCCGCCGGAACTCGACGGTGCGGCGGGTGCCCTCGGGGTCGGTGGCGTAGGAGCCCTCGGGGACGGTGTAGTGCAGCGGGTCGTAGCCCCAGTTGAAGCCGTCCTTCGCCGCGGCGGCGGTGACACAGGCCTGCTGCTCCTCGGAGTCGGGGGCGTGTGCCTTGAGGTCGCAGGCCGGGGTGGTCTGCTCGGACTTCTTCTCGGGGATGGTGCCGATGTCGAAGGCCGGGAGGAGGTGGACGTAGGAGGTGCCGGAGGCGGCGAGGGCGCGCAGGTGCTCGGAACCCTTGCTGTCCTTGTCGGTGAAGGCGAGGTAGGTGCCCCGGTGGTCCGCGCGGGCCGTGGGGTCGGCGATGGAGAAGTCCCGGATGTGGAGTTCCTGGATCTGGGCGTCCCGCAGCGGCACGGCGGCGGGCTTCTTCAGCGTCTTCCAGCCGGTGGGGGCGAGCTTCGGGTCGGTGAGGTCGACGGCGAGGCTGCGGGCGGAGTCGGTGGTGAGGGCGGTGGAGTAGGGGTCGGTGACCTTGTTGGTGACGACCTTCTGGACGGTGGGGGCCCAGACCTTCACGGCGTAGCGGTACGGCTTGCCGGTCCAGGACTTCGGGCCGGTGGCGGACCAGACGCCGGTGGTGTCGTCGCGGCGCATGGCGACGGTCCGGCCGTCGAGTTCGAGGGCGACGGACCGGGCGGTGGGGGCCCAGACGGAGAGGGTGACGCCGTGGCGGCCGAAGACCGGTCCGAGGGCGGCCTTCGCGGCCTTCGGCGCGTACAGGTCGTCGAGGACACCGGCGGTCTGGACGCCGGTGGCGGCGAGCAGGGCCCCGTTGGCGGCACGCTGGGTGGCGATCAGCTGGCCGCGCAGGGACTCGCGGGTCCGGTCGGCGTCGCGCGGGTCGACGGTGAAGGCCGGGTAGTCCTTGAGGTGCGGGTACTTGGCCTTCTGGGCGTCGGTGAGCGCGGCCTGATGGAGCCGGAGCCACTGGCCCTCGGTGTTCAGGGCGCCGCCGGTGACGGCGATCCCGCCGTCCTTCGCGTACACCAGCTGCTGGCTGGTGGCGTCGGTGGCCTTCACCTTCCAGACGACGGTGTTCCGGTCGATCCACTGGGCCGAGGCCTTGGCGAGGTCGAGGTCGGGGGCGCCGCCGACGGTCGGCAGGAGGTACTTGGGCTGTCCGGAGAGCAGCCAGACCTCGTGGCCGTAGGTGGCGAGGTCGAGGGACTGGTCGGTGGGCAGGTCCTTCTGGTCGCCCTTGTGGAGGATGTACGAGAGGGAGGTCGCGCCCTCAGCCAGCGGCACCTCGTAGACGGCGCCGTACGCGTCGACGCGGACGGGCATCAGGGGCTTGGACCAGTCGGTGGGCTGGGCGGCGCCGGTCCAGGTGTGCAGGCCCCAGCCGTCGTGGTCGCCGTCGGCGCGCTGGTAGTGCAGGACGGCCTTGGTCTTGTCGGGGGTGATGGGGGCGGGGTTGGTGTCGGACTGGCCGTCCTGGCCCTGGGTGATCCAGACCTCGCCGGTACGGCCGAGGTCGACGGTCCGCTGCGGGCCGTCGGCGGCGCCGTCCTTCTCGACGGTGTACGGGATGGTGGAGGCGCCCTCGGGGACCTTGACCCAGGCGAAGGCGCCGTGGGCGTCGCGGCCGGTGAACGCGGCCTCCTGGCCCGCGGCCTTCAGCTTCCAGCCGTCGTAGTTCCCGTCCGCGCGCCGGTAGTGGACGATCGCGTGGGTGCGCTCGACGGCGACCGGCTTCTCGGGGGCCGGGGGCGCGCCCGCCGTGGTGGCGGCGGTGGCGCTCGCGGTGCGGCCGGAGCTGTCGACGGCGACGGCCTTGTAGCGCAGGGCGGTGCCGGCGGGGGCGGTGACGTGCTGGGTGACCTTGTAGGGGGCGTGGTCGGCGGTGCCGAGGGTCTGCCAGCGGCCGTTGCCGACCTGGGCGGCGAAGACGACCCGGTTGAGGCCGCCGCCGGTGACGTCGGCGGAGAGCTCGACGGTGCCGGTGGCCCCGGCGGCCGGTGCCTCGAGGCGTACGGAGGGCTTCACGGCCGGGGCGGGGAGGGCCCGGTCGGCCTTGAGGACCAGGGAGGAGAGGGCCGGGACGGTGACGGTGACCTCGCCGCCCTTCGCCGTGACGGCGCCCCGGCCGCCGTACAGGGTGCGGAAGGCCGCCGAGTCGACGGGGACCGTGACGGTCTTGTCGGCGGTGGAGCCGTTGCTGGCGACGAGGTACTCGGTGCGCGCCTTCGCGTCCGTGCGGGAGAAGGCGTAGACGGAGCCCTCGGCGTACCGCTCCTGCTGGATCCCGTCGCGCAGGGCCGGGTGTTCGCGGGTGAGCTTCGACAGGACGGCGACGGAGCGGTAGACCGGGTGGCCGGTGTCGTACGCGTCGGTGGCGTGGGTGCGGTCGGTGCCGAGCTGGTCGTCGTCCAGGTAGTCGGCGGCCTTCGAGGCGAAGAGGGGCTGGCGGGCGTCCTTGTCGCCGCCGGCGCCGGTGAAGCCCTGCTCGTCGCCGGAGTAGATCACCGGGTTGCCCCGGGAGAGGAACATCAGCTCGTTGGCGAGCCGGGCCCTCTTGAGGAGTTCGGCGTCGGTGGCGTTCGGGTTGTCCTGCTTGAGGAAGGTGCCGATGCGGCCCATGTCGTGGTTGCCGAGGAAGGTCACCTGCTCGTAGGCGTTGGCCTTGTCGGTGGTGTACCGGTAGTCCTCGGCGAACACCTTGGCGAGGCGGTCGGCCCCGGCGCCCTGGGAGGCGAAGGCGCGGGCCGCGTCCTGGAAGGGGAAGTCGAGGGTGGCGTCGAGCCGGCCCCGGGTGACGTAGGGGGCGGTGACGGCCGTGTCGGCGGAGTACACCTCGCCGAACATGAAGAAGTCCTCGCGGCCGCGCTTCTTCGCGTAGGCGTCGAGGGCGGTGGCCCACTGGGTCCAGAAGTCCAGGTCGACGTGTTTGACGGTGTCGATGCGGAAGCCGTCGATCTTGAAGTCGCGGACCCACTTCTCGTAGATCCGCTTCATGCCCTCGACGACCTCGGGCCGCTCGGTCCAGAGGTCGTCCAGGCCGACGAAGTCGCCGTACTCGGCGGACTCGCCGACCCAGGTGGAGTCGCCCCGGTTGTGGTACATCGTGGGGTCGTTGAGCCAGGACGGGACCTTGACGCCCTTCTCGGCGTCCGTCTTCGCGACCGGGGTGTACGGGAAGGAGTCCGCGTCCACCCTGCCGATCGCGTTCCGGTCGTCGAAGGGGCGGCCGTCCTCGTCGAGGTAGGGGTAGGCGCCCTTGGGGCGGTAGCCGTACTTCTTCTCGGCGTAGTCGACGGTGTCGGCGGTGTGGTTGGTGATGACGTCGAAGAAGACCTTCATGCCCTTGGCGTGGGCGGCGGCGATCAGCCGCTCCAGGTCGGCGTTGGTGCCGAAGTGGGGGTCGACCTGGGTGAAGTCGGTGATCCAGTAGCCGTGGTAGCCGGCGCTGGCGTTCTCTCCCTCGCCCTGCACGGGCCGGTTCTTGAAGATCGGCGCCATCCAGATGGCGGTGGTGCCGAGGCCCTTGATGTAGTCGAGCCGCCGGGTCAGGCCCTTGAGGTCGCCGCCCTGGTAGAAGCCCTTGTCGGCGGGGTCGAAGCCGGTGCGGGTGCGGCTGCCGGTGAGGCCGCCGCGGTCGTTGGACGGGTCGCCGTTGGCGAAGCGGTCGGGCAGGACGAAGTAGAACTGCTCGCGGGTGAGGTCCTGGCGGGCGGGCTCGGCCGCGAGCGCCCGGTCGGACGGCGGGGCCGGGGGCTTCGGCGCGGCGGTCGCGGGCACGGCGGGCACGAGGGCCGCGCACAGGGCGGCGGCCAGTGCGACCGCCGTTCTCTTGCGTATCACGGGGAGTCTCCCTGGAGGTACGGGAAGAGGGGGCCGCCCCGGACGGGGCGGCCCTCGCGGTGCGGGATCAGCGGGTGGAGTGCGGCTGGTGGGGGGTCAGCCGCGGAACGTGTCGTTCAGGACGAGCTGCCCGGAGGCGGGGACGGTCGCGGTGCGGTTGGCGCCGGACTCCCAGGTGACGTTCCCGGCGGCGTCCTTGCGGACGTACTTGTACTCGAAGGTCGTCCCGGCGGGCAGGGAGAGCGTCAGCTTCCAGACCGGGTAGGCGGCCGGGTCGAGCTTGGGGGCCGAGGCCGGGGACCAGTTGCCGAGTTCGGCGCGGTTGCCGGTGACGTGGATGTTCTGGCCGGTCACCGTGGTGGCGGTGGCCTGGAAGGAGGTGCCGGTGGCGGCGGGCGGGTTGGTGCCGCAGCTCTTGGCGTTCACGTGCAGGGCGAGCGCGGTGTTGGCGCCGAGGGTGGCCGTGAACTGTCCCGATCCGTTGACCGTCACGGGGTTGTTCGACTGCACGTCGCAGTAGGTGCCGGCGGGCAGGGAGGTCTGGTAGGTGCGGGTGAGCGCCGAGGACTCGTGGTTGATGGCCACGTAGGCCTTGGAGCCGCGGCCGAACGCGATCGCGTTGTTGCCGTTGTCCCACCAGTCGGTGACGGCCTGGCCGCGCGCGGTGTTGCGGAAGCCGACCATGGAGGAGATCTCGCGCCAGGCGTGCTGGCACTTCCAGCCGTCGCTGTAGCAGGCGTTCACCTGGCCGCCGTTGGGCGGGCCGGCGTCCTTGTCGGTCCACTCGTAGCCGGAGTGGACGTCCGGGGAGCCGTAGGGCCAGGCAAGCATGAAGACGGAGGCGAGGGTGTAGTTCGCGCCGTCCTTGTAGGACAGGGTGTCGCCGACGCGCTCGGTGTCGTGGTTGTCGACGAAGACGCCGGACTGACCGGAGGGCATGTAACCCCAGGCCTCGCCGAAGTTCTTGAGGTACGCGAGCTTCTCGTTCTGCAGGACGCGCTTGAGGTCGCGGGCGTAGCGGAACTCCTGCACGTCGCCGCTGCCGAGGTACTCGCTCGGGGAGACGGCCTCGCCGGCGCCGTGGATGGCCTCGTGCTTCCAGTACGCGTGGGGGTTGGTGAGCCGCGACTTGATGTTCGCGAGGTCGGCGGCCGGCATGTGCTTGGCGGCGTCGATGCGGAAGCCGTCGACGCCGAGGGAGAGCAGGTCGTTGAGGTAGCCGGCTATCTTCCCGCGGACGTAGTCCTCGCCGGTGTCCAGGTCGGGGAGCTTGACCAGCTCGCAGTTCTGGACGTTGGCGCGGTCCTGGTAGTTGGTGATCTCGGCCCGGCAGTCGTCCATGTCGGCGCCGGAGTACAGGCCCGGGTAGTCGTACTTGGAGAACGGGGTCCCGCCCGTTCCCGTGCCCGACCCGTTCGCCATGTGGTTGACGACGGAGTCCACGACGACCTTCACGCCCGCCGCGTGACAGGTGTCGATCATGCTCTTGAAGGCGGTGCGGTCCCCGAGGCGGCCGGCGATCTTGTAGCTGACCGGCTGGTACGAGGTCCACCACTGGCCGCCCTGCACGTGCTCCTGGGGCGGGGAGACCTGGACGTAGCCGTATCCGGCGGGTCCGAGGCGGTCGGTGCACTCCCGGGCGACCGAGGAGAACTTCCACTCGAACATCACCGCGGTGACGTCCTTCTCACCGGGCGGCGCGGCCTGGACGGGACTGTTCCCCGTGACGGCCACAGCGGCTCCCGCCACGAGGGCGAGTGCAGCGGCCACGGTCTTTCTGGCCATGTTTCCTCCTGCTGACTTCACTGTCGCAAGAAGTTGCCGAAAAAATCAGCAACTGTTTTCAGCCGTGACCGTATGAGCGCCCCGACGCCCGGTCAACCCTCCGGACGCCGCAACGCAAGTTGTTACGAAAGGACTTGCGGTCCCGAGGCGTCCGGGGCGACCCGGGCGGGCGGCTGCGCCGTCGAACCGCGCACCACCAGCTCCGGCTGGAACACGAACTCCGTGCGCTGGACGGGGTTGCCCTCGATCTCCTCCAGGAGCGCGCCGACGGCCGCCGTCGCCATGGCCTGCACGGGCTGGCGGACGGTGGAGAGCGGCGGGCTGGTGAAGGCGATGAGGGGCGAGTCGTCGAAGCCGACGACGGAGACGTCCCCGGGCACGTCGAGGCCCCGGGCGCGGACCGCGCGGATCACGCCCAGCGCCATCAGGTCGGAGCCGCAGACGATGCCGGTGCAGCCCTCGCCCAGCAGGATGTCGGCGGCCGCGTGGCCGCCCTCGACGCCGAAGAGCGTGGGCCTGATGAACCGTTCGGCGTCCGCGCGCTCGACGCCGAGGAGCTCGTACAGCTCGGCGGTGAAGCCCTCGGCCTTGCGGCGGGAGGGGACGTAGCGGGTGGGGCCGATGGCGAGGCCGATGCGCTCGTGGCCCAGCTCGACCAGGTGCCGCACGGCCATCCGGGCGGCGGCCCGGTCGTCCGGGGAGACGAAGTTGGCGTCGACGTGCTCGTTGTAGCCGTTGATGAGGACGAACGGCACGCCCCGGGCGGCGAGCCGGGCGTAGCGGGCCGGGTCGGCGGTGGCGTCCGCGTGGAGCCCGGAGAGGAAGACGATGCCGGACACCCCGCGCTCCACGAGCTGTTCGACCAGCTCGTCCTCGGTGGCGCCGCCCGGCATCTGGGTGCAGAGCACCGGGGTGTAGCCGTGCCCGGCGAGGACCTGCTCGACGACCTGTGCGAACGCCGGGAAGATCGGGTTGGTCAGCTCGGGCACGACGAGCCCGACGAGGCCCGCGCTGCGCCGTTTGAGGCGTACGGGGCGCTCGTAGCCGAGCACGTCGAGCGCCGCGAGCACCTTGTGCCGGGTCGCGCCGGCCACCCCCGCCTTGCCGTTGAGGACGCGGCTGACGGTGGCCTCGCTCACCCCGGACTGGGCGGCGATGTCCGCGAGCCGCGGGGCGCCCGTTCCGGCGCCCCGCGGCAGGGGGATCGTCACACCGCCCACCAGACGGTGGTGTCGGCGGGCAGCTCCACCGTGTCCGCGCCGGGGGCGACGGGCTCGTTGGAGAGGAGGAACCGGCCGGGCAGCGGGACGGAGATGGCCCGGCCGGTGGTGTTGGCGGTGCAGACGAAGCCGTCGCGCCGGAAGGCGAGGACGCCCTCGGGGGCCTCCAGCCACTCGACGTCCTCGCCCGCGCCGAGCCCGGGCCGCGTCCGCCGCACGGCGAGCGCGCTGCGGTACAGCTCCAGGGTGGAGCCCGGGTCGCCGGTCTGCGCCTCGACGCTCAGCGCGCCCCAGGTCGCGGGCTGCGGCAGCCAGGAGCCGCCCGCGCCGAAGCCGTACGAGGGGCCCCCGGCGGTCCACGGGATCGGGACCCGGCAGCCGTCGCGGAAGCCGTCCTGGCCGCTGGCCCGCCAGAAGGACGGGTCCTGGCGGACCTCGTCGGGCAGGTCGGTGACGTCGGGCAGGCCGAGCTCCTCGCCCTGGTAGACGTAGGCCGAGCCGGGCAGGGCCAGCATCAGGAGGGTGGCGGCGCGGGCCCGGCGCAGGCCGAGTTCGCGGTCGCCGGCCTCGCGGAGCTGGGTGCCGAGGCCCGCCGGGTTGGCGAAGCGGGTGGCGTGCCGGGTGACGTCGTGGTTGGAGAGCACCCAGGTGGTGGGGGCGCCGACCGGGCGCATCGCGGACAGCGAGGCGTCGATGACGGTGCGCAGCTCGGTGGCGTCCCAGTGGGTGCCCAGGTACTGGAAGTTGAAGGCCTGGTGCATCTCGTCGGGGCGCACGTAGTTCGCGGTGCGGTCGACGGTGGGGGTCCAGGCCTCGGCGACGAGGACGCGCTCGCCGTCGTACTCGGCGAGGACCTTGCGCCAGGAGCGGTAGATCTCGTGGACGCCGTCCTGGTCGAAGAAGGGCATGACGTCGTTGCCGAGCAGCTTCAGCTGGTCGTGGGCGCCGATGTCGGGCAGCCCGGCGGCCTTGACCAGGCCGTGGGCGACGTCGACGCGGAAGCCGTCGACGCCCATGTCGAGCCAGAAGCGCAGGATGGAGCGGAACTCGTCGCGGACGGCCGGGTGCTCCCAGTTGAAGTCGGGCTGCTCCGGGGCGAAGAGGTGCAGGTACCAGTCGCCGGGGGTGCCGTCCGGGTTCTCCGTGCGGGTCCAGGCCGGGCCGCCGAAGATGGACTCCCAGTCGTTGGGCGGCAGTGCGCCGTCCGGGCCCTTGCCGGGGCGGAAGTGGTAGCGCTCGCGCAGCGGCGAGCCGGGGCCCTCGCGCAGGGCCCGCTGGAACCACTCGTGCTGGTCGGAGGAGTGGTTGGGGACGAGGTCGACGATGATCCGCAGGCCCAGGGCGTGGGCCTCGCGGATCACCGCGTCGGCGTCGTGCAGGGAGCCGAACATCGGGTCGATGGCCCGGTAGTCGGCGACGTCGTAACCGGCGTCGGCCTGCGGGGAGGCGTAGAACGGCGAGAGCCAGACGGCGTCGACGCCCAGGTCCTTGAGGTACGGCAGCCGGCTGCGGACGCCCTCCAGGTCACCCATGCCGTCGCCGTTTCCGTCGGCGAAGCTGCGCGGGTAGACCTGGTAGATCACGGCGTCTCTCCACCAGCCCGTGTGCGTTCCGGTGGTGGGGACGTCGGCCGGGGCGGCGAGATGCTGGGTCATGTCTTCCCTGGGAGGTAAGGAGGGGCGTGCGAAGGCGGTGGTCGGGCTCAGCCCTTGACGGCACCGGCGGACATGCCGGTGACCAGGTGCCGCTGGGCGAAGAGGAACACCAGCGCCGCGGGGATGGCGATGAGCACGGAGGCCGCGGACATCGGGCCCCATTGGGCGCCGTACTGGTTGACGAACTTCTGCAGTCCGCCCGCGAGGGTGAGGTTCTCGTCGCCGACCATGAAGGCGGAGGCGTAGGCGACCTCGCCCCACGCGGTGATGAAGGAGTAGAACGCGGTGACGGCGATGCCCGGCTTGGCGAGCGGCAGGATCAGCCGCCAGAAGGTGCCGAAGGGGGTGAGGCCGTCGACGTAGCCGGACTCGTCGATCTCGCGCGGGATGGTGTCGAAGAAGCCCTTCATCATCCAGGCGCAGAACGGGACGGCGATGGTCAGGTACGTGATGACCAGGCCGGCCGGCTGGTTGAGCAGGCCCATCGACGACATGATGTTGTAGATCGGCACGATCAGGACGGCGACTGGGAACATCTGGGTGATGAGCAGCGTCCACATCAGGCCGCGCTTGCCGGGGAAGCGGAAGCGGCTGACGGCGTAGCCGGTGGTGGCGGAGATGAAGACGCCGACGACGGTGGTGAGTCCGGCGATGAGCAGCGAGTTGCCGAACCAGGTGAGGAACGGGGTGTCCCTCAGGAGGTTCGTGTAGTTCTCGAACGTCGTCTCTTTGAAGAAGTCCGTGGTGATGGCGTACTTCGCGGGCTTCAGCGAGGTCAGCAGCACCCAGAGGACCGGGAAGACGGCGATCACGGAGGCCGCGATCAGCGTCAGGTGCAGCGCGGCCGAGGACAGCGGCGAACGGCGTCCGCGGATCGGCGCGTTGGTGACGGCCCGGGGGGCGGGGGTCGTGGTGGTCACCAGACTTCTCCCTGCTTGCGGAGGACTCGGCGGTAGACCGCGGCGAAGAGCATCAGGAGGATCAGGATGAGCACGCCCCAGGTCGACGACTGGGCGAAGTCGCGCGGGCTGACCTCGAAGGAGAACTTGTAGGCCTGGGTGACGAGGATCTGGGTGGCCTCGCCGGGCCCGCCCCGGGTGAGCAGGAAGATCACCGGGAACATGTTGAAGGTCCAGATGGTGGAGAGCAGGACCACCGTCGTGGAGACCGAGCTGAGGCCGGGCATGGTGATGTTGCGGAACCGCTGCCAGGCGTTGGCGCCGTCCATCTCGGCGGCCTCGTACAGCTCGCCGGGGATGGACTGGAGGCCGCCGAGGAGGGCGACCATCATGAACGGGACGCCGAGCCAGACGTTGGTCGCGATGACCGAGAGCTTGGCCCAGGTGGGGTCGTTCAGCCACGGCACGGCGTCGATGCCGCCGCCCGCGAGGATCTTGTTGAGGAGGCCGTTGTCCTGGTTGTAGAGGAAGCGCCAGGCGAAGACGGAGACGAAGCCGGGCACGGCCCAGGGGAGGATCAGCAGCAGCCGGTAGAAGGAGCGGCCGGCGATCTTCCGGTTGAGGATGTTGGCGAGGGCCAGGCCGAGGGCGAAGGTCAGCGAGACGCAGGCCACCGTCCAGACCAGGGTCCAGCCGAGGGTGGAGAGGAACTGGCTGCCGGTGAGGGCGTCGGCGTAGTTGTCCAGGCCGACGAACTCGTAGGTGGCCGGGATCTCGTTGACGCCGATCGACCGCGCGACGTTGCGCTCGTTGGCGTTCGTCAGCGACAGGTAGACGCCGCGGACCAGCGGATAGCCGATGATCACGGCGATCACGACGATCACCGGGGCGACCATCGCCCAGGCGTACCAGTGGGTGGAGAGGGAGCGCTTCTCGGCTCTCCTGCGCTTGCCAGTTCCGCGGCTCCGGCCGCGGGCGACGCTGTCGCCCGCGGCCTTCGCCACCGACTGGCTGGGAGTGTCCACAGCCATCAGCCGGTCTGCCTTCCTGTTACTTCCAGTCCTTGAGGAGCTTGCGGTAGGCGTCGCCGGACGCCTTGGCTCCCGCTTCCGGGGTGGTCTGGCCGGTCAGGACCTTGGTGTACTCGGTGACGAGCGGCGCGAAGAGGCTGCCGGTCTCCGGGATCCAGGGGCGCTCGACGGCCTTCTGGACGACCGGCTTGAAGAAGGAGATCATCTCGTTGGTCGCCACGTCCGGCTTGATGTAGACGGACTCGCGGGTCGGCAGGAGGCTGAGCTCCTTCGCGATCGTGGTCTGCGTCTCGACCGAGGTCATGTACTCGGCGAAGGCGTAGGAGGCGTCCAGGTTCTTGGAGCCCGCGTAGACGGCGAGGTTGTGGCCGCCCTGCGGGGCGCCCTGGCCGCCGGAGCCGGCCGGGACCGGGGCGATGCCCAGGTTGGCCTTGTCCGTGAACTCCTTGCCGGCGTAGGTGTCGGCGACGGCCCACGGGCCGTTGATCATCATGGCGACCTTGCCTTCCTTGAAGGCGGTCTGCATGTTGTTCCAGCCGTCGGTCGCGTCGGTCTTGGCCGCGCCGGAGTCCACCAGGTCCTTGACGACCTTGAAGGCCTTCACGCCGGCCGGGTTGTCGACGGTGACGGTCTTCTTCTCGGCGTCGACCAGGTCGCCGCCCTCGCCGTAGAGGAAGGAGAGGAACCAGTAGGCGTCGTCGCCGCGCAGGTAGAGGCCGGGCTTGCCGGTCTTCTGCTTGATCTTGGCGGAGGCGGTCTTCAGCTCGTCGATGGTCTTGGGGACCTCGACGCCGGCCTCCTTGAAGATCTTCTTGTTGTAGAAGATGCCCATGGAGTCGATGACCTGCGGGACGGCGTAGGTCTTGCCCTTGTACTTGGTGGAGGCGGCGGCCTGCTCCAGGAAGTCGTCGGCGTCCTTGAGGGCCGGGGTGCCGTCCAGCGGCGCCAGGTAGCCGAGGTCCGCGAACTCGGGGGTCCAGGCGACCTCGGAGCGGATGACGTCGGGCGCGCCGGAGCCGGACTGCGCGGCGTTCTTGAACTTGTTCTGCGCCTCGCCGAACGGCACGTTCACGTACTTGACGGTGACCTTGGGGTGCTTCTTCTTGAAGTCCTCGGCGGCCTTCTTGAAGACCTTGTCCTCGGAGCCGACCGTGGAGGTGTCCCACCAGGTCACGGTGCCGGAGAGCTCGCCCGAGCCCTTCGAGCCGCCGTTGTCGGAACCGGTGTCGCTCCCGCACGCCGCCAGGGTCACGCCCAGGGCCGCGACCAGCGCGGTGGCCGCTATGCCACGCCGCATGTGAACTCCTTCAACTGATCCCGGGGGGACGAGGGGCTGGAACCTTCCTCATGCGACCGCTCCCTCGCGGCGCTCCGGGTTGGCAGGAACGTAACAGGGATGAAAACGAGCCGAAAGACCTTGCGGGATTTTTCTGCAAGAGCCGGGGATCGTTACATCCGCGTGTCCCTAAGGTTGCCGACGGGTCGCTTGACAGGGGCGGGAGTGCGCCCTTTCGCACCTCGCGCGCCCGTGACGCGCCCCTGGCGGGCCCCGCAAGAACTGCAAGACCTTGCAGAAGGACGCCTCCCGGCCACGGCGGACGGGGTGCGCCGGGGCGGTGGGCAATACGCCCCGTGACCGGTACAGTCCACTCCCATGACCGCGCGGCTCTCCGACATCGCAGCCCAGGCGGGGGTCAGTGAGGCCACAGTCAGCCGCGTGCTCAACGGAAAGCCCGGCGTGGCCACCGCCACCCGCGAATCCGTCCTCGCCGCGCTCGACGTGCTCGGCTACGAGCGGCCCGTGCGCCTGCGGCAGCGCAGCGCGGGACTCGTCGGCCTCATCACCCCCGAGCTGGACAACCCGATCTTCCCCGCCCTGGCGCAGGTCATCGGGCAGGCCCTGACCCGGCAGGGGTACACGCCGGTCCTGGCCACCCAGACCCCCGGCGGGTCCACGGAGGACGAGCTCACCGACATGCTGGTGGAGCGCGGCGTCGCCGGCATCATCTTCGTCTCGGGGCTGCACGCCGACACCACGGCCGACATGACCCGCTACGACCAGCTGCGCGGCAAGGGCGTCCCGTACGTCCTCCTCAACGGCTTCTCGCCCAAGGTGCGGGCGCCCTTCGTGTCCCCCGACGACCGGGCGGCGATGCGGCTCGCGGTGACGCACCTGGCCTCGCTCGGGCACACCCGGATCGGGCTCGCCCTCGGGCCGAAGCGGTTCGTGCCGGTGCTGCGCAAGATAGAGGGCTTCCAGAAGGGCATGGAGGAGCGGCTCGGCCTCGCCCCGGAGGAGTCCGAGGAGCTGATCCAGCACTCCCTGTACACCCTGGAGGGCGGCCAGGCGGCGGCGGGCGCGCTGATCTCCCGGGGCTGCACGGCGGTCGTCTGCGCGAGCGACATGATGGCGCTCGGCGCGATCCGGGCGGCCCGGCAGCAGGGGCTCGACGTGCCGAGGGACGTCTCCGTCGTCGGCTTCGACGACTCCCCCCTCATAGCGTTCACCGATCCGCCGCTGACCACCATCCGGCAGCCGGTGCAGGCGATGGGGCAGGCCGCGGTCCGCGCGCTCCTCGAAGAGGTGGGCGGCACCCCGGCCCCGCACTCCGAGTTCGTCTTCATGCCCGAGCTGGTGGTCCGGGGCTCGACCGCCTCCGCGCCGTCGGCCGTGAGGCCTCCTTCCTGAGGCTGACCGGGTGCGCACCGGACCCGACCTTGGGATGATCGGTCGGGGGCGGCCATCTGGCAGACTCTCTCCCCATGGGTGAAACGACCGTGAAGAGTTTGGACGACCGGACGACCCCGTCGTCACCCATCGCGGCCGGCGGCGGGTTGTCGCGGCTGCGCGCGCACGTGCCCCGGCGCCCCACGATCTGGTTCGAGATCCTGCTGATCGCGGTGAGCTACTGGACGTACTCGCTCATCCGCAACGCGGTGCCGGAGCAGAAGGCCCAGGCGCTCAGGAACGCGGACTGGATCTGGCGGGCCGAGGAGTCCGTCGGGCTCGCCTTCGAGCACACCGTCAACCACGCCGTGAACTCGGTGACGTGGCTGATCGTGGCGATGAACTACTACTACGCGACGCTGCACTTCGTCGTGACCATCGGTGTGCTCGTGTGGCTGTACCGGTGGCAGCCGGGCCGTTACGCGGCGTTCCGCACGGTCCTGTTCGCCACCACCGGCGTCGCCCTGGTCGGCTACTACCTGTATCCGCTCGCGCCGCCCCGGCTGATGAACGGCCAGGACTTCATCGACACGGTCCTGGTCCACCACACCTGGGGCTCGATGGCCTCGGGCAACCTCAAGCACGTGTCGAACCAGTACGCGGCGATGCCGTCGATGCACATCGGCTGGTCGCTCTGGTGCGGGATCACGATCTTCCTGCTGGCGAAGGCGCCCTGGGCGCGGATCCTGGGCCTGCTCTACCCGACGGCGACCCTCGTCGTCATCGTGGCCACCGCGAACCACTTCTGGCTGGACGCGGTCGGCGGCATGATCTGCCTGGCCTTCGGCTTCGCCGTCTCGTACTTCTGGTACGGCTCCCGGCCCCACCGGCTGCCGAAGCTGGTCGAGGCGGTGGAGCCCGCGGGCGTGGTCGCGCACGGCGGCCCCGCCCCGGAGACGGGGCCGGACCGCGAGAACGACGCGGAACGGCCGGTCGACTCCCGGCGGTAGGGCCCGTCCCCGCGGTACGCGGCCGTCCTTCCGGGGGCCACCGCCCCCGCCGGAGGCGTCACGCCCCGTAGAAGAGTTCCTCGACGACCGCGCGGGCCCGGCGGGTGATCCGCCGGTAGTCGTCGACCATCTCGCCGACGTGGCCCGACTCGTAGCCCAGGTACCTTCCGACCGCCGCGAGTTCGCGCGGCTCGGAGGGGAAGGTGTCGCCGGGGCGGCCGCGCACCAGCATCACCGCGTTGCGGACGCGGGTGGCCAGGACCCACGCCTCGTCCAGGATCTGCGCCTCCTCGGTGGGGACGAGCCCGGCCGCGTGGGCGGCGGCGAGCGCCTCCCGGGTCCGGGTCGTCCGCAGCCCCGGCTCGGCCCAGCCGTGCCGCATCTGGAGCAGCTGGACCGTCCACTCGACGTCGCTCAGACCGCCGCGCCCCAGCTTGGCGTGGAGCGTCGGGTCGGCGCCGCGCGGCAGCCGCTCGGACTCCATCCGGGCCTTGAGGCGGCGGATCTCGCGGACCGCGTCCTCCCCCAGCCCCTCGGCCGGGTACCGCAGCGGGTCGACCAGCTCGATGAACCGCTCACCGAGGTCCCGGTCGCCCGCCACGTGCTCGGCGCGCAGCAGCGCCTGGCTCTCCCAGACGAGCGACCAGCGGCGGTAGTAGGCGGCGTACGACTTCAGGGTGCGGACCATGGGGCCGCTCTTGCCCTCCGGCCTGAGGTCCGCGTCGATGAGCAGCGGCGGGTCGGCGGTGGGCACCTGGAGGAGCCGCCGCATCTCGGTGACCACCCGGTTCGCGGCCCGGGCCGCCTCCTGCTCGTCCACGCCCTCACGCGGCTCGTGCACGAAGAGGACGTCGGCGTCGGAGCCGTACCCCACCTCGTGGCCGCCGAAGCGGCCCATGCCGATGACCGCGAAGCGGGTCGGCAGCTCATCACCCCACTCGGCGCGTACGGCGGCCCGCAGCGCGCCCGCGATCGTGGCCGCGTTGAGGTCGGTGACGGCCTCCCCCACCCGGTCGACGAGCGCGCCCGGGTCGGGCTCGCGGGGGCTGTCCTCGGTGCCGTACGAGCCGATGAGGTCGGCCGCGGCGGTGCGGAACAGCTCCCGGCGGCGCACCCCGCGCGCCGCCGCGACCGCCTGCTCGGCGTCGTCCGCGCGCTTGACCGCCGCCAGGACCTCCTGCTCCAGGTGGCCCCGGTCGCGCGGTTTCAGCCCCTCCGGGTCGCCGAGGAGCGCGACCGCCTCGGGGGCGCGGAGCAGCAGGTCGGGGGCGAGCCGCCCGGCGGAGAGCACCCGGGCGAGGTTCTCGGCGGCGGCCCCCTCGTCGCGCAGCAGCCGCAGGTACCAGGGGGTCTTGCCCAGGGCGTCGGAGACCTTGCGGAAGCCGAGGAGTCCGGCGTCCGGGTCGGCCGAGTCCGCGAACCAGCCGAGCAGCACGGGCAGCAGGGTCCGCTGGATCGCCGCCTTCCGGCTCACCCCGGAGGACAGCGCCTCCAGGTGGCGCAGGGCGGCGGCCGGGTCCGCGTACCCCAGCGCTTCGAGGCGCTGACCGGCCGCCTTCGGGCTGAGCCGGGTCTCGCCGGGGGCGAGCTGGGCGACGGCGTCGAGCAGCGGGCGGTAGAAGATCTTCTCGTGCAGCCGCCGGACGACGGCCGCGTGCCGCCGCCACTCCTTGGTGAGCGCGGCAACCGGGTCGGTGCGCAGGCCGAGGGAGCGGCCGAGGCGGCGCAGGTCGGTCTCGTCCTCGGGGACGAGGTGGGTGCGGCGCAGCCGGTAGAGCTGGATGCGGTGCTCCATGGCCCGCAGGAAGCGGTACGCCTCGTCCAGCTGGGCCGCGTCGGCCCGGCCGACGTAGCCGCCGGCGGCGAGGGCCGCGAGCGCGTCGAGGGTGGCGCCGCTGTGCAGGGTGGCGTCGCTGCGGCCGTGCACCAGCTGGAGGAGCTGGACGGCGAACTCGACGTCCCGCAGGCCGCCGGGGCCGAGCTTCAGCTCGCGGTCGATCTGGGCGGCCGGGATGTTGTCGACGACCCGGCGGCGCATCCGCTGCACGTCGGGGACGAAGTTCTCGCGCTCGGCGGCCTGCCAGACGAGCGGGGAGACGGCCTCGATGTACCGGGAGCCGAGCTCCGGGTCGCCCGCGACCGCGCGCGCCTTCAGGAGCGCCTGGAACTCCCAGGTCTTCGCCCAGCGCTGGTAGTAGGCGAGGTGGGAGGAGAGGGTGCGGACGAGGGGGCCGTTGCGGCCCTCGGGGCGCAGGTTGGCGTCGACCGGCCAGATGGTGCCCTCGACGGTGGTCTCGGAGCAGATCCGCATCAGGTGGGAGGCGAGCCGGGTCGCGGCCTGGATCGCCTTGCCCTCGTCGGCGCCCTCGGCCGGCTCCCCGACGAAGATCACGTCGACGTCGGAGACGTAGTTCAGCTCGTGGCCGCCGCACTTGCCCATCGCGATGACCGCGAGCCGGCACTGGGCGGCGTCGGCGGGCGCGGCGGCCTCGGCGAGGGCGAGCGCGGCGCGCAGGGTCGCCGTCGCCAGGTCGGCCAGCTCGGCGGCGGCCTGGGCGACGTCGGTGGTGCCGCACACGTCACGGGCCGCTATGGCCAGCAGGCAGCGGCGGTAGGCGACCCGCAGCGAGACCGGGTCGTCGGCTTCGGCGAGTCCCCGTTCGAACTCGGCGACCCCCGGGTGCAGGTCGGCGGCCTCGTACGTGACGAGGGACTCCCAGTCGCGGGGGTGGCGGGCCAGGTGGTCGCCGAGCGCCTCGGAGGCGCCGAGCACGCCGAGGAGCCGGTCCCGGAAGGGCTTGGCGGAGAGCAGCGTGGCGGTGAAGGTCTGCCGCTCGGTCTCGGGCTGCGCCTCGACGAGCCGGACCAGGCCGCGCAGGGCGAGGTCGGGGTCGGCGGTGGCGCCGAGGGCGTCGAGGAGGACGGAGTCGCCGCGCAGCGCGGACAGCTCGGGCACGTCCAGGAGCCGCTCGGCTCCCGAGGGGTCGGTGAACCCGTGCCGCAGCAGACGTGAGAACGTACTGCTCCTGCGTCCCGGCACCGTCATTCCGCCGCTCCCTCCGAGCACGTCCGAGCCCCGGGGCGAGCCGGGGGGATCGAGCCTATCCGGCGCGGGGGGCGGGAGCGTGCGGGCCTTCGGTTCGCAGCGGATCACACGTGATGTCCCGCACATTGATCGCTTTTCGGGCTCGATGAACCGTATTTCTTGAAAGTCCGTCTTGCCGACCGCGAGACCCGCTCACCCGCGCGAACGGCACCCCCGGCACCCCGGGGGCCGTACGCCTGCCCGCCCGTCCGCCTGCTCGTCCGCCTCACGTCCGCCCGTCCGCCGTACGCCTGCCCGCCCCTCCCCCTCACGCCTGTCCGTCCGTCCCTTCTTCGAAAGCGCGCCGCCCGCCCATGTCTGTCCGCCTCCGCCGTCTTCGCCGTCCCCGCCGTTCCGACCTGCCGTCCCGTCGTGGGACCGCCGTGACCGTGGTCACCGCCGCCCTGGTGGGCGGCGCCCTCGCCGGGGTCCTCGCGGTGGCGGGCGCGCCGGAGGGGCCGGAGGCGCACGCGGCGACGGGCGCGAAGGCCGGGACGCCCGCGCTGGGCAGGGCGGCGGCGAAGCCCGTGCCCGCGCCGCCGGCCGCCGCCTCGGTGGTGCAGGTGGTCGCGCACCCGGACGACGACCTGTTCTTCATGAACCCGGACATAGCGCAGTCGCTCCACTCCGGGAGCCCCCTCACCTCCGTGTACCTCACGGCGGGCGAGTCGGACGGCGTCAACGCGCGCCCGCGCGACGCCGCCGGGACCGGGGCCGACAAGGCGGGCTACGCCGAGGCCCGGCAGAACGGCATCCGGGCCGCGTACGCCGAGATGGCGACGGGCGCCAGGACCAGCCCCTGGGACCGGGTCGCGATCCCCACGGCCGGCGGCGCGTGGGCCGAGCTGGACACCCTGCGGGCGAAGCCGCACGTCAAGCTGGTGTGGCTGCAGATGCGCGAGGCCGGTTCGATCAGCGGCGACCGTCCGCACAGCCTCAACGGCCTGTGGCACGGGCGGGTGACCGAGCTGGGTTCCCAGCTGTCCGCCGGCACCCCGGGCGCCGCCGACTTCTCGTACAACAAGGACCAGGTCGTCGAGACGCTGACCGGGCTCCTGGAGCGCTTCCGGCCGACCTTCGTGCGGATGCAGGACCCGACCCCCGGCACGTACCCGGGGACGGGGGCGTACCGGGACCACCAGGACCACCTGTACGGGGCGCGGTTCGTCCAGGAGGCCCTGGCCCGGTACGCGGAGCGGCCCGGACACCCGCACGTCGGCGTGCAGAACTACCTCGGCTATCCGACCAGCGCCCTGCCGCACACCCTCGACGCCGAGGCGGCGGGCGCGAAGCTGAAGACCCTGGAGACGTACGCCTGGCTGGACGGGGTCGCGGACTGCGGGACCCTGGCGGGCTGCGGCGACCTGAAGGTGGCCGCGCGGCCCGGCGGGCGGGGCTGGACCCAGACCGTCCGCTACGCCCGGGGCACCTCCACCTCCTGGGTGCAGCGGGACCCCGACGGCGGCCTGCGCGCCTTCTCCGTCCTCGACGGGCGGCTCGCGACCTGGCGGAAGGCGGCGGACGCGGTCGTCTGGCGGGGCCCTGAGCTGCTGCCGGGCGGCGGCCTGGACAGCGGCGTCACCTCCGTGACCCTGCCCGACGGCCGGATCGCGGTCTACGGCACCCGGACGGTCCTCGCGGACTACCGCCGGGAGGTGGTGACGACCGCGCAGACGGTGCCGGGCGGCGGCTTCAGCCCGTGGCGGTCCCTCGGCACCCCCGAGCGGGACGACGCCTCCGGCACCTCGGACATCAGCGCGCCCGCCGTGACCGTGGGCGCCGGGGGCCGGGCGACCGTGGTCCTGCGGGACAGCCGCCACCGCCTCACCGCCCGCGAGCAGCTCGCGGGCGGGGACTGGGGGCCGTGGCGGGTGCTCGGCGGCGCGGACGTGTACGGCGACCCGGTGGCGGCGACGGACGCGGCCGGGCGCGGGTACGTCTTCGCGAGCACTCCGAAGACCGTCCTGGCGTGGGCGCGGCAGCACCCCGGCGGGCCGCTGACGGGCCCGGCGCCGACCGGTCTGCCGCCGACGACGCTGGCGCTGAGCGCGACGGCGTCGCCGTCCGGCGACGGGGTGCGGCTCTGGTTCCGCAAGCCGGCCTCGGGCGACCTGCGGAGCGCCGACTTCTCGGGTACGGCCCCGGTCTCCCCGTTCACGGAACTGCCGGGCACCGGGGTCGCGGGCTTCGGCCCGGTGAGCGGCGGCGACGGCCTCCTCGCGGTCCGCTCCCGCACCGGCTTCCTGGCGACGGCGTCGCACGGCAGGACGGGCACGGGAAAGACGGGCGCGGGAACGCGACCGGCGTGGACCCTGGACCGCTTCCTGTTCGCGGGAGCCCCGGACGCGGGCACGGACGGGGTCGCGGCGATGGGCCTGGACGGGCGACTGCACTGGACGCCGGCGGGGCGCTGAGCGGGGGCCTCCCGGCCCCGGGCGTCAGGCGTCGAGAGTTCAGGCGTCGAGGAGCTCAGGCGCCCAGGAGCACGGGAAACGCCTCCATGTCGTTCTGCGTCATCACGGGAAGCTTGCGGATGTCGGCGTCCGGCACCGCGAGCCGCAGCCGGGGGAAGCGGGCGAAGAGGGCGGGGAGGGCGATCCCGGCCTCGACGCGGGAGAGGGCGGCGCCGGGGCAGATGTGCGGGCCGTGGCCGAAGGTCATGTGCCGGATCGGGGCGGCCCGGGTGACGTCGAACGCGTCGGCGTCCGGCCCGTGCTGCTCGGGGTCGCGCCCGATCGCCCGGTAGGAGATGACCACGCCCTCGCCCTCGGCGATGACGCCGTCGCCCACCTCGATGTCCTCGGTGGCGAACCGCATGAGCAGATGGGTGGTGGGGGTGTCCCACCGCAGCGTCTCCTCGATGACGGTCTCCCAGGAGACCTCCCCGTCCAGGACCAGCTTGAGCTGGTCGGGGTGGGCGAGCAGGGCGCGCACGGCGTTGAGGATGAGCCCGATCGTGGTCTCGTGCCCGGCGGCGACCATCGCCTTGAGGTTGCCGATCACCTCCTCCTCGGTGAGCGGCTCGCCGCCCTCGTCGGCGAGGATGAGCGCCGAGGTCAGGTCGTCGGTGGGCCGCGCGGTCTTCTCGCGGACGAGCCCCGCGTAGAAGACGTCCAGGTCGGCGAGGAGGGCGAGGCGCTCGTCCTGCGGGGTGAGCATCGAGAAGAACTTCTTGTACTGCCGGGTGAGCATGGCGTTCGAGGCGGGGTCGACGCCCATCAGCATCCCGACGACCTTCATGGGCAGCGGCTGCGCGAACACGGACTTGAGGTCGACGACGGCGCCGTCCCGGCCGCCCTCCTCCAGGGCGTCGAGGAGTTCGGCGGTGAACTTCTCGATGTCGGGGCGTATCGCTTCGAGCCGGCGGGGGGTGAGCGCCTGGGAGGTCTTGGCCCGCAGCCGGCGGTGCTCGGCGCCGTCGACGGTGAACATGGACCGGCCGGCGTCGATCATCCCGATGAGCGGCCACGCGTGCGTGACCTCGCCGCTGCGCCACAGGCCCCAGGCGTCGAGGTCCTTCACGAGCCGGGGGTCGACCAGGAGCCGCCGGGCGTCGGCGTGCCGGGTGACGGCCCAGGCGGGCACTCCGAGCAGGTCGATCCGGGCCAGCGGACCGGCGTCGCGCAGCCGCGCGGTCTCGCCGTCCAGGTCCTGGACCATCGGGTCGATGACGACGGTCCCGCCGTTCCGGGCGGCGGCCTGTGCTGCGGCGGCATGGGGGCAGGTCACGAGAGGTCTCCTGTCGTGCGAACGGGGGTGAACCGGACGGGGAGCGAGGTGGTGCCGCGCAGGAAGGCGGAGGGCCGCCGGACGAGTTCCCCCGCGGGGACGGCGAGTTCGAGGTCGGGCAACCGGTCGAGGAGGACCTCGATGCCGGTGCGGACGATGATCTCGGCGATCTCCTGGGCGGGGAAGGGGCAGCGGTACTCGCCGTGGCTGAAGGCCAGGTGCGCGCCGCCGCCCCCGTGGGCGCCCTGGGGGCCCTGGCGGATCAGCGGGTCGGTGTTGCCCGCGCCGAGGCCGAGCAGCAGCATGTCCCCGGCCGCGATCCGCTGCCCGCCGAGCCGGGTGTCCCGTACGGCCCAGCGTCCGGCGAGGATCTGGGTGGGGGCCTCCTCCCACAGCACCTCGGTGGTGGCCTCGGAGACGCTGCGCCGGCCGCCGGCCATCGAGTCGGCGAACTCGTCCTCGGTGAGCATCAGGCGCAGGGAGTTGCCGAGCCAGTCGGCGGTGGTGAGGTGCCCGGCGGCCGTGATGGCCATCAGGTCGAGCGCGTACTCCTCGTCGGTGAACGCCTCGGGGAAGGCGAGCATCCGGGAGGTGACGTCGTTCCCGGGCGCGGCCCGCTTGGCGGCGACCAGACGGGCCATGTGCTCGCCGAACCGCTGGTGGGCGCTCTGCGCGCCGGGGCCGCCGTCGGCCAGGTCCTTGAGCACCTTGGCGATGTCGTCGCCCTCGTCGTCGGGGAAGCCGACGAGGCGGGCGAGGACGAGGACGGGGAGGGGCTCGCAGAAGTCGGCCACGAGGTCGGCCGTGCCCCGGCCGCACACGGCGTCGACGAGCCGGTCGGCGAGCTGCTCGCAGTGCCCGCGGATCTCGAAGGGGTCGGCGCCCTCCAGGGCGGGGACCACCATGCGGACGTGCCGCCGGTGCTCCTCCCCCGCGGTGAAGTAGATGGAGGGCAGGGGCTGTCCGACCATCGGGAGCAGCGGCCAGTCGGCGGGGATGTGCGGCCACTGGTTCCACAGGCTCACGTCGCGCGGGAACAGCTCGCCGTCGCTGGTGACCCGGTGGAGCTCGCGGTACCCGATGACCAGCCAGGCGGGCACCCCGCCCGGCAGCTCGACGGGGACGACGGGCCCGTGGTCGCGGCGCATGGCCCGGTAGAGGGCCTGAGGATCGACCTGGAAGCCGGGTCCGTCGAGGGGGACGGCGGGGGCCGTGCCCGCGTGCGCCGGGCACCCGGGGGGCGGCTGCTCCGGGGGCGGCTGCTCTGAAGGGGGGCGCGTCATGAGTCCTGAACTCCCGACTCCTGTGGCGACAGCCGCACGTGTCGCGTTCATGTGATCAACGCTGGCTCACTATAGGGAGGTTGTGTGTCGCAGGAGCCCTCAATCGCGATCAATTCCGCACAGTGGACGGAAGAGGAGGGGCAGTTGACGATCAGAAGGGGATTACGGAGGAACAAAGAAGGAACAAGGGGGAGCATTCCCGCCCTTGTGCGCGCTCCCGGCTCCGAAACCGGACGGGGGGAGGGACGATTTTCCGTCAGGTCGGTGACGCCGGGGGCTGGCTTCGGCCCTGGCCCCGCCCCCGGCCCGGCCCGGCCCTCCGCAGCGAACCGAGGAGAGAACCCATGAGCATGAACTGGACCCTGGAAGTGGTCCCGGTCCCCGTCACGGACATGGACCGGTCGAAGGAGTTCTACGGCGAGAAGTGCGGCTTCACCGTCGACCTGGACGACGAGGTGGCCCCCGGCGTGCGGATCGTCCAGGTGACCCCGCCGGGCTCGCGCTGTTCGATCGCGATGCTGAGCGGGATGCCGCCGATGCCGGGCACGAAGCAGACGCCCCCGGGCGGCCTGCACGGCCTCCAGCTCTGCGTCACGGACATCGAGGCGGCGCGGAAGGAGCTGGTGGCCCGGGGCGTCGAGGTCTCCCCCGTGATGCACGTCGGCGCGACGGGCTGGGAGGAGGGGAAGGGCGGCACCTGGAACTCGTTCATGACCTTCGAGGACCCGGACGGCAACGGCTGGGTGGTCCAGGAGGCCCCGTCGGAGCTGACGGAACGCTGAGGGGCCGGGGAGTCCCGGAACCCCGGACGTCTCGAAACCCAGGCGTCTCAGGGCTCCGGACGCCTCAGAACACCGGGCCTCTCAGAACCCCGGACGTCTCAGAACCCCACGTAGAAGTGCCGGAGCCCGTCGGCCTCCGCGACACACCGCATCCCGGCGGCCGCCATGACCCGGTGCGAGGCCGGGTTGTCCAGGTCGGCGTCCCCCTTGACCCCGGAGACGCCGGCCACCCGGGCGGTTTCGAGGAGCGCGCGCAGGGCCTCGGAGGCGTACCCCTGCCCGCGTGCGCCGGGCACGAGCCCGTACCCCACGGTCACGACCCCGACCTCGTCGGGCGGCCCGTGGAACCCGATCCCCCCGACGGCGACCCCGCTCCCGAGAAGCTGTATCTCGTACGCCCGGAAGACCCCGGGGTCCCCGCGCTCGGCCACGCCCCGCAGAAACCCACTACACCCCCGGACGTCCCCGTCCTGCGGATACTCCTCGGCCCAGAGGTCCCCGTCGAGGGGCGTCCGCGAGACGATCCGCTCGGCGGCGTCGGCGGTCAACGGGCGCAGGAGGAGCCGCGCGGTGGCGACGAAAGGGATCTTCACCCCGGCAGTGTGAACGCCCACCGTGCGCCGGGCAACGGATTTCAGCAGGCCAGAAGCCGCACCACACCGACCCAGACGTCCCCGCCCGTCGCCTGATGGGCCCCGACCCGCCACCGGCCCGCCGGCAGGTCGACGTCGGTCTGTTCCGGCATTCCCGTGCCGTCGGGGTACGGCGTCCCGAGGTCGGCCCCGGCGTCGGCGGAGTCCATGAGCACGGCGCCCCCGTCCGTCTCCCAGACGCCGCACTCCTCCCAGGGAGTACGGGGATCGTCCAGCAAGGCCTCGGCCGCGGCGACCAACTCCTCCTCGGAGTCGGCCCCGAGCCACCGCACGAAGGCCCGCCGCCCGACCAGGTACCGGGTGGTCGCGGGCTCGTCGCCGAGCACGAGGACGTTCCCCCCGATCACCCCGGCGAGCCCCTCCACCGCACAGGCCCGATCGTAGTCGTCCGGCACCTCACCACCCCCGACGAGCACCCCGCCCTCCGTACACCCACTCCACTCCCGAAGCCCGGACGACGGAACGACGACGAGCGGCCCGCCCATGGACTGCACCCAGTTCTCCACCCACGGAGCATGTCACCGCCCACCGACAACACCCCGGCCCACACTGACGGACCACCACCGCTTCTACGAAACGAACCGCCGCCCGTCATGAGCGCGCACCCAGGGCCCGCCCCCACCCACGGCATCGAGAAGCCGCACGGCATACACCTCGGCCATCCGCTCCCGGACCTCACCAGGAGTGAGCCACTCAACGGCACCGGCCTCATCGGAAACCCGCGCCTCCCCACCCACGGGCCGACACCGGAACACGAGGGCGACGATCCCCCGGGCCATGTTCTTGTAGACCCCGGTGAGCCGCTCGACCTCGACCCGAACCCCGGTCTCCTCAAACACCTCCCGCACGACCCCTTCCTGCGGGGTCTCGTCGAGTTCGAGAACACCACCCGGCAACTCCCACCTACCGTTGTCGGCCCGGCGAATGGCCAACAACCGCCCGTCCTCCCGCACGACGGCACCGGCGACGGACACGGAGTGCAGGGGTGTCATCGACCGGCCTCAGCCGATCTCCAGCACCACGGAGGGAAGTTCCCCCTCCAGGACGCGGGCGCGGGGCAGGGAGAGGCCGAAGTGGCGTTCGACGACGTGGAGTGAGGTGCGGTGGGCGTCCCCGGGAGGGAGGTTCTCGTCGGGCAGGCCGGCGGCCGTGAGCAGCCGCTCGAGCTGCGGGGCGACTTCGGGGTCCCCGTCCACGCCGGCGGAGCCCCACGAGTGGTCCAGGTGCAGGTTGAAGCCGCACAGGAGGCGCTCGTCGTGGAAGTAGTGGAACCACGGCGGCACGGGCTTGCCGTTCTCCTCCTCGAACTCCAGGTGGAAGACGTGGGCGCCGTCGCGCGAGACGGGTGCGAGGCTCCCGAACTCGTCCTGCCAGCCGCCGTACAGGACGGCGAAGACCCACTCGCCGTCCCGGCCGAAGCGCAGGGCCGCCTCCGTGGGGCAGTCCCCGTACTCGTCCTCCAGCACCTCGATCAGGCCCTCGCCGGTCAGCTCGCCCAGCGACCGCGGCACGCGTCGGCCCCCGTACACCGCCGCCCCCGCGAGCCGGGACACCAGCTCCTCCTCGTCCAGGCCGCGCGTCAGCAGCACGCAGTAGCCGCCGTAGGCGATCGATTGAGGAGCGGCGAGCCAGGTCATTCCGTCGGTCATGCCGTCATTGTGGCCCGGTCCGAGCGGGGCCGGGTCCGCAGGGCGGGGAGCAGGGCGTGGTCTTCGGGGCGGGCCAGGCCCTCGCCCAGGGCCAGGAGCGAAAGGAGCTGGACCGGGCGGTCGGTCGTGGCCGCGGCCTCCAGTTTGTGGTGTCCGTCGAGCAGGAAGTGGGTCAGGCCCCAGTGCCGGTAGTGGTCGTGCCCGAAGCCGACGGCGGGTTCGCACACGTCGAGCGTGGAGACCGCCACGGCCGTCGGGACCGTCCCCCGGCCCATGAGTTCGGCGTACTCCTCCACCCGCCCCCTCTCGTTCCACGTCGGGGGAACCATGGGTACAACGAACTCGTAGAGGTGCGCGCCCGCGTCGACCTCCGTCTCGAAGGTCCGGTAGTACGGCGTGTGCGGGTACTCGGGGAGCCCCCAGAACTGGTTGAGGCCCCAGGTGTCCACCTGCTCGCCGCTGAAGTAGTCGCCGTCCTTGCCGGGGACGACGAGCCGGGGCTCCACGCGGAGCAGCATCGGAAGGTACTCACCTTCCGGCAGCAGCGCGCCGAACGTGTCCAGGACACCGCCCTCGTCCGGATCGGCCAGCGTCCCGGTGAGCAGTTCCCGCGTGCTCTCCAGCGACAGCTTCTCCCGGGCGGTCTCCAGCCGGCGGAACAGCAGCGGACACGACCCGCACCAGAAGCTGAGCTCGAAGGCGGGATCCCCGTCCACCACGAGCAGCCTGCGCCCCGGCCCGCCCCCGACCTCCTGGGTCTCCACCTCGAAGCGCAGCCGCGCGTCGGAGGAGGGGACACCCAGCCTGCGGGGTTCGCCGAATTCGATCGCCATGGCCCGAACCGTACGTCGCGTCACGACGCGGAAGCCACGTACACGGAGAGCTCCGTATGGCGGCCCCCGGTATAGCGGGGGTCCGCCAGGGTCGGCGGCAGGTCGCGGAGGATGTCCAGGGCGATCGCGTAATCCCCGTGAGCCTCCGCGACGGGCCCGGCATCAGGCCAGACCACCACCGCGTGGGGCACGTCCAGGTCGTGCAGGCCGTTCCAGAGCGAGTCGGCCAGGGCGTCCCACACGTGGCGTGTGGTGCTGAGCGGCGGGTCCAGGGGGAGGGTCTCCCGTACGGCCCGGAAGAACGCCTCCTTGTCGGTGCGCCCGCCGGTCGACAGCGTGAAGGCGGGCACGCCCCGGCAGGCGGCCTCCGCGAGGAGTTCCGGCACGCTCGACGCCGGGACCTCGTGGAAGCCGCCGCGGATCTCCGGCATACCTACAACACCGGCAGGTTCTTCCGCAGCTCGAAGGCCGTGACCTCGCTCCGGTACTCCTCCCACTCCTGCTTCTTGTTGCGGAGGAAGAAGTCGAAGACGTGCTCGCCCAGAGTCTCCGCGACCAGTTCGCTGCGCTCCATGAGGGAGATCGCCTCGCCGAGGTTCTGCGGGAGGGGCTCGATGCCCATCGCGCGGCGTTCCGAGTCGGAGAGGGCCCAGACGTCGTCGTCGGCGCCGGCCGGGAGTTCGTAGCCCTCCTCGATGCCCTTGAGGCCGGCGGCGAGGAGGACGGCGTAGGTCAGGTAGGGGTTGGCGCCCGAGTCGATGGAGCGGACCTCGACGCGCGAGGAGCCCGTCTTGCCCGGCTTGTACATGGGGAC
The DNA here is from genome assembly GCF_044760185.1 of Streptomyces sp. NPDC098101. Taxonomy (NCBI): domain Bacteria; kingdom Bacillati; phylum Actinomycetota; class Actinomycetes; order Kitasatosporales; family Streptomycetaceae; genus Streptomyces; species Streptomyces sp. NPDC098101. The sequence goes on along the minus strand of NZ_JBIWAS010000002.1, from coordinate 799,022 downwards.
GCGGATGAGGGCCGAGCGGTTGTTGTGGCCCCAGCAGATGTACGAGGGGGCCTCGCCGCCCGAGCCGGCCGTGCGCGTCGAGCCGCCCCAGATGCGCTTGTACGAGTTGACCCACTGGTTGGTGACGGCCGAGATCTCGCCGGCGTGCTTCAGGAGGCCCGCGATGAAGGAGCGGCCGACCTTCGAGAGCTGGTACTCGGCGCCCGACTCGTAGAAGGCGTTCCGGTCGCCCTCGAAGAGGGAGAGGTGGGTGTGCATTCCCGAGCCCGGGTACTCCGAGAACGGCTTCGGCATGAAGGTGGCCTGGACGCCCTGTTCGAGGGCGACCTGCTTCATGACCAGGCGGAACGTCATGATGTTGTCGGCCGTGGAGAGCGCGTCGGCGTAGCGCAGGTCGATCTCCTGCTGGCCCGGCGCGCCCTCGTGGTGGGAGAACTCGACCGAGATGCCCATCGACTCCAGCATGGTGATCGCCTGGCGGCGGAAGTCCATGCCGACGTTCTGCGGGGTGTGGTCGAAGTAGCCCGAGTTGTCGGCCGGGGTGGGCCGGGAGCCGTCGAGCGGCTTGTCCTTCAGGAGGAAGAACTCGATCTCGGGGTGGGTGTAGAAGGTGAAGCCCAGGTCCGAGGTCTTGGCCAGGGCCCGCTTCAGGACGTAGCGCGGGTCCGCGAAGGACGGCGAGCCGTCGGGCATCAGGATGTCGCAGAACATCCGGGCCGTGCCCGGGGCCTCCGCGCGCCACGGCAGGATCTGGAACGTGCCCGGGTCCGGCTTGGCGATCATGTCCGACTCGTAGACCCGGGCGAAGCCCTCGATCGCGGAGCCGTCGAAGCCGATGCCCTCGTCGAAGGCCTGCTCCAGCTCGGCCGGGGCCACGGCCACCGACTTGAGGAAGCCGAGCACGTCGGTGAACCACAGGCGCACGAAGCGGATGTCGCGCTCTTCGAGCGTACGGAGCACGAATTCCTGCTGCTTGTCCATTTCCACACCCATCCTCGCTGGTCAGGCCGCCTGTCCCACCGCCTCGGGCACTCGGGGGCACCTGAGCATCCCACCACATGGTTTCGCGCACGTTGCACACCCATACTGCCTGCTCGGTTGTGACTCAGGTAACGGGGGACGGGACCTTCCCGGCCGCCGTTCCTCCTCTCCCGTCCGCCCTCCGGTACTCAGTGGTACCCCGTTCGGCCCACGGAGGGCCTCCGCCCACTACGATCTCGGCCCATGGGGGCCCCACGGCTCGTACGCCCGTCCCGGCACGCGCGTCCCATGGCACTGGTGAGTGCCGTGGCGACGCTCCTCGCCGCGCTCTTCTTCTGTCTGGGGACCGGGCCGGAGGCGGGGCCGGGGTCCCATCACGGGGCGGTCCCGGAGCAGGAGGCGCGGGCGGCGGCCGCCGTCCCCGTCGAGTACGTCTGCCCGTACGACCGCGGCGGCTGCTCCCTCTTCCCCTCGCTCTCCCCCGCGGTGCTCGGCGCGCCCCCGCTCGATCCCCCGCTCCAGGCGGCGGACGGGCTTCCGCGTCTCGCCCCGGTCTCCGGCGACGGGCCGGCGCGCCGCTCCGGCGTCCGGCCGCGCGCGCCGGACCTGCACGTCCTTCAGGTTCTCCGGACCTAGACGGTCCGAGGGCGGCCCGACCGCCGCCGTCACCGCACGTCCGTGCCCGAACCGAACTCCACCCCCACTTCCGAAGAAGGACGACACCACCATGGCCGCCAACCGCTCCTCCAACGCCGACCGCCGCGCCCGAATAGAGGAGATGCGCCGCGCCGAGCAGGCCCGCGAGCGCCGCAACCGTCTGATCACCATCGGCGTCTCGACCGTCGTCGTCCTCGGCCTCGTCGGCTTCGGCGGCTTCGTGCTGATGAAGAAGTCCGACGAGCAGGACAAGAAGGAGGCCGCCGCCAAGGCGCCGATCTCCGCCGAGAAGACCTGGGACCCCGCGAAGCTCGGCCGCAACCACGTCCAGACGGCCGTGAAGTACGACATGAAGCCGCCGGTCGGCGGCGACCACAACCCGGTCTGGATGAACTGCGACGGCGACGTCTACACGAAGGCGATCCCCGAGGTGAACGCCGTGCACTCGCTGGAGCACGGCGCCGTCTGGGTGACGTACAACAAGCAGGCCGCCAAGGGCGACGTGGACGCGCTGGCCAAGAAGGTCGGCAAGACCAAGTACACGCTGATGAGCCCCGTGGACGACCAAGCCGGGGCCCTCATGCTGTCCGCCTGGGGCAAGCAGGTGACCGTGGACGGCGCGGACGACCCGCGCATCGACGCCTTCCTCACCAAGTACGTGCAGGGCCCGCAGACCCCGGAGCCGGGCGCGGCCTGCACCGGCGGTCTGGACGCGGAGGGCGCGGCCGGCGCCGGGATGGGCCAGTGAAGGTGAACCGCGCGCAGGGGGCGGCGATCACCGCCGTCGCCCTCGCGCTGCTCTTCGCCGGGGGCGCCGTCACCGTCGCCTCGGCGGACCGCGACGAGGCGCCCGCCACGCCCGTCTCCGCCTCGGCGGACGCCGGGTTCGCCCGGGACATGGCGGTCCACCACCAGCAGGCCGTCGAGATGTCGTTCATCGTCCGGGACCGGACGAAGGACGAGGCCGTGCGCCGGCTCGCGTACGACATCGCCAACACGCAGGCCAACCAGCGGGGCATGATGCTCGGCTGGCTCGACCTGTGGGGGCTGCCCAAGGTCGAGTCCGGCGTCGAGCCGATGAGCTGGATGGGCATGGGCGGCTCGGGCGACACCGGTCCGCTGGACGGGGCGCTCATGCCGGGCATGGCGACCAAGACGCAGATCGAGGAACTCCGGAAGGCCAGCGGCCGGGAGGCCGAGGTCCTGTACCTGAAGCTCATGACCGAGCACCACAGGGGCGGGGTCCACATGGCCGAGGGCTGCGTGCGGAAGTGCGCGGTGGGCGCCGAGCGCGCGCTCGCCCAGGGCATGGTCGACGCGCAGAAGTCCGAGATGCTGCTGATGGCGGACATGCTGAAGGAGCGCGGGGCCTGATCCCGGGCCCGTGAGGGAAGGCGCCGGCCCCCGTGACCCGCTGCGGTCGCGGGGGCCGTGCCGTGCGCCGACAATGAGTGGGCTCGGGGATTCGTACGACGTTCGACGACGAAAGGTACGCGACCCCATGACCACGGCGAAGGACATCATGCACCCCGGGGCCCAGTGGATCCCGGCTCACGAGACGCTCGACCGCGCCGCGCAGCTGATGCGCAACCTGAACGTGGGCGCGCTGCCCATCGCCGACGAGAACGAACGTCTCTGCGGCATCCTCACGGACCGCGACATCGTCGTCGGCTGCGTGGCCATGGGCCACGACCCGTCCAAGGTGACCTGCGGCGAGATGGCCCAGGGCACTCCGCGCTGGGTCGAGTCGGACGCCGACGTGGGCGCCGTCCTGGAGGAGATGCAGAGCCACCGGATCAAGCGGCTGCCCGTCATCGAGGAGAAGCGGCTCGTCGGCATGATCAGCGAGGCCGAGCTGGCGCAGCACCTGTCGGACGAGCAGGTCAAGGCGTTCTGTATGAGCGTGTACGCGCCTTCCTGACGCGCCCGGTGCGTCCAGGGGCGGCTACGCGCCCTTCCGGCGGCTCCCGACGTCCAGGACTGCCCGGGCCACCGCGTCCGGGCGGTCCCGCATGACCAGGTGGCCCGACGGCTCGGCCGCCTCGTAGCGGGCGCCGAGCCGCCGGGCCAGGGCGCGCTGGCGCCGCTCCCAGCGGGCGGAGCCGTCGGGGGCGGCGAGGACGGTGACGGGGAGGCCGGGCGGGAGGGGGCGGTCCTCCCGCAGGGCGAGCAGCTCGGCGGCTACGGCCCCGTAGTGGGCGTTCTCCAGGAGGGTGCCGCGCAGCACGCGCGAGGTGCGGTAGACGCGGCGGACGAGGGCGGGGTCGGTACGGGCGAGGGCGGGGCCCGTACCGACGGGGGCGGGGTCGGTGTCGGTGCCCGGGGTCCCTCTCCGTACCGTTCCCGCCCGGACCGTGAGGTTCCGGACCGCCGGGCCGAGGGCCGCCGGGAGTCCGGCGGCGCAGAGGACGGCGCCGAGGAGGCGGGCGGGCGCGGTGGTGCGGGACGGCCGGGGGTCCTCCTCCACCGAGGAGTCGACGAGGACCAGGCCGGCGGTGCGGTCCGGGTGCAGCCGGGCGAAGGCCTCCGCGTGGAACCCGGCGATCGAGTGCCCGACGACGGTGGCGGGCCCCCGGTGGCCGAGCGCGTCGAGGACGGCCGCGATCCGGTCCGCCTCGCCCGCCGCCGTCGGCGGGACGGCCGCCGGGGCGGAGAGGCCGTGGCCGGGGCGGTCGAAGCGGACGACAGTGCGGTACGGGACGAGGTGCGGGACGACCGGGTCCCAGTCGAACCAGCTCATGCCGAGGCCGGCGCTCAGGACGCAGACGGGTCCCGAGCCCCCGGTCACCACGTGGTGGGGGACGCCCCCGATCCGTACGAAGGTCACCGCCGTCCCTCCCGGGCGTCCGTGGCGAGGGAGTACGCGAGGACGGCGAGCCACGCGGCCACCAGGAGGACCTGGAGCCGCTGTCCCGCGCCGAGCGCCCAGACGCCCTTCCCGGCCTCGAAGGCGGCGACGGCGGCGAGGGTCCAGGCGGTGGCGGCGAACTCCAGGGCGACCAGGGCCGGTCCGGTACGGGCGAGGGGGCCCCGGCGGTCGTGCCGGCGGGCGGCGACGGTCAGGGCGACCAGGGCGGCGAGCGCGCCCGTCATCGCCAGGGTCGAACTGACGGCGTGGGCCGCGTGGGTGGCGGGGACGAGCCCGGCGGTCTCGCGGGCCGCGCACACGGGGTCGACGGTCGGGGCGCAGCTGAGCGGCAGCCGGGAGTCGGCGACGGTGGCGGCCCCGAAGACGGCGAGGGCGATCCAGCCGCCGACGGCCCAGGGGTCGCGCCCGGCGGTACGGTCGCCGGGCCGCCTCCCCCACGTCCCCGCCAGGCCCGTCAGGGCTCCCGCGAGGACCAGGAGGCCGGCCGTGAGGTCGGTGGCGCGGAAGAGGCCGCCGAGGGGCTGGTCGGCGGCGGCCAGTTCGGAGACGTACGTCCGGACCGGGTCGAGACCGGTCCAGACGAGGACTTCGAGGACCCAGGCGGTGTACGCGAGCGCACCGAGGGCCAACAGGGCAGCGGCCGTTCGCGCGACACTCCTGGACATATGGGTTCGAACGCGGGGGCGGGGGCGGAGGTTCCCGGCGGGGGCCCGAACGAGTGGGGCGCGGGGGTGGGCGTGCGGCGGGCTCGCGGCGGGGCGTACTGCGATGCGGGGCGGGGGCGGGTCACGAACGCGCATCGCCCATGAAATGCCTGGCCAGGGCGGGTGCAGCCGGTTTAACGTCAGGTCTTCGGATCAGCTCGGAGGACCTCGTATGACCATGCCCGGACACACCCCCGGCCCGCCCGCCTGGGAACCGCCGCCGTTCCAGGCGCCGCCGCCCCAGAGCTCCGGGCTCGGAGTCGCCGCCCTCGTCGTCGGCATCGTGGGCCTGGTCTTCGGGATCGTCCCGTTCCTCTTCTGGCTCGGCGGGATCCTGGGGATCCTGGCCCTCGTCCTCGGCGTCGTCGGCCACGGGCGCGCCCGGCGCGGCGAGACGAACGACCGGGGGCAGGCGATCGCGGGCATCGTCCTCGGCTCTGTGACGATCGTCGTCGCGCTCGCCTGGCTGGTCGTCTTCGTCGTGGCGTTCGCGGCCGACCGCGCGGACGACGGGACGCACGGGCGGGGGGCGACGTCCTCCGCCGCGCCCGCCCCGGCGCCGGAGAGCACGCGGGAGAGCGTGCCGGAGCCCACCGAGACCGGTCCGGCGGTGCTGGCGTTCGGGAAGACCCACACGTACGACGACGGGGTGAAGGTCACCGTCTCCGAGCCCCTCCCCTACCGGCCCGACCGGTTCGCCGCCGGGTACGAGAAGGGCGACACCGCCGTCCGGGTGACCGTGACGATCGTCAACGGCAGCAAGAAGGTCATCGACGTCACCACGGCCCTGCCGGACGCGAGCGACGCGGAGGGGGCTGCGGCGGGGGCAATCTTCGACGGCAGCCGGGCGACCGAGATGTTCCAGGGCAAGGTGCTCCCGGGCAAGCAGACCAAGGGCGGCTTCGCCTTCTCGCTGCCGGCCGGCGCGGACGGGGAGATGCAGGTGGAACTGGCGCCGCAGCTCCTGGAGTACGAGCCGGTGATCTGGACCGGGCCCGTGAAGCGGGCCGGGTGAGGCGCGGTCACGTACAGGGGGCGGTCGCCGAGGGGCACCGCTCCCCGGCGATCGCGGCCGGGGGTCACAGCTCCCCCGGAGGCCGCTCCGTATCCGTGATCCCGTCCCCGGAACCCCGTATCCCAAGACATAGCGTCGGTCTGACGATTACACTGGCCGGGTGCCTCAACTACGCCTCGCCCTGAATCAGATCGACTCGACCGTCGGAGACATCGCCGGGAACGCCGAGGCGATCGTGCACTGGACCCGGCACGCCGCCGGGCAGGGCGCGCATCTCGTCGCGTTCCCCGAGATGGCGCTGACCGGATACCCCGTCGAGGACCTCGCGCTGCGCCCCTCCTTCGTGGAGGCGTCCCGGACGGCCCTGCGCGGGCTCGCCCGGCGCCTCGCGGAGGAGGGGTTCGGGGAGGTGCCGGTGGTCGTCGGCTACCTGGACCGCTCGGAGCGGGCGGAGCCCCGGCTCGGCCGGCCGGCCGGGTCGCCGGAGAACGCCGCCGCCGTGCTGTACGGGGGCGAGGTGGCGCTGCGGTTCGCCAAGCACCACCTGCCCAACTACGGCGTCTTCGACGAGTACCGCTACTTCGTGCGGGGCGACACGCTGCCCGTCGTCCGGATCCACGGGATCGACGTGGCCCTGGCGATCTGCGAGGACCTCTGGCAGGACGGCGGCCGGGTCCCGGCGGCGCGCGCCGCGCGGGCCGGGCTGCTCCTGTCGGTGAACGCCTCGCCGTACGAGCGGAACAAGGACGACACGCGCCTCGAACTGGTCCGGGCGCGGGCCCGGGAGGCCGGGTGCGTCACCGCGTACCTGGCGACGACCGGCGGCCAGGACGAGCTGGTCTTCGACGGCGACTCGATCGTGGTGGACGCGGAGGGCGAAGTCGTCGCGCGGGCCCCGCAGTTCGTCGAGGGCAGCGTGATCCTGGACCTGGACCTTCCCGCGTACGACCCGGACGCCCCGGAGGGGCCGGTCGGCGGGGACGGGCTGCGGATCGACCGGGTGGTGCTCTCGGAGAAGCCGCTGCCCGCGTACGAGCCGGAGCTGACGGGGGGTTACGCGCACCGGCTCGACGACGACGAGGAGGTGTACTCGGCGCTCGTCATCGGTCTGCGCGCCTACCTTGCGAAGAACGGTTTCCGCTCGGTCCTGGTCGGCCTGTCCGGCGGCATCGACTCCTCGCTCGTCGCCGCGATCGCCTGCGACGCGCTCGGCGCGGAGAACGTGTACGGGGTGTCGATGCCGTCCAGGTACTCCTCGGAGCACTCGCGCGGCGACGCGGCCGAGCTGGCCCGCAGGACCGGGCTGAACTACCGCACGGTGTCGATCGAGCCGATGTTCGACGCGTACATGGGGGCGCTCGGCCTCACCGGGCTCGCGGAGGAGAACCTCCAGGCCCGGCTGCGCGGCACGGCCCTGATGGCGCTCTCCAACCAGGAGGGGCACCTGGTCCTCGCGCCGGGCAACAAGTCCGAGCTGGCGGTGGGGTACTCGACGCTGTACGGCGACGCGGTCGGCGCGTTCGGGCCGATCAAGGACGTGTACAAGTCGGACGTCTTCCGGCTGGCGCGCTGGCGGAACCGGGCGGCCGAGGAGCGCGGCCAGACCCCGCCGATCCCGGAGAACTCGATCTCCAAGCCGCCCAGCGCCGAGCTGCGCCCGGGGCAGGTCGACACGGACTCGCTGCCGGACTACGAGGTCCTGGACGGCATCCTCGCCCTGTACGTGGACCGGGACCGGGGGCGGGACGAGATCGTGGCCGCCGGCTACGACGAGGAGCTGGTGACGCGGACGCTGCGGATGGTGGACACGGCGGAGTACAAGCGGCGCCAGTACCCGCCGGGCACCAAGATCTCGGCGAAGGGCTTCGGCAAGGACCGGCGCCTGCCGATCACGAACCGCTGGCGGGAGAGCCCGGCCGGCTGACGGCCGGGGCTTTACCGGCCCACTGTCGACACGCCGCGCGGTCGCTGATCCCACACACCAGTCGTTTCCCACCGAGAACCATCGGAGAGTAACTGGAATTTAATGCTCCGTCAGGCCGGGTCATAGCATCCCCTCAGGCAACGGCAGCGCTCCGCGCCGAACGTCGCACGCCCTCATGGCGTGCGGGCACACCGCAGCAGTCGTGGGCACCACCGGTCGGAAACCGGGGTCGCCCTGGATGGCTGGCTCGTTCCCACCGCTGAGGCACGCCCCTGCCGCGTGGCAGCGCGCTCGCTCGCGCCCATGCCCCGGGCCTCGGCCCGGGTATCCCGGTACAAGCATCGCGCGGAAGCCGGGACGTCTTGGGCACCTAGGAGGCCCTAGTCATGACGAACCATCAGCGGGAAATCGTCGTCACGGACGAGAACGGCGTCACGTTCCGACTCCCCCGCCTCCCTGAACCACTGCCCGACCTGGATCCCAAGGGAACGGGCCGGCTCCGTCGGGCCCTTCAGGACAATCCACGGGTGAACCTCGGCAAGGAGGCCATCGAGGCCGCCGCCGGTCTCTTCGCCGATCCGTCTCGCACCGCCCGCCTGGCCACGTACGCCGATGGACACGACGGCCTGAGCGTCCAGACGACGGGCTCCGCCACCCTGTACGTTCTGGAGGGCCTGGCTTTCGCGGACGCGCTGCTGCCCGTGCTGGGCAACCCGCGGATCGCCCACCTGACGCAGGCCGCGTCGATGCCCGGCTCGCACGCCCCGGCGGATTCGCCCCCTTCGGCCCCGCCCTCGTCGGGCATGTACGCGCCCGACGGCACGACCCCGTTGGCCCAGCTCCGCGTCTGCTACGACGGGGTCGAAGACGCGCGTCAGGTGATCCGTACAACGGTCAAGGAGACGCTGAAGCAGCCGGGGGCGGACTACAGCGACTCCATCCTGGTCAACGGGGTGATGACCCCGGTCGAGGCCGTGCTCGTGGAGGTGGCCTACGCCGACGGCAGTCCGTCGTCCGTCGTTCCGGCGTTGTACGACGGCACCTCCCGCTGCACCAGCGCGGCCAAGACCCGGCACGGACTCGGCGCACGCTCCGCCGAGAACCTTCGGGACGAGATCGCCGATTTCTTCTCGGACGCCCTCGCACTCAGCGTCCGCACGCGTCGTACGAGGTACGGCAAGTCCGCGCAGACCGTGAACGCGGCGCTGGAACGGAACAACCTGACCATGCCCGTCCTGCGGGAGCGGATGACACGGCTGGTGCCCGTCCGGCTCGTCGTCGGGGCGGAGTTCCCTCCCGGATCCACCGCGTCCACGCTGCCCGACGCCGTGGCTACGGCCCAGAGCGCCCGGCACATCAGCGTCAATCCGTGGAGCGAACCCGCCCAGGACCTGATGACAGCCGAGCGGATCGTCTCGCACCTGAAACGGCAGGGACTGGTGCCGGACGCCTTCGTCGACCTGGTCAACGAGGAGCCGCTCCGGGACACGGACATCGAGCAGCTCTTCGGCGCCGCCACCGCCCCCCTGGTGCGTTACCACCGGACGGACTGGGTGGATCCGCTGTGGCGGGCGGCGAAGATCACTCACACTCTGACCAGGCCGTCCGTGTTCGAGGAGGCCAAGCGCTTCGTCCGCTCCGACCGGGGACTGACCTCGGTGCGCACGGAGCGGTACGCGGGATACCTGGGCGTGGTGATCGACATGTCGTTCCGGTTCTACAAGCCCAAGACGACTCCGGTGGCACGCCGCGCGTGGCGGGACGGCGGCGTGCTCTCGCGGGACGTCTTCGGATCCTGGGAGCTGATCGTCGCCTCTGCCCAGGAACTGCGCGTGCGGGCGCTGAAGGACGACGCGGACGCCCGGCTCACCCTCCAGGTCCTGGCCGGGACGGCACTGATCGCCGACGGCCTGCTCACCCCCGACTCGGGCCTCAAGGTCTCCAGCGGCCGGGCTCCCTACCGCACCGCTCCCCCGCTGCTCCTCGACGAACTGCTGCGGGTGCCACGCGGGGTCCGGCAGGCCGAGGCGGTTCTGATCCACTTCGATCCGGATCAGCCCGGCGGTGTCGGCACCCATGCGAAGTACACCTATCCGCGCCTCGACCACCTGGGTCGGGCCGAGCGCGACGGCGCGGGCGTCACCGTCCTCACCGAAGCCGACCTGCACTGGCAGGCCGATCCGGAACGGTCTCTGCTGGAGTACACCTCCCGGGAACAGAGGAGGGCGGCCGAGTCCCGCCCGGAAACCCCGGTAGAACGCAACCGGCGCCGCCGGCAGGAACTGATCCGCTATCTCGGTGAGGCGCAGCGCACCCTCGACGATCTGCGGAGTCAGCAGGCGCAGTTCCCCGACGACCTGGGCGAGCACCCGCTGGGCCTGCGAGCGGACTGGAACCAGATCCGCCTGTCCGTCCGGGAACTGGACGACACGCTGATCGACGCACGGCCTCCCGCGGACCCCGCCCCTCTCCCGGATCCCGAGGAGGACTAGCGGCGCCACGCGTTCCGACGTGCCGTGATCGGGTGCGGGCCTACCCGGGCATGTCAGACGGTACGTTCCGGCTGAGCCGCCGCCGCTCCGTCGCCCCGGGCGACCACGCGGGAGGCCCCCTCCGGTGTGCGGCGGTCGAGCAGGCCCGCCGCCGTCGCGATCGTCAGGCCGACGGCGGTGAGGGCCGCGCCGACCAGGGTCGGGGAGGTCCAGCCCCAGCCGGCGGCGACGGCCGTGCCGCCCGCCCAGGCGCCGCCCGCGTTGGCGAGGTTGAAGGCGGAGTGGTTGGAGGCGGAGGCGAGCGTCGGGGCGTCCTTGGCCTTGTTCATGACCAGCATCTGGAGCGGGGTGGTGGTCATGAAGCCGACCGCGCCGAGGACGACGACCGTGACCAGGGCCAGCCAGGGCACGTGGACGGTGAAGCGGAAGGCGACCAGGGCGAGGACGAGGGCGGCGAGCGAGCCGTACAGGGTGGGGCGCAGGGCGCGGTCGGTCAGCGGGCCGGCGGCGAGCGCGCCGCCGGTCATGCCGAGGCCGAAGAGGGCGAGGACGAGCGTGACGGTGGAGTCGCCGAAGCCCATCACCTCGGTGGTCATCGAGGCGAGGTACGAGTAGACGGCGAAGACGCCCGCGAAGCCGAAGACGGCGGTGAGCAGGCCGAGCAGCACCTGCGGGCGGCCGAGGGCGCGCACCTCGCGGCCCAGGCCCCGGTGTCCTTCGGCGGGGATCGGCGGGACCAGGCGGGCGAGCGCGGCCATGGCGAGCAGGCCGATCGCGGAGACCACGAGGAAGGTGGCCCGCCAGCCGAGGTGCTGGCCGAGGAGGGTCGCGGCCGGGACGCCGAGGATGTTGGCGACGGTGAGGCCGAGGAACATGGTGGCCACCGCCCGCGCCTGCCGGCCCTCGCGGACGAGCCGGGCGGCGACGACCGCGCCGAGGCCGAAGAACGCGCCGTGCGGGAGGCCGGCGAGGACCCGGCCCGCGACGAGCCAGCCGAAGCCGGGGGCGAGCGCGGAGGCGAGGTTGCCGACCGTGAAGAGCGCCATGAGCAGCAGGAGCATCCGCTTGCGCGGGATCCGGGAGCCGAGGGCGGTGAGCAGCGGGGCGCCGACGACGACCCCGATCGCGTACGCCGAGACGAGGTGTCCGGCGGTGGGGACGGAGGTGCCGAGGTCCTCGGCGACCTGGGGCAGGAGGCCCATCATCACGAATTCGGTGGTGCCGATGCCGAAGGCGGAGACGGCCAGGGCGAACAACGCCAGGGGCATGGGAAAGGGGCCTTCCGGAAGCGGGGAGGGTCGGGGAGGGTCGGACGGGAACGCGGATTAGTTCTTCGTCTGAACAAATTGTCTCAGGCGACGTGTTCCCGGTGGCTTCCGGAGGGTGAAGGAGAGGTTTCGGCGCGGAACGGCGGGGTCAGAGCTTCACGCGGGCCGCGACCGGGAGGTGGTCGCTCCGCGTGGCGGGCAGCGTCCAGGAGGAGACCGGCTCGACGTTCTTCACCATGATCTGGTCGATGCGGGCCATCGGGAACGAGGCCGGCCAGCTGAACCCGAAGCCGTCGCCCGCCGCGCCCTGGGTGGAGCGCAGCTGCGAGGTGACGGCGTTGAGGGCGCGGTCGTTCATGGTGCCGTTGAGGTCGCCGAGGAGGACGATCCGCTCGTGCGGGTCGCGGGAGATGGCCTCGCCGAGCGCGTCGGCGCTGTTGTCGCGCTGGTTGGCGGTGAAGCCGGCGTTCATCCGGACCCGCACGGAGGGCAGGTGGGCGACGTACACGGCCACCTCGCCCCGCGGGGTCACCACGGAGGCGCGCATGGCGCGGGTCCAGCCCATGTGGATGTCGACGGGCTGCGCGGCGCGCAGCGGCAGCTTGCTCCAGAGGCCGACGGTGCCCTGGACGGAGTGGTACGGGTAGGCCTCGGCGAGGCCCTTCTCGTAGACCGGGACCATGTCGCCCTTGAGCTCCTCCAGGGCGAGCACGTCGACGCCGGAGGCGGCCAGCTGCCGGGCGGCGCCCTCGGGGTCGGGGTTCTCGGCGTTCACGTTGTGGGTGGCGACGGTCAGGTCGCCGCCGGCGGCCGACTTGTCGGCGACGAGCCCGCCGAAGAGGTTGAGCCACACCACGGCCGGAAGGAGCAGGGCGATCAGCGCGGTGGCGGACCGGCGCAGCAGGGCGAGGACGAGCAGGAGCGGCACGAAGAGGCCGAACCAGGGCAGGAAGGTCTCGGTGAGGCTGCCCAGGTTGCCGATCCGGTTGGGGATGTCGGCGTGGAAGACCATGACGAGGGTGAGCGCCACGGCGGCCAGGGCGATCAGGACGCCCCGGCGCCAGATCCCCCGGTCGCGGCGGAGCCGGTCGAGGGCGGTCCGGAACCGGGAACGGGGACGCTCGCCGTTCACGTCGCCGTACTCGGTCCCCGTCGTGTCCACCCGCGTCATCGCTGCCCTCACTGCCTTGCCGCCGTGCCGTCTCGCCTGTCCGCCGTGCCCCGACCTCGACACTAGGCGATGAGGGGACGGCCGTACTCCCCCAGGGACGACACGGCACGCGTGGCGGGTTCCTGCGGGGGTGCGGAGGCGGGGCGGCTGTGACAGAACGCTCACATTCGCCCCGGTCCGCGCCCCGTGTCAGGTACGGGGGCGCAGGCCGTCCAGGACGGTGTCGACGACCCGCTCGGCGAGGCCGGGCTCCAGGGTGGAGCCGGGGCGGACGACGGTGCGCAGCAGCAGGGGGCCGGTGAGGAGGTCGTTGACGAACTCGACGTCGAGGTCGTCGCGGATCTCGCCCCGCTCCATGCCGCGCCGCACCGCGTCCAGGCCGAGGCGGCGGCGCGGTTCGATGACGGTGAGCTGATAGGCGTCCCACAGCTTGGGATAGAGCTGCATCTGCGAGAAGACGGTGTGGAGCAGGGCGGAGGACCGCTTGGCGAGGCCGCGCTGCCGCAGGGCCTCCAGGAGCGCCACGAGGTCGTCCCGGGCCGAGGTGCCGGGCAGCACCGGGTCCGGGGGCTCCAGGGAGCGCAGGAGGTCGACGAAGAGGTCCTCCTTGCCGGACCAGCGGCGGTAGATGGTGGCCTTGCCGACCCCGGCGGTACGGGCGATCCGCTCGACGGACAGCTCGGTCAGCGGCACCCCCTCGTCCAGGAGCCCCCCGACCGCCTCGAAGATCGCCTGCTCGACGGCCTCGGACCGGGGCCGGCCCCGGCGGCGTGCCGTCGCCCCGGGGCCGGGGGGCGGTGCCGTCCCGGGGCCGGGAGGCGGCGGGGAGCAGGGGCCGGGAGGCGGCGTCGTCCCGGCGTCCGGCCCCCCGCCGGGGCCGGTCCCTTCGGCGTCGGGGGCCGGGGTCTCGCCGTTCTGGAGCGACACGTGCGTTCCGCCTCTCGTCCGGGGCTGCGGGCTACCGTCGGGCCGATTCTCCCGTCCCGGCGGCGGACGCCGGTACCGAGGCCGCCGGGCGGGCGGCGGGGACGCCGGAGGCCCGCGTACCGGCTTCCGGCGTCCCCGCGCCCGGGTCCGCGTCCGGCGCGCCCGCTTCCGGGGCCGCCGGAGCGCGGCCCGGCAGGAACGCGGCGACGACCACCGCGCCGACCAGGGCGATCGCGGCCGAGGCGATCGCCGTGACGTGCATGGCGTCCAGGAAGGCCTGGTAGGCGGGGGCCACCAGGTCCCGGCCCGCCGGGCCGAGCTTCTCGGCGACCGCGAGCGTCGCCTCGACGGACTCGCCCGCCGTGGCCCGCAGCGCCGCCGGAACCCCGCCCAGGTGCCCCTCGATCTCGCCCCGGTAGACGGAGGAGAGGACCGAGCCGAGGACGGCCACGCCGAGCGCGCCGCCGACCTGCCGGAAGGTGTTGTTGATCGCCGAGCCGGAGCCCGCCTTCTCGCGGGGCAGCGCCTGCATGATCGCGACCGTGACCGGCGGCATGATGTGCGCCATGCCCGCACCCTGGAGGAAGAAGACGACTTCGAGGACCCAGACCGGGGTCGAGGCGTCGAAGAGGGCGAAGGCGGCGAGGCCGAGGGCGACGAGCAGCATTCCGGCGGCGCACACGACCCGGGCGCCGAGGCGCTCCACGACGAGCCGGGCCCGGGGCGCGAACGCCATCTGCGCGACGGCCAGCGGCAGCAGGAGCAGTCCGGACTGCAGGGCGCTGTAGCCGCGCACGCTCTGGAGGTAGAAGGCCGAGAAGAAGGTCACGCCCATGAGGGCGAAGAAGACGAGCGCGATCGCGGCGACGGCGGCCGAGAACGCGGGCTTCTTGAAGTACGCCATGTCGATGGCCGGGTGGTCGCTGCGCCGCTCGTGCAGGACGAAGCCGACGAGGACCACGAGGCCGCCGAGGACCGGGGCGAGGACGGTGACGTCGGTGAAGTCCGCCAGCTCGCCGCCCCGGATGATCCCGTACACGAGGAGGACGAGGCCGACGACGGAGAGCAGCACGCCGGGCACGTCGACGCGGCCGGGCCTCGGGTCCCGGGAGTCGGGCACGAGCCGGACCATCAGGACCAGGGCGAGGAGCACGACGGGCACGTTGACGAGGAAGATCGATCCCCACCAGAAGTGTTCGAGCAGGAGGCCGCCGGTGATGGGGCCGATCGCGATGGCGAGGCCGACGCCGCCGGCCCAGATGCCGATGGCCTTGGGCTGCTCGTCGCGCTCGAAGACGTTCATGAGGACGGCGAGGGTCGCGGGCATCACGAAGGCGGCGCCGAGGCCCATGACGGCCCGGAAGGCGATCAGCTCGCCCGGGGAGCCGGAGAACGCGGCGAGGGCGGAGCCGATGCCGAAGACGGTGATGCCGAAGAGCAGCACCTTCTTGCGGCCGAGGCGGTCGCCGAGCAGGCCGGAGGTGAAGAGGAGCCCGGCGAAGACGAGCGTGTAGGAGTTGATGGCCCACTCCAGCTCGCTCTGGGTGGCGCCGAGGCCGGTGGGGGCGGGGGCGGCGATCGTCCTGACGGCCACGTTCAGGATCGAGTTGTCGAGGACGACGATCAGCAGGCTGAGCATGAGGACGCCGAGGATCGCCCAGCGGCGCCGGTGGACGGCCTCGGGGACGCGGGGCCCGGCGGGGGCGGAGGGTGCGGGGGACGGCTGTGACATGCCGACCAGCGTAGGCCCATTTCGATACGAGACCGTCTCGTATCGAAAAAGCTGGACGAGTCTTTACGTTCCCGCCGGGCCGCTTCCGGCTCACTGCTTCCTGCCGGTCTCGTCCGGCCGACCGCGTCCGGCCGATCACTTCCGGCCGATCGCTTCCGCTCGGAGCCGGTGCCCGCCCCACCGCGCCCGGCAGCCCCGGCCCGTTGCCGTCTCCGCGGCGCTTCACACATTGCGGCGGTGTGAACAGCGCCACTCCGGCCCACTTTCCCGTCCGCCCGCCGAAGTGCCACCATGGATGTGGTCCGGGGACGCCGTGAGGGCGCCTCGAGATGACAAGAGGAGCCGTTCACCATGACGCTTCAGGCTGCCCAGAAGCCGCCCGCCGCCGGTGGCGACAGCACCAAGTCGCTCTACGGGGGCACGGGCACCCGCCGCATCACCGTCCACGACATCGCCGCCGCCAAGGCCCGCGGCGAGAAGTGGCCCATGCTCACCGCCTACGACGCGATGACCGCCTCCGTCTTCGACGAGGCCGGGATCCCCGTCATCCTCGTCGGCGACTCGATGGGCAACTGTCACCTCGGCTACGACACCACCGTGCCCGTCACGATGGACGAGATGACCCTGCTCTCCGCCGCCGTCGTCCGGGGCACCAGGCGGGCCCTCGTCGTCGGCGACCTCCCCTTCGGCTCGTACCAGGAGGGGCCCGTCCAGGCCCTGCGCAACGCCACCCGGCTCGTCAAGGACGCCGGCGTCGGCGCGATCAAGCTGGAGGGCGGCGAGCGCTCGCTGCCGCAGACCGAGCTGCTCGTCCAGGCCGGCATCCCCGTCATGTCCCACCTGGGCCTGACCCCGCAGTCCGTGAACACCATGGGCTACCGGGTGCAGGGCCGCTCCGACGAGGCCGCCCACCGGCTGCTCCGCGACGCCAAGGCCGCGCAGGACGCGGGCGCGTTCGCGGTCGTCCTGGAGCTCGTGCCGGCCGAGCTGGCCGCCGAGGTCACCCGCTCGCTGCACATCCCCACCATCGGCATCGGCGCGGGCGCCGGGACCGACGCCCAGGTCCTCGTCTGGACCGACATGGCCGGTCTGACCGGCGGCAAGGTGCCGCGCTTCACCAAGCAGTACGCCAACCTCCGCGAGACGCTCGGCGACGCCGCGCGCGCCTTCGCCGAGGACGTCTCCGGCGGGGCGTTCCCCGCCGAGGAGCACACCTTCCACTGATCCCGGAGGATCCCGGAAGATCCCGGAAGGCCCCTCGCAGAGGGTCCCGAGAAGCCACTGCGGCACCTCCGACAGCCCGCCGACATCCCCCATCGGCGGGCTGTCGGCCGTCTGTCGGAGCGTTGTCGGTGGTGCCTGGTCTAGTAGGGGCCATGACGCGATCACACACCAACGCCGTCGAGGTACGGGGCCTCGTGAAGCACTTCGGCGAGACGAAGGCCCTCGACGGGGTCGACCTGGACGTCCGGGAGGGCACGGTCCTCGGGGTCCTCGGGCCCAACGGCGCCGGGAAGACCACCCTCGTCCGCTGTCTCTCCACCCTCATCGTCCCGGACGCCGGGACCGCCACCGTCGCCGGTTACGACGTGGTGCGCCAGCCCCGGCAGCTGCGCCGCACCATCGGCCTCACCGGCCAGTACGCCTCGGTCGACGAGAAGCTGTCCGGCTGGGAGAACCTCTACATGATCGGGCGGCTGCTCGACCTCTCCCGCAAGGACTCCCGGGCCCGCGCCGACGAGCTCCTGGAGCGCTTCTCGCTCACCGAGGCCGCCAAGCGGCCCGCGATGAACTACTCGGGCGGAATGCGCCGGCGGCTCGACCTGGCCGCCTCGATGATCGGGAACCCTGCCGTCCTCTACCTGGACGAGCCGACGACCGGCCTCGACCCCCGCACCCGCAACGAGGTCTGGGACGAGGTGAAGCGAATGGTCGCCGAGGGCGCCACCGTCCTGCTCACCACCCAGTACATGGAGGAGGCGGAGCAGCTCGCGAGCGAGCTGACCGTCATCGACCGCGGCAAGGTCATCGCCAACGGCAAGGTCGACGACCTGAAGGCCCGGGTCGGCGGCCGCACCCTGAAGGTGCGCCCGGTGGACCCGGCCGACCTGACCGCGATGGCCGCCGCGCTGCGCGAGACCGGTCTCGACGGGGTCGCCGGCGCGACCGTCGTCCCCGACGAGGGCGCGCTGTACGTGCCGATCCTCGCCGACGAGCAGCTGACCGCCGTCGTGGGCCTGCTCGGCGCGCGCGGCTTCGGCATCGCCCACATCGGCACCCACCTGCCCAGCCTGGACGAGGTGTTCCTGGCGATCACCGGCCAGAAGACGACCGTGTCCGACGCGCTTCCCGAGGAGGTCGCCGCATGAGCACCGCCACCACGACCACACCGCTCTCCAAGACCCCCGTCGGCGCCCCGGACCCGGGCGCGGGCCCGGCGCGGGCGCTGCCCGGCGAGGGCCGGATCGGCCTGCGGGCCAACCTCCGCCACATCGGCGCCCTGGCCCGGCGCAACGCCCTCCAGATCAAGCAGGACCCGGAGTCGATGTTCGACGCCGTCCTGATGCCGATCATCTTCATCCTGCTGTTCGTGTACGTCTTCGGCGGCGCGATCGCCGGCAAGGGCAACAACGACGCGTACGTGAACTACGTGACGCCCGGCCTGATGGCGATGATGGGCATGAACATCGCCATGGCCGTCGGCACCGGGATGAACGAGGACTTCAAGAAGGGGGTCATGGACCGGTTCCGGACGATGCCGATCGCCCGGTCCTCCGTCCTGATCGCCAAGATCGTCGTCGAGGTCGGCCGGATGCTGATCGCCACCGCGATCCTGCTCGGCATGGGCTTCCTGCTCGGCATGGAGATCAAGACCTCGGTCCTCGACCTCTTCGCCGCGATCGGCCTGTCGATGGTCTTCGGCGCCTCGCTGATGTGGATCTTCATCCTGCTCGGCCTCACCATGAAGACGAGCCAGGCCGTCCAGGGCGTCGCGATGCTGGTCCTGATGCCGCTCCAGTTCGGCTCCTCGATCTTCGCCCCGCCGACCTCGATGCCGGGCTGGCTGGAGACCTTCACCGACTACAACCCGCTCTCGAACCTCGCCGACGCCGCGCGGAACCTCGTCAACGGCGGTCCGGTCGCCCACTCGGTGTGGATGACCCTCGGCTGGTCGGTGCTGATCACGGTCGTCACGGCGCCGATCGCGGTCGCCAAGTTCCGCAAGAAGACCTGAGTCGCGGACACCCCCGGGGGGTTCAGGACTCGGCGCGCTCTCTGATCGCGTCGGCGGCGCGACCGAGCAGGGCGGCGGCCTCTTCGAAGGAGAGGCCGTCGCCCTCGGCGCGTGCCGCCGCGAACTCCTCGTCGCCGAGCACGGACCGGGCGAGGGCGGTGGCCCGCTCCAGTTGTTCCCGCTCGGTCGGCGGCGGCCGGTGCTCCGGCGGGAGCAGCCCGTCCCTGGCGCCGAGCAGCACGGCGGCGGTCCGCGCCTCCGGTCCGCCGGTTCCGGCCAGGGCCCAGGCGGCGACGATCAGGTGGACCGCCGGCATCTGCGGGCCGATCATCAGCGACAGCGGGCTCAGGGAGTACGCGTACGCCTTCGCGGCGAGGGCGAACCCGGAGGCGTACCGGCCGTCGAGGACGTCCAGCCAGCCCAGGCCGCCGAGGGCGAAGCCCTCGAAGAGGGCGAGGGCCTCCGAGTCGAACTCCCGCAGCAGCGCCCGGAGGTGCTCGCGGGCCTCGGCGGTGCGTCCGCCGCGGCCGAGCACCGTCGCGAGGATCATGCGGGCGCCGAGCCGGGGTTCGTGCCCCAGGCCGTGGTCGCCGTCCAGGATCTCGCGCAGGATCGCCTCGCCCTCGGCGAACCGTCCCATCTCGACGAGGACGCCGGCGTACCGGGCGCGCAGGAGCAGCACCTGCGCCTGGGCGCCGATCCGTTCGGCACAGCCGATGGCGGCGGTGAAGTCCGCGGCCGCCTCCGCGAACTCCAGGCGCCGTTCCCGGGCCTCGGCCCGGGAGGAGAACGCCTCGGCCGCGCCCCAGGCGTCACCGAGCCGGACGAAGGTCTCCAGGCTCTCGTCGGCGTCGGCGATCGCCTCGGCGGCCCGGTCGCTCCGGTTGGCGAGCATGTTGGCGCGCAGCTGGAGCACGTTGGCGAGGTCCCAGTCGTAGCCGTAGCGGCGGCAGGCGTCGACGGTGGTGTCGAGCCGCTCGCCGAGCCGGCCGGCCTCGCCGATGAGGAGGACCGCGAAGACGGCGAAGGTGCCGGGCAGCCGGCAGGACTGGGGCAGGCCGGGGTCGTATTCGGCGGTCATCTCGCGCAGCCGCCGCACGCCCTCGGGGGTGGTCCAGCGGCCGGTCTCGTGGCTCATGTTGATCAGTTCGACGAGCCGCACTCCGCGCCGGGCCTCCCAACGCTGTTCCTCGGAGAGCGGCGGCGGCGCGGCCGTGCACGGCTCGTGGAGGGGGACGACGGGGGCGGCGGGCGGCGCGAACGGGTCGGGGCCGAGGGCCGCGGTGGCCTCGGCCCAGTGCAGGGCGTCGGTGCGCAGGTCGCGCATCTGCCAGTACCAGAGCAGGGAGTGGACGAGGACGAGGGCCTCGTCCTCGTCGCGGGCGTCGACGGCCCGGCGCAGGGCGGTGCGGAGGTTGCCGTACTCGGTCCCGAAGCGGGCGATGGCGGCGAGCTGCCCGGACCCGCGCAGCTCCGGATCCGTACGCCGGGCCAACTCCCGGTAGTACACCAGATGCCGGCGCTCCACCCCCGCCCGCTCCCCCGCCTCCGCAAGCCGCTCCCGCGCATACTCCGCCACCGTCTCAAGCAGCCGGTACCGCATCCCCCCGTCCACCGGACCCGCCACCACCAACGACTTGTCCACCAACGCCCCAAGCACGTCCAGCACATCCGGACCCGCCCCGTCCGCACACACCGCCTCCGCCGCCGCCAGATCACACCCACCCGCGAACACCGCAAGCCGCCGCAACACCACCCGCTCCGGCTCATCGAGCAGCTCCCACGACCAGTCCACCACCGCCCGCAACGTCTGCTGACGCGGCAACACCGTCCGCGCCCCCGCCGTCAACAAACGAAAACGATCGTCCAGCCGCTCCGCCACCTGCCGCACCGACAACATCCGCAACCGCGCCGCCGCCAACTCGATCGCCAACGGCAACCCGTCCAACCGCCGGCACACCTCCTCCGCCGCCACCGGATCCTCCCCCACCGAAAACCCCGGCCGCGCCGCCGCACCCCGCTCCCCCAACAACCGCAACGCCACCCCCACCGGCAACGGACCCAACGGCCGCACCACCTCCCCCGGCACCCCCAACGGCTCCCGACTCGTGGCCAGGACCCGCAGCTCCGGGCAGCGGGCGAGGAGGGCCTCGGCCAGTTCGGCGGCGGCGCCGATCACGTGCTCGCAGTTGTCGAGGACCAGCAGCATCCGGCGTCCGGCGCAGTGCTCCACGATCCGGGCGAGGAGGTCGTTCCCGGTGCGCAGTTCCTCGGCCCCCGCGCCGCGCAGGACGGTCTCGCGGGCGCCGACGGCCGCGAGGACGGCCTCGGGCACGGCCTCCGGGCTGGTGACGGGGGCGAGTTCGGCGACCCAGACGCCGTCGGGCCAGGCCTCGGCGCCGCGCTCGGCGGCCTCCTGCGAGAGGCGGGTCTTCCCGGCGCCGCCGGGGCCGAGCAGGGTGACGAGCCGGGCCGCCCGCAGGTCCTCCCGGAGGGCGGCGATCTCCTCGTCGCGGCCGACGAAGCTGGTGAGCCGCGCGCGCAGGTTCCCGGGGACGGGGGCGGGGGCGGGGGCGGGGACGGGCTCCGGTTCCGCCGCCGTCGGCGCCGTCGCCGTCGTCGGCACCTCCCCGGCGAGCAGTTCCGCGTGGAGGGCGCGCAGGGCCGGGGACGGGTCGGTGCCGAGGCGTTCGGCGAGGACGCGGCGGACCGACTCGTACGCCGCCAGGGCCTCGGCGGCCCGGCCCGTGTCGCGCAGGGCGCGGATCCGCAGGGCCTGGAGGGGTTCGTCCAGCGGGTGGGCCTCGCAGAGGGCGGTCAGTTCGGGGAGGGCGGCGGGGGCCTCGCCGAGGGCGAGGGCGGCGTCGAGCCGGGCGCGGCGGGCGTCGAGGCGGCGGGCCTCCCGGCGGGCGGCCTCGGCGGCCCGGTCCGGGAGGTCGGCGAGGGCCGGGCCGCGCCAGAGCCCGAGGGCCTCGTCCAGCAGGACGGCAGCCCGCCCCGCGTCCCCGGCCGCGAGGACGGCGGACCCCTCGGCGGCGAGCCGTTCGAAGCGGTACAGGTCGACGTCCTCGGGCCGGGCGTCGAGCCGGTAGCCGCCCTCGGCGGAGACCACCCGCTCCCGGCCGAGGGCCCTGCGCAGCCGCCCGACCAGGGCCTGGAGCGCGGCGACCGCGTCGGCGGGCGGCTCGTCGCCGTACCAGATCTCGTCCACGAGTTCCCGTACGGGCACGGGGCGGCCCGCCCGCAGGACGAGGACGGTGAGCAGCGCGCGGACCCGGGGGCCGCCGACGGTCACGTCGGTGCCGTCGGACGCGTGGACGAGGGTGGGGCCGAGAACGGAGTAGCGCACGGGCCCATTCTCCGCGAGCGCCCGCCCCCCGCTCCCGGCGGGGAGCCGTCCGGGCCGGGCCTCCCTGTTCTCGGCCCGGAACCGGGCCGGGCCCCGGTACGTTTCCCGCACACCAGCCTTCCCCTGTCCCCTGGGAGCCCCCGCGATGACCACGGCCACCACCCGGAGCCACGAACGGCGGATCAGCCCCGTCTTCCTGGCGATCCTCGCCGTCATGGCCGTCACCGGCTGGGCGGTGTGGACGGACTTCGCCGCCCTGCCCGGGCTCGCGGTCTTCCTCTTCGTGACCTCGGCGTGGGTGGTGTCGCTCTGTCTGCACGAGTACGCGCACGCCAGGACCGCCCTGCACGGCGGGGACATCACGGTGGGCGCGAAGGGCTATCTGACCCTGAACCCGCTGAAGTACACGCACGCGGTGCTGAGCGTCGTGCTCCCGGTGCTCTTCGTGATCATGGGCGGGATCGGCCTGCCGGGCGGCGCGGTCTTCATCGAGCAGGGGCGGATCAAGGGCCGCTGGAAGCACAGCCTGATCTCGGCGGCGGGCCCGCTGGCGAACGTGCTCTTCGCGCTCGTGTGCACGGCCCCGTTCTGGCTGGACGCGCTGGACGGCGTGCCGCCGGCCTTCCGGTACGCGCTCGCGTTCCTGGCGTTCCTCCAGGTGACGGCGGCGCTCCTGAACATGCTGCCGGTGCCGGGGCTCGACGGCTACGGGGTGGTGGAGCCCTGGCTGTCGTACCGGGTGAAGCGGCGGATCGAGCCGTACGCGCCGTACGGCTTCTTCGTCGTGATCGCGCTGCTGTTCGTCCCGGCGGTCAACGGCGCCTTCTTCGACGCGATCGACGCGCTCATGCGGACCCTGGGCGTGCCGGAGCTGAGCCGGTACTGCGGTTCGCAGCTGTTCCGGTTCTGGGAGGGGACCCCGGAGTTCTGCGGGGTCTAGCCCCGGCTCAGCCCTGGGCGGAGGCGGCGGCCTTCTCGACCTTGGCGCGGCGGAGGTAGTACCAGGCCATGTTGGAGGAGAGGCCGGCCAGGAGGACCCAGACGATGCCGAGGAAGCTGCCCTGGACGAAGGAGACGACGGCCGCGGCGACGGCCAGGGCGCAGACCACGAGGGCGTAGAGGGCGAGGCGGGGCATGGGGGTCGGCTCCTGTCCGGTACGGATGGGTCTCGGTGCCCGTCCAGTGTCCCCCATGCCCGGAAGCGTCCGTTCTCCGGCTCGCCTCCCCGGCCCGGGCGGCCTCAGACGCCGGTGATCCGGAGGCCCGCGTGGGCCTTGTAGCGGCGGTTGACCGAGATCAGGTTGGCGACGAGCGACTCGACCTGGTGGGCGTTGCGCAGCCGGCCGGCGAAGACGCCCCTCATGCCGGCGATGCGGCCGGCGAGGGCCTGGACGATCTCCACGTCGGCGCGCTCCTCGCCGAGGACCATCACGTCGATGTCGATCTCGTCGACGGAGGCGTCCTGGAGGAGGACGGCGGAGAGGTGGTGGAAGGCGGCGGTGACCCGGGAGTCCGGGAGGAGCGCGGCGGCCTGCTCGGCGGCGGAGCCCTCCTCGGGCTTCAGGGCGTAGGCGCCCTTCTTGTCGAAGCCGAGCGGGTTGACGCAGTCCACGACGAGCTTGCCGGCCAGCTCCTCGCGCAGCGACTCCAGCGTCTTGGCGTGGCCGTCCCAGGGCACGGCGACGATCACGACGTCGCTGCGGCGGGCGGTCTCGGCGTTGTCGGCGCCCTCGACGCCGTGGCCGAGCTCCGCGGCCGCCTCCCGGGCGCGGTCGGCGGCGCGGGAGCCGATGATCACCTTCTGGCCGGCCAGGGCGAACCGGTAGGCGAGGCCGCGGCCCTGCTCGCCGGTGCCGCCGAGGACGCCGACGACGAGTCCGGAGACGTCGGGGAGGTCCCAGGGGTCCTTGGCGGCCTTGGGGGCCTTGGCGGTGGGGTCCTGGGGTGCGCTGGAGGAAGTCATGGCCCCGACATTACCGACCGGTCGGACCGCCGGGGCGTTCCCCGTACGGGTGATCCCTTCGCGTTCGGCCGCGCGCGGGCCCGGCGTCGTACAGGATGCGTCCGCATGGATGCCGTACGGGTCGCGTTGCTGCGGGAAGTGCTCGCCGGGACGGAGTGGCCGGGGGCGGCCCGCCGGTTCGCGAAGGCGCTCCGGGGCTCGGTGGTCCCGCACGGCGGCGGGCTGCTCCTGGTGGGCACGGAGGAGTACGAGCCCTGGCACCTGGCGGCGCACCTGGTCGACGAGTCCGCCTGGTCGGGGCTGCCCGAGCTGGCGCCGACGCTGGTGCGGCACCGGGTGCGGCCGGGCGCCCCGGCGCACCTGGCGGTGGGTCTGGGGCGCCTGGAGGCGGCGGGGCGGGGGGCGACGCTCCTGATGGTGGCGCCGGAGCGGCCGGAGGCGGGGCTGCTCCAGCGGGTGCACGACGCCCGGCGGGCGGGGGCGACGGTGCTGACGCTCGACGGGGGCGATCCGGAGGTGCGGGGGCTCGCGCACGAGGCGCTCGCGGTGACGGAGGGGGCGGGGGTGGACCTGGACACGGTGCAGCACCTGGTGAGCGCGGCGGCCGGGGAGAACAGCCTGCCGTCGCCGCGCGGGAGCCGCCGCTTCCGGGACCGCCTCTCGGACCTGGCGGACCGGCTGACGGCCCCGCCGCCGAAGCGCTGGTAGGAAGCCGCGCCTCCGGGGCGGTGACCCGTACGGCCGGGGCGGTGGCCCGTACGGCCGGGGCTGCCCCGGCCCCGGTCCTCCGGCGGGGCTCACCGATAATCAGGTTGCCTTCAGCACCTTTCGGACGGAGCATGTCCCCTCGTGTCCCCCGCGCTCTCCAAGCTCGCCGCCGTTCTGCCCGATCTGGCGCCCTGGCGCGCCTCCCGCGACTTCCGGCTCCTGTGGGTGCAGGGGCTCGTGACGTTCTTCAGCAGCGCGATGGCGATGATCGCGCTGCCGCTCCAGATCAAGGAGCTGACGAACTCGCCGCTCGCGGTCGGGGCGATGGGCGCGGTCGAGCTGGTGCCGCTCGTGGTCTTCGGCCTGTACGGCGGGGCGCTCGCGGACGCGGTCGACCGGCGGCGGGTGATCCTGTGGACCGAGGCGGGCCTCGGCACGCTCGCCGTGGTCCTGCTGGTCAACGCGCTGCTGCCGGAGCCGATGCTCTGGCCGCTGTACGTGGTCGCGGCCTGCGTCTCGGCGCTGGCGGGGCTCCAGCGGCCCGCGCTCGACTCGCTGTTCGCCCGGATCGTGCCGCACGAGCACCAGACGGCGGCGGCCGCGCTGAACTCGCTGCGGTGGCAGATGGGCGCCATCGCGGGTCCCTCGATCGCGGGTCTGGTCGTGGCCTTCGCCGGGCACGCGCCCGCGTACGGGGTGACGGCCTGCGGCTTCGCGGTCTCGGTCCTGATGTGCCGGCGCCTCTCGCCCGCGCCGCCCGCGCACGACGCGGAGAAGCCGTCGCTGCGGGGCATCGCGGAGGGCGCGCGGTACGCCTGGTCGCGGCCGGTGCTGCTCGGCACGTACGCGGTGGACCTGGCGGCGATGTTCTTCGCCTTCCCGAACACGATCTTCCCGTTCCTCGCGGACGAGCTGGACGCGGACTGGTCGCTGGGCCTGATGTACGCGGCGGGCTCGGTGGGCTCGCTGGTCCTCGGCCTGACCAGCGGCTGGACCTCGAAGGTGCGGCGGCACGGGCTGCTGGTGGCCGGGGGCGCGACGGCCTGGGGCCTGGCGATCGCGGCGGCCGGCTGGTTCGGGAACGTGTGGCTGGTGCTGCTCTGCCTGGCCTTCGCGGGCGCGGGCGACATGCTGAGCGGTCTGGGCCGCTCGACCATCTGGAACCAGACGATCCCGGAGGAGCTGCGCGGCCGGCTCGCCGGCATCGAGGTGCTCTCGTACAGCGTCGGTCCGCAGCTGGGCCAGGTGCGGGCGGGCGTGATGGCGGGCTGGACCGGCACCCGGACGGCGATCTGGACGGGCGGCGTGGCCTGCGTGGCCTCGGTGGGCCTGCTCTGCCTGGCGCTGCCGAAGCTCCTGACGTACGACTCCGAGACCGACGCGGACTCGCTGCGGCGCCGGGCGCAGCAGGAGGCGGCCGGGAAGGCCCGCGCGGAGGCCGCCGACACCGCCTGAGCGGTACCGGCGGCGTGCGCCCGTCCGGGGTCACCCCTCGCGGGGCCCGGTCATTCGGGGGACTCGTCCTTCTTCCCGCCGGCGTCGTGCCAGCGCGGGTCGGTCTCCCACTCCAGGTTCCGCTCGCGGGCGGTCTCCATGGCGTGGGAGGCCTCCTCACGGGTGGTGTACGGGCCGAAACGGTTCTTCGAGGGGCATTCGGGGCCTTCCTCGACCTTCTTGTGCTCCAGGCAGTAGTACCACTCGCCCGGTTTGCCCGCGGTGCGCTTCTTGAACAGGGCCATCGTCGGCTCCTTCCTCCGAGGATCATGGTGCCCCAGACCCGGTCGTTACACTCGCTGGCATGTCTGGCCAGTCGCTTCTCGTACCGGGGGAGCTCTCCCCCCACCGCTCCGTTCCGGGTTCCATCCGCCGCCCCGAGTACGTCGGGAAGCCCGCACCGACCCCGTACACCGGGCCCGAGGTGCAGGATTCCGACACGATCGAGCGGATGCGGATCGCCGGCCGCATCGCCGCGCAGGCGATGGAGGAGGCCGCCAAGCACATCGCCCCCGGCGTCACCACCGACGAGCTCGACCGGGTCGCGCACGAGTTCATGTGCGACCACGGCGCCTACCCCTCCACCCTCGGCTACCGCGGCTTCCCGAAGTCGCTGTGCGCCTCGGTCAACGAGGTCATCTGTCACGGCATCCCGGACTCCACGGTGCTGCGGGACGGCGACATCGTGAACCTGGACGTCACGGCGTACATCAACGGCGTCCACGGCGACAACAACGCCACCTACCTCTGCGGCGACGTCGACGAGGAGTCCCGGCTGCTCGTGGAGCGGACCCGGGAGGCCCTGAACCGGGCGATCAAGGCGGTGAAGCCGGGCCGCCGGATCAACATCGTCGGGCGGGTCATCGAGTCGTACGCCAAGCGCTTCGGCTACGGGGTCGTGCGCGACTTCACCGGGCACGGCATCAACTCGTCGTTCCACTCCGGCCTGATCGTGCCGCACTACGACTCCCCGCACCACACGACCGAGATCAAGACCGGCATGACCTTCACCATCGAGCCGATGCTGACGCTCGGGACCCACGACTACGACATGTGGGACGACGGCTGGACCGTGGTGACCAAGGACCGCAAGCGGACGGCCCAGTTCGAGCACACGCTCGTGGTGACGGAGACCGGGGCGGAGATCCTGACCCTGCCCTGACGTTGCCCCGCCCCGGGAAGTGGGTAGCTTTTTTACCGACAGGACGTCGGGAACCAGTTGACTTAGGTAAGCCTAACTTGGCAGGATCGTCACTGGTTCCCGTCCCATCGGTCCCGGAGGCACGCCTTGGACACGCCCTTCTCGACGCTCATCCGCACGGCATCGCACGAGCAGCACACCGAAGCGGAGACGTCGTCCTTCATGGGTGACCTCCTGGGCGGGCGCCTCGGCGTCGACGCCTACGCGCGCTACACCGAGCAGCTCTGGTTCGTCTACCGGGCCCTGGAGGAGGGCGCGGAGGCGCTGCGCGAGGACCCGGTCGCCGGGCCGTTCATACAGCGCGAGCTCTTCCGCACGGACGCCCTGGAGCAGGACCTCGCCCATCTGCGGGGCCCGGACTGGCGCGACGGCCTCTCGCCGCTCCCCGCCACGGTGGCCTACGCCGAGCGGGTCGCCGAGTGCGCCCGCGACTGGCCCGCCGGCTACGTGGCCCACCACTACACGCGCTACCTGGGCGACCTGTCGGGCGGCCAGATCATCCGCGACAAGGCGGAGCGCACCTGGGGCTTCGCGCGCAAGGGCGACGGCGTCCGCTTCTACGTCTTCGAGGAGATCTCCAACCCGGCCGCGTTCAAGCGGGAGTACCGGGAGCTGCTCGACGGGGTGAACGCCGACGACCTGGAGAAGCAGCGGATCGTCGACGAGTGCAAGCGCGCCTTCGCCTTCAACAGCGCGGTCTTCCACCAGCTCGGGAGCGAGTTTCCGCTGAGCGCGTGACGTTGCGCGGGCTGTGTCCGCCCGGGAGGGGTCAGCGCGTGAGCGTGCCCTCCAGGCGGACCCGTCCGCCGAGTTCCACGATGCCGTCGGGGCCGGGGGCGGTGAGCAGCTGCGAACCCCGGCCCTGCGTGATGTTCAGGGCCCGTCCCAGCTCCGCCGTGAGCAGCAGCGCCGCCGCGCCGGTCGCCTCGTCCTCGTCGATGCCGTCGCCGCGCCCCGGGAAGGCCCGCGCCCTGATCCGCCCGGCGGCCTCCTCCTCCCAGGCCCAGGCGTAGACCCACTCCCCCGGTTCCGGGACCTCCAGCGCCTCCACCTCGGCGGCGGAGCCGTACCGGCGCAGGGTGCGGGGCGGGGCCCACTCCGCGCGCGCCTCGATCCAGGTGAACTCCCCGTCGCCGCGCACCCAGACCTCGCCGGCCGGCGGGTGGACGACCTCCAGGTCGAGCAGCCAGGCCGCGCCGACGAGCGGGTGCCCGGCGAACGGCAGGCGCAGGCCGGGCGTGTAGATGTCGACGAGCCCGCGCTCCGGGTCGTCCACGAACACCGTCTCGCTGAAGCCGAGCTCCTTGGCGAGCGCCTGCCGCGAGGACTCGTCGGGGTGGGTACGGGCGTCCCGTACGACCCCGAGGGGGTTGCCGTACCGGCCGTCGCCCGCACAGAAGACCCGCAGGACGTCGATGTCAGTGGCGGTCGTGTTCATGGCGGAATTCAACCACTCGTCCGCAAGGGGGCAGGGCCGCACCCGGATTCCGGGTGCGGCCCTGCCTGGTGGGGGGTGGCGGATCAGGAGGCCGTGCCGCGGCGCCGGGCCGCGACGACGACGGCCGCGCCGGCCGCGACGGTCAGGGCGGAGGCCCCGGCGAGGAGGCCGGTCGGGACGTCCGAACCGGTGGTGGCGAGGGATCCGGAGCCGCCGATCGAGCCGGCCCCTCCGGCGGTCCCGCCGCCGGCCGTGCCGCCGCCCGCCGTGCCGCCGCCGACGGTGCCGCCACCGCCGACCGTGCCACCGCCGCCGACGGTGCCGCCGCCCGTGGTGGACGAGCCGCCGTCACCGCCGGTGGAGCCGGTCGAGCCGGTGCCGCCGGAGCCGGAGGTGCCGCCGGTGGCCGGGGGCAGCGTGGCGTTCTGGTCGAGCGAGAACGAGACGGTCACCGGGTCCATCGCGGTGCCCGCCGGGTAGCCGCCCTGGCCGCCGGGGGCGGAGAAGCTGGCGGAGCCCGCCTCGGTCAGCTCGGCCGGGACGTCCGCGAGGGTGACGACCCCGCCCTTCGCCGCCCAGTCGGCCTTCGACAGGTCCAGGTCGACGAGCTCGACGTCGTCCTTGGTGCCGGTGGCGGAGGTGACGTCGGCGGTCAGGGTGCCGGCGGTGCCGGCCGCCTTCACCTTGAGGTCGGAGACGGTCCACTGGATGCCGTGCGCCTCGCAGACGAAGGCGAGCCTGCCGGAGAAGGCCGCCTCGGCCTTGCGGGCCTCGGCGTCGAGGTCGGCCTTGACGAAGCCGAAGTCGTAGGCCGCGCCGTTCTTCTTCGCACCGTCGGAGGCGGTGACGGTGCCGCCGCAGATCTCGCCGACGTACCGCTGCCAGCTCTCCTTCACGCCCCAGGTGAGCTTGCCGTTGACGACCTTGCCGGGACCCGCGGTCGGCGGGGCCGTGGTGGTGTCGGTCGGGGCCGGGCTGGTGGGCTCGGTGGTGGTCGGCGCCGGGCTGGTGGGCTCGGTCGTCGTCGGGGCCGGGGTCGTGGGCTCGGTCGTGGTCGGGGCCGGGGTCGTGGGCTCCGTGGTGGTCGGGTCCGGGGTCGGCTCGGTCGTCGTCGGCGCCGGAGTCGTCGGCTCGGTGGTCGTCGGCGTCGGCTCCGGAGTGGTCGGGTCCGGAGTCGGCTCCGTCGTCGTCGGGGCCGGGGTCGTGGGCTCCGTCGTCGTCGGCGTCGGCTCCGGAGTGGTCGGGTCCGGAGTCGGCTCGGTCGTGGACGGCGTCGGCTCCGGGGTCGGCGGCGTGGTGGGCGGGGTCGGCGGCGGAGTCGTCGGCCTGCTGCCCGCCTTCACCGTGAGGGTGGCCGCGTCGAGCGCGTCGCCCTCCTTGTAGAAGCCCGCGAACGCCTCCGCGCCCTCCTTCGTCAGCTTCGCCGGGATGTCCTTGAAGACCATGGCGCCGCCGGCGCCCTGACCGGGCCGGACGCCGGTCATGTCGAGGGCGGCGAAGGGGATGTCGGAGCGGGTGCTGAAGGAGCCGTCCTTCTCCTTGGTGACGACGTCGGCGGTGATCTCGCCGGTCGGGTCGGCCGCGCCCTTCGTCGACAGCCGGACGTCCGAGATGCGGATGTCCAGGGCGCCCTGGTGGGCCTCGAAGTGGACGCCGCCCTTGAAGGCGGTGGCGGTGCCGTGGGTCGCCGTGTCGTACGTGCCGACGCCGTCGACGAACGTGAACACGCCGTTGTTCGCGGCCTGCCGGGCGCCGTCCTCGACCGTGATCTTCCCGTGCGCGAAGGGCTGGGCCAGGTACGAGCGGAAGGACTGCTTGATGCCCCAGTCCAGGGTGCCGTCGATCAGCGGCAGCGGCGGCGCGCCCTCGGCCGCGGCGGGCAGGGCGAGGGCGACGGCGCCCGTTCCCAGGGCGGCGGCCGTGGCGACGGCGGCGGCCAGGGTGACGGAACGGCGCATGGATATGGCCATGACGGATTCTCCTAGGGGTGCGCGGGCACGGGGGTGCGCGCGGAAGGGGGCCGCGCGGGGGCTGCGCGGCGGCGTTTCGGGAGCGCCGGGACGGCGGCGCGGGGCGGTGGTTCAGGGGAGGTTCAGGAGGGGGTTCAGGAGGTGGGGGCGTCCGTGCGGCGGCGGCGTACGGCGGCGAGGACCGCGAGCGCGGCGACCACGAGGACGCCCGCGCCGATCGCGAGGTACGTGCCGGTGGAGGGGCCGGAGGACGAGGCGGCGGCGGTGGCCGGGGCGGTCGTGGCCGGCTTCGCCGGGGCGGTGGTGGCGGGGGCCGTGGCCGGCGGGGTGGCCGCCGCGTCGCTGCCGAGGTCCGGGAGCGCGGGCAGCTTCGCCTTCTCGTCGACGGTGACGGCGAGCGAGACGGGGTCCATCGCGGTCCCTGCCTTGTACATCCCGCCGAAGGCCTTGGCGCCGCCCTCGGTGAGGGTGGCGGGGGCCTCGGTGACGGCGGCGAGGCCGTTCTCCGGGACGAGGCGCGGGGCGGCGAAGGTCACCAGCGGGACCGCCTTCTCGGTCCTGCCGGAGGTGGTGACGTCGGCGGCGAGGGTGCCCTTGCCGTCCTTCACGCGGACGGTCACCTTGCCGAGGGTGAGGTCGAGGTGGGTGCCGGTGAAGCGGACGCTGCCCGCGAAGGCGGCGTCGAGGACGCCGGCCTTCGGGTCGTACGTGCCCTTGCCGCCGGTGAAGCGGAAGAGCGCGCCGCCGTCCTGGGCTCCGTCGGCGAGGGTCCACTTGCCCTGGGCGATGGCGCCGGTGACGTACTCGCGGAAGGTGCGGCGGACGCCCCAGTCGACGGCGGCGGCCCGGAAGGAACCGGCGGCCTGCCCCGGCTTCTTCGAAGGCTCCGGGGACTTCGGGGGAGCCGGGGAGGGCGCGGCGGAGGTGGGTGCGGCGGTCGGCGCGGCGGTCGGCGTCTTCTGCCGGGGCGCGCGGACGTCGACGGAGAGGGAGACGGGGTCGAGCCGGGTGCCGGCCGGGTAGTAGCCGGCGAAGGCGGTGGCGCCCTGCGCGGTGAGGGTGGCGGGCACCCCGGCGAGGGCCACGGGGCTGCCGCCGCCGCGCATGTCGATGCCGCCGAGGTGCAGGGTCGCGAGCGGCACCTGCGAGGAGACGTTCGTGCGGCCGCTGCCCTTGGCCTTGCTGGCCATGTCGGCGTAGAGGGTGCCCTGTCCGCCCTGGATGCGGATCCGGGGGCGGCTGATGGTGAGGTCCAGCTCATTGGTGCCGTCCGCCTTGCGGTGGCCGGTGAAGCGGACTCCGCCGGAGAAGGCGGCCTCGAAGGCGCCGGTCTCCGGGTCGTACGAGCCGCGCGCGGAGTGGAAGCGGAACTGGCTGCCGCCGACCGTGGCGGCTCCGCCGGTGAGGCCCCAGCTTCCCTGCGCGATGGGCCCGGTGACGTAGCTCTGGAAGGAGGACTTGATGCCCCAGTCGAGCCGCCCGCCCTGCACCGTGCGGCTCTCCGCGTGTGCGGCGGGGGCCGGTACGAGGGCGGCGAGCAGCGCCGCGAACAGGGTCACGGCGAGCGCGCGGGCGGGTCTGGACAGCAGCATGGAACCCCTCCGAGGGCTAGCAACGTAGGTAAGGCTAACCTAAGGTATGTCGAGCTCCGGACGGAATCCCCCTGCCCCCGGGGACCCCGGGACCCGACCCGGCAGTACGAGCAGGACAAGCGGAACGAAGACAGGACGGTGTCCGGTGCGCAGAACTCGCCTCGCGGGAGCACTGACGGCAGTGCTCACCCTCGCCCTCGTGGCGACCGGCTGCGGAAGCGGGGACGGAGGGGGCGGCGCCCCCGCCGCGAAGCCGGCGGCCGCCCCCGACCGGGTCGAGCCGCTCGCCGCCCCGGCCGCGCCCCGCCTGCCCGTCACGGTCGACTCGGCCGACGGCCGGAAGGTCGCCGTCGCCTCCACCGAGCGGATCGTCCCGCTCAGCGGCTCCCTCAGCGAGATCGTCTTCACCCTCGGCCTCGGCGACCGGGTCGTCGCCCGGGACATCACCGCCACCTTCGAACAGGCGGAGAAGCTCCCGGTGGTGACCCGCGCCCACGACGTCTCCGCCGAGAGCGTCCTCTCCCTGAAGCCCACCCTCGTCATCGCCGAGGGCACCACGGGACCGGCCGAGGCGATCGAGCAGATCCGCGACGCGGGCGTGCCCCTCGTCGTCGTGAAGCCGGCCAAGTCCCTCGCCGACGTCGGCACCCGCATCGACGCGGTCGCCGCCGCCCTCGGCGTGCCCGACTCCGGCACCGCCCTGCGCACCCGTACCCAGGAGCGGATCGACGCCGTGCGGAAGGGGATCCCGGGCCACGCGGAGAAGCCCCGGGTGGCCTTCCTCTACGTGCGCGGCTCGGCCGCCGTCTATCTGCTCGGCGGCGCCGAGTCCGGCGC
The DNA here is from genome assembly GCF_044760185.1 of Streptomyces sp. NPDC098101. Lineage (NCBI taxonomy): Bacteria > Bacillati > Actinomycetota > Actinomycetes > Kitasatosporales > Streptomycetaceae > Streptomyces > Streptomyces sp. NPDC098101. Next base: position 765,495 of record NZ_JBIWAS010000002.1, on the reverse strand, counting down.
CTCCTCCCTGCTCGAAGCGGCCGGCGCGGTCGACGCGGGCAAGGAGTCGGGCCTGGTCAAGGACTTCACCCCGATCACCAGCGAGGCCCTGGCGAAGGCCGCGCCCGACGCGATCCTCGTCATGAGCAAGGGCCTGGAGTCGGTCGGCGGCGTCGACGGCCTGGTGAAGATCCCCGGCGTCGCCGAGACCCCGGCCGGCGTCGACCGCCGGGTGGTCACCGTCGACGACGGCGTCCTCCTCAACTACGGGCCGCGCACCGACCTGGTGCTCGACTCCCTGGTCGACCAGCTGTACGGGAAGAAGAAGTGACCGCGCTCCAGGAGACCCCCGCGGTGTCCAAGCCGTCCGGCGCGGCCCCGGCCGCGCGGCCCGCCCGGCGCGGCCGGGCCACCGTCCTCACCCTCTCCCTGGTCGGCGCCCTGCTGCTCCTCGCGCTCCTGTCCGCCGGGATCGGGGCGTACGAGATCCCGCTCGGGGACGTCCTCGCCTCGCTCCAGCACCGGGCCGGGCTCGGCGGGCACGCGCTCGACCGCACGGCCGAGAGCGTCCTGTGGAACATCCGGCTGCCCCGGGTCGTCCTCGCCGTCCTGGTCGGCGCCTCCCTGGGGTGCGCGGGCGCCCTGATGCAGGGCGTGTTCGGCAATCCGCTCGCCGAGCCCGGCGTCATCGGCATCTCCTCGGGCGCGGCCGTCGGCGCGGTCGGCGCCATCGCGCTCGGCCTCTCCCTCTTCGGCAACTGGACGGTGACGGTCTGCGCGTTCGTCGGCGGCCTGGTGACCGTGCTGGTCGTGTACGCCATGTCCCGGTCGGGCGGGCGTACGGAAGTGGTGACGCTGATCCTCACCGGCATCGCGGTGACCGCGTTCGCGGGCGCGCTCATCGGCCTCTTCATCTTCTTCGCCGACAACGCGCAGATCAGCCAGATCACGTTCTGGCAGCTCGGCTCGCTCGCCCAGGCCACCTGGCCGAAGGTCCTCGCCGTCCTGCCGTGCGCGCTGGTCGGTCTGCTCGTCGCCCCCTTCTACGCCCGCCGGCTGGACCTGCTCGCGCTCGGCGAGCGGCCCGCGCGCCACCTGGGCGTGGACGTGGAGCGGATGCGGATCGCCCTGATCCTGGTGGTGGCGCTGCTCACGGCGGCGGCGGTCGCGGTGTCCGGCATCGTCACCTTCGTCGGCCTGGTGATCCCGCACGTCCTGCGCATGGTGAACGGGCCGGGCCACCGCTTCCTGGTCCCCGGCAGCGCGCTGGGCGGCGCGGTCGCCCTGACGGCCGGAGACCTGGCGGCCCGGACGGTCGCGGCCCCGGCCGAACTCCCCCTGGGTGTCCTCACCGCCCTCATCGGCAGCCCCTTCTTCTTCTGGCTGCTGCGCAGGACCCGTCGCAAGCAAGGTGGTTGGGCATGACGTCCGTACTGTTCCGGGGGCGCCTCCCGCGCCGGCACCCGCGCGAGCTGCCCGTCCCCGCCGCGCCCGGCACCCTGGTCGCCGAGGCTTCCGGGGTACGGATCGAGCGGGGGCGGCGGGCCGTGCTCGACGGCGTCGGGATCGGGGTGCGGGCCGGGGAGGTCCTCGCCCTGGTGGGCCCGAACGGCGCCGGGAAGTCGACGCTGCTCGCCGCCCTCACCGCCGATCTCGCCCCGAGCGCCGGGGAGATACGGATCGGGGGGCGGCCCGCGGCCGGCTGGACGGCGGGCGAGCTCGCCCTGCGCCGCTCCGTGCTGCCGCAGGACGCCACGCTGTCCTTCCCGTTCCCCGTCGCCGAGGTGGTGCGGATGGGCAGGGCGCCCTGGGCCGGGACCGTCCGGGAGGACGAGGACGAGGAGGCGGTCGCGGAGGCGATGGCGGCCACCGAGACCGGGGAGTTCGCCGGGCGCCCGTTCTCCGCGCTGTCCGGCGGCGAGCGGGCCCGGGTGGCCCTCGCCCGCGTCCTGGCCCAGCGGACCGGCCTCCTGCTGCTCGACGAGCCGACGGCCGCCCTGGACCTGCGCCACCAGGAACTGGTCCTGCGGGTCTGCCGGGAGCGGGCGGCCGCCGGGGTCGCCGTGGTGGTGGTCCTGCACGACCTGGGTCTCGCCGCCGCCCACGCCGACCGGGTCGGGGTGCTGCACGACGGCCGGATCGCGGTGGAGGGTCCCCCCTCGGAGGTCCTCGGGGAGGAGCTCCTGAGCCGGGTGTACCGGCAGCCGGTGGAGGTGTTCCCGCACCCCCGGACCGGGGTCCCCCTCGTCGTGCCCGTACGGCATCCGGAGACGGGGAACCCGCCCTCCTTGACCCGCCCTTGACCGGTCCGTGAACCGTCCCTGGAACCGCCGTGACCCGGCCGTGTCCGGTGCGCCGGAGATGAGAGGCGGATCACCGGCCGGGCCGTTCTGACCGAGGTAAGCCTCGGCTAAGTTGGCTCCGCCCCGGTCCCGTTCCGCGTCGTTCCTGGAGTGCCCATGCGAGCCGTCCGCCTCTCCGCCGTCACCGCCGCAGCGACCGCGGCGGCCCTGGCCGCCGTCACGGGATGCGCCGAGAAGGGCGGCGGCGACGCCAAGGACGGTGCGGTGACCGTCGTCGCCAAGGACGACTCCTGCACGGTGTCGACGACGGAGTTCCCGGCCGGGCACGTGCGGCTGAACATCGAGAACCGGGGCTCCAAGGTCACCGAGGTCTACGTCCTCTACCCGGACGACCGGATCGTCACCGAGCGCGAGAACATCGGCCCCGGCACCCGGGCCTCGCTGACCGCCGAGATCAAGGCCGGCGACTACGCGATCGCCTGCAAGCCCGGCATGACGGGCGCCGGCATCCGGCAGGCGGTCAGGGTCACCGGCGACGGCGCCACCGGCACGAAGCGCTCCCCCGAGATGGACGCCGCCGTCTCCGCCTACCGCCAGTACGTCCAGGCGCAGGCCGAGCAGACCCTCCCCAGGGCGAAGGTGTTCACCGACGCCGTCCGCGCCGGGGACGTCGAGGGCGCCAAGAAGGCGTACGCCCCCTCCCGCATCGGCTGGGAGCGCACCGAGCCGGTCGCGGAGTCCTTCGGCGACATCGACCCCAAGGTGGACGTCCGCGAGGACGGCCTGGAGGAGGGCCAGGACCCGGTGAAGGACTGGACCGGCTGGCACCGCCTGGAGAAGGCGCTCTGGCAGGACGGGAAGATCACCGCCCGGGAGAAGCAGCTCGCGGACACCCTGGACGAGGACCTCGCGGACTGGGTGAAGCGGGTCGGCCGGGCCGAGATCACCCCGACCTCCATGGCCAACGGTGCCAAGGAGCTCCTGGACGAGGTCGCCACCGGCAAGGTCACCGGCGAGGAGGAGCGCTACTCCCACACCGACCTGGTCGACTTCAAGGCGAACGTCGAGGGCGCGCAGAAGTCCTTCGACCTGCTGAAGCCGGTCGCCGCCAAGAACGACCCGAAGCTGGTCGCCCGGCTCGACGAGCGGTTCGCCGCCCTGAACGCGCTGCTCGACAAGTACCGCCGGGACAAGGGCGGTTACGACTTCACCCCGTACGACAAGGTCGGCAAGGAGCAGCGCAAGGAGCTGTCGGACGGCGTCAACGCGCTGGCCGAGCCGCTCTCGAAGCTCGCCGCCGCCGTCGTCAAGTAGCCGGGGGTCCCGCATGAGTGAGGCCACCCCGCCCTCCCGGCGCGCGGTCATCGGCTGGGGCGGTGCCGGGCTCGCGCTCGGCGCCGCCGCGGCCGGCGGGGCCGCCGCCCTGACCCGGGGCGGCGCGGTCCCGGCGGCCGGGGCGGGCGGGGCCGTGCCCTTCCACGGCCCGCACCAGGCCGGCATCGCCACCCCCGTGCAGGACCGGCTGCACTTCGCCGCCTTCGACGTGACGACGAAGGACCGCGCGGAGCTGGTGCGGCTGTTGCAGGACTGGACGCGGGCCGCCGAGCGGCTGACGGCCGGTGCCGAGGTCGGCGCGGGGGCGTACGGCGGGCTGCCCGAGGCCCCGCCGGACGACACCGGCGAGGCCCTCGGCCTCAAGCCCTCCCGGCTCACCCTCACGATCGGCTTCGGGCCCTCGCTCTTCGACGGGCGCTTCGGCCTGGAGGACCGGCGGCCCGGCGCCCTGGTCGACCTGCCCCGCTTCCCCGGCGACGACCTGGACCCGGCGCGCAGCGGCGGCGACCTGTGCGTCCAGGCCTGCGCGGACGACCCGCAGGTCGCCGTGCACGCCGTCCGCAACCTGGCCAGGATCGGCTTCGGCGGGGTCGCCGTGCGCTGGTCCCAGCTGGGCTTCGGCAAGACGTCCTCGACGACCCCGGACGCGCAGACCCCGCGCAACCTCTTCGGCTTCAAGGACGGCACCCGGAACGTCGCCGGCACCGACACCGCCCGGCTCGACGCGCACGTGTGGGTCTCCGGGAAGGACGCGGAGGGCCCGGCGGCCTGGATGGACGGCGGCTCGTACCTGGTCGCCCGGCGCATCCGGATGAACGTCGAGACCTGGGACCGGACGTCCCTGGCCGAGCAGGAGGACGTCTTCGGCCGCGACAAGCGCGAGGGCGCGCCCGCGGGGAGGGCGAAGGAGCACGACGAGCCGTTCCTGAAGGCGATGAAGCCGGACTCCCACGTCCGGCTCGCCCACCCGGACACCAACCGGGGCGCGACGATGCTGCGCCGGGGATACTCGTTCACCGACGGCACGGACGGCCTCGGGCGGCTGGAGGCGGGGCTGTTCTTCCTCGCGTACCAGCGGGACGTCCGCACCGGCTTCGTCCCGGTGCAGACCTCGCTGGCCCGCACCGACGCGCTCAACGAGTACGTCCGGCACGTGGGTTCGGCGGTCTTCGCGGTTCCTCCGGGCGTCCGCGACCGCGACGACTGGTGGGGCCGGGCCCTGTTCACGTGACACCAGGAGGGGGAAAGCCGTGTTCGGCAACTATCTGATCGGCCTGCGCGAGGGTCTGGAGGCCAGTCTGATCGTCTGCGTCCTCGTCGCGTACCTGGTGAAGACCGGGCGCCGGGACGCGCTGCGGCCGGTGTGGACGGGCGTCGGCGTGGCCGTCGGCGTGTCCCTCGCCTTCGGCGCCGTCCTGGAGTTCGGCTCCCGGGAGCTGACCTTCGAGGCGCAGGAGCTGCTCGGCGGCTCGCTGTCGATCGTCGCGGTGGTCCTGGTGACCTGGATGGTCTTCTGGATGCGGCGGACGGCCCGGCACCTGAAGGACGAGCTGCACGGGAAGCTGGACGCGGCGCTCGTCATGGGCACGGGCGCGCTGGTCGTCACCGCCTTCCTCGCGGTGGGCCGCGAGGGCCTGGAGACGGCGCTGTTCGTGTGGGCGTCGGTGCGGGCCTCGTCGGACGGCACGGCCGCCCCGCTCGCCGGGGTCCTCCTCGGCCTGCTCACGGCGGTCCTCCTGGGGTGGCTGTTCTACCGGGGCGCGGTGCGGATCGACCTGGCGAGGTTCTTCACCTGGACCGGCGGGATGCTGGTCGTGGTGGCGGCGGGCGTCCTCGCGTACGGCGTGCACGACCTCCAGGAGGCGCGCTTCCTCGGCGGCCTCGCGGACAAGGCCTTCGACGTCTCGGCGGCGGTGCCGCCGGACAGCTGGTACGGCACGCTCCTCAAGGGCGTCTTCAACTTCCAGCCGGACCCGACGGTCCTTCAGGTCACGGTGTGGGCGCTGTATCTGGTCCCGGCGCTCGCGCTGTTCCTGGCCCCGATAGGGTCGGGTCCGTCCGCGCGGGTGAAGAAGCAGAAGGCGACCGATGAGCAGGCTGAGGGTGGGGCGAGCGCCGGGACGACCGCGTGAGCGGTGGCCGGCGCGACCGGTGAGGCTGCTCGCGGCGACGGCCGCCGTGACCGCCCTGGCGCTGACGGCGGGCGGCTGCGTGACGGTGCACGGCGAGCTGGCGATCGTGTCGCCGGCGACGGAGGCCGAGGCGGCGAAGGCCCTGGCGGACTTCACGAGCGCCTTCAACCGCGCCGACAAGGCGTACGACCCGGCCCTCGACGCGGACCACGTCACCGGGCCGCTCGGGGCGATCAACCAGGCGGGGCTGCGCGCCCGCGCGGTGAGCAGCCCCGGCGGCAACGCGAAGCACCAGCCGCTGGAGCTGACGGACGCGCGCTTCCTGCTGCCCCGCAAGGCGGGCTGGCCGCGCTGGTTCGTCGCGGACACCGACTCCAACCGGGACGTCGACCAGGGGTCGAAGGACCAGCGCTGGCTGCTGGTCTTCGTGCGCAACGGCCCCCAGGAGCGCTGGGAGGCCGCTTACCTGAGCATCCTCGACGCGGACGAGCTGCCCGCGTTCGCCGAGGAGGAGGGGCACGCGGTGCCCGTCGACACGGACGACGACGCGCTGGCGGTCGCGCCCGGGAAGCTGGGCGCGGAGTACGTCGCGTATCTGCGGGACGGGAAGCCGGGGCCGTTCGCGGCCGGGCCGCACACCAGCGGGTGGCGGGCGCAGCGGGAGAAGGCCGCCGAGCGGCCGGGCCTCGCCACCCAGTACGTGGACCGGACCGCCGACCGGGGGGACTTCGCGCCGCTGGGGCTGCGGACCCGGGACGGGGGCGCGCTCGTCTTCTTCGCGACCCGGTACTTCGAGCGGCAGACGGCGGCGCCGGGCTACCGGCCCAAGGTGCCCCGGGACGTGAAGGCGCTGATGACGGGCGAGGTCAAGAACACGGTCACCCGGGAGTGGGTGTCCAGCCAGTCCGTCCTGGTGAAGCCGGCGGGCACGACCCGGGACGGGGTCGCGATCACGGGCCGGCTCCAGGGCGTGGTGGGCGCGGTGGGCTCGTAACGCTCCGGACCGTCCGGCCTCCGGCCCGTACGGCCCCGGGTCGGCGGGTCAGCGGGTCAGCGGCCAGGCGATCTCGTGGGCCGCGTGCTCGCCGTCGCCGTCCGCGCCGCGCTCGGCCGCGTGGCGGGCGCAGGCGTCCTGGAGGGTCTCCAGGAGGTTCAGCGGGTCGGGCAGCGGGTGCTCGGGGCCGCGGATCCAGGAGACGACCGGATGGGCGTCCTCGTCGCCGGGGAGCCGGGCCGGGGGGACGAGGACGTAGCTGCCGCGGCAGTGCCAGCGGAGCCCCGGGTGCTCGTCCATGGTCTCGGGGTGGCAGTCGAGCTCACAGGGCCACCACTCGTCCTCGTCCTCGGGGGTGCCCCGGGTGGCGGTGAAGAAGAGCATCCGGCCGCCGTCGGGGCCCTCGGCCGGGGACTCGGCGAGCGGGCCGACCTCGACGCCCTCGGCGAGGAGGCGCTCCAGGGCGGCGCGGCCGGCGGCCAGCGGCACGTCGAGGACGTCGTGGACCATGCCGGTGGCGGTGACGAAGTTCGCCCGGGGCTCGTTGCGGGCCCAGCGCTCGATCTGGCCGCGGTCGGTGGTCGACTGGGTCTGCCAGGCGAAGGAGACGGGGTGCCGGGCGGGGGTGGGACAGCCGATCCGCTCGCAGGAACAGCTGTAGCCGACGGGATACGCGGCGGGGGCCAGGGGCAGCCCGGCGGCGGCGACGGCCAGGAGGAGCTTCTCGCGGTCGTTCCCGTCCTCGGCCGCGTCGCGTTTGGGACGCCTGCGCAGCCACTGCGCGAGTCTGCTCTCCGTGCCGCGGTAGCGGCCGATGCCGTCGCCCATCTATCCCCTCACAACCTCGCGCTCGCCCGTTCGGCTCTGCCCATGGTCCCACCATCCTGCGCCCCGGGTGACCGGAGTGCGGAACCGGGGTGGCCGCCGGGCCCTCAGGCCCTCGGCGCGAGGCCCCGCAGGACGTGGTCGACCAGGGAGTCCGCGTAGGCGTGGGTGAGCGGCAGGGTGCGGTGGATCCACCGGTGGTGGAGCGGCCCGACCAGGAGTTCGACGGCGAGGCGGGGATCGGTGCCGGGGTCGACGTCACCGGCCTCCCGGGCCGCCTCGATGCGGCGGACGTAGTACTGGAGCTGGGGTTCGAGCAGCGCTTCGGTGAAGCGGGCGCCGAGGTCGGGGTCGACGATCCCCTCGGCGGCGAGGGCGCGGGTGGGGGCCTCGAAGACGGGGTCGTTCATCTCGTCGACGGTGGCGCGCAGGACCTGCTTCAGGTCGGCGGCGAGGTCGCCGGTGTCGGGGATCTCACTTCCGGCGTCGGCGCCCGCGGCCTGCTGGGCCCGGACCTGGAGGTCGAGGAAGGCGTCGAGGAGGACGGCCGCCTTGGAGGGCCACCAGCGGTAGATGGTCTGCTTGCCGACGCCGGCGCGGGCGGCGATGCCCTCGATGGTGGTCTTCGCGTAGCCGCTCTCGGAGACGAGGGCGAGGGCGGCGTCGAAGATGGCGCGGCGGGAGCGCTCGCTGCGGCGGGAGGCGTCGGGGACGGCCTTGGCGGCGGCCTCGGACGCGGCCTCGGGCAGGGGTGCGGACTTGGGCTCGGGCATGGGGTCAATCTAGCAGCAGACGAGACGTTACGTCTCGCTACGGTGGATGGTCATCGAACCACCCGAACGGTCCACTGCGCGCGGGGCCCCGAGGGCGGACCATGGGGTCCACCGCATCGCGGCCTTTCCGCCCGTCCGCCCGTGAGGAGCCCTTCTTGCGCACCACTCCGCGCTCGCCCTCGCCCCGCCGTTACCTGATGTGCCCACCCGCGCACTTCACGGTGACGTACTCCATCAACCCCTGGATGGACCCCACGAAACCGGTCGACCCCCGGCTCGCCCTCGCCCAGTGGGAGGACCTGCGGGACCGCTACCGCGCACTCGGCCACACCGTGGAGGTCCTGGACCCGGACCCGGCGCTCCCGGACATGGTCTTCGCGGCGAACGGCGCGACCGTCGTCGGGGGCCGGGCCCTCGGCGCGAGGTTCGCCTATCCGGAGCGCGCGGCCGAGGCCGACGCGCACCTGGACTGGTTCCGCCGCCACGGCTGGGCCGAGGAGGACCTGCGGGTCCCGCAGCACGTGAACGAGGGCGAGGGCGACTTCGCCGTCACCGCCTCCTGGATCCTCGCCGGGCGCGGCTTCCGGGCCAGTCCGCTGTCGCACGGCGAGGCGCAGGAGTTCTTCGGGCGGCCGGTGATCGGCCTGGACCTGGTGGACCCGCGCTACTACCACCTGGACACGGCGCTGTGCGTCCTGGACGACGCCGGGGACGAGGTCATGTACTACCCGGCCGCCTTCTCCCCCGGCAGCCGGGCGGTGCTGGCCCGGCTCTTCCCGGACGCCCTGATCGCGACGGAGGAGGACGCGGCGGCCTTCGGGCTCAACGCGGTGAGCGACGGACGGAACGTCCTGCTGCCGCAGGCGGCGGTGGGCCTCTTCGACCCGCTCCGCGAGCGGGGCTTCGAGCCGGTCGGCATGGACCTGAGCGAGCTCCTCAAGGGCGGCGGCAGCGTGAAGTGCTGCACCCAGGAGCTGCGGCCTTAACGCCCGCGCGAAGCGCGCCGCCGCCCTCGCGGGGGCGGCGGCGCGCCGGGCCTCCGGGCCCCGATCCGCCGGACAGGCCCTAGTCGAGGTCCCCGTCCGTCTCCGGCGGCCACGGGTCGCCCCACTCCGCGTCGCGGGCCTGCTTGTAGAGGGGTCCGTGGCGCTTGGTGACGGTGTCGCGGGAGAGGCCCTCGGCGTCGCAGAGGTCGAACTGGACCAGGCCCTTGCGGATCTGCGGCCTGCGGACGATCCGGGCGGCCGCCGGGGCCACCGGGAACCGGGTGGCGGCCACGTACGCGTACTTCTCGTCCTCGTACGGCAGCGAACCGCCCTTCACCTTCCGGTGCAGCGAGGAGCGGCTGACCCGGGCCGCGAAGTGGCACCAGTCCGTGCCGGGCGCGATCGGGCAGGCCCCGCTGTGCGGGCAGGGCGCGGCGACGGTGAACCCGGCGCCGACGAGCAGGGCGCGGGCCGCGATGATCCGCTCGTAGCCGTCGGGGGTGCCCGGCTCGACCACGACGACCGCCTGCGCGGCGCGGGCCGCCTCGGTGACGAGTGAGGCGCGGTCGGCCTCGGTCAGCTCCTTGAGGACGTACGAGACGGTGACCAGGTCCGTGTCGGCGAGGCGCAGCGCGCCGCCGATCCGCTCGCGCCGCCACTCCGCGTCGAGGACGCCGCCGGCCAGCTCGCGGCCGAGCGCGAGGGCGGGCTCGGCCCAGTCGAGGACGGTGGTGCGGGGCGGCCGTCCGCCCCAGGCCTCCGCGACGGCCCAGCTCGCCGCGCCCGTACCGCCGCCGACGTCGGTGTGGGTGCGCGGCTCCCAGTCGGGCGCGGCGTCCCGCAGGGCGCCCAGGGCGCCCCGTACCGCCTCGAAGGTCGCCGGCATCCGGTACGCGGCGTACGCGGTGACGTCGGAGCGGTCGCGGAGCACGGGGGCGTCGGTCGGGGTGGTGCCCCGGTAGTGGGCGATCAGCCGCTCGACGGCCCGGGCGGCCCGCTGGGGCGGCAGGCCGTCGAGGAGCCCGGCGAGGGCGGCGCGCAGGGTGTCGGCGGAGGGGGCGGAGGCGTTCACCACGGCAGTCTAGGCGGCCGGGCCCGGCGCCTTCCCCGCCTGCGCCGCGCCCGCTCCGGGGGCCGCCCGCCACGGGCGGCACAGGCCCAGGAAGCAGGCCAGGGCGAGGACGGCGCAGGTGAGCTGGACGACGGCCATCGGGACGGCCGTGTGCTCGCCCGCGATGCCGACGAGCGGGGAGGCGACGGCGCCGACGAGGAAGGAGGTGGTGCCGAGGAGGGCGGAGGCGGACCCGGCGGCGTGCGGGGTGCGCATCAGGGCCTGGGCGTTGGTGTTCGGCATCGCGAGGCCCATCGCGGACATCAGGACGAAGAGTCCGGCGGCCACGGGCACGAGTCCGGCCTTCCCGAAGACCCCGCTGGTCATGAGGAGCAGCGCGAGGGCGGCGAGGAGGATGACCGCGAGGCCCCAGCCGAGCACCTTGTCGAGGCTGACGCGGCCGACGAGGAGCTTGCCGTTGATCTGGCCGACGGCGACGAGGCCGATGGAGTTGAGGCCGAAGAGCAGGCTGAAGGTCTGCGGCGAGGCGCCGTAGATCTCCTGGACGACGAACGGGGACGCCGAGATGTAGGCGAAGAGGACGGCGAAGGCGAGGCCGCCGGTCAGCATGTAGCCGGTGAAGACCCGGTCCGCGAGGAGTCCCCGCATGGTGCGCAGGGCCTGGCCGACCCCGCCCTCGTGGCGGCGCTCCGGCGGCAGCGTCTCGGCGAGGAAGCGGTGGACGACCAGGGTGAGCAGGACGCCGACGCCGGTGAGGACGTGGAAGACGCCCCGCCAGTCGGTGATCCGCAGGATCTGCCCGCCGATGAGGGGGGCGACGATCGGGGCGACGCCGGAGATCAGCATCAGGGTGGAGAAGAAGCGGGCCATCTCGACGCCGTCGTAGAGGTCGCGGACGACGGCGCGGGCGATGACGATCCCGGCGGCGCCCGCGAGGCCCTGGAGCAGCCGGAAGCCGATGAGGGTCTCGGCGGTGGGCGCGAGGGCGCAGACGGCGGTGGCGAGGACGTACACGATCATGCCGGCGAGCAGCGGGCGGCGGCGGCCCCACTTGTCGCTCATGGGGCCGACGACGAGCTGGCCCAGGGCCATGCCGGCGAGGCAGGCGGTGAGGGTGAGCTGGATGGTGGCGGCGGGCGCGTGCAGCGCGCCGGTGACCTCCGGCAGGGCCGGGAGGTACATGTCCATGGAGAGCGGGGGGAGGGCGGTGAGGCCGCCCAGGACGAGGGTGACGAGCAGACCGGTCCGCCGGGCGGCGGCGACGCCGGGGGCGGCGGGCGCGGGGGCGGCGGGGTCGGCGGTCGCGGCGGGGACACCGGCGGCGGCGAGGGCGCCGGGCGCGTCGGGAGCGACGGGCGTGTCGGAGGCGACGGGCATGTCGGAAGCGACGTGCGCCGTTTCGTTTATGTTCCCCTGTGTTGTTTTCTGACCGCTCTCCGGCATCGACCGCTCCATTTCGTTGAAACCTTGCCTATGCTCTCAGCTCGACCGGCATGGTCGAGACCTCTGCGAGACGGGTGGGGAACATGAGTGGGACGGTGCGCTGGGGGATCCTGGCGACGGGCGGCATCGCGGAGCGGTTCACCACCGACCTGCTGACGCTCGACGACGCCGAGGTGGTGGCGGTGGCCTCCCGCAGCGAGGCGCCCGCGAAGGCCTTCGCGGAGCGGTTCGGGATACCGAGGGCGTACGGGGAGTGGGCCGGGCTCTTCGCCGACGAGGACGTCGACGTGGTGTACGTGGCGACCCCGCACCACGCGCACCGGACGGCGGCCGGCCTCGCCCTGGAGGCGGGCAAGGCGGTGCTCTGTGAGAAGGCCCTCACCCTCAACGCCCGGGAGGCGGCGGAGCTGGTCGCCCTCGCCCGGGACCGGGGCCTCTTCCTGATGGAGGCCATGTGGATGTACTGCAACCCGCTGATCCGGCGGATCGCGGAGCTGGTGCGGGACGGGGCGGTCGGCGAGGTCCGCACGGTCCAGGCGGACTTCGGGCTCGCGGGCCCGTTCGGGGCGGACCACCGGCTGCGGGACCCGAAGACGGGCGGCGGGGCGCTGCTCGACCTGGGGGTGTACCCGGTGGCGTTCGCGCAGCTGCTGCTCGGCGAGCCGGACTCGGTCCAGGCGCACGCGCTGCTCTCCCCCGAGGGCGTCGACCTGAACACGGCGATGCTGCTGGGCTGGTCCGGCACGGGCGCGTCGGCCCTGCTGTCCTGCTCGATCGCCGCGGACACCCCGCTGACGGCCTCGGTGACGGGCTCCCTGGGCCGGATCGACGTGCCGCGCGGCTTCTTCTTCCCCGAGCGGTTCACCCTGCACCGGAACGGCGCCGAGCCGGAGGAGTTCGTCGCGGAGGCCGACCCGCACGGCTTCCGGCACGAGGCCGCCGAGGTGATGCGCTGCCTGCGGGCGGGCGAGCGGGAGTCCCCGCTGGTGCCGCTGGACGGCTCGCTCGCGGTGATGCGGACGCTCGACGCGGTGCGGGACCGCGTCGGCGTCCGCTATCCCGGGGAGTGACTCCCGTACGAACGGTTACGCGGGTACGAGCCCCGGGTTCCCCGCCTCCGTGACGAAGGAGGCGGCGGTGGTGACGGGGGCGCCCGGGGTCGTCACGTACGGGACCGTGCGGAAGTCGGCGCGGGCGCTCTCGCGGTCGAGCGAGACCTTCGTGTAGCCCCGCCGCCCGTTGAAGAACCGCAGGTGCGGATTGGCCTGCGTCAGCTTGTCGTAGTTGGAGGGGCGGTCGGCGCCGTCCTTGCCGCTGGTGATCGAGGTGGTGACGATCTCGGTGCCGACGGTCCGGGAGGACGGGTCGCGGAAGTCGGCCTTGAGGTCGAGGCCGTAGGAGACGTGGACGTCGCCGGTGAGCACCATCAGGTTCTCGACGCCGGCGGCCTCCGCGCCCGCCAGGATCCGCTGCCGTGAGGCCGGGTAGCCGTCCCAGGAGTCCATGGAGAGCTTGAAGTCGGCGGTGGCGCGGTCGCGGCGCTCGGCGAACACGACCTGCTGGGGCAGGACGTTCCAGCGGGCCCGGGAGCGGCGCCAGCCGTCGAGCAGCCAGCGCTCCTGGGTGGCGCCGGTCAGGGTGCGCGAGGGGTCCTCGGACTCGGGCCCCGGGACCTGCCAGCCGTCGCCGTACGCCTGGTCGGAGCGGTACTGCCGGGTGTCGAGGATGTCGAACTGCGCGAGCCGCCCGAAGCCCAGCCGCCGGTACAGCCGCATGTCGGGTCCTTCGGGGAGCTGGGGGCGGCGCAGCGGCTGGTGCTCCCAGTAGGCGCGGTAGGCGGCGGCGCGGCGGAGCAGGAACTCCTCCGGCGGGACGGTGTTCTCGGGGGTGTCGCCCGCGTAGTTGTTCTCGGTCTCGTGGTCGTCCCAGGTGACGACGAAGGGGTGGGCGGCGTGCGCGGCCCGCAGGTCGGGGTCGGTCTTGTAGAGGGCGTAGCGGAGCCGGTAGTCCTCCAGGGTGAGCGTCTCGCGGTTGAAGACGGCCGGCAGGACGCGGTCGGTGTAGCGGCGGGCGCCACCGGCGGAATCGACCGCGTACTCGTACAGGTAGTCGCCGAGGTGGAAGACGACGTCCACGTCCTCCTCGGCGAGGTGGCGGTAGGCGGTGAAGTGGCCGTCGTGGTACGCCTGGCAGGAGACGGCGGCGAGCGAGAGCGCCGTGTTGTGCGCGCCGGCGGCAGGAGCCGTGCGCGTGCGGCCGACCGGGCTGGTCCAGGCGCCGACGCGGAAGCGGTAGAAGTACGCGCGGCCGGGTGCGAGGTGCTCCACCTCGACGTGGACGGTGTGCCGGAACTCGGGGTGGGCGGTGGCGGTCCCGCGCCGCGCGACGCGCCGGAAGCGCTCGTCGTGGGCGAGCTCCCACCGGACGGGGACCCGCCGGTCGGGCAGTCCGCCGCCGGGCTCGAAGGGGCGGGGCGCGAGCCGGGTCCAGAGCAGGACGGAGCCGGGCAGCGGGTCGCCGGAGGCGACGCCCAGGGTGAACGGGTCCTCGGTGACGCGCCGGGCGTCGAGTTCGGCGGCGGCCGCGGCGCCGGCGGCGGGCAGCTGGGTGGCGAAGGCGAGCGCGGCGGCGGCGCCGGTGACGGTGAGGAACCGCCGCCGCCCGAAGTGCCGTGCGGCGTCCCGGAGTTCCTGATGATGCTCATGCGTCCGACTCATGTGCCCCTCCCCTGACGAATGCGATGCGCTCGTCATTCGAGGGGGCCGGGGCGACCGCGTGTTGTCGGGTACAGGACATCCACGTGTCGGACGGATGAGTTCACGGTGCACGCGTCTCGCGTACGCTGCGCGCCCATGAGCATCGCAGTGGTGACGGGAGCGGGTTCGGGCATCGGCCGGAGCGTGGCCCTGGCCCTCGCGGCGGCGGGCTGGTCGGTGGCGCTCGCGGGCCGCCGGGCGGAGGCCCTGGAGGAGACGGCGGCGGCCCTGCCCGGCGGGGACTTCCTGTGCGCCCCGACGGACGTGACGTCGGAGACGGAGGTCGCGGCCCTCTTCTCCTCGGTACGGGACCGCTACGGGCGCGTGGACCTGCTCTTCAACAACGCGGGGACGTTCGCGGGCGGCGGGACCCCGGTCGAGGACCTGGACCCGGCGACCTGGCGGGCGGTCGTCGACGTCAACCTGACGGGCGCGTTCCTGTGCGCGCAGGCGGCCTTCCGGGCCATGAAGGAGCAGGAGCCGCAGGGCGGCCGGATCATCAACAACGGCTCGATCTCGGCCCACGTGCCGCGCCCGCACTCGATCGCGTACACGGCGACGAAGCACGCGATGACGGGCCTGACGAAGTCCCTGTCCCTGGACGGGCGTCCGTACCGGATCGCCTGCGGCCAGCTCGACATCGGCAACGCGGCGACCGACATGACGGCCCGGATGCAGGCCGGCATCCTCCAGGCGGACGGCCGGCTGGCGCCGGAGCCGGTGATGGACGCGGCGGACGTGGCGGCGACGGTGGTGCACATGGCGGGGCTGCCGCTGGAGGCGAACGTGCAGTTCGCGACGGTGATGGCGACGGCGATGCCGTACGTCGGCCGGGGCTGAGGCCCCGGCCGCCGCGCGGCACCGCCCCGCGCCCCAGGGCCTGTCCGGTCTCGAACCGGGCAGGACGCGGCGTCCGGCGAGGTGCCGTGCCGGGCGCCGCGGTCCCGGCCGTGATCCGCCGGACGGGCCCTACGCCTGCCCGGTCTCGAACCGGGCGATCTTCCCGTCCTCGACGGTGAACCGCCAGCGGGTCCGCATCTCGCCCCAGGTGTCGTTGCGGTAGCGGGCGACGAGGTCGCGTCCGTCGGCCTTCTGGGACTCGATCTCCATGTGGCCGCGCGAGGAGAAGACCTCCTTCTCGGTCCAGGCGTCGAGGTCCCGGTCGGTACCGTCGTCGGACATGGTGGCACCGGGCGCGAGGGCCGCCCGGAAGGCCTCCTGGTCGTTGGCGTTGAGGGCCGCGACGAAGGCGCGCACGGCCGGGTCGGAGAGCTGCTCCACGGGAATGGTCATGCCCTACCCGTACACCTCCCGCCCCGCCCTCCCCCCGGAACCGGGCCGCGCGCCCCGGCGTGTCAGCACCCGGGCTGGGCCACCTGGGCGAGCAGGACCCGGCTCTCCCCGGCGGTCAGGGCACGCTCCAGGACCAGCTCGCCGGCCATGCCGGGGAAGAACCGGCCGGCGGGCCAGCTCCGCTCGTACGGGGGCGGGTCGAGGACCACGAGGCGCACGCCGTCCACGACGGGGACGTCGGCGGGGTTCCCCTCGTTCCAGATCCACTCGCCGTCCGCGCCGACCAGGTTGAAGGAGCCGGTGGTGGGCGTCTGGCCGGGCAGGTCCCGGCACATCGCGACGGCCTCGGGCGAGGGCGCCGTGCCCGGCAGGTGCCCGCCGCCGATCAGGGCGTCGGCGAGGAGGGTGTGGAGCTGGAAGTTGTCGCCGATGCCGGAGGCACGCAGGGCGAACCCGGCGCCGGTGGCGCGGTCGATCGCGACGAACGGCTCGTCGTCGAGGACGGCGAGGGCGTAGACGAGGCACTGGAACGGCTCGCCCGACAGCCCGGCGGCGCGCGCCACGGCGTCCCGCAGCCCGGCCCTGCCGGGGACGGTCCGGCGTACGGCCGGGGAGTTGAGCATCGCCACGCACGCCCTCTCGAAGTGCGGGAGCGACTGCCAGGCCAGCACCGGTCCGAAGCCGAACCGCTCGAAGTCGGCCTCCTCCAGGCCCTCGCCCTCGTGGGACGGCAGCTCGCCGCGGCCGGCCTCCTTCCAGGCGGCACAGAAGTCGGCCGCCCGCTCGAACGCGTCCCGCGCGCCTTCGAAGACGGCGGGCGCGCAGGCCAGCGGATCGGCTCCCCGCTCGACGCAGGCGCCGATCAGGACGGCGACCGTGGCACGGGGGCCGGGCGGCACCTCGTCGAGGAAGGCGGCGAGGCGCGGCCCCGCCTCGTGCAGCTCCGCGTCCCCGGCATCGCCCGCCGCGACCGGCAACCGCTCGAAGGCGTCCTCGGCCGCGTCCGGGTCCTGGGCCCGTACGGCCGTCTCGAAGGCTTCCACGACGGCTGGGAACGACCTGTGTCCGAATGTCATCCGCGCACCCTATCGAATACCCGTTCGGACACCGGCGCCCCGGGCGCGCCCCTTCACGGAGACGGCGGGACAGAGGACGGGGCGGAAAAACGATCCGGCCCGGCGGCTGGTGCCGTCGGGCCGTGGTCGACCGGTCGGTCGACCGGGGAGTCGCCGTGCGTCTCCGTCACTGGGGCGGGGGCTCCTGGTCGCGGCCCAGCTGCTGCTTGAGCTTGTCCTGGGCAGTGTCGACCTGGCCGCTGTACTTGCCCTGGGTCTTCTCGTCGGCGAAGTCGCCTGCCTTGTCGACGCCCTTTCCGGCCTGGTCCTCGTGGCCCTTGAGCATCCCCTTGAGCTTGTCCATGACCGACATCGTGGTACTCCTCGAAGTCCGTTCGTCAGCGGGCACCTCCCAGGGTCCCCCTTCGCCGCCCCGGCCGCATCCGCGCGGCCCACGACCTCAAGAGGAAGGCCCCTGACCTGCGGTTTCGCTGGTCGAGGGCCCTGAGGGGCAGACGAGTCGGGCTGTACGCCGGGTTCTGTCCCCCGGGACCTCGCGGTCGTCGGGGTGACGGCCATCCATCTGGGACCGGCGTTGCCGCCGGCCTCGTGCGGTCTACCCGCAGACTCGGGCGAGCAGCCCTCGAACATCCGCGCAGGGACACCGGGGTGTCCCCTCTTGACCTTGCTCCGAGTGGGGTTTACCTAGCCGCCTGAGTCGCCTCAGGCGCTGGTGGTCTCTTACACCACCGTTTCACCCTTACCGAGGTCCGTACGGATACGGTCCCCGGCGGTCTGTTTTCTGTGGCACTGTCCCGCGGGTCACCCCGGGTGGCCGTTAGCCACCACCCTGCTCTGTGGAGCCCGGACGTTCCTCGGGGAGGTCCGAAGACCCCCACGCGGCCGCCCGCCCGGCTCGTCTGCCGTGCCGACCATGCTACCCGCCGCACCGGCCCGTGCTTGACCCTGCCGCAGCGTCAGGGTTTCTACTGGGCCCATGCGTATCGGCGAGATCGCCGCCCTGGTCGGGGTCACCCCCCGGGCCGTGCGGCACTACCACCAGTCCGGGCTGCTGCCCGAGCCCGCGCGGCGGGCCAACGGGTACCGGGAGTACGGCGTACGGGACGCCGTCCTGCTCGCCCGGATCCGGCGGCTCACCGAGCTGGGGCTCGGCCTCGACGAGGTGCGGGACGTGCTCGCGGGCGACGAGGGGCGCGGCCTCGTGGAGGTCCTGGAGGAGCTGGCCGACGACCTCGCCCGGCAGGAGGCCGTCCTGCGGGAGCGGCGGAAGCGGCTCGCCGTCCTCCTGGACGACGCCCGCGCCGGACGGCTGCCCGCCGACGGGCCCGTCTCCCCGGAGTTCGCCGACCTGCTCGCGGGCCTGGGCGAGCTGCCCGCCTCCCCCATGGCCGTGAAGGACCGGCAGGTCCTCGCCCTGCTCGACGCCGTCGTCCCCGAGGAGGACCGGGCGCGCCTGATGGAGACCCTGCGCGGCACGGCCCCGTCCGCGCACGAGGTGTACGCGCTCTTCGACGCCCTGGAGGACGCCGCGCCGGACGACCCCCGCGTGGGCGAGGCCGCCCGGGTGCTCGCGGGCTCCCTGCCGGACATGCCGGGGGTCGGGCTGCCGGAGCGCGGCGCGGACGGGCGCGCCTCCGGCGCCCTCCTCGCCGACGCCGTCTTCGCGGACCTCTCCCCCGCCCAGGAGGCGGCGGTACGGCTCGCGGTGCGGCTGGTCGGGGAGCGGCGGGAGGGGAACTCGTGATCCCACGTGGGGGAGAACCCCGTGACGTACACGAGCCCGCTCCGGGACCGGCAGGAGGAAACCCCGTGATGTCCCTACGTCCGCCCCGCGACCGGCAGGAGCGAACCCCGTGACGCCCGTGCGCCCCCTCCGGCTCCTCGCCTACGCCGTCCTCCCCCTCGAAGTCGTCCTCGTCGGCTGCCTCATCGGCGGCGTGCGGATACCCTCCGTCGTCCTGGGCGTCGCCGAGGTCCTCGTGGCGGGGCTCCTCCTCGCCGAAGGGCTCGTCTACCTGCGGCTGCGGCGGCGCGGGCTGTCGCGGCGGGACGCCGTGGCGGAGCTGGTGCCCGAGCCCGTGCTGCGGCTCGTCGGGCACGAGCTGCGGCTCCTCGCGAGCCTGGGGCGGTGGGTCGCGCGCCGGCCGCACGGGACCGCGGGCGCGGGCGGGGTCTTCCCGCACGCCCGCGACCAGGCCGCGCTGATGTACGGCTTCGCGTTCGTGTGCGCGGTCGAGACGGTCGGCATGTCGTTCCTGCTCGCCCGCTGGCCCGTCGTCCACGGGATCGTCCTCGTCCTGGACGTCTACACCCTGCTCTTCGTCCTCGGTCTGCACGCCGCCTCCGCGACCCGCCCGCACGTCCTCGCCGGGGACGTGCTGCGGCTGCGGCAGGCCGCCCACGTCGACCTGCGGATCCCGCTCGACCGGATCGCGTCCGTACGGCGGGAGACGCTGTTCTCGCACGAGAAGGCGGACGGCGAGCTGAACCTCGCCGTCGGCGCGCAGACCTCCGTCACCGTCGAGCTGACCGCACCGGTCGACGCGCCCCGGCTGCTCGGCGCGCCCCGGCCCGTACGGGTCGTCAGGGTCCACGCCGATGACCCTCGGGCCCTGCACGAGGCGGTGCGCGAAGCGCTCACGCGGGCGCGAACAGCACCTTCGCCCGACCCGGGTCCGCCTCCGCGAGTCTGACCCGCAGCCACTCCCCCAGCGGCAGCGCCGACTCGCCGCCCGCGATCCGGGCGACCACCGCCGGGTCCTCCAGGTGGACGGTGCCGGTGGACGGCTCGCGCTCCTTGACGTCGATCACGTACGCGTCGAAGAGCTCCCCGATCCGGTCCTTCAGGAGCGCCGCCTCGACGATGTCGACGCTCTCGCGCTCGACGGCGTTGGCCCGGCGCGAGCCCGCGGCCATCTCGTCGGGGAGCGCGGGCAGCGCGGCCCGCACCCACTCGGGCGGCTCGTCCCCGGCCACCGCCGCCACGCACAGCTCGCTCGCGTACCGGTCGACGAGGCGGCGCAGCGGGGCGGTGCAGTGGGTGTACTCGTCGGCGACGGCGGCGTGCACGGCCGGGACGGGGACGTGGCCGTCGGTGAAGACGGTGTACCCGGCGCCGCGCAGGAGGGTGGTGCACTCCTGGAGGAAGGCGGCGTGGCGCGGGTTCGAGGGGTCGGCGGAGCGGACGACGTCCGCGTACGGGACGTGGTGCGGCCAGTCGACGCCGAGGGCCTGCGCGGAGCGGCGCAGCCGGGCGACGGCGCCGTCGGGCGCGGTGGGGAGGGTGCGCAGGATGCCGGTGCCGGCGGCGGTCATCAGGTCGGCGGCGGCCATGCCGGTGAGCAGGGAGATCTGCGCGTTCCAGCTCTCGGAGGGGAACGGGGCCCGGTAGACCAGGTCGTAGCCGTGGTCCTTCTCCACGATCTCCTGCTCGGGGACGTCGAGGGAGATCCCGCCGCGCTCGATCTCGATGGCCTCGCGCAGGCGCCCGATCTCGCGGAGCAGGGCGACGGGCTCCTCGGCGGTGCCGGAGTCGATCTGCCGCTGCACGCCCGCGTAGTCGAGCTTGGCGCGGCTGCGGACGAGGGCGCGGCGGACGTCGGTGGCGACCCTGCGCCCCTCGGCGTCGAGGTCGATCCGCCACAGCACGGCGGGCCGGACCTCGCCGGGGAGGAGGCTGGCGGCGCCCTCGGAGAGGACGGCCGGGTGGAGGGGGACCTTGCCGTCGGGGAAGTAGAGGGTGAGGACCCGCCGGTGGGCCTCGGCGTCGAGCGCGGAGCCGGGCGCGACGAAGGCGGCGACGTCGGCGATGGCGTAGTGGACGCGGTAGCCGCCGTCGGCCCTGCGGGCCAGGTGGAGGGCCTGGTCGAGGTCGGTGGAGGCGGGCGGGTCGACGGTGACGAACGGCAGGTCGGTGGCGTCGTGCGCGGGGAGCCGGGGCGCCTTCGCCGCGGCCTCGGCCTCGGCGAGCACGGCGGGCGGGAAGTCCCCGGGGACCGCGAGCTCGGTCCGGAGTGCGCGCAGGGCGGCCCGCAGGGGAGCCTCGGCTGCGCCGGTCACGTGAAGGGGGCGGCGGGGCATGGACCGAGCGTAGGGGGCGGGGGCGGGTCCGTCATGTCGACGGCGGGCACGTCATGACAGCGGCGGGTCCGTCACGTCAGCGGCAGGCACGTCGTGTCGGCGGCGGGCCCGGGGTCGGCGGGGGCTTCGGCGGGGCGATGCTCCCGGGGCGGTGGCGCTTCGGCGGGTCGGCGCTCCCGGGCCGGCGGTGCTTCGGCGAGGAGGCGTCTCCTGGATCGGCAGCGCTTCGGCGGGTCGGCGCTCCCGGATCGGCGGCGCTTCGGCGGGGTGGCTCCCCGAATCGGCGGCGCGCCTCCCCGGGTCGGCGGCGCTCCGCGCCTCGGGCGCGCTTTGTAGGCTGGGCGGCCGGGGCCGCACCCCCACCCCCGTCCGTACGAAGGAGAACCACCGTGCTCGTGCTGCTGCCGCCCTCCGAAGGCAAGGCTCCGTCGGGGAGCGGGGCGCCCCTCAAGCCGGAGTCGCTGTCCCTGCCGGGGCTCGCGGAGGCGCGGGCGGCGGTCCTGGACGAGCTGGTCGAGCTGTGCGTCGCCGACGAGGAGAAGGCCCGCGAGGTGCTCGGCCTGAGCGAGGGGCTGCGCGGCGAGGTCGCGAAGAACGCCGAGCTGCGGACGGCCGGCGCGCGCCCGGCCGGGGAGGTCTACACGGGCGTCCTGTACGACGCGCTCGGCCTGGCGACCCTGGACGCGGCGGCCCGGGAGCGGGCCGGGGACGCGCTCCTGGTCTTCTCCGGCCTGTGGGGCGCGGTGAAGGTGACCGACCGCATCCCGTCGTACCGCTGCTCGATGGGGGTCAAGCTGCCGGGCCTCGGCGCGCTCGGCGCGTACTGGCGGGGCGCGATGGCCTCCGTACTGCCTGGGGCGGCCGGGGACGGGCTCGTCCTGGACCTGCGCTCGTCGGCGTACGCGACGGCGTGGCGGCCGAAGGGCGAGGTGGCGGCGCGGACGGCGACGGTACGGGTGCTGCACGCGCCGACCCGGAAGGTGGTCAGCCACTTCAACAAGGCGACGAAGGGCCGGATCGTACGGAGCCTGCTGGAGGCGGGCGCGGACCCGGCCACTCCGGCGGAGCTGGTGGAGGCGCTGCGGGACCTGCGGTACGTGGTGGAGGAGGGCGGGAAGGCGGGGGCGCTGGACGTCCTGGTGGACGAGATCCACTGACCCTTCGTTGCGCCCTCCGCAACGCTCGTTGCGACTGGCGCTCACGCTCGTCAGGATGAGGCCATGACGAGCGTGTTCGACCTTGCCCCGGAAGCCCCCGTCGTCCCCGTGGTGGTGATCGAGGACGCGGCCGACGCGGTCCCGCTGGCCCGTGCCCTGGTGGCGGGCGGGCTGCCGCTGATCGAGGTCACGCTGCGGACCCCGGCCGCGCTCGACGCCGTGCGGGCGATCGCGGACGAGGTGCCGGAGGCGGTCGTCGGCGTCGGGACCGTCGTCTCGGCGGCCGGGGTCGCGGACGCGGTCGGCGCCGGGGCCCGGTTCCTGGTCAGCCCCGGCTGGACCGAGCGGCTCCTCGGCGCGATGCGGGATTCGGGCGTGCCCTTCCTGCCGGGGGTCTCGACGGTCTCGGAGGTCGTGGCGCTGCTCGAACGGGGCGTGGACGCGATGAAGTTCTTCCCGGCGGAGGCGGCGGGCGGCGTCCCGTACCTGAAGTCCCTCGCGGGCCCGCTCCCGCAGGCCCGCTTCTGCCCGACCGGCGGCGTCTCGCCCGCCTCCGCCCCCGCCTACCTCGCCCTGCCGAACGTTGGCTGCGTCGGCGGCACGTGGATGCTGCCGCCCGACGCCCTCGCGTCCCGCGACTGGTCCCGCGTCGAGTCCCTCGCGCGCGAGGCGTCGGCCCTGCGGGTCCCGGTCAGCGGCCGGTGAACCCCACCGTGAGGTGCTCGGCCACCGGCCGGTAGCCGAGCCGCCGGTACAGGGCGTTGCTGGTGGGGTTGGCCAGGTCCGCGAAGAGCAGGACCTGCGCGGCCCCGGCGGCCAGGGCGGCGCGGCTGGCGGCGGTGGTCGCCCCGGCGGCGTGTCCGCGTCCGCGCGCGGCGGGCGGGGTGTAGACGAGGTGGACGCGGGACCGGCCCTCGGCCACGGGCGAGAAGCAGGCCATGGAGACGGGCCGCCCGCCGTCCTCCTCCCAGAGGATCAGCCGGCCGTCGGAGATCCGCTCCGTGACGGGTCCCGTGTAGTCCTCCCCCGGCTCCTCGCCGATGTCCCGGACGAACTCCCGTGCCCAGGCGGCGACGAGCGGGATGTCGGCCGCGGTGGCGACACGGGCGCGCCCGGCGGGGGCGGGGTCCGGCGGCGTGAGCGTCCCGAGCCGGAAGAGCCGCATCCGGACGGTGGCGGTCCAGGGGCGGCCGGTGGCCTCCGCGAACGCCTCGACGGCCGCCGTCTCGCCCCGTACGACCGTCACCCCTTCGTCCCCGAAGAGGTCCGGCTTCCCAAAGAGGTCCGGCGGGGAGGCGAGGGCGCGGGCCGCCTCCGGCGTCACCGTCCCGAGGACCGGCTCCCCCGGCACGGCCACCGCGAGCACTCCGGTGACCCGTCCGTCGGGTTCGGTCCACCAGCCGAGCCGCCCGGCGGTGTCCACGAGCGTGAGCACGCCGGTGTTGCGGGCGGGCTCGGCGGCCAGCAGGGCGCCGGCGGCCGCGCGGAAGGCGGCCGGGTCCTCGGTGAAGTGCCACGTCATGGACGGTGATGGTGGTACGGGGGCGGGGCCCCGCGCCACCCGTTTCCCGTGCTCGCTAGCGGAGGTGCGAGGTGTCGTTGAGGAGGCGTACGGAGGCGTTGCCGTCGGCGTAGTAGGCGACGGCCGAGATCGAGGCGGCCGACAGCTCCATGCGGAACAGGGACTCCGGCGGGGCGCCGAGGGCGAGCCGGACCAGGGTCTTGATGGGCGTGACGTGGGTGACGAGGAGGACGGTGCGGCCCGCGTGGGCGGCGGTCAGCCGGTCCCGGGTCGCGGCGACGCGCCGGGCGACGGTCGCGAAGCTCTCGCCGCCGCCGGTCGGCGCGGCCTTCGGGGAGGCCAGCCAGGCGTCGAGGTCCTCGGGGTACCGCTCGCGGACCTCGCCGAAGGTCAGCCCCTCCCAGGCGCCGAAGTCGGTCTCCCGCAGGCCCTGTTCGATCCGCACGTCGAGCCCGAGGCGGGCCGCGACGGCGGCGGCGGTCTGGCGGCAGCGGGTCAGGGGCGAGCTGACGATCTCCTGGATCGTGCCCCGGGCGGCGAGCGCGGCGGCCACGGCCTCGGCCTGCCGCAGTCCGGCCGCCGACAGCTCGGGATCGCTCCCCCCGCTCCCGGAGAACCGCTTCTCGGGCGTGAGCGCGGTCTCCCCGTGCCGCAGCAGCACGAAGGTGGCGGGCGCGCCCATGTCGGGCCCGGACCAGCCCTGCGCCTGTACGGGGGCGGGCGCGGGCGCGTCGGCCCCCGGGGCGCCGGTGGCGATGGTCCCGGGCTCGTGGTCCGTCGACGCCAGGACGCCCGCCTCGGCCTCGAAGTCGCCCGAGGCGACCGGGGTGGAGGAGGTCGCGGTGGCGTCCTCGGCGGCGAACAGGCCGTCGTCCGGGCCGCCGTTCGGGCCGTCGTTCGTGGTGGGCCGGGCGCCCGTACCCGTGCGCGTACCGGCGTCGGAGGTCCCGGCGGCCGGGGAGCCGGACAGGGCCGCCCTCGCCCGCGCCGCTCCCGCCCGTGCGTCGCCGGGCGGGCCCGACGGGGGCGGGGCGGCGGCGTTGCGGGCGGCGGAGGCGTCCAGGGACGCCGTGGAGCCGGACGGCTCCCACTGGCGGCCGAGCCGCCCCGCGTCCATCGCCTCGTTCGCGAGCCGGTCCGCGTGCTTGTTCCGTTCGCGCGGGATCCACTCGTAGCGGACGCGGCCCGCCGGGAAGACCCGGCCCGCCTCGGCCGCGAGCGGCTTCATGTCCGGGTGCTTGATCTTCCAGCGGCCGGACATCTGCTCGACGACCAGCTTGGAGTCCATGCGGACGTGGACGGTGGCGTCCGGGAAGAGCTCCCGGGCCGTCTTGAGGCCCGCGACCAGGCCCTTGTACTCGGCGACGTTGTTCGTCGCCACACCGATGTACTCGGCGGCCTCGGCGAGCGTCTCGCCCGTCACCGCGTCCAGGACCACGGCCCCGTACCCGGCGGGCCCCGGGTTGCCCCGGGAACCCCCGTCCGCCTCGACGACGAGCTCGCGCGCGGAGGTCATTACAGACCGGACTCCGAGGTGCGGACGAGGATCCGGCGGCAGTTCTCGCACCGGACGACCGCGTCCCGGGCGGCGGCGCGGACCTCGTTGAGCTCGGTGATGTTGAGCTCGATGTGGCAGCCCTCGCACTTGCGCTGGTAGAGCCGGGCCGCGCCCACGCCGCCCTGCTGCTCGCGCAGCTTCTCGTACAGCTTGAGCAGGTCGGCCGGGACGGAGCCCGCGACGAGCTCGCGCTCCTTGGTGACGGAGGCGGCCTCGGCGTCCAGCTCGGCCTGGGCGGCGTCGCGGCGGGCGGTGGCGTCGTCGGTCTTGGCCTGGACGGCGGAGACCCGCTCGGTCAGCTCGGTCAGGCGCTCCTGGACCGACTCGCGGCGCTCCATGACCTCCAGGACGATCTCCTCCAGGTCGCCCTGGCGCTTGGCGAGGGAGACGATCTCGCGCTGGAGGTTCTCCAGGTCCTTCGGGGAGGAGACGGCGCCGGAGTCGAGGCGCTGCTGGTCGCGCGCGGCGCGCTGGCGGACCTGGTCGACGTCCTGCTCGGCCTTGGTCTGCTCGCGGCCGCAGTCGCTCTCCTCGGTCTGCGCGGCGACGAGCAGGTCGCGCAGCTGGGTGAGGTCCTTGGTGAGCGCCTCGATCTCGGCGTGCTCGGGCAGCGAGCGGCGCTTGTGGGCGAGCTGCTGGAGGCGTACGTCCAGGGCCTGGACGTCGAGGAGGCGGATCTGGTCGGCGGGCGCGGCGTTCAGTTGGGGGCTCCAGGAGAAGAGGTGTGGTGGGAGGACCAGGGGTCGGTGACCGTCTTCGAGACGTGGACGCGGAGGTCCCAGCCGTGACGGTCGGAGATCGCGTCGAGCTGCGCGGCGGCCTGCTCGCACCAGGGCCATTCGGTGGCCCAGTGGGCGGCGTCGACCAGGCCCAGCGGGGTCCGCTGGGTGGCCTCGGACACGGGGTGGTGGCGCAGGTCGGAGGTGAGGAAGGCGTCGACGCCCGCGGCGCGCACGGCGTCGAAGAGGCTGTCGCCCGAGCCGCCGCTGACGGCGACCCGGCGCACGGTCATGGCGGGGTCTCCGGCGACCCGGATGCCCTGTGCGGTGGCGGGCAGCCGCGCGGCGGCGCGGGCGGCGAACTCCGCGAGGGTCTCGGGGCGGTCGAGCTCGCAGATCCGGCCGAGTCCGTTCTCGGGGACGAGCGGGCCGGTGACGCGCAGGTCGAGGGCGCCGGCGAGGGCGTCGGAGACGCCGGGGTCGGCGGTGTCGGCGTTGGTGTGCGCGACGTGGAGGGCGATGTCGTTCTTGATGAGGTCGTGCACGACGCGGCCCTTGAAGTGGCCGGCCGCGACCGTCGTCGTACCGCGCAGGTAGAGCGGGTGGTGGGCGACGATCAGGTCGGCGCCGAGGGAGACGGCCTCGTCGACGATCTCCTGGACGGGGTCGACGGCGAAGAGGACGCGGTCGACCCGGGCGTCGGGATCGCCGCAGACGGTGCCGACGGCGTCCCACTGCTCGGCCCGGTCGGGCGGCCAGAGGGCGTCGAGTTCGGCGATGACTTCAGACAGACGGGGCACGGGGGAAAGGCTACCTGTCCCGCGTGCTCCGCCGCCCTGGCCTGTGGACAACCCCGCTCGGGCCCCGGCCGGACGCCCCGTCCCGCCCTGTGGACAACCCCGTCCGGGCCCGGCCCCCGTGGACGACCCGGGCCCTGGTCGCGTCCCGTTCGCACCCCTGCCACCGGAGCCCCCGGCTCCACTTAGGCTCCCCTTACCCCCGGTCACCGCCGGTCACTCCAGCACACCCGCCCTCTCCCGCTCAGCAGAAACGCCGGACGGCCACCCTTATGTGTGAAGTGAGCGGGCTCGTGTTGTTCGGCTGGAAGTGCGAAAACTAGCTTCGTCGCCGGAGGTGACGAGTCGATGACAGCGTGTGCCATCGAGACGACGGCCGAGGACGACGACCGCGAAGGGAAGTACGGCGGGAGCACCGGCCGCCCGACGGGGTTCACGACCACGGCGAACGGCGCGTACGCGGCCGGGCTCGCGGGCGCCGGTGACGCCCTGTACGTGGAGAGGTGGACCCTCGACGGCCCGGAGCCGTACGCCGTGCCGCTCCCGCTCGACCAGCCGGAGGAGCCGCACACCCAGCTGCTCCCCCTCGCGGACGGCCGGGTCCTCGTCTGCCGCCGCGTGGACGGGCGGCGGCGCTCCTTCTCGCTGCTCTACCCCACCGGCCCGGCCACCGGGGAGCTCCGGCTCGGCTCGGTGGACGCGCCCGGCTCCGAGGACCTCGTGCTGCTCCCGCCCTCGCCGGACGGCATCTGCGCGTACGCGATGTGCGTCGGCCCCGACACCACGACGCTGTGGCTGGTGGCGGGCGGGGCCTTCGGTCCCGAGCGGGTGGCGGAGGTCCGGGGCCGCTGCTCGGGCGGGGTGTGGCTCGACCGCACGGGCCGGATGCTCGCCCTGGACCGGCGGCTCGGCGACGGGCCGGTGAAGGCGGTCGCCGTCGACCTGGAGCGGGGCGGGGAGGTGACGCCGCTGCTCCAGATCACCGAGGAGAGCGACGACCGGCTGCTGCTCGCGGACCCGGACAGCGGGCTGCTCCTGATCCGTTCGGACGCGCCGTCGCCGGGCCACGACCGGCTCGGCTGGGGCGTCCTCGGAAGCCTGCTCCCGGTGCGCTTCCCCGACTGCCTGCGGCTGGACGACGCGGCGGTGACGCCGTTCGCCGTGCAGCCGGGGCAGGTGCTCATGCCGGAGAGCTGCGCGGTGGCGCTGCGGATCGACGCGGCGGCCGGGAGCTGGGTGGGGACCTGGCGGCCCTCGTCCCGCCGGATGGACCAGCTGGCGGCCCCGCAGGGGTGGCTGGCGGGCACGGGCCTGTGGACGCCGGAGGGCGTGCTGCGGCTGCCGTACGCGACGCCCGGGACGCCGTGCGGGCTCGCGTCCCTGGAGCCGCCGCCCGAGCCGGATCCCGCGCCGGAGCCGGTGACGGTCCCCGAGGAGCCCCGGGTGTGCCGTCCCGTACCGCTCCAGCAGGCTCCCCTCACCGACGGGCGGCCCGCTGACTAGACTTCCGGGCCGCACGGAAAGAACGATTTCTACGGGGTGAGTCACGGCATGTCGGAAGCAAGCACGGAGGGTACGGAGTCGCACGGCTCCGGGCGGCATCGTGGTGAGGCCTCGCCGGCGGAGGACTCCTCGTCCTCCCCGCACGGCCGCCACCGCCGCGAACCCGACGCGCAGTGACCGGGCGCGCGGGATGATCCGGAGGGCCCCGGGGGAAACCCCGGGGCCCTCCGGCGTCCCCGGCCGCCCTACGCGTGCTCCACGAACGTGTCGGCGAGGACGGGGGCGTCGTCGCGCTCCACCGCCGTGACCGTCGCCTGGACGCCGCCCTCCACGGTCCACATCCGGATGCGCAGGGTCTCGCCGGGGAAGACGATCCCGGCGAAGCGGGTGCGGTACGCGCGGACGCGGGCGACGTCCCCGTCGAGCAGGGTGTCCACGACGGCCTTGAGGGTCATCCCGTAGGTGCAGAGGCCGTGCAGGATGGGCCGGTCGAAACCGGCGAGGGCCGCGAACTCCGGGTCGGCGTGCAGCGGGTTCCAGTCGCCGGAGAGGCGGTAGAGCAGGGCCTGTTCCTCGCGTACGGGCCGCTCCACGGTCCGGTCGGGCGCCCGGTCGGGCGGGGCGAGCCGGTCGGAGGGGCCTCGGTCGCCGCCCCAGCCGCCCTCGCCGCGCACGAAGATCTGGGCGTCGCTCGTCCACAGCGGCCCGTCGGCGTCGGCGGTCTCGGAGCGCAGGACGAGGACGGCGGCCTTGCCCTTGTCGTGGACGGCGGCGACGCGGGAGGTGGAGACGGCGCGCCCGCCGGTGGGCAGGGGGCGGTGGAGGGTGATCGACTGGGCGCCGTGCAGGACGGCCATGAGGTCGACGTCGACACCGGGGGCGGAGAGGCCGTCCACGATCCCCATGCCGCCGCCCGCGACGGTGGCGAAGCTGGGCAGGACGTGGAGCCGGGACTCCAGGGTGTAGCGGAGTTCGGCGGGGTCGGTGGCGGGCGTGCCCGCGCCGAGGCCGAGGTGGTAGAGCTGGACGTCCTTGTGGTCCCAGGCGATCTCGGTGCTGCGGGGTTCGGCGGCGACGGCCTTGGCTGCGTCGATGGGCATCGGGCTGCTGCTCCTCACGCGGTCGCCCGGAGCGCGGCGGCCCCGAAGCGCGGTCGCCCCGGAGCACGGTCGCCCCGGAGCACGGTCGCTCTGGAACGTGTTCCAGTTCGGTGGCCCTCCTGTATAGCCGAGGCGACCGGGCTTGGGAACCCTCGCCGACGGCACGTCAGAACCCCTACGGGATCGACCCCCAGGACATTTGTCACGGTCGGACGCGTACATAACGGCCTACCGGGACCCCCTTCACTCTCCGTAACGTCGTGGTCATGAAGCAGCGGGAGCAGGAGAAGCAGAATCCGGACGGCGGGGACGCGATCGTCTTCCGGGGAGTGACCAGGGCGTACGGAGCCGTCCGCGCCGCCGACGGGCTGGACCTGGCCGTCCGCCGGGGCGAGACCGTGGCCCTGCTCGGGCGCAACGGCGCGGGGAAGTCCACGGCCATCGGCCTGCTCCTCGGCCTCGACGAGCCCGACGACGGCCGGGTCGAGCTCTTCGGCGGGCCCCCGGGCCGTGCCGTCGCGGCCGGCCGGGTCGGGGCGATGCTCCAGGAGGGCCGCCCGGTCAGCCGGGTGACGGTCCGTGAGCTGGTCGGCTTCGTCGCCCGGACCTATCCGGCCCCGATGCCGGTCGCGGAGGCCCTGGCGCTCGCCGGTCTGACCGCTCTGGCCGGCCGCCGTGTGGACCGGCTCTCCGGCGGCCAGGTCCAGCGGGTCCGGTTCGCCGTGGCCCTCGCCGGGAACCCGGAGCTGATCGTCCTGGACGAGCCGACGGCCGCCCTCGACGTCGAGGCCCGGCAGGAGTTCTGGGACGCGATGCGCGGCTACGCCCGCCGGGGCAACACCGTCCTGTTCTCCACCCACTACCTGGAGGAGGCCGACGCGTACGCGGACCGGATCGTCGTCCTCGACTCCGGCCGGGTCGCCGCCGACGGCACGAGCGCGCAGCTCAAGCGGGCGGCCGGCGGCAGCCTGGTCTCCTTCGACCTGGGCGGCGGCCCGGCGGGCCCGCTCGACTCGCTGCCCGGCGTGACCTCGTACGAGATACGGGGCGACCGCGTCCGGCTCCGCACCACCGACTCGGACGCGACGGTCCGGGCCCTGGCGGAGCGGGACGCGATCCGGGGCCTGGAGGTCGCCCAGGCCTCCCTGAACGACACCTTCCTCGCCCTCACCCGCAAGCCGCTCACGGCCGCCGGGCCCGCGACCGCACCCCTGGAGACGACCCGATGATCACCGCGTACGTACGCCTCGAAGTGCGCCGCACCCTGCGCGACACCGGATTCGCGATCTCGACGATCGGCATCCCGGTGATGATGTACCTCCTCTTCACCAACCTCGGCGGCGCGAACGACAGCGCGTACCGGACGGCCGCGATGGTCGGCATGGCGGCGTACGGGGCGCTGGGCGCCGCGCTCTCGCTCGGGACCGGGGTCGCCGAGGACAAGTCCACCGGCTGGCTGCGGCAGTTGAGGATCACCCCGATGACGCCCCGGCAGGTGGTGACGGGCCGGGCCCTGACCGGCTCGGTGGTCGTCCTGCCCGCCATCGCGGGGGTGCTGCTCGCGGGCGGCCTGGCCAACGGGGTGCGGATGGCGGCCTGGCAGTGGGCGGCCGTCGCCGTCACGCTGTGGCTCGGCTCGCTCCCCTTCACCCTGCTCGGCATAGGGAACGGCTACCGGCTCACGGCCCAGACCACCGGCGCCGTCAACGTCGCCTGCAACCTGGGGCTCGCGGTCGCGGGCGGCCTGTGGTTCCCGGTCGCCCTCTTCCCCGACTGGCTGAGGACGCTCTCCGGGTACACCCCGACGAACCGCTTCGCGGAGCTGGGCGTGGCCGTGACGGACGGGCGGGCCCCGGGGGCGGTGGCCCTGGTGGTGCTCGCCGGATGGGCGGCGCTGTTCGGCGCGTACGCGGCGGTCTCGTACCGTCGTTCGGCACGGACCGCGTGACGGACGCGGAGGCACGAGAGGACACGGGACGGTCATGGAGTTCTGGCGGCGGCGGAGGGAGAGGATGCGCGAGCGGGGGCCGAGCGGGCTCAGTCTGCTCCCCTGGCTGCTCATGGGCCTGGGCGCGCTCTCGCACCTGCTCGGGGGCGAGGCCCCGAACCCGTGGATCGGCGGCCTGGGCCTGCTCGTCTTCAACACCCTGTACATCGCGGTCGTCCTGCGCGCCTTCGCCCCGCGCGCCCGGGAGACGCCGCTGACCCGGTGGCTCCTCGGCGGGCTCGCGGCGCTCACCTTCGGGCTCGCGATCGGCTACGGCCGGGAGTGGCTGCTGCTCTTCCCGCTCCTGGGCCTGGCGGTCGGGGCGGTGGTGCGGCGCGGAAGGATGCTGTTCCGCGTCACCTTCCCGCTGGTCGCCGGGGCGGGGGCGGTGACGTTCTGGCGGGACGGCTGGGACTCGTTCGGGGTGGTGTACGGGACGTTCGTCTCGGTGATGGTGACGGCGGCGATCCTCGCCCTGAACGACACGGTCCGGGAGTTGCGGGAGACCCGGGAGGAGTTGGCGCGGACGGCGGTGGAGAAGGAGCGGCTGCGCTTCTCGCGCGACCTCCACGACCTCCTGGGCCACACGCTCTCGGTGGTCGTGGTGAAGTCGGAGGCCGCCCGGCGGCTCGCCCCGCACGACCTGGACGCGGCCCTGGCGCAGGTCGCGGACATCGAGTCGGTGGGCCGGCAGGCGCTGACCGAGATCCGGGAGGCGGTGACCGGCTACCGGGAGGGCAGTCTGGCGGCCGAGCTGGACCGGGCGCGCGACGCGCTCTCCTCGGCGGGCGTCGAGCCGGTCGTGCGCCGCTCGGGCCCGCTCCTGGAACCGGCGGCGGAGGCGCTGTTCGGCTGGGTGGTGCGGGAGTCCGTGACGAACGCGGTGCGGCACAGCGGGGCGTCCCGCTGCGTCGTGGAGATATCCGGTACGGACGGCCGGGCCCGTCTGACGGTCACCGACGACGGACGGGGCGGCGGGCCGGGCGCCGGGCACGGTCCGGGGGCCGCCGCGCCGGTCGCGGACGGCCCCGGCAGCGGACTGCGCGGCCTGCGCGAGCGGCTGGCGGCGGCGGGCGGCACCCTGGAGGCGGGGCCGGTCCCGGGCGGCGGGTTCCGGGTCGTCGCGGAACTTCCCGTGGAACCCGCCGCGCCGGGTCCGGACGCCGGGGACGTACGGACCGACCGCTGCTGACGAACCGGACGGCCGGGGCCGGGCTCTCGGGCAGACCGGTCAGCCGGGTCCGGACCGTCGGGCGAACCGGTCAGCCGACGATGGCGACGGGGGCGTCCCAGGCGTTGCGGTCGACGTTGATGGTGTGACCGCCGCGGGTCTCCTTGCTGTTGGCCTTGTACTGGTGGCCGCGGCTGTGGTTCGTGTACAGCTTCGGGTCCCAGGGCCAGTCCTTGGTGGTGGTCTCCTGGCCGTTCCACAGGGCGTACCAGAGGTTGCCCGGCAGGTCCGTGCGGTCCTTGGCGGTGGCGATCGCCTTGGCGCTGGAGCTGCTGAAGCCGTAGAGCCCGGCGCGGTAGGTCTTGGCGCGCAGGGTCTTGGTGAAGGAGCGCACGTAGGTGAGGGTGGCGTCGTTGCACGCCTTGTCGGCGATGTCGTACGACTCCATGTTGAGGTAGATCGGGCTGCCGGGCTTCATGCCGAGAGCCGCTGCCTTGGCGACCGCGTCGTTGGCGTTGGCGGCCCCGACCGAGGCGGCGTTGGCCGCGGTGAACCGCTCCTTGTTCAGGCTCTTCTGGCAGGGCGGCTGGGCGCCGACGTACAGGGGGATGACCCGCCAGCCGAGCTTGTCGACCGACTTCACCCAGGGCTTGGTGAGGTTGGGCTGGGCGCAGCCGCGGTTCTTGCCGCCGATGTAGACGGCGACGCCGCCGTAGTAGGCGTCCTTCTTCCAGGCCGTCATCGCGGCGAGCGAGGGGGCGGTGCAGGCGTCGAACGCCCGGCCGGTGTAGGTCTTCTGCGCGGGCCACGCGGGGGCGGCCATCGAGGTCTGGGCCGCGATTCCGGCACCGGCGACGACGGTGACGCCGGTCGCCGCCAGGGCGATGTAGCGGCCTTTTCTGGACAGCCGGTGCTTCGGCATTTCCCCACCCCATACGTATGCGTTCCACGGTTTCCGGCCCCGTCCCCCCGGGGCGCGCCCACCATAACCCGGCCTCCGCGCGGCCTACCCTGGTGCCCGTGACCGAGATGCCGAGGGACCACCGCCCGGGAAAGTCCGTGAGAGTCCTGCTCGCCGAGGACCAGGGGATGATGCGTGGGGCGCTGGCCCTGCTGCTCGGCATGGAGCCGGACATCGAGGTGGTCGCGCAGGTCGGGCGCGGGGACGAGATCGTGGACGCGGCGCTCGTGGCGCGGCCGGACGTGGCGCTGCTCGACATCGAGCTGCCGGGGCGTTCGGGCCTGGACGCGGCGGCGGACCTGCGGGACGAGGTGCCGGACTGCCGGGTGCTCATCCTGACGACGTTCGGCCGGCCGGGCTATCTGCGGCGGGCGATGGAGGCGGGGGCGGCCGGGTTCCTGGTGAAGGACGGGCCGGTGGAGGAGCTGGCCGAGGCGGTCCGCAAGGCCCTGCGGGGCGAGACGGTCGTCGACCCGGCGCTCGCGGCGGCGGCCCTCGGCGCGGGCCCGAACCCCCTGACGGCCCGCGAACGGGACGCGCTCGCGGCCTCGGTGGACGGCGCGACGGTCGCGGACATCGCGGCCGCCCTGCACCTCTCGGAGTCCACGGTCCGCAACTACCTGTCGTCCGCGATCGGCAAGACGGGCACCCGCAACCGCATGGAGGCGGTGAGGGCGGCCCGGCAGCAGGGCTGGCTCTGAACCGCGCGGCGCACGTGCAGGACCGGCGGTCCCGCGCGGAACCCGTACGCGACCGGTGATCGTCGGCCCCGCGCGGACATACGTACAAGACCGGCGGGCGGCGGGCCGCGCATCCTGCCCGCATGAGCGAACTCACGGGTGAACACGACACGGGGCGTACCCAAGGACCGCGCGCCCACGGACTGCACGTGGTCCAGGACGGATCGCGGCAGGCGCCCCCACTGCTGCTGATCCACGGATCGGGGGCCTCGGGCGCCCTGTGGGCCCCCGTGGTCCCCGCGCTCGCCCGCCGCCGCCACGTCATCCGGGTCGACCTGCCAGGCTGCGGCCAGTCCCCGCCCGTGCCGTCGTACGACGTGCCCGCGCAGGCGGCCCGGGTGGCGGCGGTCCTGGACGGCCTCGGGCTGCGCGGCGTCGCCGTGGCCGGGCACTCCAGCGGCGGTTACGTCGCGACCGCGCTCGCCGAGCGGCGCCCCGACCTGGTGGGGTCGCTCGCGCTGATCGGCTCGGGCCCGGCCCCCGACGCGCTGCTCCCGCAGCCGCTGTTCCTCCGGGCCCTGCTGGCCCCGCCCCTCGGCCCGCTCCTGTGGGCGATACGTTCGGACGCGATGATCCGCAGGGGGATCGGCGCGACGGCCGCCCGCCCGGTGGAGATCCCGGACGCCGTGGTCGCCGACCTGCGGCACGGCACGTACCGCACGACCAGGGCGGTCCTGCGGTGCGGCACCGCCTACATCGCCGAACGGAGCGTGCCCGAGCGCCTCGCCGCCCTCGGGGTGCCCCTGCTGGTGGTCTTCGGCGGCGCCGACCCCCGCTGGGAGCCGTCGTCGGCGCACCGGTACGGGGCGGTGCCGGGCGCGCGGGTCGAGACGCTGCCCGGCGTCGGGCACCTGGCCATGCTCGAAGAGCCCGCCGCGACCGCCGCGCTGCTGCTGGGCTTCACGGCGCCGGACGGCGACACCCCGCCCGTACGGTCCTAGGCTGGTCCCATGCGGCCGACGGAAGCACCGCTCGACTGGACGCGCGTGGACGTCGTGGTCCCGCGCGCCCCGCTCCGGACGCCGGGGGTCGGCATGGCCGGTTTCCGCCAGGGCGTCTCCGCGCCCGTGGACATCGCGATGGTCGCGCACCCCGCCGTCACCCTGCTCGTCGACCTGAGCGGGGAGGGCGGGCTCGTCCACCGCACGCGGGACCGGCGCGGGAGCGGCAGTGTCGTCGTCGGGCTCCTCCCCGACGGCTTCCGGGCGGGCGGGCGGGCCGGCGAGTGCCTCCAGATCCGGCTGGAACCGGTCGTGGCGGCTTCGGTGTTCGGGGCGGCGGCCGGAGCGGACGGGGCGGTGGTGTCCCTCGCCGACGTCTGGGGCCGTGACGCCGGGCGGTTCGAGGAGGGGCTGCGCGCCGCCGGGTCGTGGGACGAACGGTTCGCGCTGGCGGCGGACGTCCTCGGCCGGAGGCTCGGTTCCGGTCACCGGGTCGATCCGGAGGTCGCCCACGCCTGGCGGCGGACGTTCGGCCGCCGGGGGCGGGTGCGGGTCGACGGCCTCGCGGACGAGGTCGGCTGGAGCCGCAAGCGCCTGTCGGCCCGCTTCGGCGCCCAGCTCGGGGTGACGCCCAAGCGGGCCGCCCGGCTGGTGCGGTTCGACCGCGCCGCCCGTCTCCTCGCGGCGGGGCACGCCGCCGCCGACGTGGCCGCCGCGAGCGGGTACGCCGACCAGTCCCACCTGCACCGCGAGGTACGGGAGTTCACCGGCCTCACGCCCTCGGCGGTGGCCGCCGCGCCGTGGCTCGCGATCGACGACGTCGCCTGGCCGGCGTCGTCACCCGCCCGGCGCCCGGCGGACCGCGCCTGATCCACGAAAGCCGCCCCCCCTAGGGGTGCTCGGCGTCCCGGCGCCCGGACCTCGGCAGCCACAGCAGCATCAGGAGGGTCGCGCCGAGCAGGATCGACGCCGAGACGCGGAAGGCGGCCGCGTAGCCGGAGGTGAGGGCCGCCGGGTCGGGGGTGCCGTGGAGCGGGCCCGTGACGGCGGCGGCGACGGTGGAGAGGGTCGCGAGGCCGAGGGCGCCGCCCATCGTGCGGGAGGTGTTGACGAGGCCCGAGACGAGACCGGCCTCGCCGGGGGCGGCGCTGGAGGTGGCGAGGGTGGCCAGCGGGGTGGTGGCCAGGCCGATGCCGCCCATCATGAGGATGCCGGGGCCCAGGATCGTCGTCAGGAAGGTGCCGTCGACGCCCATCGTGGACTGCCAGGCGAAGCCGGAGGCGGCGACGAGGGCGCCGACGACGGCGAGGGTGCGGGCGCCGAGGGCGGGCATCAGGCGGGGCGCGAGCTTGGAGCCCAGGACGACGGCGAGGGAGCTGGGGACGAGCGCGAGGCCGGCTTGGAGCGGGGTGTAGCCGAGGACGTTCTGCGCGTACACCGTCATGAAGAACCACATGCCGAAGGAGCTCGAACCGAACAGCAGGATCGCGGTGTTGGCCGCCGACACGGTCCGGGTGCGGAAGATCTTCAGCGGCATCAGCGGGGCCGCCGTGCGGGCCTC
Organism: Streptomyces sp. NPDC098101; assembly: GCF_044760185.1. Classification (NCBI taxonomy): domain Bacteria; kingdom Bacillati; phylum Actinomycetota; class Actinomycetes; order Kitasatosporales; family Streptomycetaceae; genus Streptomyces; species Streptomyces sp. NPDC098101. The sequence continues at coordinate 728,731 of NZ_JBIWAS010000002.1, read as the reverse complement.
GACCGCGACGAACGCGGCGAGCAGGACGAGCGCGCCGAGGAGCGTCAGGAGGGTCTTCGGGTCGCCCCAGCCCGCCTCCTCGGTCTGGACGATGCCGTACGCGAGGGTGGCGAGCCCGCCGGTGACGAGGATCGCGCCCGGCAGGTCGAGGCGGTTGCCGGTGCCGGGGCGGCTCTCGCGGAGCCACAGGAGCGCTCCGGCGAGGACGAGGACGCCGATGGGGACGTTGATGAGGAGGACCCAGCGCCAGGACAGCAGGTCGACGAGGAGCCCGCCGACGAAGCCGCCCGCCGCGCCGCCGGCCGCGCCGACCGCCGTCCAGGTGCCGATGGCCCGGCTCCGGGCGGGCCCGGGGGCGACCGCGCCGGTGACCAGGGTCAGGGTGGCGGGCGACAGGACGGCCGCGCCGAGCCCCTGCACGGCGCGCCCGGCGACGAGCTGCCAGCCCTCCTGCGCGAGCCCGCCCGCGACGGAGCCGACGGTGAAGACCACGAGCCCGAGCAGGAACATCGCCTTGCGCCCGTAGAGGTCGGCGGCCCGCCCGCCGAGCAGCATGAACCCGGCGAAGGCGATCGAGTACGCGTTGAGGACCCACTGCAGACCGAGCGCCGAGAGCCCGAGGTCGGCCCGCAGCGACGGCAGCGCCACGTTCACCACGGACACGTCGAGCACCACGAGGAACTGCCCCGCGCAGGCGACCAGAACGACCGCCCAGGCCCGGGGCGCGGGGACGGGAGGGGCGGAGGACGTGCTGGTGACGGCGTCGGTCTGCGGCATGACGGTCATGGTCGCAGACGGCCTCGGCCCCGTACATACGCCTCTGTGCATACGTCTCGGGCACCCGGCCCCCGTGTGGCAGCATCGTCGCGGGGATCGGGCCGTACACGGGAGGGAACATGGGCGCGAGCTGGTCGGCACTCTTGATCGCGGTGGTCGGCGTGGCGGGAACGCTGGGGGCCGCGCTCCTGACACAGGTCCGCGCGGACCGCATGAAGCGCATGGAGCTGCGGGCCGCCGCCGACCAGCGGCGCGAGGAGCGCGACCACGCCGAGGAACTGCTCCGGGCGGAGCGGGCCCTGCAGGGGCAGCGCGAGAGCCTGGAGCGCCGGCGCGCCTGCTACATCACGCTGAACACCGCCGCGCGCCAGTACCTGACGGAGATGACCAACCACCTCCACGCGCTGGCGCGCGGCGAGGACGTCGCCGCGTCCCTGGAGAACCTGGAGGCGGCCAGGGTGGCCTACCGGGAGAGCTACGCGGAGTCCCAGATGATCGTCCCCGACGTCGTCTCGCGCTCCTCCAGCGCGGCCAAGACGCGTTTGAACGCGGCCTACGGAAAGCTCAGGAGGTACGCGGCCGATCCCGCCGCCCACGCGGCCGAACTGGGGACGATGGAGGCCGAACTCCACCAGGACGTCTGGCCCTACGTGGGGGCGTTGAAGAAGGCGATGCGCGCCGACCTGGGCGTCGAGGACTGAACGGACCGCCCGTTGTCAGTGCCGCCTGCCACGATCACCGGGAACTCGGAGACACGGACGACGGCAGAGAGCGAGCACGCCATGGGCACCTGGGACATCGGCCCCTTCGACAACGACACCGCCGCCGACTTCTCCTACCGGGTGGACGGAGCCCCGGCGGAGAAGAAGGCGGAGGTGCTGCGCGGGACCTTCCGCGAGGTGACCGGCACCGGCGGTGAGTACCTGGACGCGGACCTGGCGGTGGAGGCGATCGCCTCGGCGGCCCTGCTCGCGGCCCAGTGCCCCGGCGGCGAGCCGGTCACCACCTCGTACGGCCCGAAGGAGCCGCTGCCCGTCCTCCCGGCCGAGCTCCGCCCGGAGGCCGTGGCGGCCCTGGACCGCGTCCTCACCGAGCCGTCCGAGCTGCTGGAGCTGTGGGAGGAGTCGGACGGGGAGGAGTGGAAGGCGGGGGTACGGGGGTTGCGGGCGGTGCTGGCGGGGGCGTGACCTGCCAGGTGCCTTCCGGGGTCCTTGGCTCCGGCTGACGCCGCCGGAGCCAAGGGGAGAAGGAACCTCGTCAGAGGGTGATCATCAGGGTGCCGCCGTCGAAGTAGGTGCCCATGTTCTTGCGCACCGAGACCTCACCGTTGCCGATCACGTGGACGTACAGGTCGGCCTTGCCGTCGCCGGTGGTGTCTCCGAAGCGGAGACGGCCCATGTCGGCGCCGGTGACGAAGCGGCCCCAGCCGGTGCTCCACTGCGTCCCGCCGTCGAAGTAGGTGCCCATGTTCTTGCGCACCGCCACGTTGCCGTCCGTACCGTGGACGATCAGATCGGCCTTGCCGTCACCGGTCATGTCCGCGAAGTACAGGCGACCCATGTCGGTACCGGTGACGAAGCGGCCCCAACCGGTCGACCAGTGGGTGCCGCCGTCGAAGTAGGTGCCCATGTTCTTGCGCACCGCCACGTTGCCGTCCGTACCGTGGACGATCAGATCGGCCTTGCCGTCACCAGTGATGTCCGCGAAGTACAGGCGACCCATGTCGGTACCGGTGACGAAGCGGCCCCAACCGGTCGACCAGTGGGTGCCGCCGTCGAAGTAGGTGCCCATG